>CAZSIQ010000022.1:12429-45281 GCA_964606915.1 uncultured Woeseiaceae bacterium | reverse complement strand
CGAAGTTGTAGCCGCAGAACGGCTTCATAGCCATCGGGTCGCGACGTACAACGCCAATTTCGCCGATGTTCGCTGCTGTTGTTTCGGACGCTACGCCCGCGCCAACAAGCACCCCGTGGTCCCAGTTCTTCGCCTCGTAAACCAGTGGCGCAAGTTCCTTGCGCCGACCGCCAAATACGATCGCTGAAATCGGTACGCCGTCGGCGGCTTCGGCCAGGCTGGTGTAGCAGGGGTTGTTGGTTGCAGCGACGGTGAAGCGGGAATTCGGGTGTGCGGCTTCCTTCGGATCGCCATCGAAATCCTGTCCCTGCCAGTCGAGTACCGGCGTACCTTTCTTGCGGCCTTCCCACCAGGGTTCGTCGGAGTCAGATACGGCGACATTTGTGAAGATCGCGTCGTGCGTGATCATCTCGAACGCATTCTTGTTGGTCTTGCGGTTGGTGCCGGGTACCACACCGAAGTAACCTGCCTCCGGGTTGATAGCGCGAAGTCCACCGTCTTCGCCCGGGTGCAGCCAGGCAATGTCATCGCCGAGTGTCCAGACTTTCCAGCCTGGCAGCGAATCGGGTGGAATCAGCATCGCAAGATTGGTTTTTCCGCAAGCCGATGGGAAGGCGCAGGCAATGTAATGCGTTTCGCCTTCCGGGCTTTCCAGTCCAACAATCAGCATGTGTTCGGCAAGCCAGCCTTCCAGGCGTGCCTGGTAACTGGCAATACGAAGCGCATGGCATTTCTTGCCCAGCAGCGCATTGCCACCGTAACCCGAACCAATGCTCTTGATCGCCAATTCCTCCGGGAAGTGCATGATGAAGCGGCGGTCCGGATCCAGGTCACCGACAGAGTGCAGCCCTTTAACGAACTGTCCTTCTTTCTCGATACGCAGCAGCGCCTGCTGACCCATGCGTGTCATCAATTTCATGTTGACCACGACGTAGGGACTGTCGGTAATCTCAACGCCGCAGCGGGAATAGGGCGATTCGATGGGACCCATGCAGTAAGGAATGACGTACATCGTACGACCTTGCATGCAGCCGTCGAACAGCGCATCGATCTTTGCGTGCGCCTCGTCGGGCCTCATCCAGTGATTGTTCGGGCCTGCATCGTCTTCTTCCGGGGTGCAGACAAACGTCAGGTGTTCCACGCGAGCGACGTCACTGGGGTCGGAGCGATGCAGGTAGCAGTTTGGATAGGTTTCCGGGTTCAGGGATTCGAGCGTGCCGTCATCCAGCATGACTCGTATCAGGTTTTCGTACTCGGTGTCAGACCCGTCACACCAGACTATCGAGTCCGGTCTGGTCATTGCCGCCGTTTCCTTGACCCACGTTTCAAGGGATTCGAGATTCGTCGCCACAGCCTTTACTCATTCGACTTCGCTGAAGCCTCAAAGTGTATCCGGGCGCCTTAGAAAAGGAGTGGTTTTCGCTATGAATAGTCTGAGCGACTACATGTAAACTTCGACTTAACCCAATAGACGTAGAAAAAAAGCAGGACTGATAATAAGAAAAAGCTATAGGTATATCAGTTCTTAACGCGTCCCTGCGCGTCTGCGGAACTCACGAGGTGTCATCCCGTTAAGTCGCTTGAAGAAGCGTGTGAAGTAAGCCGGATCGTCGAAGCCCAGGCTCTCGGCGACCTGAGACACATTCATCTCTGTATAGGTAAGCGCTCGACGTGCTGCGAGCAGTTGGCGGGAGTGGATGATGTTGAGGGCAGACTGGTGGCTGCGCTTGCGGCAGATCGAGTTCAGGTGAGCCGGTGTAATTCCTAACTGGTCCGCATAAGCCGAGACCGGCCACTGCGCCTTGTGCTGCTGTTCGACAAGTTGCAGAAATCGATCGAAATGCAGGCTGGCTCGGTCCCTTGGTTTCGGCGATACGGGCGCCTGCTGCAGCCGAGACGCCGTCACACAGACCAGGTTAAGCAGGCTGTCGATTACGGAGTCACGATGCTGCCAGGCATTTGTCGATTCTTCGTGAAGATGCTCGAACAGGGTGGTCAGGTAGTCCACCTCGCCCGCCGGTTGCAGTACGCGGGGCATCGTCAGAGACAGGTCCTGCAGGCGACCGCTGGCTGGCGCGGCAACCGACAACACGAATCCCCGCGAATGCTGCTGCCAGCGGAACTCGTGTACACATCCCTCGGGGATGATCAGTAGTGCCGGGGCCGAAACACCGAAGTCCTCTGAATCCAGCGTCGCGGTACCACTACCGCCCAACAGGAGGAACAGTTGGCTAAGACTGGTATGTCGGTGTGCGCGAATGTGCCAGTCGTGGCGCTCGCTGCGTTCCTCGAGCTTCTCGGAGTGCAACAGTTCCGTTCCCGGCCAGCGGGCCTGCTCGCCGTAGAACGCAACGGTCGGAACACCGAGTCTTTTGCCCTTCACCAATCAGAATCCATTAAAAGTACAAGTATACCTGTCAGAAATCCGGTTATTGTCCGCTTTTTTCGTTTAAAAATACCATACGCAAGTCGGAGAGAGAGCATGGGCTGGCAAAAACACGATTACGACCAGATACCCGGAACCTATGTCTTCAATGGGGAAACAGCGCATTCCGCGTTCGGACTGAACAAGTTGCTGTTCTCGTTCAATCATGCAGAGAACCGTCAGGCGTTTGCCGACGACCCCGAGGCGTATGCCAATCAATTTCCGATGAGCGACGCGCAGAAGACTGCGCTCGTCGAAGAAAACTTCCTCGAGCTGCTCAGGCTCGGGGCCAACATCTACTACCTCGCCAAGCTCGCGGTTCCGAAAGGTTTCACGATGCAGGACGCCGGGGCGGCGTTCCAGGGCATCACGGCACCCCAGTTTCAGGCAAAACTGGACGAAAAGTCCGAGGGCTTCCAGGACAAACTCAACAAGATCGGAGGATTCTGGAATGGCTAGAATCGTAGGCGGTGTGACGACCTCACACATCCCGGCCATCGGTAACGCGATGACCAACAAGCAGGAAGACACCCCGTACTGGAAGCGTTTTTTCGACGGTTACGAGCCGGTCAAGGAATGGCTCAACGATGTGCAACCCGATATCGCGATTGTCGTTTACAACGATCACGGTCTGAACTTCTTCCTCGATAAGGTACCTACGATTGCCCTGGGTTGCGCCGATCATTACGAGAATGCCGACGAAGGTTGGGGCCTGCAGACCCTGGCATCCTTTGAGGGTGATGCGGCCTTTTCCTGGCACATGGCCGAGTCCCTCATCAACCAGGAATTCGATCTCACAACCTGCCAGGAGATGCTGGTCGATCACGGCTTCATCGTGCCGATGGCGCTGATGTGGCGTCACTTGCCGGAGTGGCCAGTGAAAGGTATTCCGCTAGCGATCAACACCGTCCAGCACCCCATCCCAAGCGGGCGTCGCCTGTACAAGCTGGGCAAGGCTTTGCGCAAGGCCATCGAGTCGTATCCTGAAGATCTGAAGGTCGTGATATTCGGTACTGGTGGTATGTCACACCAGCTGCAGGGTGAGCGGGCCGGCGTGATCGACGTCGACTTTGATCTTCAGTGCATGGAGTCAGTCATCAGTAACCCGGACTGGTTGGCTGACAAGTCGACCACGGAAATCATTGAGAAGGCTGGCACGGAAGGCGTCGAGACGATTATGTGGCTGACCATGCGCGGCGCGCTCGACGACAACGTCAACGTCGTGCACAAGCACTATCACGCGCCGGTTTCAAACACGGGCGCCGGGGTGCTGGTTCTCGAAAACGCCAGTTAGAACTCGTCGGAGATCTCACCGGAATACTGGTGCAGTAATTCGGTGAAGTGAGCCTGCAAGCGAGTTGGTTCCCAGTTCTGGCGTGTCGTAACACCGATGGATCGACTGGACTCGGGTATTGCGTTGCCAACCACTGCCAGTTGCCCGGATTCGACGTCGCTACGAACCTGTGACGGTGACAGCAGGGCAGCGCGGTCGCTACCCAGCAGCAAGCCACGCGTCGCAACCAGTGAGCTGCATTCTACGATGCGCGCCGGGGACGGCAGGCCGGCGTTGGAGAATAGCTGCGTAAAAAACTCTCGGGCGGGCGCAAATCGCCGGGGCGCTATCCAGTCCAGCGCGGCAAGCTCGTCAATCGGGATGTTCCTGGATGCAGCGAGTGGGTGACCTGGTCGCACAACGACGACCAGCGATTGTTCCAAAAGAGGTACCTGGTCGAGACCGCGGGTGATGTCCGGCTTTCTCAAGGCGCCGATCAGCCAATCAATCTGTCCGTATCGAAGCGCATGAATCTGTTCGATGTAAGGGCCGTCGAGGATGCTCACCTGGGCATCCGGATAGTCTTCGAGCAGTCGGTTGACCGCCCACGGTAAAAGCTCCGAGCGTCCGAGTGGCAGGCTGCCAACGGCGATGCGGGAGCGCATATTGCCCTGCATCTCGCGGACTTCTTCGAAACCCTGGCGAATCTCCGAGAACACCAGTTCGCTAGCTTGTGCCAATAGCCGAGCCGCATCGGTCAGGTCTACACCTCGTGGTGTAGGGCGAAACAGGTCAATGCCCAGCATGTTCTCCAGTTCCCTGCCGGCGCGGTGCACGGTCGGTTGTGCAACACCCAGGCGACGTGCTGCGAGGCTGTAGCCACCGGCCTCAACGATTGCCGACAGCGCACGAAGCTGGCTGGACCGGACGTGTCGATAAAGCTGCCTTGTCGCGAGATTACCGAACGCCAGCAGTTCGTCCTCGACGCTCACCAGGAGGTCGATCGCTCGTTGCGATCGCCGGATAAGAAGACCTCCTGCTTCAGTCTTCGATACACCGTATCCGTCACGTTCGAACAGCGGGGTCTCGGCGGCCTTTTCCAGCTTTCTCAGCGCCTGCGTAAGCGCCGACTGCGACAGGAACAGCTGTTCGGCAGCCTCACTGATCCTGCCGGTTCGGCTGATGTCGACCAAAGCGAAGAAGTGCCGCAGATTCAGCGTTGTAACGTCAATACTCATAGCCATAACTTATAATAATCTAGTGCTTTTCGCACACTATTACTCGCTATTGCTGGGAGAATAAATGACCATCCTATAACAAACACTTCCGAATATGACGATCTGCGTAACGAACATCGAACGGGTGAGTGTCGAACTCGCGGACGAGGCGGCAACCATGGGTGTCGCGACGATGCACGAGGCGCAGGGACGTACAGGGCTCCTGCCGAGGCGACTGCGCCCGGTCTATCGGCCCGCCTCGATTGCCGGTAGCGCCGTGACCTGTGAAGTGGCGCCTGGCGACAACTGGATGATCCACGTGGCTGTGGAACAGTGCCAGGCCGGCGACATACTAGTCGTCGTACCGACCAGCCCCTGCAGTGACGGCTACTTCGGTGATCTCCTTGCGACCTCGCTGAAGTCGCGCGGCGTTCGCGGTCTGGTGATCGACGCCGGCGTTCGTGACATAGCTGAACTGACCGAGATGGAATTCCCGGTGTGGTCAAACACCATCAGCGCACAGGGCACGGTGAAAGAGACTATTGCCAACGTGAATACGCGTATCGCCTGCGGCGGCACACCGATTGCGCCCGGTGACCTCGTGGTCGCCGACGACGATGGCGTTGTTGTGGTACCGGGAGCAAACGTGCCGGCTGTCCTGGAGAAGGCCCGCGCACGCGTCGCCAACGAAGAGGAAAAGCGCAAACGCTTCGTTGACGGAGAACTTGGCCTCGATATTTACAACATGCGAGAACGCCTGGCCGCTAAGGGTCTGCGCTGGGTCGAATCCGAAGAGGACGCATGAGTGCCGCTCGCCGCTCTACCAGCGACCTTGATGCGCGGCGGCACCTCGAAGGGCCTGTACTTCCTGAAAGAAGACCTGCCGCGCGATGAGGCCTCGCGAGACCGGCTATTGCTCTCGGCGATGGGTTCGCCGGACGCTCGGCAAATCGACGGCGTCGGTGGCGCTCATCCATTAACGAGCAAGGTGGCAATCGTCAGTGTGTCCGCTGATGACAAAGCCGATATCGACTACCTGTTCCTGCAGGTATTTGTGGACCGCGCCGAAGTGTCGGACGGACAGAACTGCGGCAATATGTTGGCCGGTGTAGCGCCGTTTGCGCTGGAAAACGCGCTTGTCGAATCCACCGGTGACGTGACCGATGTACGAATTCGCATGGTGAACACAGGAGGCTTCGCCATTGCACGCGTGCAAACGCCGGGTGGTGTTGTCGAGTACGAAGGCGACGCCGCAATAGACGGCGTCCCCGGCACAGCCGCACCGGTCATGCTGGATTTTCTCGACGTAGCGGGCGCGAGTTGTGGCGCACTGCTGCCAACGGGGAACGAATTCGACACGGTTGACGGTGTCGACGTGACCTGCATCGATAACGGTATGCCAGTGGTCCTCTTTCGAGCCGATGCGGTGGGCAAGACCGGCTACGAATCGCCGGCTGAGCTGGAGGGTGACGCGGTGCTGAAGGAACGGGTCGAGTCACTCAGGTTACAACTTGGCGAAAGGATGAATCTCGGCGACGTGACCGACAAGACCGTGCCGAAGATGTGCCTGGTGTCGCCGGCAACCCGGGGCGGCGTGGTCAACACGCGAACCTTCATACCGCATCGTGTGCATGAGGCTATCGGCGTGCTCGGTGCCGCGAGTGTTGCAGCCGCCTGCGCAATTCCAGGGACAGTCGTTGACGGTATCGCGACGACTGACGGAGCGGCAATGCAGGTTGAACACCCGACAGGGTCTTTCCTTGTCGAGATCGAAACCGATGACGGGGTGATACGGCGATCCGCGTTGCTGAGAACCGCCAGGAAAATAATGCAGGGCCAGGTGTTTGTGCCGGCCAACTAGGGGAAACACATGATTATCGACTGTCATGGTCACTACACGACCGCACCGCCGGCTCACCAGGAGTATCGCGATGCGCAGCTCGCGCACTACGAAGATCCATCGCTACCGTCGCCGGTTCGGAAGGACATCAGCGATGATGAGATTCGCGAGAGTATCGAGCAGAACCAGCTAAAGCTGATCCGCGAGCGCGGCGCCGACATGACGATCTTCTCGCCACGCGCTTCAGCGATGGCCCATCACCTCGGAGATTCAGAGGTATCCAAGGACTGGTCGAAGCACTGCAACGACTTGATCGCGCGTGTCTGCGAGCTGTTCCCCGAGACTTTTATCGGCGTCTGCCAGCTGCCGCAGTCGCCCGGCGTGTCGATCAGCGAGTCCATCGCGGAGCTGGAACGTTGTGTCAACGAGCTCGGTTTCGTCGGTTGTAACGTGAACCCGGATCCGTCCGGTGGCCACTGGCGCACGAAGCCGCTGACGGACAAGTCGTGGTACCCCTTCTACGAAAAGCTGGTCGAGCTCGACGTTCCCGCGATGGTGCATGTCACCAGCGCCTGCAACGAGAATTTTCACGCGACCGGTGCACACTACATTAATGCCGATACCACAGCGTTCATGCAGTTTATCCAGGGCGACCTGTTCAGGGATTTTCCCGAGCTGCGCCTGATTATCCCGCACGGTGGTGGCGCCGTTCCTTACCACTGGGGCCGTTACCGCGGACTCGCTGACATGCTCAAGCAGCCGCCGCTGGCCGAACATGTCATGCAGAACGTCTATTTCGATACCTGCGTCTATCACCAGCCGGGGATCGATCTGCTGTTCGAGGTCATCGACGTTAAAAACATCCTGTTCGGCTCGGAGATGGTCGGCGCGGTGCGCGGCATTGATCCGCAGACCGGACAGTACTTCGATGACACGAAGCGCTACATTGATGCGCTGGACATCTCGGCCGAAGACAAGGCCAATGTGTTTGAGCACAACGCTCGTCGTGTCTACCCGCGGCTCGACAAGGCATTGCAGGCGAGAGGGCTCTAGGTCATGGGAGAGACATTCACGATGGACGAGGGATGGCGGGTTTTTCACCCGGATCCGTCGATACCGGCATTCAAGGCGCCGCCAGGTGCTGTCGACGCGCACTGCCACGTGTTCGGTCCGGGCGATACCTTTCCGTACCACCCGAAGCGCAAGTACACGCCCTGCGACGCACCCAAGGAAACGCTGCGCGAACTGAGGGCGCATCTCGGCTTCTCCCGAAACGTCATCGTACAGGCCTCCTGCCATGGCACGGACAACCGTGCCTTGGTGGACGCGCTGCAAACCTCCAACGGCCTCGAGCGCGGCGTTGCCGTCGTCTCACGTGATGTGACCGACGCCGAACTCAGGGAGATGAATGACGCCGGAGTTCGCGGCGTGCGCTTCAACTTCGTCAAACGACTGGTCGACGTCGTACCGAAGGACGCGCTGACGGAGGTCGCGGCGCGAATCAGGGAGCTGGGCTGGCATATCGTGATCTATTTCGAGCCGCAGGACCTGCCGGAGCTTTACGACTTCTTCACAGCGTTGCCGACCACCGTTGTCGTCGACCATATGGGCCGCCCTGATGTCACGAAACCGGTCGACAATGAGGAATTCGCGCTGTTCCAGCGGCTGCTGGCCGAGAACGAAAATTTCTGGACGAAAGTCAGTTGCCCGGATCGCCTGTCGATCAGTGGCCCGCCGGATTATGACGATTTCATCCCGTTCGGCCGCCAACTGGTTGAGTCGTTCCCGGACAGGGTCCTGTGGGGAACGGACTGGCCGCACCCCAACCTGAAATCACATACACCTGACGACGGCAAACTTGTGGATGTCATCCCGAAGATTGCTGTTACCGAAGAACTGCAAAGGAAGCTGCTCGTGGACAACCCGATGCGGCTTTACTGGCCTGAAGAATCTGTTTGAGGAGAAGACAATGAAAGTCGCATTAGCCGGAGTTGGTGCCTTTGGTATCAAGCACCTGAATGGCATCAAGAATATCGATGGTGTCGAAGTGGTTGCCCTGGTCGGGCGAACGCTGGAACCGACACAGGAAAAGGCGAAAGAGTTTGGGGTGGAGCATGCCTTCACGGAACTGAACGATGCGCTTGCACTCGACGAGGTGGATGCCGTGATCCTGGCGACACCGACCCAGATGCATGCGCAACAGGCCATCGACTGCATGAAGGCCGGCAAACACGTGCAGGTCGAAATTCCGCTGGCGGACAGCTACGAAGATGCGCTCGAGGTTGATCGTGTGCAGAAGGAAACGGGGCTGGTTGCGATGTGCGGACACACGCGCCGTTTCAACCCGTCTCACCAGTGGGTCAACAACAAGTTAAGAGCCGGCGAACTCAATATCCAGCAGATGGATGTTCAGACCTATTTCTTCCGACGCAAGAATATTAATGCCGAGGGTGGGGCACGCTCCTGGACCGATCACCTGCTTTGGCACCATGCTGCACACACCGTAGACCTCTTCCAGTACCAGGCTGGATCGAAGATTGTCCAGGTGAATGGTATAGAAGGGCCGCACCATCCCGAGCTCGGCATTGCGATGGACATGTCGATCCAGATGAAGACGGAGAACGGCGCGATCTGCACCTTGTCGCTGTCCTTCAACAACGACGGTCCGCTGGGCACATTCTTCCGATACATCTGCGACAACGGCACTTACATCGCAAGATACGATGACCTTGTCGATGGCAATGAAAACCCCATCGACGTTTCCAACGTTGCCGTGTCGATGAATGGAATCGAACTGCAGGATCGCGAGTTTTTTGCCGCGATTGAGGAGGGCCGTGAACCGAATTCCTCGGTCGCCCAGGTGCTGGACTGCTACCGCGTCCTTCACGACGTCGAGCAGCAATTCGGGTAAGGGCGCATGACGATTCCGCAGCGCACACTGGGGCCCTGGCAGGTACCACCGGTCGGCCTGGGTTGTATGAACCTGTCGCATGCTTACGGAGTTCCGCCGAGCCCTGAACAGGGGCGCGAGGTGCTGCAACAAGCGCTGGATATCGGCATAACGCACTTTGACAGTGCGGCGTTGTACGGTTTTGGACGCAATGAGGAACTGGTTGGTCCCTTCCTGAAGTCGCATCGCGACAAGGTCGTCCTGGTCAGCAAATGCGGCATGCGCGGCGAGAATGGTGTCAGGACCATCGATGCGTCACCGAAGAAGCTAAGGGAAGATATCGAGGGCTCGCTGACCCGACTGCAGACCGATGTCATCGACCTTTACTACCTGCATCGGTATGACAAGGTGACCCCAATTGAAGACAGCGTCGGCGAGCTCAGTCGTTTCGTCGAACAGGGCAAGATACGGGCGATCGGTCTTTCCGAGGTCTCCGCCGAGACATTGCGACGAGGTCACTCGGTGCACCCAATCACTGCGGTGCAGTCGGAGTATTCACCGTGGAGCCGGAATGTTGAAATCGGCGTGCTCAACATCTGTCGTGAACTGGGTATCGCGTTTGTCGCGTTTTCGCCCGTCGCGCGCGGCTTCCTCACCGATGTCGATCTTGTTCCGTCGGCGTTCGCCGAAAAAGACATACGTCGGGGTATGCCGAGATTCCAGTCACCTCACTTCCACGACAACCAGCCGACGCTGGTGTCCTTTCGCCAGATCGCGTCAGGGCTCGGTTGCACATCGGCCCAGTTGTCACTGGCCTGGGTACTATCGAAAGGCGACCACGTGCATGTGATTCCAGGTACAACCTCGATTGATCACCTGGCTGAGAACCTTGCCGCTTCGTCGATTGAACTGGATGCGGCTACCGTGAAGACAATCGACGAACTGTTTGCGCATGGCAGCATCAGCGGGCCCAGGTACCCGAAAGCGACTCAGGCGGAGATAGATACCGAAGAATTTGACTCAGCTTCGTGACGAGGCTCCGGCTAGTGGCCAGACAGACGCTCTGTCGAGTACAAACTGGGTGTCCGGAATCCGCCAAACACCTGCCACGCTATGACGCCCGCCGGGTCGCGAAAGTCCAGTTCAAATACGATTTCGGCGGGCTCCGTGCGCGTGTATTCGCGAACGCGACCACCATGCGGGACCTCGGATACGTGACGCATGCTGCGATTCCAGGGATCCCAGGTGACGTTTGGCGTCTCGGGCCTGTGGCACATCGCGCTGATCTCGAGGATGTTGTCTGTGACCGGTAACCGATGGGCTTCGCTCATCGCCCAGCTGCTGCAGGAGTCCGCCTGCATCTCCGGTTCCGAGACCCACACCATCTCTACGGTGCCATTCTCTTCGTCGATATCATACTCAACGCTGTAGCTGTAGGTCTCGCTGAACGGCACGGGTTGCTGGCCATCAAACGGCTTGGTCTGCCCGCGGTTGTTGTTAAAGACCAGCAAAGTGCCCGCATGTGTCCAGCGCGGGTTGTGTTGGTGCCATGGCCAGCGGAAGTCTTCGCCGACCGGCGTCAGCAGATACGGCTTGTACTGTTCTCCCCATCCCGCGTGGTCACCGAAGATCCACTTGATGTCTTTGCTGGATCGATCGATCTTGATGATGGCGTCCAGCAGTTTGAAACTTGCGATGACCGAGTCATCACGGGAGTCATAGGAAACGCCGTTACCGTGTGACCAGTCCCAGGTGTCCGGAAAACCACGAACGACCCAGTAAGGGTCCAGCGCCTCATAGCCGATCTGGTACGGGTCGAGGTAATCGAATGCATCCCAACTCCACAGGATATCGCCTGATTTCGAGAACTCGATTATCGTGTCTCCCATGACTTTCTGGTCTTTGCGGGGTGCTGCTTCGTCGTACTCGCTGGTGTACCAATCCGGCAGTATCTTCCAATTGGCGGAAAACGACAGGAACGATCCATCCCGAACCTCATGCGGTTGATGGTGCAGGGTCTGCATGCCTTTGATCGGAATCGCCGAGGCGTTGTCGGGCGCACCCATGGGACGTTCCTCCGCATACCAGCTGTTCACCCGGTTGCCGAGCAGATCCAGCTCCACCGTTTCGAAGTTGTTCATGTGGTAGATCAGGTTGCCGTTTCGGAGGCGGTCTATGCCAGATATGCGCTCGTCCGTTTCGTAATACCAGACAACTTCGCCTTCGTTGTCGACCGCGATAATCAGTCCCAGCGATGTCATGAACTTCTGCTGGCCTGGATTCCGATCTTGTGGGCGGACCATCAAGGACCTGCGGACACTGAGAATCGTTACACCGTCCTCCATTCGACCCGGCTGCGATTCACGGACCTCGATGCGAGGCATCCGATAACGGTCTTCCGGCAGATGCGGTGTCGTGTAGGTCAGTGAACCTCCCCAGCGCTGGAACTCCTTTCCGTCCACGGACACCGAGATGCCAATGTCATGATCGCGGCCCGCACGCAGACCGAGCAATGGCAGCGGATTCTCGTCAGTGGGTACACGGTCGAAGTCAATCTCCCACGACCGTGTCTCGTCACTGACATGCAGGCGGGTCTGGGTGAAGCCGGTGGAGTCAAACTCGACGAATGCCACGAGTGGCGCCCGGGTGTTCGGATTCACAAACACGCTCGCGTCTGACAGAACGCCGGCAGAATCTTCTTCGCAGGCGGAAATAATCGACAACACGACACAAAGGGCGCTCAACCTTGCAGTTTTCTCATTCATGTTCCTGGTCCTGTTCCAATGACGTTATCAGTCGTTCCGTCTGACGGCGGGTTTCCGAGTGACGCCCGCCCCGGGACTCGTGGGGCACCCGGTCAAGTGTCGACAGCACTCGATGAGCCTGCGCGCGAACAAGATCGGCAGATCCGTCGACAAACACGGCCTGTTGTTCAAGTCGATCGACGACCGACGACAACGACTCGACATACCGGTCGTAGTCTTCGAGCAGGAAACTGGCTGCAGCTCGTCGGAGGCGCAACTCTATTCCCGGCATAGAGGCGACACTGGCGTCGCTGATGTCGATCACGCTCTCCAGTAGTTCCCGGTCACCGCTTTGCTGAAACATAGCGATGCGCCAGTCACAACGCAGGCGTTGAGCCTCGCGGTACCAGAGGTCAGATGGCTTCGCGTTCGCCAACCTGTCTTCAAGTTGTGACAGTCCGGCCCAGTTGCCGGAACGCCCCAGAATCCAACCGTCCAGAACGGCACGAGCGTCTGTAGAGAGATCGTCGGTGGCATCAATAACAAGCTGAGGGACGTCCTCGCCGGCACCCAGCTCTGCCAGATACCGGGAGACCAGTCCGAATGCAGCCTGCGTATTGCTCGGATCCCCCCGGTAAGCGGACGCGAAGGCGGTGTTTGGCATGCGCCCACCCGCCTGAAGGGCTGTAGCGCTGACCAGGTCCCGAAGAGAGCCCGTCGGCATTGCCGCCACCAGCTCGGCGAGGCGGTTCGTCTGTCCAAGACTTACCATCACCCTGGCAAGGTGTGGCAGCTGTAAGTCGGCAGCGGTGCGCGTCTTGCCGGTAAAGAACTTCGCAAGCGGGTCGTTGTCGCGCAACGCGAGGCGTATGTCCGCGGCGGTAAGCCCGTCACCCGAGGCGAGGCTGTGAAACGCCATCATGTTCCGGTTATCCGAAACCACCGGACGGCCGTCGGCGAACGCGGACGCCGACGAGGCGTCGAGTACCCAGGTCGCCAGAACATCTTCGCGAGTCGCCATACCGTGTTCCCGAAACGACGGCACCAGGCCGTCTTCCGGCGCTATCGGATCGTCGGATGCCAGGAGCATCAACACCGTGGGCTCAACCTGGTAGAGCTGTACGTAATCGAAACTGGCCAGCAGCGTTGCGGTGGCTGAACGCAGCAGATCTTCCGTAACAAATTGCCCGTTTATCCATTGAAGGAATACACCACCCTCTGCCAGGCGGGCCTTGGCAAGACGGACAAACTCGGTGGTGTACAGGTGGGATGACCCGGAGGTCCAAGGGTGGGATGGCTGGGATATCACCAGGTCATACCTGCGTGAGGTCAGTAGCATCGCCGAACGCGCATCATTCGTGATGAGCCGAACACGTGATTCCGCCAGAGGATCTTCTCGTCGCAGTGCCGCGATGGTGCGATTCGCTTCGATAACGCGAGGCTCTATTTCCACGACATCAATGTGTTTGATTGAGTCTGGCAGGCCTGCAATCACAACGCCGCCGCCAAGGCCAACCACCAACGCCGATTCCGCATCGGGCCGGGCGGCCGCAGGCAGCATCCCGAGCCAGGCCTGGTTCTCTCTTTCAGGCGGAACACCCGACGCGGCTATCGAGGCTTCGGGACGACCGTCAGAACGAAGATAGAAGTAACCACCAATCTGTTTCAGGAAAATGGTGGCAGAGCGCCCGACGCCGTAGAAGAGTTCGGTGCCCTCGTCATCGGCGACAATGGACGTCATGCCCACAAGCCGATCCGGTCTTTGCGGTGCGTAGACCAAAACGGCCAAAATCAACGAAGCCAGCGGTAGCAGTGCGAGCGTGCGAGAAATTCGGGCGGCCATGGCCAGGCCGATCACAATATTTGCGACAACAGCGAGCTTAATCGACAGCGCAAAGCCCAGTTGCGGGATGATGTAGAAACCGGCGACGAATGCGCCGAGAATCGCTCCGCTTGTATTCCACGCGTAGATTCCGGCACTTGCCGATCCGGCGCTGGCAGGCCCCGCTGCGACTGAGCGGACTGCGAGCGGGTAGGTTGTACCCAGAAGAACAGCGCCGGGCAGGATGACCGCGAACGCGATTGCCGCGTTTTCGCGCAAGCCGCTCTCACCGAAACTATGACGTTCCAGCCATGCGTAGACCAGGCCGGAGCAGACACCGATCATGACCTGCACGATGACGAAGTTTCGGCTCGCCGAGGCGCGGTTTCTGGCAAACCAGCCACCGACGAATCCGCCAATAGCGATTCCGCTGAGAAACGCGGCGAGCATCGTTGCGTAGGCGTACGCGCTGCCACCCAGCACGTGCGACAGCAGACGGGTCCAGAGGATTTCGTAATAGAACGCGAGCGCACCTGAACACAGCATCAGGATTTTCAACAGCCTGGCGCCCGAGTCCTCCGGGAGTGTCGTCTGCTTGACGATCTCCAGTTGTGGCCCGCTGCTAGCCAGCCTCCACGCGATCGTGGCAGCCAGGAGATTTGCCGCCGCGCCAACCAACAGTGTCTGGTTGAGCCCCAAAGTCGGCAAAAGGACGAAGCCGGCAAGCACCGTGCCGACAACGGCACCGGCCGTGTTGACTGAGTAGAGATTCGCTACCCGCGTGCCGAGATTCTCGTCCGAGTTGACAACACCGGCAACCAGGATGGGCAGCGTCGCGCCCATCAGGACGGTGGGTGGTGCAAGAACAAGAAAGGAAGACACCAGAACGTACAGATGCTGGCCGCGTCCAGGTGTCGCGGGCATTTCTTCACTGACGCCGGCAAGCAACGGGAGTAGAAACGAGGCGACGCCTGCGAACAGAGGAAAGACCAGCGCGTAGGCAGCAATCGCGATTTCCAGCTTTGCATACAGGCGTAGCGGATTCCGGATTCGATCTATCCAGCGGTTCATCCACGCGGCGCCGGCTGCAAGGCCGCCCATGTAGGCGGCAAGAACCAATGCAACGGCGAGGTGAGCTGTACCGAATACGACCGCGAAGGAACGGATCCAGCTGGCCTGGTAGGCGAGCGCGGCGAAGCCTGACAACAGGAAGCAGGCGTATACCATCGCGACTTTCCGTGATTGTTCGTTCATCGCTGGAAACGGTGTAACAAATCGCGCATAAAACCAAGGCCCGACGGCGAACACGCCGTCGGGCCTGGTAAGTAAAGCCAGATTGACGGAGTCGTGGTCAGAAGTCTGCGGACAACTGAAGTCCCACAGTCCGTGTGCGATCAACCAGTGCGATGGTGCAGACGCCGAATGGACAATCTCCTCGCCACGGTGCGGTTAACTCGTCGGTCAGGTTTCGACCGACCAAAGCCACTTCCCAGCGCCCATCCGAGCTGCCGATACCGACGCGTGCATTCAGCTTCTCGTAGCTTGGCTGCACCGATACCGGGTCAAGGTCGGCAATCGTGAAGAAGCTGTCCGATATGTACAGTTCCAAACCGCCCGTGAGGTTGAGGTTATTGTTCAGCGGTGCGTCCCAGTTCGCTTTCAGTGTCGCCGTAAAGTCCGGTGCCAGGGGCCGCGGTCTTCCGGTGAGGTCCTGTGTTGTTGTTCCTCCGTCCGGCAAACAGCCTTCTGCCGCCGTCTGGCGCGTATAGCATGGAGCGCCGGAATACGATGAAAACTCGGCATTCAGCCATTGCAGGCTGGCCCCGAGGGTGAGACTGTCGGTCGCGGCAAAGTCCGCGTCGACTTCGAGTCCTCGCGATTCTGACTCAGCCGCATTCGCTACGTTGAAGTTGATGCCGACGCCGGAAAAAATGCTGACCTGGAGATTGTCAAAGGTGTTGTCGAACAGAGCGAGGTCCAGGCGCGCCCGACCGTCCATAAGGCGGAACTTCGCGCCTAGCTCCAATGCCGTGACTTCTTCCGGTTCGTAGCTGAATGCGTCAAAGTTCGGTGCGTTCAGCGAGTGATCGAAGCCACCGGCTTTGAATCCTTCTTTGTAGGAGAAGTAGGCGTTTAACGAATCATTCGGTTCCCACTCGAGAACGAACGAGGGTTGTGTGTCTGTATCTTTTCGGGAGTCGGTGAATGTAAATGCCGCGCCGGTCTGGTTGGGAGGCGAGACGTTGCAATTGCGTGTAAACACGGCAGCGGCACAGACAAGGATAGACGCGTCTTTCTCGATTTCTGTGTACCGCACTCCGAAGCTGGCGCGAACCGTTTCGCTGACATTGTAGGTGACGTCCGCAAACACGCCCCAGCTGTCGGCGCTTTCGTCGACATCTCGATGCCTTGTCAACGCCATACCCATCGCGGGTACGCCCGGAAAGATGAAGGCCAGCTCGCCTGAATTGATGTTCGGGGCCTGCAGGTTGTCGTTCGTATTACTATCGAAATAGACACCCGCTGCCCACTCAATCGTTTCTCCGCGTGGTGACAATAAGCGAAACTCTTGACTGACCTGATCAAAGTCCTCGACGAAGTTTGCCGTGAAAAAGTTCGACGTGCCGTGGTCGCCTTCTGCCTGAAGTCGATTTTCGAATTCGTAATAGCTTGTTACCGAGGTCAGCTCGTATTCACCGAGTCCGATATCCAGGTGAAGGCTGGCGCCCGTGATTTCGAGATCGTTCAGGAAGGTGCCGTTACTGCTCTGGAAGAACAGTTCCGTGTCGCCGCCCGACGGTGTCGAAGGGACAGCGCCGCGGGCTGCTTTCGTCGTATCTATGACGCAGTCTTCCAGCGCGGGGTCTGAAATACCCGCATCGAAGAACGTATCCTGGCAGTTAAACGGCTGGTTATTGCGCCCGTCGTCTTCATTGTTGCCCTGGTAGACCTGCAGCGTGGCGCCTATGTTCTCGGTGAGGTCGGCTACCAACGTGGCCCGAAATAACTGGTCTTCAACCTTGGGCTCTGAAGCGCCGGTTGCAATGTTGTCCATCCAGCCGTCCATGTCCCGGAACTTGCCAGCGAGCCGAAGGCTGACACCCTCGCCCAACGGCACATCCACGCCACCTTCGATGATCAATTCATCATGTTCAAATTCGTTAAGCACGCTGACGTTCGCCGCAAACTCATCTCCCGGTTTTCGCGTGGTGATATTGATCGCGCCGGCAACCGCGTTTTTTCCCAGGTAGGTGGGTTGTGGGCCCTTGAGGACTTCGATTCTCTCGACATCCAGGAATGCGTATCGTTGGATACGCGCGCGGCCGTAGTACACGCCATCGATGTAGGTGGGCACCGACTGTTCGAAACCGAGGTTGGTATCCGAACCCACACCTCGAATGGTCACCACGTCGGCCATTCCACCTCTCTGTACGATCAGGCCCGGAACGTCCAGACCGTCGAAGTTCGTGATACCGAAGTCGTCAAGCACTTCGCCAGACACCGCGGTAACGGCAAGTGGAACGTCCTGTGCCGTTTGCACGCGTTTCTGGGCGGTAACGGTTATTTCTTCCAGCGCCTGCGACCAGGCATTGGAGACCGGTAGCAATAGAAGTGCAGCCAACAAAGCGTAGTGCTGCTGTTTCATACTCACTGAGCGTCCGAGCAGGGAATTCAAGCTCATGAATGTGTCCCCCATAGTTTGAATGTCGTCGTTGCCACATGCCCCCACAGGTAGCCCTTCGACTATATTTGAATCACATACGGAAGATAATTGAGCAAAATGAGAGGACGTTATTCTCGATTCGAGAAGAGGCCTAGTTCCGGCGAAAATGCTGCGACAGGTTCGGCATCCGTTCAAGGATGGAGTCCTGCCACGGCGGGACGTTGCCGTATTTGCTTAGCAGGAAGTTGACCAGTGCCCGAATTTTCATTGGCACATGCGGTGAGCGACGAAAATAGGCCGATAACTCGGCGCGAGGTAGCAGGAAGTTGTCCAGCACCGGCAAGACCGAGCCGTTCGCCAGTTTGTCCGCAAAGTAGAAAATCGGCACCAGAGCGATGAACTCGCCCGTTCTAACGGCGGACTCAAGCAGGTTGATGCTGTTTGTCAGCATCATTGGCTTGATTTGTATTTCGTGCCGCTCACGCGCGTTGTGCAGGTTAATCGTGTGGTCCGGCGTGACAAAGTCGTTCATCGCGACACGATGATTGACGATTTCCCCTGGTTGCTTCGGCAAACCGTATTTGCTGGCATAAGCTGGTGACGCCACGAGAAGGCGATGCAAATGAACGATCGGGCGCTTGGTGATCGTGTCATTCAGGATGTCCCTGGGTTGTATACACAGGTCGTAGCCTTCAGCGATCGGGTCGTAAATGTAATCGTTTGCACGAAAGTCGATGCGGAGATCCGGATGCTCCCGCTGGAATTCACAGATGTCGTTGGCCATGAAGCTCGACGCAAACGATCCCGTGCAGCTTATCCGGAACAGTCCGGACAGCCCGACGTCCATGGACTTGACTGAAGACCTTGCCTCATCCACCTCCGCAACAATCCGCGCGCAGCGTTCATAGTAGGCCGACCCCATGTCTGTGACAGTCAACTGACGAGTCGATCGACGCAGCAGTTCGGCATCAAGGTGATCTTCAAGCTGGTTGATGCGCTTGGTGATAACAGACGGCGACAAACCCATGAGGCGTGCTGCCGCTGCGAAACTGCCCGTCTCTACGACATTCACAAACGCACGCATGCTGTTCAGCTGATCCATAAATTATTTCCATATCGAGAATGGATTCGTCACATTTTGTGTAATTAATTTCTCATAAGCAATCAATTATAGTCGCTACTGTTACGTGGGGGCTCGTGACGGGGATGGCCGGATTTTCCGGAAAAAGAACCAGGCAACATTGGGGGGATACACGATGAATCGTCTGTTCACACATGCATGTCGCATGATTCGCACGGCTTTGTCGCCGCGCCGCGTAACAATACTTTTGCTTTCCCTGGTGCCGTTTACGACAGCGGTTGCCCAAACACTTGAAGAAGTCGTGGTTACCGCGACTCGCCGTGAGGAGAGCATCCAGGATGTTCCAGTTTCAGTCGTCGCGTTCACCGGCGCGACGATCGAGAAAGTCGGTATCACGGACGTCGCAGACCTGACTGCCTACGTGCCAAACTTCGAGTTTGCGTCGAACTCCATCCAGACCAATCTGTTCATCCGCGGTATCGGGTCAGGCCCGACTCACGCCATTGAACAGTCCGTTGGTCGCTTTGTTGATGACGTCTACATTGGACGCGCGGACATGAACCTGAACGGCTTCATGGACGTCGCCGCCGTCGAAGTGCTTCGTGGTCCGCAGGGAACGTTGTTTGGTAAGAACACTGTCGCTGGCGCGATCGTGATTCGGACGGCGGACCCAACCGAGGAATTTGAAGGTGGATTCACCGGTACACTGGGCACCTACAGTTCCGTCAATAATTACAAGGAGCTGGACGCGTACCTGTCAGGTCCCCTAGCCGACAATCTGCGCGGTCGCATTGCACTCCGTTACCAGGACGATGGAGGTTACGTTGAAAACGTACTGCCTGGACCGGACGGTGTCGAGCGTCGCATGCTCGGCGCGAGGCTGAAACTCGATTGGGACATTGGCGACCGGACAACCGTTAGATTCAAAGGCGACTTCCATAACCTGGATGCAGACGGACAGCCGCTTGGTGAGCAGTCAATTCCGTCGAGCAACCCCCGATTCCTCGATTTCGTTCCCGCCAGTGTGCTTGGCCCGAATTGGCAGTACGGCATCGACTGCGAAGCGTCGCCTTTGGTCGACCAGGGTGGCGTCACAATCGATACGGGCCAGTTCTGCCCCTTCAAAACGCAGGATACTTATACGCTGGCGATGACCATTGACCACACCATCGAGGGCGTTGGCAGCTTCAAGTCAATCTCGGCGCAACAGCATTACAGCTGGGAGGAGCAGTTCATGTCGGTGGACAACGGCGTATCCGGTGGCAGCTTCCGAGCGGAGCGAGCCGAGCAGTACGACGGGTTCTCCCAGGAGTTTCGGTTTGTCTCCGAACCAACGGACCGCTTCGACTACATCGTTGGACTGTACTTTGAGGATAGTGAAGTGGATCGTTTCCAGCGCTCTAACTTCAATTTCATTACCTTCACAGGAGGTGGGCCGTTCTTCACACGTAACCAGCCCTGGAAACAGGAGACCGAGACGCTCGCGGCATTCGGCCAGGTCCGCTACAACTTCAACGATGAGTTGTCACTGACTGTCGGCGGGCGCTACAGCGACGAATCCAAGGACTTCGTCTATGACCAATTCTGGAACGAGTACCGGTCGCAGGTTGTTTTCGTTGGTCCGCCGGTTATCGATATCGACGAATCACGCTCTGAGACCGAGTTCTCTCCCTCTTTTCAATTGTCCTGGGACCTGAGTGATAGCGTCATGATGTTCGCAAGCGCATCCGAAGGTTACAAATCAGGGGGGTTTAGCGACCGCATCGAGAGTCCCGCGGCACCCATTTCCTATGGTGCAGAAACCAACAACACGTTCGAGTTGGGAATGAAAGGCACCTTCCTCGACGGCGCAATGAACGCCAACCTGACCTTGTTCAACATGCAGATCGAGGACATGCAGGTTGCCGCCATTGTGCCGGGCTCCGCAGGGGATTTCACGGTAACCAACGCCGCTGAAGCGACCAGCGAAGGCCTGGAAGTCGAGGTCGACTGGCAGCTCTCCGACAGCACACTCATCGGCGGCAACCTCGCATTCACCGACGCGGTCTATGACGCCTTTGGTGGCCCTTGTCCGGCGGTTCCAATCAACGTGCTCCCGGACGGATCCTGCAGTTACGCCGGGTTCAATCTACCGTTCGCGCCCGAGACCAAGGGCACGTTTTACGTGGACTATACCGCTACAGAGGCGATTGGCGGCTGGGATCTGAACTTTCGCGGTACGGTCGGTTACTCCGATTCCTACTTCACCAACTCGACGTACGAAGAAGGTGAATTCCAGGACTCTTTCACCAAGCTGGACGCCACGGTCAGCCTGATTTCCTCTGATGATCGGTATCGTTGGTCTCTAACGGGACGAAACCTGACCGAGGAAGAAATCCTGGACTGGTCGATCCTGGTTGCTGGTACCTACTACGCCTATTTGAAGCCACCGAGAGAGATTGCACTGACTTTCTCGGCCAACTTCTAGCCCCCGGGGCGTAGCGGGTATGCGCTCGCGGCCAGGTTGACCTGGCCGCGAGCAGCATTCAGGACAACAAGTCATCAAACAGGGGATTCGCTGTGTCAAACCTTGAAGGAAAAGTCGCGATGGTTACCGGCGCGGCGCAGGGCATCGGTCAAAGCCTCGCGCTCGCCCTTGCGGAGTCTGGCGCACAGGTGGTTGTATCCGACATCAACGACCCGGCTGCGACAGTTGCTGCGATTGAATCGGCGGGCGGCAGAGCGATCGGTTGTATCGCCGACATCACGGACAACGAGTCCCTGCAGGATTGCGTCGATCGTGCGGAATCCGAACTGGGTCCGATTAGCGTGTTGGTCAACAACGCCGGCATCTTCTCGACCCTCAAACTCAAACCCCTGATGCAAATTACCGAAGACGAGTTCGACACCGTCATGCGTGTCAATGTCCGCGGTCTGTTCCAGACGACCAAGGCGGTCGTTCCCAGCATGCAGAAGGCTGGCGGCGGCAGCATCGTCAACATCGGCTCAGGCACGATGCATCGCGGCGCTCCACTGTTTGCCCATTACGTTGCGTCCAAAGGTGCGGTCTACGCGCTTTCCCGGTCAATGGCGCGAGAGTTTGCCGAGATGGGTATTCGCACAAACTGCATAACGGTCGGGTTTACGGCGAGTCAAGGCGTGAAGGATCACCCGGAGATGATGAACAAGTTCAACGACTACACCATCGCCGCTCGAATGATCAAACGCGAGATGCAGCCAGAGGACCTGGCCGGGACCGTGGTCTATCTGGCCAGTGACGCGAGTGCTTTCATCACCGGGCAGGCCATCAATGTCGATGGCGGCGCTGTCACCTACTGACGGTTGAGCGGACACCTTAATGAACTACAGCATGCTAATTCTGGTTCTTGCCTATGAGGTACTGCTCATAGGCGGTGTCGGCGCATTCCTGGCCTGGCGCCAGTCTCACAAGGCTAAGAAAAAGGACGAGTTCGCGCTGGCTGGCCGCAGCCTGCCCGTTGCGGCCGTCGCTACGACCATGGCGCTGACCGTCCTCGGCTCGGTGCATATCCTCGGCGTATTCGAGATGGCCTGGTTTCTCGGTGCGTCCGCCGCCTGGTTCGGCATTGCACACGTCATTCTGCTGACCCTGGTCTGCATCGGTACAGGCGTCTGGGTCAGGCGATTGGGTGTCACAACCGTCCCTGAGATCCTGGATCGGATGTACGGCCGGGGTATGCGCCTCATGGTGACGTCTGTAATGGCCGGCATGATGTTCGGTGCGATGACGCTGGAAAGCCAGGGTCTGGGCATCCTATTCTCGGCGATGACAGACTGGGATATTCGCACCGGGGCGATCGTCGGCGGCGTTCTGGGCATAGCCTACGTGATCTTCGCTGGTATGAAGGAAGTCGGCTGGCTGAACGTCATCAACGCCGTGATCATGTACGTGGCGCTGGTTCTCGCGGTGGTCTACGTCGGATTCGCGTTGCCAGGAGACGGTTACAACACGGTGGCCGAGTACTACCGCGAAGCCGGTGAACCGCACATGGTATCGATCTGGGGCACTCCGGAGATTATCGTCACTTTCGCGATCGCCACGACAATCGCCGTAGTTTTCAGCCAGGCGACCAACCAGATGCTGCTACAGGTTGCGATGGCGGCGAAAGACGAAGGCACCATTCGAAAGTCTCTATGGATCGCGGCGCCGGTCAACGGCATGTTTGCTGTGTTTGCCGTCATTCTCGGGCTCGCCGCCAAGTCTGTCGCAGACTTCAATGAGCTGGGACCAAAAGTGGCGACGCCTGAGATGCTTGTGCAGCTACTGCCGCCGTGGCTCTCCGGACTGCTTCTGGCATCGTTCATTGCCGTGATCCTGTCGACGTTCGCGATGGTCGCGCTGGCATCAGCAACCCTGTTCAGTCGTGACATCTACCGAACGCTGTACCGACCTCAGGCCAGCGAAAAGGAAATCACCCTGGTAACGCGGAGTTGCATCGTTTTGCTGGGTGTTGCTGCGATTGCCGTGGCGGCATATCTGCCGCCGATTCTCGCGGCAGTCAACTGGTTGCTCGCGTGGCTGGTGCCGGTTTTCTGGCTGGTGCTGTTTGGCCTGTTCTGGAAGAGCGACCGGCGTGTCGGCGTTATCACCCTGACTGTCGCGTGGCTGTTGAACATGCTCTGGTCATTCACTGAGCTGCCGGCGTCGCTGGGAATGGCGCAGGTGTCCAACGCCTACGTCACTCTTGTGGTTACCGTCGTTTTGCTGACGCTGGGCAATCTCATGGTCAAAGGCCGACCCGGGATATTCAGGGGCCTGGAAGGCGATACAGCCGCTGCCGGACAGGAAGCCTGATGTTCTGGGAAATCATACTGACGTCACTTGCGTTGATGATCGGCATCATGGTCATTGGTGAAATCATCGACTTCCTGCTCAAGCGACGTAAGGGGTAGCTTGTGGAAGAACTGGTAGTTACACGTTTCTGGATGGCCGGTGTTATGGCCGTCATGATTCTCTACGGCGGTATTGCACTGGCCGGCGTATTTCTTCAAAACCGGCGCGCTGGGGGCAGCGTCAACGACACAAACAGAAGGGACTAGTTGACCATGTTGGAGCTGTATCACCACGGATCATCGGTCTGCGCGGCGAAAGTGCGTTGGGGCATGATCGAAAAGGAGCTGGATTTCGAAGCTCACTACATAGACATCCTGGCAGGCGAGCAATTCACGCCTTCCTACCTGAAGCTGAACCCGAAGGCAGTGGTGCCCACCATTGTTCACGACGGTAATGTCATAACCGAGTCCACCGTTATTCTCGAGTACCTCGACATCGTTTTTCCGGAGAAGAAACTGACGCCGGAAGATCCCATGGAGTACGTCAGGACCCGCTTCTGGACAAAGGCTCTCGACGAATACATGCATCTTTCCTGCGGAACCCTTACGTTTGCATCGGCGCACCGCCATATCGTGCGCAAGAACCTGACAGAAGAGCAGGTTGCTGAATTCCTTGCCAGCACGCCGGCAGATTCCGTAACCAAGGACTGGGCGGGCAGAAAGAACCAGCTCGTCGCCTACGGATTCGAAGCGCCAGGCGTGGCCGAAATGGTTCGAATGTACGACGACTACCTGCGCCAGATGAACGAAGACCTGCAGGAGACGAAGTGGTTGGCAAGCGATGAATTCGGGCTGGCCGATGTTTCTTTGACTCCGTATGTGAACCGGATCGCCATGATGGGTATGAGTGGCTGGTGGGAGAACGGACGCTATCCCTATCTCGAAGACTGGTGGCAGCGAATCCAGGCCTGGCCAACCTTCAAGTCCAGCATCCTGGACTGGTGTCCCGAAGACCTGACCAACGATCTCTTGACCTATGGCAGAAAAAGCTGGCCTGAGGTTAAGCCCATACTCGGTATTGATTAGAGACCCGACGAGAGGATTGCAGAATGTCTGTGGAAACCGTTGATCTATGGATAGGCGGCAAGAACGTACCCGCTGCCAGTGGCAAGTATTTTGACGATCGCAACCCACTGGATGATTCGGTTTTCGCCCGCGCCGCAGAGGCCAGCGCAGAAGACGTCGACAAGGCGGTACAGACGGCACATGCGGCGTTCCAGACGTTCAAGGAAACGACCGCGAAGGAGCGTGAAGGCATCCTCTGCCGCGCTGCCGAGATCCTGCAGCGCGACAAAGATGATTTCGCGCGCATACTGATCGACGAGGTTGGCTCACCGACATTCAAGGCTTACTTTGAGATCGAGATGGCGACCGACATGCTGCGTGCCGCGGCGGGTATGACGCGCAATATTACCGGGCAGACGATTCCGTCGGACCACCCGGGGCGATTCAGTATGAGTGTACGTGCGCCACTGGGTGTGGTTGCCAGCATCACCCCTTTCAACGTTCCGATGATAAAGGGCGTACGACTGAGTTGTAATCCGATCGCCTGTGGGAACACCGTGGTTCTATTGCCGTCCGAAGAGTCGCCGATGCTGGCTCGACGCATCGCGGACATGTACAAGGAGGCGGGACTTCCTGACGGAGTTTTCAATGTTGTGACCGGCTTCGGGCACGACATCGGCGACAGCCTGACGTCGCATCCGCTGGTCAAGGTGGTCACCTTTACCGGCTCCTCTGTTGTAGGCGCGCATATCCGAAAGTTGTGTGCCGAACACGACAAGCGAGTGATTCTCGAATTGGGCGGTAAAAGCCCGCTGGTGATCATGGACGACGCTGATCTCGAATCGGCGGTCGCCGGCGCCTGCCGCAGTATTTTCGTGTACCAGGGGCAAGTCTGCATGGGCGCGAGCCGCATTTACGTGCAGCGAGGAATTTACGACCGGTTCAGGAATGCCTTCAAGACCGCGGCAGAAAAGCTTGGCATGGGTGACCTCAGGGACCAGACGACGATCCTTGGCCCGATTATCAGTGAGCGCCAGCGACAACGCGTGCTGGATCACATTGAAGACGCGCGAAGCAAGGGCGCGACGGTCGTGACTGGCGGTGAATGGGAAGGTAATCGCTGCAAGCCGACGATTCTCGAAAACGTGGACGAATCTATGACCGTTTTCGCCAACGAAACGTTTGGCCCCGTCACGTCGATCTACCCGATCGAGACACTGGACGAGGCGCTAGAGAAATCCAACGACTCCGAGTTCGGACTTAGCGCAGCGATTTACACGAGCAACCTGGATGCGGCGATGAAATACGCACTGAACGTTGAATCCGGAATGGTGCATGTCAATGCGCCGACACTGCATGACGAACCGCATGTGCCCTTTGGCGGCGTCAAGAACAGCGGTACCGGCCGAGAAGGTACCATCGATGACATCGAGACGATGACTGAGTGGAAGTGGATTACGATTCAGATGTGATCGGGTTGGCGAAAGTTGGCTCCAATAGCAATTTCCGATAATGCGAACCTAGAACCGCCAACAAACAGCGTGCCTTTCTGGGAGGATCGTTTTCTGGAGGGGGCTTGCGATAGCCAGCACTTAGGGCCACAGGTAAAGGAATGAGCACCAGCGCCAGGGCCGCCGTCGCCCGAGAAAAACAGGGTCCGGTCCGCATCGAGAACGTCGAACTAGATTCGCTGCGCGACGATGAAATCCTGGTCCGTATTGAGGCCTGTGGCATCTGCCACACCGACGAAAAGTTCAGGCAACGACTTCCATTACCGGGTGTGTTTGGACACGAAGGTGTCGGCCATGTCGAGAAAACAGGCGATGGCGTCCACGACCTGGTGGCCGGAGACCGCGTCATTCTGTCGTACCCGTTTTGCACCGAGTGTGCCCCGTGCGACCGCAACGAGCCTTATCGCTGCGAAAAGATTCCGCTGTTGAAGTTCGGCGGTAAGCGAATGGACGGGAGTCATACGATAACGCAGGACGGGGAGGCTATTACCGGCGCGTTTTTTCAGCAGTCGTCTTTTGCAACCTACGCTATCGCACGGGCGCAGGCCGCTGTTCGTGTGACGGAGCTCGCCAAGGACACACCGGCAGAGGTGCTGGCCGCGATGCCCTGCGGTGTCCAGACAGGCGCTGGCGCTATTTTTAATACATTTGACGGGCAGGCCGGAGAAAGCGTTGCGATTATGGGCGCGGGTGCCGTCGGTCTCAGCGCCGTGATGGCGGCAAAGGTCATCGGCATGGGTCCTGTCATCTGCGCCGATCTGCATGCGGGTCGCCTGGAGCTTGCGAGGGAGCTTGGTGCAACCCACACGATCAACGTCGCTGACGGTGATGTTGCCGAAGCGATCAAGGCGATCTGCCCTCGCGGTGTTCGATACGCGCTGGACTCGTCGGCAACCGTGCCTGGTCTCAAGTCGTCAATCAGCGCGATCGGACAGGGCGGAGATGTCGGTATCGTCAGCTACCCAAACGACGGTGAAAACTTTCCGTTCAATACAAAGGAGCTGTTTGTGAAGGTGGCAAGCCTGCACGGCATCGTTCAGGGGTTCTCCGTACCGAGAGACTTCCTGCCCAAACTGCTTACCCTTTACAACGACGGCCGTTTTCCGATTGAACGCCTGGTAACGACGTACGACTTCAGTGAAATCAACACAGCGCTTCATGACGCGCATTCGGGCAAGGCGATAAAACCCGTCTTACTGATGGACTAGATTATGAGTGAAACAGCCAAGCTTCTGATTGACGGTCACTGGCGCAGCGCCAGTGACCAGGGTACTGCTACAGTTTTCGACCCGGCGACCGGCAAGAGCGTCGGTGACTACGCTGTCGGTACGCTCGACGATATGCATGCGGCAATCGATGCAGCGAGGCGCGCGTTTCGTGGCACAGATTGGCCACATGCGCCGAAGAAACGCGCCGCGGTTTTACTGGCGTTTGCGGATCGCCTCGAGGCGAACAAGGACGAGATTGCGAAGCTGGTAGCACAGCAGAACGGCAAGCTTATTGGCGAGGCACGTCACGAAGTGTTCGTCAGTGTTTCGGAGCTGCGCTACTACGCTGGCCTGGCACGCAACATCTTTGGCAAGGTGGCTGAACTCGAGCCGGATCTTTACGCCATGCTCGTGACCCAGCCGCTGGGTGTTGCCGGCATTATTGTGCCGTGGAATGCCCCAATCACCTTGCTGGTACGTTCGATTGCGCCCGCGATTGCGGCCGGCTGTACATCGATCATCAAACCAGCCGATCAAACATCCATCGTCAACGCACGCGTTTTCGAATTACTCGACGGCCTGGACAGCGTACCCGCGGGTGCTATCAACGTCGTCACGGGCGAAGTGCCGGTGTCCGAAGCGTTGGTGGCGTCGGAGGATGTTGATGTCATCAGTTATACCGGCAGTACGCATGTTGGCAAGCTGATTATGGCAGCCGGCGCCAAGACCCTGAAGCGCATGAATCTCGAGCTCGGCGGCAGCGCGCCTTGCATCATCCTGCCGGATGCGGATGCCGCAACCGCGGTCGCCGGTATCAGCCGTGCCTGCTTTGCTCATGCCGGGCAGGTCTGTATGGCAGCAAGTCGTGTCCTGGTACCTAACGCACGTCTGGACGAACTGCAAGCCGCTTTCTCCGACACCTTCGCAAACCTGAAGCTGGGCTTTCAATCGGACGCTGATGCAAATATGGGTACGATGATTGACCAGCCCAGCCGCGAGCGGATCTGCAAACTGGTGGAGGATGCCAGTGAGACGGATGACCTCCTGGTGCAGGGCGAAGCGCTCGGCGGCGAGTATGCCGACGGCGCTTTTCTGTCACCCTCACTGCTGAACGTGACCGACCGCTCATCGCCGATGCTGACGCAAGAGATTTTCGGGCCGGCAATGAGCCTGATTGGTTACGACGACATAGAGCAGTCGATCGAGATCGCCAACGACAGCCGCTACGGTCTATGTGCCAGCGTGTGGACGAGTGACTTCCGTGAAGGTCAACGAGTTGCGACCAAGTTGGATGCCGGCACGGTCTGGTTGAATCACCACATGCGCACCCACGCGGAAATCGAGGTTGGTGGATTCAAGGAGAGTGGCATCGGACGTCTACATGGTGTCCAGGGCCTCGAGGAATTCATGCACACCAAGAACATCAGTTGGAGCATGGGCTAAGTGAAGCAACTGGGGCTTGCGCTGGCGCTTGTCGTAATTGCCGGCTGCGGAGTAAAGACCACAGAGGGTCCGGCTGGTATTCCTGAGGCGGCCAAACGGCCAAACATCCTCCTGATCGTCGCCGATGACCTCGGTTTTTCCGATCTTGGCGCTTACGGCGGGGAAATCTCAACCCCGACTCTGGATCAGCTAGCGGCCAGCGGCATGATGCTCACTAACTTCCACACGTCCCTGACCTGTGCGCCAACGCGAGCGATGTTGCTGACAGGCGAGGACAATCACGTTGCCGGACTTGGCAACATGGTCGAGACAACAGCGGACAACCAACTTGGTTTACCCGGCTACGAAGGCCACCTGAGCCCGTCGATACCGACGATCGCCGAACAATTACAGTTGGCCGGCTACCACACCTACCTGTCCGGAAAGTGGCACCTCGGCACGTCGTACGAAGCGGCGCCGCACAAGCGTGGATTCGACCAGACCTTCGGCCCTATCTACGGTGGAGGCAGTCATTTCTCGGATCGCGTCGGACCTGAGCACGATCGCCGTGACCTCCTGTATCGCGAGAACGGCGAGCTTGTATTCGACCTGCCAGAAGACTTCTACTCAACGGAGTTCTTCACGAGCCGGGCGATCCAGCAGATCGACAGTAATCTGGAAGACGGCAAGCCATTCTTTGCTTATGTCGCCTATACCGCTCCTCACTGGCCGCTGCAGGTTCCTGATGAATACCTGAACCTCTACCAGGGCAAATACGATGCGGGATACGACGCGATTCGCGAGGCCCGGCTGGCTCGGATGACGTCACTCGGCGTACTGGATGTCGATCTCTCCGAGTACCGACCGCCAGATTTTGTTTCGCGATGGGCAGACCTCGACGATGCAGCGCGGCTCAGTGAGGCACGAAACATGGAAATCTACGCCGCGATGGTCGATTACCTGGACTCAAGCATCGCGCGCCTGCTCGACTACCTGGAACGAAACGGTGAACTCGACAATACGCTGATCATCTTCCTGTCTGACAACGGCGCGGAAGCATGGAGCGACAGTTTTGGACCGCCGGCTTGGACGCCTGGTCAGTTCGCAGGTCGATTCGACAACCGTTTGCAAAACCGTGGACGCCTCGGGTCCTTCGTATTCACCGGTCCCGGATGGTCGCAAGTCAGCAATGCGCCTTTTTCCTGGTACAAAGGATTTACCGGAGAGGGTGGAACCCGCGTCCCGTCCATCGCGGTCTGGCCGGCAAGGATTCCCGCCGGCCAGCGTAGCAATGCGCTGGTTTCGGTGTCCGACTGGTATCACACGATAGCCGATGCTGCAGGGTTACCTGCGAAACAGCGCAAGAGTCCAACGGACTCGCTTAACCTGATGCCATTGCTCTCGGGTAAGGCGAGTCGTGTTCGTGACGAGAACGACATACTCGGTATGGAAATGTGGGGACGTCAGGCGGTTTACATGGGTGACTGGAAGCTGGTATCCATGCCTGAACCGGCAGGCCCGGGCGGTATGCAGCTTTACAATCTGGTCGACGATCCGATGGAATTGAACGACCTATCGTCACAGGAGCCCGAGCGTCTGCAAATGATGCAGGACGCGTGGCAACGCTATGTCGATGACAACAACGTTATCCTGCCCGAGGGTCCGTTCAAGATTCGACCCCCGGTGATCCCTCAAAGGTAGGATGCTATGACAGAGACAAATGCCATTGTGGAAACAAAGCACGGAGTGGCCTACATGAAGCGCCTATGCAAGCACTTCTCACACAAGCTGGAGGTCGAGATTGGCGACAGCGTCAGCACCATCCACTTTCCGTTCGGTGAATGCACGATCACGGTGTCATCGACTGGTATGGCGTTTCGCGTGCAGGTGCCGGACCCGGCCGAATTCGACCGTGCCGAGCGCGTCGTCGGCGACCACCTCATGAGGATGGCGAACAAAGATGAGCCGGTCTTGAACTGGATCCGGACGACGTGATCGGCATATGACGCCCGTCTTATGGCGGCGCTCGGCCGCAGGTCTAACGAGATCGGAAAGTTGACATGTGAATGACATATCGTCGGCTTCTGAGTACTTTAGGGGCGAACCTTGTTTAGGATGCGTTCTTGGGGTTGAACAGGACAAAGAAGAGGGCAGATTCGCCTCATTTCCGTGACCAGTTTTGACGGTGACGCTGCAAGAAGAGCTGGATTGGTCTTTATCGGCCAACGCAGTATTCGATGTTTTTTCAACAAAGACAGATATTTATAGAAATAGAACAAATAACGCCAATCACCGACTATAGACAGGCTTACCCTCCGAAGGCAGGGGTCAGAGGTTCGAATCCTCTCGGGCGCGCCAGATACCAAAAAGGGTCCTAACGGGACCCTTTTTGGTATCTGGAGTGCCCGAGGGCTTGATGAGAGCCTCCGGTTCGACAAATTGCGCCAGCAATTTGGACGCCCGCAGGGCGGGGCGAAGCCCCGAGAATCGGCCAGAGCCGATTCGAGTCACTAAACGCGCCAGCGTTTTGATCCGAGCGGCGAAGCCGCGAAGCCCGAAGGGTCGTAACAGCATGAAGGCTGTTACGAGTAATCCTCCAGTTTCAGGTTCCTGCTTAGCCTGAACAGAGCCTCCGTTCGACAAAACGCACTAGCGTTTTGATCCGAGCGGCGAAGCCGCGAAGCCCGAAGGGTCGTAACAGCCTGAAGGCTGTTACGAGAAATCCTCCGGTTTCAGGTTCCTGCTTAGCCTGAACAGAGCCTCCGTTCGACAAAACGCGTCAACGTTTTGGACGCCCGTAGGCCGCCCGCCCCGATAGAAGACTCAATGTGTTCAAACGCTATGCAGATCTGTTCCGGACGGGGTGAAGATCGGCCAAAGCCAATCTGATCCGAGGCGAACTTGCTCGCCGACAGACGCCGGAGGTGAGGCAGTGCAGCTGCCGTTCAATCAATCCTCTCGGGCGCGCCAACCTTCTCAACTGCTTACGTGGTATCGGAGCGTTCGGCGACGGGCGTTGTGCCCCCTACGAGACCGCGTTGTGGCCAGTTCCGACACAAAGATGAATCTGTAGCCGCTTCACCAGCCAGGCGATCGTAGCCCGATACAAAAGCCCCGAATAGGGGCGCGCAGAGGGGCCACGCACATTCCGGAACCCGCAGCGTTTCACAGTTAAAAGGCGAGGCACACACCTCAGCGATCTGCTCCGGGAATAAGTTGGCGGCTGACGTCGTTGTCGTGACTCAAGCAGACGAAATGAACCCACCCCAAAAAGGAGAGCGACATGATTACCATTCTGCCGAGCAAACGCATTGAGGCCGCGAAGCGCGCATTCTCGACGCGCCGCGTTCCTCTCTCGGCGATCAAGGGTTATATCGATCACGAGTACCAGCCGAAGGTCGGTGACGTCGTGCTGGCGCGTGTCGAGGAGATCGGCCGACTGGAACGCATCGAACTTCCGAGCGGGCGCCGGAGCGCGCTTTACGAAGGCGATGAAGTCCTTCTTGTCTATGGCAATCGCTATGCGCCAGATGCCTACGAAGCGCTGATGCCTCAGGATCTCGGCAGATGCGATCTTGCCGCCGCCGGCGGACTCGCGGCCACGGTCGTCGCAACCAACCTGAAATTCGCGGATGATGACCGTCCGCCGACGTCGCTGGCGCCAATGGGCGTCTGTGTCGATCATGACGGACAACCGATTAACCTGGTCGATTACGGACTAGGAAAGTGGCGCACTGTAATCAGTCGCGTTCCTGTGATTGCCGTGTTCGGTGCCAGCATGAACTCAGGCAAGACAACGACAGCGGCCGGGTTGATACGTGGCTTTACGCAACAGGGTCTCACCGTCGGTGCGGCTAAGATCACGGGTACGTGTTCCGGCGGCGATCTTTGGAAATTCC
>CAZSIQ010000022.1:0-12329 GCA_964606915.1 uncultured Woeseiaceae bacterium | reverse complement strand
GTCGGTGCGGCTAAGATCACGGGTACGTGTTCCGGCGGCGATCTTTGGAAATTCCGCGACGCGGGATGCCATCGCGCCTACGACTTCACGGATGCGGGCATGGCGACGACTTACAAGGAGAGCGCGACCCGCATAATCGCGGCTGCACAGGTTCTTGTGGGCGAGTTGGAAGCCGACAATTGCGACGTCATCGTTCTGGAGATCGCCGATGGCATCCACCAGGAGGAGACGGTCTCTCTGCTCGAAGATGAGGCCATGCGGCTGCTGGTCGACCACTGGGTGTACGCCGCCGACTCAAGTTCCGCGATCAGACTCGGCGTGCAGATCGCCAGAGATTTAGTGCTAACGCTGCGTTGCATCAGCGGCGCCGTCACCGCATCGCCGCTTGCGGTCCGCGAGGCGTCGGACAGTACCGAGGTTCCGATACTGGGACTCAAAGAGCTCGAGTCGGGCGAACAACCGATGAGTTGGATAAATCCTCTGAGGCCGATCACCGACATACCTGTCGGTCGGTCTGCCACTCGGTCTCAGGCCTCCTGAATCGCTCGCCCGATGCAAGGCGAACTCGCTACTCCGCGGTTCCTCGAAGGCGGCCGAAAGGCCGCCTTCCTTTATTTGCTGGCGATCGCGATCGGCGAGGTGGCGGCGCAGGTGCTTGCGGCCGCATCCGTCAAGGCGGTCGTGACCGGAACCAGCGACGGACTACTGGCGGCGGTGTTCCTGCTGTTGTCCGGAGGTCTTGCGGCTGCGCTGGGTTGGTTGCGAAACCTGCGAGGGGAGCGGCTCGGCCTGAACTACGTCAACGAGCTCCGTCGAACGCTGGCCAGACAGGCAATCGCTGTCTCGTCCGGTGGCGGACCGGGTCGTTTCGGAACACTCGCGATCCGGATGCATGGCGACCTCAACGCCATCAGGGACTGGGCCAACATCGGCGTCTGCGGCGGCGTTGCCGGCCTGATCGGCCTGGTCGGTGCGTTTTCGTCGGCGTGGTTGGCGGCGCGCGCCCCCGGCGTTGTCGCATGCGCGATCGCCGCTGCACTGTCGATGGCCGTCGTCGCGATCGGCATTCCCGGCATGTCAGTACGAATAGCGGGTCACCGCCGCGCGCGTGGACGACTGTCGGCCAAAGTCGGCGACCTGCTGCTCGGCGCCCGCGCCGCTGCTGCCTACTCGGCGCAAAGTCGGGCGATCCGACCGGTACGGAAAGCGGGTGAGGCTGTTCTCGAATCGGCTTACCGAGAGAGCCGCTTGCGAGGTGCTCTTCTCATTCCGGTCATGCTGACGGTCCCGCTGGGCGCCGCATTCGTCGTCTTGCTCGAGGCTAGCGGTCAATCGATCATCGAAGAGGCGGGTGGCTGGGCGACACTACTGTTCGCCCTCGGACTGACGGCGCTCGCACTCAGGCTACTGGCGGATGCCGCGTTCCAGTTCGTCGAGCACCGTATAGCGATGCATCGCATCGACGAGCTAATCGACCGCGCCAATGAGATGCCGAGCGAATCTCATGTCGGCCACCGCCGGTTGCCGCCGGGCCCGGGAATGGAGCTGAAAGTCGGAGACACCACGCTAGTCGGAGCCGGCGAGAACGCAACTCGCTCGCGCGATCGACACGTCGAGTATCTTGGGCTGGTCGCGAACTGCGACAGCGCGGTCAGCGTCGACGGTCTTTCCGCGGCCGAAATCTACCCGCTCGACTGGGCTCGTCGTGTTGCCATCGTCGGTCCGTCCCGGCCATTGCGTCGTGGGCGTCTGTCCCAGGTCGTCGCCGCGAAGCGAAACGCCGAAGAGGCCGTGGTCCGCGATGCGCTGAGTGTCGCCGGACTCGGTGACCTCGACACAACATCCGACCCGCTGATCGATCCCTGGTCGACAAATTTCAGCGTATGGACGATCGCGAGGCTACGACTCGTCAGGGCGCTGTGCCACAGGCCAAGAGTGGTGATCGTCGACGATCCGTGGCTCTCTACCGACGGAGACCTCTTACAGCGACTCACACGCCATTGCCGGCAACACGGAATCAGTCTGCTGACGATCGCTTAAGGTTTGTTGTCCGTTGGCGCGAGGATCAGGCCGAGACCGAACGTCTCGTCGCGACCCGGCTCACCGAGATCTCGTACGGATTGCTTCGACAGGATATCGCCCGGTGAGCGTTCACCCCGGACCCTGATCTGTTGCGAGATAAACGCGGAAACAACCGGAGTCGCGAAACTCGTCCCGGTAAACTGTCTGTAGCCGCCGCCGGCGTCCGCAGCCAGCACGCGGACGCCGGGTGCCGCGAAATCCACCTGGTCACCCCGGCCTGCTCGGCGGTACACGCGGCCTTCGAGGTCGATCGCGGTAACGCCTGTCACGTTCTCGTAAGACGAAGGATAGAGTGGCGGAGCGGCTGGCCCCTCGTTGCCGACCGCCGCAACGATGTGGTGTCCACGGGCATCAAGCCGTGCAAGGATCGTCCGGATCACCTCGCTCTGTGGTCCCGCCAGCGAGGCGTTGATCACGCCGACATCATGTGACGCCACCCAGTCGAGGGCAGCCGCCATGACGTAGACGTTGGAGCTGGGCCGCCCCTGCTTATCGAGCGAAAAAACGTTCGCCGAGTAGACGTCACTGCCGGGCAACAGGCCTCGGTAGCCCGAAGCGCGATCGTCACCGGTAAGGATGGACACAACAGCCGTTGCATGGATAACGTCGCGTCCGCCTTCGCCCGCGAAGTCGGCAACGGTGATCGACTGTCCGATCAGACTAGGGTGCGACGGATCGACGAGAGTATCAATCACACCGATGCGTATGCCCGCTCCAGAGCGCGGCTCGCCGATACTGTCGTACATGAACTCGCTGCCGGTACTCTGCGCCGGGCGTTCGGGCAGCTGATACACATAGTTATAGTCGAAAGGCGCTGCCGGCAGGGTCTGGGTGAGCGCCGTCAGCGCCTGCTTTGTCGTGCTGAATCCGTCGGGAATCGCAAGCCTTACCACGCGGCCATCGATGCTATCCAGGCTGCGGCTCTCGACCAGCGTGAAGCCTAGATCGCGGGCGATCTCTAGTTCAACGGCACCGATATCGAAGGCGAGAATCTCTCCGGACTCGAACGCGAAACCGTCGTCGTCAAACTCGATCCCATCGATTAATGCGTCGATGTCCGGAGACGCGCCGTCGAGCGCTGACGGCGTGTCGTCTTCATCTGTCTCGTCCTCGTCCTCGTCGTCGATATCGTCTTCGTCATCATCGTCGTCGAGGAAATCGTCGAAATCGGCATCGAAATCGTCGGAGTCGAAGTCATCTTCGTTGCCGCCCCCGAAATTATCGAAGTCCTCAAAATCACTATCGAAGTCCGCATCGGCTCCGTCGAAATCCTCATCAAAGCCGTCAGGGTCATCGAAATCGTCATCAAAGCCGTCAAGATCATCGAAATCGTCATCCCAATCGTCGACTTCCTGCGCCATAACTGGCGGCAGGAGCAACGGGGTGGGCGATAACACGAGACTGGATCCGGCAATCGCGCCGGAAACGATCAGTGCCGCTGTCTTCGTTCTGATTCTTCGCTGCAAGACCGCGCTTCCTTCTAAAGCCTGGTCGACACGCAATGACAACGGGCCAGGGCGAGTCATTATTCCACGCTCCAGCGGGGCTAGCTATACTCTGCGCTCGCGCGTCCGGCGCGGAATAAAGTCGGCCTCAACACCGTTGTCACTCTGAACATGGAGCTATGAGCAAACAATCGGACCTGCGCCACGACATCGTGGCTTTGATTCCCAGGCTGCGCCGCTTCGCACGCGGCCTGACGGGTAATCAGACCGATGCGGACGATCTGGTCCAGGTCGCGCTGGAGAAGGCGCTAACCCGACTGCATCAGTTCGAGCCGGGGACGCGTCTTGATAGCTGGTTGTACAGGATCGTGCAGACTAGCTTTCTGGATGACCGCCGAAAGGCGCAGCGCCGAGAGGTAGAGATGGCGGGAGACCAACTGGAGAACATGCCGAACGTCGCCCAACAAGGCGGCTCTGAGCAGAGTGCGGGCCTCGCGGACATCGATCGTGCGCTGGCCGTGCTACCGGACGAGCAGCGGCTGATTGTCGTTGCCGTGCTGGTGGAGGGACACTCATACCGTGAGGTCGCTGACATGATGGCGCTCCCGATCGGTACGGTTATGAGCCGTCTGTCGAGGGCGCGTAAGTCGTTGCAGGCTGCACTCTCCGAGGGAACGGAACGATGACGGAACGAATTGACAACATAGGGCGTGACGAGCTGATGGCCTACGCTGACGGCATGCTGTCGGCAGACGACGCCGTGAGAGTCGCGGAAGCCGTAGAGGCGGACCCCGCGTTGCAGGCGGAGTTGTCCGCCTACGTAGACAGCCGCGCTGCGCTGGCCGGCGCTTTCGACGATGTACTCGATGAGCCGGTTCCGGCTCACCTCGAGGCCCTCGTGATGGGTTCGGCGCCGGCGGACAATGTGACGGCATTTCCGAAGCGGGAGGTCCGCAACCTATGGCCCCTCGCATTTGCCGCGAGCGCGGTACTCGCGCTGGGCGTCGTACTGGTTGCCGGGCTTACCACGAATACTCGTGACAGTGTGTTCGCGACCGGTCTCGTTGCGAGCAATCACTCGCTCGCGGAAGCGTTGGAGACAACCGCATCCGGTGAGCTGATCACGGTCGGGGACGGGAGCTTCAAGGCGATCCATAGCTTCGCGACCGACGACGGGTCACTGTGCCGGGAATACCAGGTTGGAGACACGGACAGGGGCGCCACTGGCGTAGCGTGTCGAACTGCGGACGGATGGCAGGTCGAAGTGCAGGTCGCCAGCGTCGCGCCCGACCAACCGTCCGTCTATCGCCCTGCCAGTGGAATCGACGTCGCAGCCATCGACGAAGTCCTCTATCGGCTCGGCGCGCTGCCGGGATTCGACAAAGCGACCGAGTCCTGCCTCATCGAAGCGGGCTGGCAGGCGGGTCGATGCGACGCGAACGGGCCCGCAAACGACTGATGGAATAAAGGGGCTGCATCCGGCGTTGTCACCTCAAATACGACACGTCAGGAGTTTTTCGATGCAGCACTCACCTCTCCGCGCTACCGCCCTGGTAGTAGCCGCCTCACTCACCCTCTCCGGATGCAGCGCATTGCAGCCGCCGAGCAGTTACTCCGGTATGGCGGAAGTTACGCCCGTCGCGACGGAGCATTCCTTCGGTTTGCAGTGCCTCGGAGGGATTATTGAAGAATCCCAGCTTGACCCGATCCTGGTGAACGTTGACGAGATCCGCGATCGAACGATACCCCGCCGACTCACCCGCGAGACTCGTCTCAGTCAGGCGGGCGAGTGGCTCGTACACACGGCCATATCGAAAATGGAAACCACCCGCGTGCGCTCGACCCTGGAGAATTCCGACGTACCCAGTCAGCTGACGATCACCGGTGCATGGACTCAGGATGACGAGTTGCTGCGTCGTGGCAGCGGCGGCGTCGACGTCGGCTGGCTCAGGGGTCGGCTCGGATTAAGCGGCTCTCAAACCTATGACTACGTCGCCGGAGACTTTGTTACCTCGGAGAACGGGGTCGTCGTATTCTCGACCGCCATTGGCGTCATGCTGGGCTCAAGACGGGCTGAAGCGACGCTGCTCGTCGAGAATGGTGATGAGTTTGCCGAGGTCGGATTCTCCGGACGATGGGCAGACGGTCCGCAGCTCGCACAGCGGCGTATCGCGGAGGCGGCTACGCTTATCCACATCGCCAACTACTACGACATCGACTACCGACCTTGCCTCGAGAGCGGCTGGGGCGACCCCGCTGCGTTCCGCGCCAGCATCGATCGCTATGCCGCGTTGCGTCCCGCGGACCGCTTCGCTGCGGCTCAGCGAAAGCTGTCGGAGCTTGGCCATGGCCCTGTAAATGCCGAAGGAGTATGGGGAGACGAGAGTCGACGTGCGCTGATGGACTACCAGGTCTCTAATCGACTCCCTGCCACCGGGGAACTCTCACCGGTCGTATTCGCGCTCTTGCAGGCCGAGCCGGAAGCTTAAGCGCAAAGGAACGCCGCAGGCCGCCCTGGTTTTTGATTTGTAGCCACGAGCCGGTGCCGAGCAAAGACTTTAGGTGGCTCAGTCTTTCGAAGTGTTGAGCGTTTCCCATGTCTCCCAGAAGAATATCGATATGGTTGGCATCGGGATTGATACCGACTACGTAAAGGAGCTGGCCGGCACGTAACCCAAGTTGGACAGGCCTCATTAAGGTCTCGCTTAAGAACGGAGCTGAGACAACAGGTTTGTCCAGCACACCCGGGAAAGCTGGTCCTAGCCCGATGAGAGGATCGGTCACAGAATATAGAGAAAGATTTGTTCCACAAGCGCGCCCTGTTTGCGACCAGCCTTGATCTTGACTGGCACGAACGCAGTTAATTGGCGTCATTCGATGGCCAAGCGAATTCCCGATTGCCCTCTAGGTATTAGCTAGATATGGGCTAGCGCCAAGCGAGAACTACTGACACCCTAGACAGGGCTAGCCCTCCGAAGGCAGGGGTCGGAGGTTCGAAAAAACGCGACAGCGTTTTGATCCGAGCGGCGAAACCGCGAAGCCCGAGTGCATTGGCGTGGCGCAAGGGAGGGCCGCTGTGCTCGAGCGGCAGGAGCAGGCGTTTACCGCGACGTGACGCGTTAGTGATCAGAAAGCAGCTGCCCGAATCCGTCCAGCTGGTCTTCGATACCGTTAGTCCTTAGCGCATGCCAGTAGGTCGCCGCGTTGATGGCAATGACCGGTTTCTGAAGTTCCTTCTCCATGGTGGCCGCCAGGGTCAGCATGCACAGGTTGGTGCCGACCTGCAGTACTGCATCGACATCATCGCCGTCGATTTCCGAGACTGCCTGCCGGATCCGCGCCTCGTCGACCTCGGCAATGGCTGTCCAGCTTGGGCACTGCAGGCAGGTGTCGCGCACAGTCTCGATGCCATGGTCGGACAGGAAGTTCATGACTTCACGGTTGGCCACCGGGAAGTAAGGTGACAAGAGCGCCACTCGCTCGATGCCACCGATAGCCCTGCACGCTTCGGCAATGGACTCGGAGCCCACCGAGATGCCGATGCCGGCTTCGTCCACGATGTGCTTCTGCCACTGGCGGGCGCCTTCGGCGCCGCCGTAGAAGGTGACCGCTGACATGCCCATGACCAGGTAGTCCGGTGCGCAGGTCATGACACCATGCACCGCCTCGACGACATGCTCATTGATCTCCATGGTGCCGGCCATGAAGGTCTCGTCAGAAACCGCGCTGGCATTCTGGATAACGATCCGGCTGTAATGATTGGTCACGCCGGGGACGCGCATGTCGTCGAATTCGGGCTGAACGATCGTGTTGGTCGAGGGCCCGAGTACGCCGAACTTGGCGCGCCATCCGAGTGCATCAGTCATGTACCGATACCCGCCTGTTCAGCCTATTGGTAGGACGGATCTTTCCAGGGGCCGATCGAGCGAGAGCGAACCGGCTGGATGAAGGCCGGCGGCTCTGTGCCCGGGTACTCGTCGCCCCAGTTCACCGGATCGCCTTTCATTTCGACGCAGGCGTTATCGGTGTACCAGTCGACGAGATCGCCGTCGCAGCGCAGGATCCAGACGCAGCCCTCCTTTTCGCCGGCTGTGAAGTCGCCATGGCGGACGCCGGCCGGACGGAAGAAGTACTGGCCCGGTACCATCGTGCCGAAGTTGTAGTCGAATTCGCCGTCCAGGCAGTACGCCTCTTCATACACGGGGTGGTGGGCCAGCGGATGCTCTCGCCAGCCAGGCTTGGCCTTGATCAGTCGCGTGTAGAACCCGTTCTCCGGGTCGCGCCACAGCAGCTTGATGAACAGGCCGGGTACCGGCGTGCCGCCGCGTTCGAAGTCCATCGGGCTGCCATTCTCGGGGTCAACAACGTCATACCAGTCCATGGCTTCCGAGTCCTGCACGACCAGCTTGTCGATCTCCACTGCATCGTCACCGGACGGTGTGAATTCCCAGTTGCTGTATTCGCGGAACAGCAAGATCCTGGTGCCGGCTTCAGCGCTGGCGCGCGGTACGGTGACCCCACGCGGCGCACACCAGTAGCCGCCTTTACCCAGTTCGCGATCGCCGATCGTGATCTTGCCCTCCAGCACGAACCACTCGGTCTGTGCCGCGTGCAGTCCGGCGCTGCGGCCCCAGTCGGTCATGAATTCGACCAGCAGGGAGGCTGCACCGTCTTCCTCGTCATAGCTCAGGTTGCGCTGGCGCGCCTCGCCTTCGCCATGCGGCAGTTCCGCGGGGTGCCAAAGCAGGTCTTTCTCGTCTACCAGTTCTACGTGAGGTCTCATGAGCGTTTTCTTCCGGTTCAGTTGGACTGACGTACAGCTTAAAGCCCAGCTCGCAAAAACAAAAATAAATAATTAAAACAATAACTGTTTATAATCGTAAAACTATGGAATCCCGTCTCCTTACCCGCCTCGGTACGCTCCGCCAGCTCGAGATCTTTCTCAAGGTTGCGGAGCACAACAGCATGTCCCGGGCGGCGGAAGAGCTCTACCTGAGCCACTCGGCGGTATCTCTGCAGATCCGGAAGCTGTCAGAGGCGATCGGCCTGCCGCTGCACGAAGTCATTGGCAAGCAGCTGTACTTGACGGATGCGGGGCGTGAGGTCGTGAATACCGGGACACGGATCTTCGACTCGATTCGCCGCCTGGACGAGTCCGTCAACAACCTCAAAGGGCTTACCTCCGGGCGACTGGGTATTTCCGTTGTGACGACGGCCAAGTACTTCCTGCCGAAGATTCTTGGCCCGTTCTGTCGCGAATACCCGGACATTGACCTCGCTTTCCATGTCGGCAACCGCGAAGAGATCGTGCGACGATTGAACGACAACCAGGACGACCTGTATATCTTCAACGATCTGCCGACCGACCTGGATATCGACTCCGTACGCTTCCTGCCTAACCCGATTGCCGTCATTGCCTCCAGTCGGCATCACCTGGCGGGCCGCCGTGGGCTTCAGTGGCAGGACCTTGCCGATGAGAAGTTTCTGATGCGGGAACCCGGATCTGGCACCTACAACGCCATTCGACGACATCTGGATAACAACGGGCTGAGCTTTGGCAAGACCATGACCATCGAGAGCAACGAGGCTATCAAGTACTCAGTTGTGGAAAATATGGGCATTACTGTGCTCTCGGCCTATGTCCTCGCCGACGCGGTCGGTCATGATCTGGTTCAGTTGCGCGTGCAGGGTTTTCCGATCCTGTCCGACTGGTATGTTGCCTGGCCACGGACCAAGCAATTGTCACTGATCGCCGAACGCTTCCTGGAATTTGTCTTAAAGCGCGGGCCTGATGTCCTGCCGATGGAAAATCTCGAGCGACAGGTGAAGCGTGCGCTGGCGAACACGTGAGCTACTGAGTCGCAATGCCCGACGGTCGTTGCGATCGATAAGTCCTATAGTTATATTGATAGAGCTTATAAAACAAATAAAGTCGCGACCTAGATGAGTGAGCTCCTGAAGTCCCTGAAAGCGAACTGGGAAGTCGCCAAGGGAAGAACGCTGTCCCGCGTACCGTTGTACCACCAGCTTTACTCGGTACTGCATGAAGCGATTGTCGACGGCACGATCCCGTTCGCCGCACAGATGCCGACCGAACAGCAGCTTGCGGCCACGTTCAACGTGTCGCGGATCACTGCGAAACGTGCGATGGACGAGCTGGCCGCCGAAGGCCTGATCGAGAGATTCCGCGGTCGCGGTTCACACGTAACGTACCAGTACAAGCCACAGCCGGTCCGCGCGCCGCTCGTCGGGATGCTCGAAAACCTGGTTGAAATGGGCAAGCACACCCAGGTCAGGGTGCTGTCCTGTGAAAAGGTGGTACCGCCGGCGGACATCCGGGAGCGCCTGTCGCTTGCGGGCGGCGAAACCGTTCACAAGCTGGTGCGTGTGCGGAGCAACGAAGAGGGCGAGCCATTTGCCTATTACGTGAGCTGGACCAAGGGGATTCGCAAGGGCTTTACCAAGGCTAACCTCGAGAAAAAGCCACGCCTCGACCTGATCCGCGATAATGGTATACAGATTGACGAGATCGACCAGGTACTGGCCGCAGAAAGCGCATCTGACTTCGTCGCATCCGAGCTGGATGTCGAGCCAGGTGCCGCGTTGTTATCCATTCGCCGCCAGTCACGTAACGGGGCCGGCGAGGTCGTCGACATCCTGGACTGTCTATATGACCCGTCGCGCTTTCAGTACGCAATGGTGCTGAGTGTGAACTCTTAGGGAAGACCGCAAGCCAAGGCCGCCGCACAGATCCTCATTACTACCGCGGCCTCGATCAATTCGACTACAAGCCGTGGACGACGCACAGCCATTCGCATGACCACGATCATCGCTCGCATGACTGAATTCGATGACTACTGCTCGCGACGGAACAGTTCATAGAATTCGCCCTCTTCCGTACCGAACAGTTTTTCACCCGTCTCTGCATCGAATCCGCGCTCAGCCTGCTTCAGGCTGGATTCGGACAGGATGGACTCTGCTTCGATGGCTCTCAATTTGCCCGTGCGACTGGACGTGATGATGCAGTTGCGCGGATCAACGCGACCGTAGAATTCGGCGCCACGCAATTCGTATACCCGCTCGCAACCGTCCGGGAGGCTGGCAACAAGGTCTGCCTTGGAAACCTCCGTAAAGTCACCGGGTCCTGCGTCTACAAACTGGTCGGGGTTCTTAAGTGAATAGGCTGACTGTACGATTCTGCCGTCGTCAGCTGCTTCAAGCGCGAGGATTCGTTGACGGTAAACCGTTTGCTCCTCGCCTTCGTTAATTTGCGAATAAAAGACGTAATCGCCCAGCAGTGGCAGGTCGATCCGGACCCGCCGATCGACAAGATGCGTTTCCGGTTTGCTGTCCGCGTTACTCGCATGTGTGTCGAAGGTACCGTGCATCAGGTCGGCCAGTCGATCCAGGTTACTCGTATCAGCCGCAGCAGCACTGCCTGCCAGGAGAATCATGCAAAGCCACAAGTTCTTCATGCGCTCACCAGTTTGCGTTTATCAATCGTGCCCGGGCTTCGTTGCAGTAATTCGTCGAGCACCGTGATCGACCATGAAATCATGTACAGCAAAGGGTTATCGCGGCAAAACGAAAACCACGGTCGATACTTGTGGAGTCCATGCGCTCTATCACAGTGCCCAGCTACGGGCCTGCCATGGAGTTGTTCTTGCCGTTCTTTTTGCCGGTTAAGAATCATTGCCGCAGTTAGCACGATGGCACAGAGCCTTTTCCGTCCAGGGCTTGACGACCGTTTCAGTAGCTTTCAAACGGCTCGTCGTTAAGGAAACCTTTTGGCACGCCGGCGTCCGGGATAAATCCGTACAGCGGCTCGTCCGGAATCGCAGCAGCGAGTATAGAGCGTACGGCCAGCAGTTTTTCTATGTCGATGCCGGTATTGAGCCCCATGGCCTCCAGCATGAAAACGAGATCTTCCGTGACGATGTTGCCACTGGCACCAGGTGCGAACGGGCAACCGCCAATACCACCCAGCGAGGAGTCAATTGTCGTTATGCCTTCGTCGATAGCGGCGAGTGCGTTGGCCAGTCCGAGGCCACGGGTATTGTGCAGGTGCACGCCGGTCAGTCGTTCGGCGCCGACCTCCGCGCGGACCCGGCGGACGAGCCGTCGCACCTGCGCGGGGTTGGCGTAACCGGTTGTGTCGGACAAGCCGAGTTCACTGACCCCGGCATCCATCAGCCGTGCGGCCGAGCGGACCACCAGGTCTTCTGACACCGGTCCTTCCAGTGTGCAGCCAAAAGCCGTGGAAAGTCCGGCTTCGAAATGTGGTGGATTTTCCTGGCCTGCAATGAGCTCGCTGATCTTTCTGACGTCGTCTATGACCTGGTCATGACTGCGCCTGACGTTCTTCAGGCTGTGTGTTTCACTGACCGAGAAGGGTATGGAAATCTTGTGGGCGCCGGCTTTCACGGCATTTTCGGCGCCACGCAAATTAGGCACCAACACTGCGACGCAGAGGTCCGGGATAGCCAGTGCGCCGGCCACCACGTCAACCGTATCCGCCATCTGCGGCAGTACTCTGGGTGGTACAAAAGAACCGACTTCGATCTCACGTGCGCCAGCAGCGGCCTGCGCCCGAATCCAGTCCAGTTTCACCTCTGTTGGCAGTATCGTGTCGATACTCTGCAAGCCGTCTCTGGGGCCGACCTCGCTGATAAGAATGTCCGGATTACTCATAGATTTCCAAATAAAACTAATACCTAGCAGGTATAAAGATTAAAGATATAATATTATAGCAAATAAGATAAAACAAACGCCATGAAAAGCTCAGAAAATGCACACAAATTA
>CAZSIQ010000021.1:0-55871 GCA_964606915.1 uncultured Woeseiaceae bacterium | reverse complement strand
GTGGGGCGGACGAGCGTCCGCAGCCTGCGGAAATGCAGTTTGCCCCGGCGCCCACGAGGCCCGAAGCGGTCCCGGTTCCGCGCAGGGCGATCCAGGTTCAGCCACAGAAAGTCGAGCAGGCAATCCAGGTGAAGCCGGCGACGCGCAAGGCAGAGCCGGAGAAGAGAAAACAGTAACGGCTTAGCGCAGCAGCCGGTTGCCGGCGATTTCGCTCCTGAGCAGGGCGGCAACCTTTTCAGGCGCCATCGGCTGGCTAATCAGGTGGCCTTGCGCCATGTCGCAGTTGCAGCTCTTCAGAAAGGCAAGCTGCGAGGCCTTCTCGACGCCGCCGGCGGCCACCTCGATATCGAGGCCCTGCGCCATGGCGATAGCTGCGCGGACGATGCGCTGGTGGCTGTCGTTCTCTTCGACATCGGTGATCAGCGACTGGTCGAGGACGAAGCTGTCGATGAAGCTGTTTTCCAGCGACTCGAAGGACATCTCCGATACCCCAAAGTGATCCAGTGACAGGCGGATGCCAAGCTCGCGCAGCGCCTGCATGGTTTCATGCTCGTCGGTACGGTCGCGAATGATCTTGCTGTTGGAAATCTCGAGCTCGATGCAGCCGGGATCCAGCGCTGTATCCGACAGCGCCTTCTTGACGATGTCCACCAGCTTGTCGTGTTTCAGCTGCTGGCTGGATATGTTGATCGACACCGTCAGGTCCGGCAGTTCGAACTGGCGCTGCCACGCGGCCAGCTGCCTCGATGCCGTTTCGATGGTCCAGTTGCCGGCCGAGTGAATCAGGCCCGAACCCTCGAGAATGTGCAGGAAACGATCCGGCGACAGCAGGCCGTAGCGCGGGTGCTGCCAGCGCAGCAGCGCCTCGAAGCCGATCAGTCGTCCCGATGCCAGGTCAACGCGCGGTTGGTAATGCAGCACGAACTCGCGACGAACCAGCGCATGGCGCAGGCCCATCTCCAGCTCTTCGCGCTGCTCGAGCTGCGTGTTCATCGCTTTCGAGTAGTACTGGAAGCGACCGCCACCGCGTTTTTTCGATTCGTACATGGCGACATCGGCGGCCTTGATCAGGCGCTCGGCATCGTTACCCGCATCCGGGTAGGTCGCAATACCGATGCTCGGGGTGATGAACACCTCGCTCGAGCCAATGTAGTACTTGTCAGACAGTGACAGCAGCAGCTTCTGGGCCGCCGCTGCGGCGTTGCCGGTGCGGCCAAAGTCCTCGAGACAGACCACGAACTCGTCGCCGCCCCATCGGGCACAGAAGTCGCCGATACGCAGCTGGCCACGCAGCCGGTTCGCGATGTCCACCAGCAGTTTGTCGCCAATGTCATGGCCCAGCGTATCGTTCACCGACTTGAAGCGATCCAGGTCCAGGAACAGGACGGCCAGCGGCGTCGACTTGCGTTCGGAGCGGCCGACGGCGCGCATCAGGTGCTCAACGAACAGGCCGCGGTTTGGCAGCCCGGTCAGCTCGTCATACTGGGCACGTTTCTGCAGCGCCAGGCGTCGTCGACGCGAGTCCGTGATATCGCGAAACGTGACGACACCACCCACGAGACGCTGGTCACCGTCGTACAGGCCCTGGCCATTGAGTGACAACAGGGAGTCCGGCTGGTCCTCCGAACGGTAGGTGCAGACCAGGCCAGCGAATTTCTGGCCAACGCGCGCACGATTCAGCGGCAACTCGGCGGAGTTGCGGTAAGGCGTGCCTTGTTCATCAAGGCCGCAGAATGCCCGGCACCAGTTGTCGTCCGGTAGCTCGCGCGCCGACAGGCCGAGAATGGTGCGCGCAGCCGGGTTGATATCCAGCACGAAGCCGTCACGATCGACGACGATCACACCATCATTGATGTTTTCGAGGATTGACAGCACGTTGGCGTCGCTGCGCGACAGCGTGCGCTGCAGCTCAAACCGGTGACGGGCGTGATCCAGCACGTGGCGGATCTCGTCGGTATCGGTGTCGTCGATGCAGAGGTAGCCCTGTGCGCCGGCTTTCAGCGCGGCAATGCCACGGTGTTCGCGGGCGCGGTCGGTCAGTGCGACGACGGAATACGATTCCAGGGTCTGTACCAGCTGGGCGATCGGTTCGCCCGGCGCGATGCTGTCGTCGCCGACGTCGAGCAACACGGTATCGATTCCGCTTTGCGACTCGTGCACGACCTGCAGGTCAACGGCACGGCTTAACAGCGTGCAAACAGATTCAAGTTCGGTGAGGAAGGCCCGTGATGATTCACCGCGGCCGATGTACAGGATACTGTGCCCTGGCATTACGTTTTTCTTCCCTGTCCGATCTTGGTCGGCTTAACGGCACAGCCCTTTTGCATGGCGCGTGTCAGACCCAATGACATCTCTGTCGATGGGCGCTCATGGTATCAGATTCTCGCTGGGCGGCACTCGTAAACTGGACTTAATGTTAGCGGCCTGACCATGGCCCGACCCAGCGGCCGATTATGCGACGCTGGCTACTTTAGCGATTGCTTATATAGGTGCGTGTTATATCCGGATAAGAATCCGTTCGTTCTGAACAGGCCTGACGGTCCCTATGGTTGGCTCGAACCCGAAACCAGAGACCGACATGAGCGCAACCGCATCCTCTTTGCAGTTTCCCTTAAGCAATGAGCAGGCTCGACGGGTCGAGGACGCCTTCACCGGCCTCGACTCACAGCAGCTGCAGTGGCTGAGTGGTTATGCCGCCGGCCTCGCCGCCGCCGGCACCCCGTCGGCCGCTGCCCCGGCGCCGCAGGCTGAAGCCGGCGAGACGTGGACGATCCTGTACGGATCGCAAACGGGCAATGGCGAGGGTATTGCAACGCGCCTCGCTGAAGACGCGCGTGCACGAGGCTACACCGTCAAGCTGTCCAGCCTCGCCGACTACAAGCCGCAGGCGCTGAAGAAGGAAACGCTGGCGAGCTTCATCATCAGCACGCACGGCGAAGGTGACCCACCGGACGATGCCGAGCTGTTCCACGAGTTCCTGCTGTCGGCCAAGGCGCCCGGGCTTGAGAAGCTTCGCTACAACGTGCTCGCGCTCGGTGACTCGAGCTACGTCAATTTCTGCCAGACTGGCCGCGAATTCGACGACCGTCTCGCCGAACTGGGTGCAGTGCGCCTGAGCCCGATTGTCGAGTGCGACGTGGATTACCAGGACGCGGCACGCCAGTGGGCGGAAGCGACCTTCGATGCGCTCCCGGAGCCTTCGAATGCGGCCAGCGTGGTTCCGCAGTTGCGCGCCGTCCCCGACGCGCCCGTGTTCGATCGCGACAATCCGTATCTCGCCGAGGTACAGACGGTGCAGCGCATAACAGGACGCGATTCGACCAAGTCGGTTTACCATGTCGAGTTGTCGCTTGAAGATTCCGGCCTTACCTACGAGCCGGGCGATTCGCTCGCCGTCATGCCGGTGAATCCGCCCGCGCTGGTGGACGAGGTGCTCGCCGTTACGGGCGTGGACGGCACCGCCGTGATTTCGGTTGACGACGACAGCCTCGAACTGCGCGAGGCGCTGCAGACGCGCCTGGAGATAACCGCGCTGAGCCTGCCCTTCCTTCGGGCCTGGGCGAGTATCTCGAACGATGAGTCGCTCGATTCGCTGGCGGCTGGCGACAACAAGGACGCGTTGTCGGCCCTGATCGACAGTCACCAGGTTATCGATATCCTGCGCCAGTTCCCGGCCAGCGTGGATGCACAGTCGCTGGCCGATTCGCTGCGTCGTCTTGCACCGCGTTCCTATTCGATTGCGTCGAGCCTCGCCGCCAACCCGGACGAGGTTCACCTGACCGTCGCCGAAGTCGCCTACGAAGCCTTCGATCGACCGCACTGGGGCAGTGCGTCGACGTATCTCGGCAGCCGCCTTGCTGACGGAGACCGGGTCGCCGTCTACGTCGAGAAGAACAACCGATTCCGCCTGCCGGACAGCGCCGAAACACCGGTTGTCATGATCGGACCGGGTACCGGCGTTGCGCCTTTCCGCGCCTTTGTTGAAGAACGGGCGGAGCAGGATGCCGCCGGCAGGAACTGGCTGTTCTTCGGCGAGCGCAATTTCGGCAGTGACTTCCTCTACCAGCTGGAGTGGCTGCGTCACCTGAAGCAGGGCTCACTCGAGCGACTCGACGTCGCGTTCTCAAGAGACCAGGCGAAAAAGATCTACGTGCAGGACCGCATCCGCGAGAACGCCGAGGAGCTGGTTCGCTGGATCGACGACGGCGCACATATCTACGTCTGCGGCGATGCGAAACACATGGCGCCCGATGTGCACGAGGCACTGCGCGATGCACTGGCCGTGCATCGAAACATTGATACCGAGGCGGCCGAGCAGGCCCTCAAGGAACTGCGTCAGCAGGGTCGCTACCAGCGGGACGTGTACTGATGAGCAAGCTATCTGACGTCGAACGCATCAAATCCGACAGTCGCCACCTGCGCGGCTCTCTCGCCGACAGCCTCGAGGCGGCGATTACCGGTGCGCTGGCCGACGACGACACACAACTGTCGAAGTTTCACGGCATCTACCAGCAGGATGACCGCGACATTCGCGCTGAACGAAAGCGCCAGAAGCTCGAGCCGGCCTACAGCTTCATGATCCGTGCGCGTGTCCCCGGCGGGCTGTGCACGCCCGCGCAGTGGCTGAACATGGACCGTGTCGCCACGGAATACGCCAACGGCTCCATTCGCCTGACGACGCGACAGGCTTTCCAGCTGCACGGCGTGATCAAGCGCAACCTGAAGACCACGGTGGCCGGCATCAACCAGGCGATGATGGACACGCTGGCCGCCTGCGGCGATGTCAATCGAAACGTCATGGCGCCGCCGCTGGCGACAAGCTCGCGCGTGTACCGGGCCGTTCAGGCCCATGCCCGAGCGCTTAGCGATCACCTGACGCCGGCAACCGGTGCCTACCACGAGATCTGGCTGGACGGTGAGAAGCTGCCAACGCCGGAAGTCGAGCCGATCTACGGCGACACCTACCTGCCGCGCAAATTCAAAACATCGTTCGTGATTCCGCCGCAGAACGACACCGATGTGTTCGCCCAGGACCTGGGCTTCATTGCGATCGTCGAGGACGATGAGCTGCTTGGCTACAACGTTACCGTCGGTGGCGGCATGGGCATGTCACACGGCGAGCCTGAAACCTACCCGAGGCTGGCCGACCAGCTGGGCTTTGTGTCCGTCGACGATCACCTGAAGGTGGGTGAGGCCGTCGTTACGACACAGCGCGACTTTGGCGACCGGACCAATCGCAAGCATGCCCGCCTGAAGTACACGATCGACGACCGTGGCATCGAGTGGTTCCGCGAGGAAGTCGCGAAGCGCGCCGGCGTTGAACTGCAGCCGCCGCGTCCATTCGAGTTCGTGGCAAACGGTGACGCCTACGGCTGGCAGCAGGATGACGAGGGCGCCTGGCACTACCTTTTCTTCGTTGAAAACGGCCGGGTCAGCGACGTGGGCGAGCGCCGCCTGCTGTCGGGGTTACGCGCGGTAGCCGAGCTCGACGCCGGTGAGTTTCGCCTGACGCCGAACCAGAACCTCGCGATCAGTGACCTGACAGACGACCAGAAGGCGGCCGTCTCGGCGCTGCTCGACGAGTACGGCATTACCAACAGTGATCGGGCGAGTGCGCTTCGACTGAACTCGATGGCGTGTGTCGCCATGCCGACCTGCAGTCTCGCGATGGCGGAAAGTGAGCGCTACCTGCCGGACCTGGTCACGAAGCTGGATGCCGCGATGAGCGACGCAGGGCTCGACGACGATGCGATCACGATTCGCATGACCGGCTGCCCGAACGGCTGTGCACGCCCCTACATTGCCGAAATCGGTCTCGTCGGCAAAGGCCCGGGCACCTACAACCTGTATCTCGGTGCAGGCTTCGCGGGCGATCGCCTCGGCTGCCTGTACCGCGAGAACATCAACGAGGCCGACATCCTGGCGGCGTTGGCTCCGCTGTTCGAGGCGTACGCGTCTGAGCGCGATGACGGTGAGCGCTTCGGCAGTTTCTGCATTCGCACCGGCGTGATTCGCGAAGTGACGGCGGGCCTCAACTTTCATGGAGCGGCGGCATGACTGACGACGCAAGGAGAGAGCGACAACTCTCGGCAATGACGGCGACCCAGCGGGTTGAGTGGGCGCTGGCGACGTTGCCGGGCGAGCACATCGTGTCGTCCAGTTTTGGCGCGCAGGCTGCGGTCATGCTGCACCTGGTGTCGACCGTCAAAGCCGATATCCCGGTGGTCATGATCGACACGGGCTACCTGTTTCCGGAGACCTATCGTTTTGCCAATGAACTGGTCGAACGGCTGGATCTTGACCTCCGGGTATACCGGCCCGTGATGTCCGCGGCCTGGCAAGAGGCGAACTACGGTCGTCGCTGGGAACAGGGAGCAACGGGCATTGCCGACTACAACCGCGAAAACAAGGTTGAGCCGATGGCGCGTGCGCTGGACGAGCTCGACACGGGCACCTGGCTCGCAGGACTGCGGCGCGGTCAGTCGGCCAGCCGCAGAGACATCGCCTTTGTCGGCCGTTCGGGCGAGCGCTACAAGGTACACCCGATCGCCGACTGGTCTGACAGGGACGTCTACGAGTACCTGAAACAACACGACCTTCCTTACCACCCGCTCTGGGAGAAGGGCTACGTATCCATCGGCGATACGCACACGACCCGCTCCCTGTCCGAGGTGAGTTCGGAAGAGGAACTCCGCTTTTTCGGCGTCACGCGTGAGTGCGGCCTGCACGAGATGCCGTTTGGCAAGTCGGCCTGAGTCATGGATTACTTTCCCGCCTTTCTTGAGCTCGATGACCGACCCTGCCTGCTGATCGGCGGCGGTGGCATCGCCGCACGCAAGGCGAGGTTGTTGCTCGCTGCCGGTGCCTCGCTGACGGTTGTCTCCCCGGAACTGTGCGAGGAGCTTGCCGACGCGCGCGACTCCGGCCGACTCCGCCACATTGCGAGGCGTTTCAAGGCGCGCGATATCGACGGTCACTGGCTGGTCGTCAGTGCCACGGGTGTACCGGCCGTGGAGCGCGTCGTGCACCGACTGGCCAGCGAGCAGCGCGTGTTCTGTAATGCGGTTGACGACAAGGACAGCTGCACGTTCATTACCCCGGCGATCGTCGATCGCAGCCCGCTGATGGTGGCGATTTCCTCTGGCGGCAGTGCCCCGGTGCTGGCTCGCCGCGTCAGGGCAAAGATTGAGACACTGCTGCCGGCAAACCTCGGCGAACTGGCGCGCGCGGCGGATCGGTGGCGCGATCGCGTCAAGGCGCGTTTCTCCGGCTTCACCGATCGCCTGCGATTCTGGGAACAGTTTTTCGACCAGCCGTTTGGCGAGCAGGGCGACGCCGAGGCTCGACTTGCCGGCATGGTGGCGGCGCATCGACCGGAGCAGGCCGGCGAAGCCTGGCTGGTTGGTGCCGGCCCTGGCGATCCCGAACTGCTGACGCTCAAAGCGCTGCAGTGCCTGCAGGCCGCTGATGTGATCGTGCATGACCGGCTGGTGTCTGACGCGATCCTGAACCTCGCGCGTCGCGATGCCGACCGCATCAGTGTCGGCAAAGTCGTGGGCTGCAAGGTCAACAGCCAGGAGGAGATAAACGACCTGCTGGTGAGACTGGTTTCCGACGGCAAGCGGGTCTGTCGATTGAAGGGCGGCGATCCGTTTATTTTCGGTCGCGGCGGCGAGGAAGCCGAAGCACTGGATGCAGCCGGACTGCCCTGGCGCGCGGTGCCCGGTATCACCGCAGCCGCCGGTTGTGCTGCCGCGTCCGGTATACCGCTGACGCACCGGGAGGTCGCCCAGTCCGTCGTGCTCGTGACCGCTCACGGCAAGCAGTCCATCGACACACTGGACTGGCCGTCACTGGCTCGGGACAAGCAAACCCTGGCTGTCTATATGGGCGTCTCGCGCTACCCCGAGCTGTCCACGTTTCTGGTCCAACACGGCCGGCCCGCGACCACGCCGGTCGCGATCATCGAGCGAGGCACGACGCCGGAACAGCGAGTCATCCGCGGTACCCTCGGCCAGCTACCACTCCTTGCCAAGGCGCACGCCGTACAGGCACCCGCCATGCTGCTGATCGGCGAGGTGGCCAACCGTGGCGCGGCCTACATCGAACCACCGCTGCCACTCGAACTTCCGGAGCCGGCGGTCGCCGCCAGCGCCTGAAGAATTGAGCACAGCGGAAACGGGATCCGCGTCACAAGCCCGAAATTCCCTGCAAGTCCTTTAAACCGTTACCACCCAGCGGTCATCAAACTGTCAGATTTACGGGAGTTTTGATGCATGAGCGCACTGTCTGCCGCAGTGAACAACGATACACTGGCGTTTATGGTGACCGCAGTGCAGGAAGTCAGCGACGAAGCGAGCCTGGTGGCCCGCGCCAAACGTCGCGATTCGAAAGCATTTGAGCTTCTGTATCGACAGAACGTCGATCGTATCTATGCGCTGTGCCTGCGGATGACGAGCAACGTCAGCGAGGCTGAAGACTGCACGCAGGAGGCATTTATCCAGGCGTGGAACCAGCTCGACAAGTTTCGCGGCGACAGCGCTTTCGGTACCTGGATGCACCGCATCGCGGTGAACTCGGTGCTGGGGCGCATGCGCAAGTCGAAGCGCGAAGCCTACCGACTGGAGGTCGTGGCGGAGAATACGGATCCGCTGCCGCTGGAACAGAACGACGGTGAGCTTCGTGACTTGTCGGAAGCGATCGAACGGCTGCCAGAGGGCGCAAGGCATGTTTTCGTGCTGCACGCGGTCTACGGATACAGCCATGTCGAGGCAGCAGATATGTTGGGTATCGCTGCCGGAACGAGTAAGGCCCAGATGCATCGTGCGCGTCGCCTGCTGGCGCAGCAACTGGGCGAGGATGGTTACAGAGAATGACTGATTTAAACGACGACAAACTGATGAAGGACGCCGGACGGCTGTCCCGGTCGATCGCGCCGGAGCGTGACCTGTGGCCAGACATCGAAGCGGCGATCCAGGAACCAAAGAGCAGCGGCGGCTCGACGCCATGGCTGTACCAGGCCGCCGCCGTCGTGCTGCTGGTGGCCGGTTCGTCCGGTGTCACTTACTTCGCGATGCAGGGCGAAGAACCGGCACCCGTCGTTGCGCCGCAGGACCTGTTCTACGAGCGGGCTGCCTTCGGCAACAACTACTCGCTGGGCCCGGGTTTTACCGATGCCCGTGGCGGCCTGGCGTCGAAACTGGAGGCGCAGCTCGAGAAGTTGCCGCCGGAAGATCGAGCAAACGTTGAGCAGAATCTCAAACTGATTCGCGACGCCATTGAAGAAATTAACGCAGAGCTTGCAAAGGATCCCAATAACGCGCAGCTGCAGGCCCTGTTGTTAAAAACCTATCGCGAGGAGCTGACGCTGATGCGCCGCATCGGCGACCTGACGCAGAGCGTGATCTCGCGAAACGATATTTAAGTGCGGTGACGCACTACCGAGGATGAAGTTATGAAACGATTTGGGTTAACAGTTTTCGGCGCGCTGCTGGTGAGTCCGGCGCTCGCTGAAGACGTCAGCGAGACGCTGGCCGCGGATCCGCGTGGCGAAGTCAGCATCTCCAACACGGCGGGCTCTGTCGAAGTCCGCGGCTGGTCGCGCGACGAGGTCGAAGTGACCGGGAGACTGGGTGATGACGTTGAAGAGCTGATCTTCGAACGCGATGGCGACGAGATCTACATCAAGGTGAAAGGTCCGAATCGCTACATCGGTCGCAAGGACATCAGCAGTGACCTCGTTGTCCGGGTTCCTGAAAAGAGTTCCCTGGACATCGGCACCGTCAGCGCCAACATCGAAGTGCAGGACGTCCACGGCGAGCTCGAGCTCGCCAGCGTCAGCGGTCGTATCGACACGCAGGTCTACACGGGCGATCTCGAAGCCGGCACGGTCAGCGGCAGTATCGATGTGCAGGGCGACGACGAGGTGATTGATGCCGAACTGTCCAGCGTGTCCGGCAGCATCAGCGCCGTCGGCCTCGCGGGTGATCTCGAGGCCGAGTCCGTCAGCGGTCGGATCAGCGTGACGGGCGGCATGTTCGAGGCTGTGGATATGGAAACGGTCAACGGCAGGATTACCTTCCGGGGTGGCCTGCATGACGACGGCGACATGGCCATGGAGTCGGTCAACGGCGGGGTCGACATCGACATCCAGAACGAAGTGCCGGCCCGCTACGAGATCGAAACTTTCAACGGCGGCATCAAGAACTGCTTCGGCGTGCGGGCAGAACGGACGAGCCGCTACGCGCCCGGCTACAGCCTGACGCACGAAGTCGGTTCGGCCTCGGCATCGGTTCGCGTCGAGACTCTGAACGGCTCGGTGAACTTCTGCGCCGGTAAATAAGCACGACCAGGCTGCTTCAAGACAGGCCCCGGCGCCCAGGCGCCGGGGCCTTTTCTTTACCCGATCGATAATTTCGAAGACACCGGAACGTCATTCCGTGACGGCGTTTTGGTACTCTTGGCGACCCCCGATTACATGGATGCTGCCATGGGCAAGCTGATTAAAACCCTGCTCTTAGGAATCGTCGCGATCGTCGCGCTGGCGATCGTCGCCGTGGTCATTGTTGCCATGACGTTCGACCCGAACGAGTACAAGGACGAGATCACCGCCGAAGTGGAGCAGGCGACCGGGCGCAGCTTCGATATCGACGGCGATATTGGCCTTACCCTGTTTCCGGTCCTGTCGCTCGAGTTCCCGGCTGTCCGTCTGGGTAACGCGGAAGGCTTCGACCCGTCCACGCCGTTTTTTGCGCTCGAGTCTGCCAGCGCGAGCGTGCGCGTCCTGCCTGCCCTGCTGAGCCGCGAAATTCGCATGGGCACACTGTCCGTGCAGGGCCTGTCAGTAAACCTCGCGGTCAACGCGGCAGGCGCATCCAACTGGGAAGACCTGGCCGAGGCCGGCGAGGCGCAGCCTGACGCGGGCGCCAGCACCGACAGCGGTGGCGGGGAAGGTATCGCCGGCTTCGAAGTGGGCGGCCTGGATATTGCCGGCGCGTCGCTGGTCTACGCAGACGCCGCGAGCGGCGGCGCCTATCGCCTGACGGACATGAACCTGAAATCAGGCCCGGCTGCACTCGGCAAGCCGCTGACGCTGGACGGTGGCCTGAGTTTTTCAGCCGAACCGCAGGGCATCAGCGGCACGGTCGACCTCGGTGTGACGGTAACGCTGGCCGAGGCGGCACTGAGCGTCCGGGACCTGTCGATTAGTGGTCGCGTTGAAGGCGCCACGCCGGCGCCGGCGAGTTTCCGCCTGTCGGCACCGTCGATCGATGCGGATCTCGTCGCGCAGTCATCGACGCAGGGGCCGTTCGAGGTCGCGCTGGGCAGCTTCCGTGCCGTGGCGCAGGTTCGTCCGTTTAACTACGGCGAAGAACTCACGCCGCAGGTTGAGCTGAGTGTGCCGCCGTTTTCGCCAAAAACGCTGATGACCGAGCTGGGACTCGACGTCATTGAGACGGCCGACCCGGACGCCTTGGAGCGCGTCAGTTTCGAGGCCCTGTATTTCGAGAACGACTTCTTCCACCAGTTCAACGACCTGGTGATTACCGTCGATGACACGACCTTCCGTGGCGTTGCGGGCCTGCCGCTGACTGAAGACGGTTTCTACCGGCTGGGGCTCTCGGGTGACTCCATTGATCTCGCCCGGTACATGGCGCCTGCCTCCGAGGAGGCGGAGGCCGAAGAGGCGTCCGGCGCTACCGCCGAGATTCCGGTCGAGCTGCTCCGCGCTTTCGACACGGAAGCCAACTTCAACATGGCCGAGGTGCTGCTCGGCGGGCTGGTGTTCACCAATATCAATGTCGTCATCGATTCGAAGGACGGCAACGCACGCATTCACCCGATTTCGGCGGACTTCTTCGAGGGCCGGTACGCCGGTGATATCCGTATCGATGCCCGCACTGACGATGTGCGCATCGCCGTGAACGAGAACGTGACCGACGTAAACCTCGGCCCCATGGTCAAGTCCGTCTTTGATGTCGACAACATCACCGGCGCCTTCAACGGCAGCTTCGTGTTGTCCGGCCAGGGCGAGGACCTCGATGCGATTCGCCGCGACCTCGACGGCACGCTGGCCGTTAGCCTGTCGGATGGTGCCCTGCTCGGTACCGATGTCTGGTACCAGATGCGCAAGGCGCGTGCGACGTTTACGTTGCAGGAGCCGCCACCCGAGCCGGACGAACTGCGTACCGAGATCACGACGCTGACCGCGACGGGCACCGTGACCGACGGCATCCTGAGCAACGAGGACTTCCTGGCCCAGTTGCCGTTCATGCGTGTGACCGGTGCAGGCACCGTGAATCTGCCGGAGGCAACGGTCGACTATCGCGCCGTCGCGTCGATCCTCGAGCGGCCGGAGTTTCTCGAAGGGGCCAGTGAAGAGGAGCTGGCCGAGTTTACGGCGGCAGAGATTCCGCTGAATATCACCGGGCCGCTGGCGGCACCGTCGATCCGGCCCGATGTTGGCAAGATGTTCGAGAATCGCCTGCGGGAAGAAGCCGAGGAGAAGGTGCTCGATCGGCTGCTCGGTGATGACGCCCCAGAGGAAGGTGAGAGCGTCGAGGACGCATTGAAGGATGCCGTCGGCGACAAGCTCAAGGACCTGTTCAAGAAAGACAAATGAAACGTCTCCTGTTCCTTACCCTGCTGTTGGCTTCCACCGCGCAGGCGGCCGACCTGCGCAGCGTGTCCGTCGAGAAGGACGGCGGTCGCTACATCATGAGCTCGGAGGTATGGTTCGATGCCAGCATCGAGCAGGTGTACGCCGTGCTGCTGGATTGGGACCTGTCGACCGAGTTTTCCAGCGTGATCGTCGAGTCACGGAACCTCGAGCCGGACGACCAGGGTCGCCCGCAGTACTACAGCCGCACGGAAGCCTGCATTGTCTTTTTCTGCATGTCGGCCGAGCGCAGCGGGGTCGTTGAGTACCAGCGTTACGACTACATTCGTTCCGAGGTCTACCCGGAGCACAGCGATTTCCACGTCAGCGACGAGCGCTGGACCTTTCGCGAGGAGGACGGCGGCACCGTGGTCGTCTACGATCTCGAGTTCCAGCCGAAGTTTTTCGTGCCGCCCGTGATTGGGCCGTGGATGATCAAACGCAAGCTGCGTGAGGGTGGTGGCGCCGCTATCGAACGCATCGAGGCAATAGCCCAAGACACGGTTGTCGATGACAGCTGACTTTTCCGCGCGCGTGCTGGCGTGGTTTGACGAGCACGGCCGCAAGCACCTGCCCTGGCAGCACCCGAAGGACCCGTACCGGGTCTGGGTATCCGAGGTCATGCTGCAGCAGACCCAGGTGCAGACCGTGATTCCCTACTTCGAGCGATTCATGCAGCGCTTTCCGGACGTGGTGGCGCTGGCGAGCGCACCCGTCGATGACGTGCTGGCCCACTGGTCCGGCCTCGGCTACTACGCACGCGCCCGCAACCTGCACAAGGCGGCGGTAACCATTCGCGACGAGCACGAAGGTGAGTTCCCGCGCGACTTCGACGACGTGGCCGCCCTGCCCGGCATCGGCCGCTCGACGGCAGGCGCGATTTTGTCGCTGAGCCACGGCGATCGTTTCGCGATTCTCGACGGTAACGTCAAGCGCGTGCTGGCCCGTCATGCGGCGATCGACGGCTGGCCCGGTCAAACCCGCGTGCTGAACACCCTGTGGGCACTGTCGGAAGAGCGCACACCGAACGCCCGCGTCGACAACTACAACCAGGCCATGATGGACCTCGGCGCCACGCTGTGCGTTCGCTCAAAACCGGCCTGCCTGTTGTGCCCGGTCAGCGATGACTGCGAGGCGCGCCGCGAGGGCGATGTGGCCAGGTATCCCGGCAAGAAACCGAAAAAGGCCAAGCCGCTCAAGACCACGACGATGGTGCTCGCCATGCACGGCGAGCAGGTCTATCTGCAGCGACGACCGCCGCAGGGCATCTGGGGCGGACTGTGGAGTTTCCCCGAGACGGCTGACGATGTCGCCGACTGGAGCAACCGGACGCTCGGGCGCCGTCCCGATGAGGAAGAACGCTGGCAGGCGCTGCGCCACAGCTTCAGCCACTACGACCTCGATATTCTGCCCGTGGTCATCCGTGTAGAATCATCGGTGGCGACAGAGTCCGACGAAGCCGGCTGGTTTCGACTGGATGCCGAACCACCGGGCGGTATCGCCGCGCCGGTTGCCCGACTACTCGACAGCCTGCGCACAGCGCAGAGGGACAACGAACAATGACTCGAACGGTGAACTGCGTAATTCTCGGCGAAGAGGCGGAAGGTCTCGACTATGCACCGTACCCGGGTGAGCTGGGACAGCGCGTCTACGACAGCGTGTCGAAGCAAGCCTGGCAGCGCTGGCTTGGCCACCAGACCATGCTGATCAACGAGTATCGGCTCACACCGATTGAACCCGAAGCACGAAAATTCCTCGAAACAGAGATGGAAAAGTTTTTCTTTGGTGAAGGATCGGCAGCACCGAAGGAATTTGTCCCCCAAGGAGAATAGCGATGCTCACCAGCCTCTTGCTCGGCCTGATGATGTTCTCACCGCAAGAAGCTGAATCCGTGTTGCCCGGCGGCGAAGAGCCCGTCGATGAGGTCACGGTCTATGCGGAGGAGTCCATTACCTTCCTGCGCCGCAAACTGCGAACGGTCGATGAGCAGTTCTTCTCGCGCTACAACGAACTCAACACGAACGACGACTTCGACATGGTCTGCAAGCGGGAGACGCGGCTGGGCAGCCAGATTCCGCGGCAGGTTTGCCGCTCAAAGCTGGATCGTGCGAGGACCTCGGAGGCTGCCGAGGATGCACTGGATGAGAATATCGGGCTCGGCGACGACTCGATCGGCTGGAAGCGCAAGCATTACCGCCAGGTTCGAAAGGATATCGGCGAAGTTCTGAAGAAGGACGCGGAGCTGCGCAATATCGTGCAGGACCGCAAGAACATCCTCGAGGAAATCGAACGCAAGAAGCAGGCGATAAGGGACTGACGCGTGGGCCGGTTGTTGGAAATCCCATTCTTTCAGGCTGTCGTGGTGCTGTCCGTCCTGGCTCACCCGGCGGCTTTTGCCGATGACACGGAGTCACCGATAGCGGTCGTCAACCAGCAGGACCAATTGCCCCAGGCGCAACCCATTGAGACCTTCATCGACACGCGCGGCATGAGCCAGCGCAAATTCAGGCAGGCCTTGAAAAGCTGGGAGGGCATAGACGCTCGCCTGTTTGACCTGAGTTGGGGTTCTGTCCTGCGGAGAGACTTCCCGAGCTGGGGCAACGGTCAGCGCGTGTACCGCATCGATGACCAGGACCTCCAGCGTATTCGTCGAGGGCTCATGGAGGCGATGTGCACGACGCTGCCGTGTCGACAGAATTTCAACGTACCGCTTTCGTTTTCAGACGATGACACGCGGCGCATTCGCTCCTGCACCGTGATTGTTACCGTGGAGGACGGCACGATCGACCGGATTCGTATCGAGAACGACGGCTGTCGATACAACGCCAAAGAACGAGACGCTAGCCGCTACGATCCTGAAAAGGACCCGGGCGCATCAGCGGTGCTGGCAGACCCTAGTCCCTGACGAGGTACTGCACGCTGAACAGGCTGTCAGCGTCGGTCCAGACTTTCTCCACACGAAAGCCCGCCTTCGCCGCCATGTCGGCAAAGCCCGCCAGCGTGTACTTGTGCGAGTACTCGGTCAGGATGCCCTCGCCTTTCTCAATGGTGATTTCGGTGTCGCCGACCTGCACCTGCTGCTCGTTCGACGATACGAGTCGCAGCTCGATACGTTCGGCATCCTGGTTGTAGCGCGCTTCGTGTGCAAAGGATTCGACGTCGAAGTCGGTGTCGAACTCGCGGTTCAGGTGACGCAGCATGTTGCGATTGAAGGCGGCGGTCACGCCGGCGGAGTCGTTATAGGCGCGTTCGAGCACGGCCGGGTCTTTTTGCAAGTCGACGCCAATCAGCAGTGCGCCACCTTCGCCGGCTTCGGTGTACATGACATCAAGAAGCGACAGCGCGTCGTCCATCGTGAAATTGCCGATGGTCGAACCCGGGAAATAGACGATATTGCGTAACGGCATCACGCGGGGTGTTGGCAGGTCGAAGGGCTTGGTGAAGTCTGCGACCAGCGGAATGATGTCGAGCTCGGGATAGTCCTGATGCAGTGACTTTGCCGAGGCCACAAGATGCTCCTCGGAGATGTCGACCGGCACATACACGGCCAGGTCTTCCAGCCCCTGAAGCAACACATGGGTCTTCATGCTGGAACCCGATCCGAATTCGATCAGGCTTGCCTGGCGGCCAACCAGGCGGGCGATCTCGGCGATATTGTCCTGCATGATGCCGAGTTCCGTCTGCGTCGGGTAATACTCGGGCAGGCGGGTAATCTCGTCGAACAGCTGTGAGCCGACCTCATCATAGAAGTACTTCGGCGAGATCGTTTTTTCGTCGCGCGTCAGTCCCTCGACGAGTTCGTCCAGTTCGTCGTCGCTTTCGATCGTTTGTCGTGCTGCGTTGTCCAGCATGGTCCCCCCCCGGGGTATTGATGTTGCCTAGTCGTCTTTGGCGAGGCGCAGGCCCAGGAACTGCCAGCGCGCATCGGCGTAGAAGAAGCTGCGGTAACTGGCGCGAAGGTGATCTGCAGCGCTGGCGCAGGAACCACCGCGTACCGTTACCTGGTTGCACATGAACTTGCCGTTGTATTCACCGAGCGAACCCTCCAGCGGCTTGAAGCCCGGGTACGGCGTGTAGGCCGACGACGTCCACTCCCAGGTGTCGCCGAAGAACTGGTGTTCGGTGCTGCCCATCGGCTGCCAGCAGTCCGAGTGCAGCAGGTTGCCTTCCACCGGGTACTCGCGCGCTGCCTGCTCCCATTCAAACTCGGTCGGCAGTCTTGCACCGGCCCAGCGTGCGTAAGCGTCTGCTTCGTAGTAGCTGATGTGGCACACCGGTGCGTGCCGGTCGAGTTCCCGCAATCCACCCAGGGTGAACTCGGACGCGAAGTCCTCCTGCCAGTACAGCGGACGCGTCCAGCCACGTTCATTGACGGTCGCCCAGCCGTCCGACAGCCAGAGGTCCGCCATCGTGTAACCGCCGTCCATGATGAACTCGAGATACTCGCCGTTGGTGACCAGCCGGTTCGCAATGCCATGTGGCTGCAGCAAGGCCTGGTGCCGGGGCGTCTCGTTGTCGAAACAAAAGCCCTCATCGCCGGCTCCGACGTCGACGAGGCCTGACTCACCGCTGACAAAGGCCAGGTCGCCCGGCGCCGCCGACTCAATAACGGTCAGGTCATCTCGCATGATCGGCAACATGGGGTTCTGTGCGAACACGTGCTTGATGTCGGTCAGCATCAGTTCCTGGTGCTGCCGCTCGTGATTCAGGCCCAGCTCGACGCGGAAGAACACCTCGGGGTCGTCCGTCGTGTCCAGCAGGTGGATCAGCTCCTCGTCCACGTAGGTCCGGTAGCGTTGCACGGCATCGACTGTCGGCCGTGTCAGCAGACCACGCTGTGGCCGGGCGTGCATGTTGCCCGCCGTGTAGTAATACGAATTGAAGAGGTAGTGGTAGTTGTCGTTGAAGACTTCGTAGGTCCTGGAAAACGGCACCAGGACGAACTGCTCGAAAAACCACGTCGTGTGTGCGAGGTGCCATTTGGCCGGACTGACATCCGGCATGCTCTGCACGACCATGTCCTCCGGTGCGAGCGTTTCGCACAGCCTGAGCGAGTCGCTGCGCACTTCTGCAAAGCGCGTCGTCAGCTCACTGCGAGAGCCTAAATGTAAGGCCGCTGTTGCCATTTGAGGTGTCCAGTTGGGATGACATCACCCTAACGTATTGGCATGACATCTACCACCGGCCACGGCCCCGGTTGACGGGCTAATCGCCCGTTTATGGTGATTTGTCATAAGTGGCTCTCGCGGGGCGTTTTGCAGGGAGCCAAGGCCGGGTTGTAATGATTTTCCGCAGCCTGCGACTATCCGGTCATGCGCAAGCTGGCAGACAACACACAGTTCAGGACGATCGTTGATGAGCACCGCGGCCTGGTCGCGCGTATCGCCTCCTCGTACGAGGCCCGCAGCGACCTGGTTGATGAACTGGTACAGGACGTATTCCTGGCGTTGTGGCGTGCCATCGAAAGCTTTCGGGGCGATGCCAGCGTTCGCACATTCGTCGCCCGCATAGCCCACAACGTCTGTGCCAGCCACGTGCGCAAAGCTGTACGACGCAAGACCGTGCCGCTCGAGGACGATCACCTCGACCACGTACCGTCTGCCGAAACCGAGGCCGGGGAGCTCAGCCGCCGACTGCGCCTTCTTAAGGCGATTCGGTCCCTGCCACTGCCCGACCGCCAATTGATAACCCTGCACCTCGAAGGTTTCAGCAATCGCGAGATCGCCGACACCCTGGAACTCAGCGAGGGCAATGCCGCCGTCAGGTTGACCCGCCTGCGAGCGAAGCTTACGAACATGATGGAGACGGGCAATGACTGACAAGTCCAACGACCTTTCCGCCCTCTGGCAGTCCGGTGTAGAAGCAAACAGCACCGAAAACCTGCTGGCCCACGTGGAGAACGAGGAACGATCGCACCAGCACATCAAGTGGTTTACCGTGATCGTCAATGTCGCCGTGGTGATCGCGGTGGCCTATATCGAGCTGACAGGTGCGATCAAGGTACCTGGAGTTCTCGCGGCCATCGCCCTGGGGTCTGCCTGGATCCACTGGAATCACTACCACGCGAAGCGCAAGTCGCAGCAGGAGATCGCCAGCCTGTCACCGCGGGCGATGCTCGAACACGCCCTGAAGGAGGCGATCCAGAACCTGGCGCTCGCCCGCGGGATGCATACGCTGTTTCCGGGGGGTGCGGTATTCGGTTATCTCGCTGCGCCGCTGATCGTCAGCGATCGACCGTGGTACGAACCGCCCGAATGGCTGGACACGTCAGTCCTGGTGATTCTCCTGTCCGTGCTGGTCACCTGCGTCGTGGCGGGCCACTGGATCGCGAGGAAGGCGAAGCAACGCATCAGGATCCTCGAGGCCAGGCTGAAGGAATACGATGAATCGGTGTAAGGAATTCTCGCGAATAGCGACTGTATAGCTGAATCTGATGACAAGGGTGACTATGATGAAACGACTGACGATAAGCGACAGCGCACTGATGGCCTTGATTTTGGGCGGTGCCCTGCTGTTAAACCTGCTCGTACACCTCTGACAGTTTTACCGCGAAGACATCCGACACGCGTCTTCGCGGCGTTCGATTAAACAACCCCATACTCTCTCAATCCAAGGATGAAGTGATCATGAAATGCTCCATGAACAAATCAGAATGGCTTGCAGCCTGGATCGCAGTTGGCACGGTGTTCTTCGCCGGTGCGAGCAACGCGGACTCCGGACCGCCGCTGTGGAAGATCTCCGACGATGACAACACCGTATACCTGTTCGGTACCTTCCACCTGTTGCCTGAAGACGCCAACTGGCAGTCAGACGCGGTGATCGCCGCTATGGAAGACGCCAGCATCACCGTCACCGAGGCGGACACCCAGTCGCCGGAAGCCATGCAGGGTATGCAGGCACTGGTTGCCCAGTACGGTCTGAACCCGCCGGGCACGACGCTGTCGCAGGTGCTGGGCGCCGATCGTGCGGCCAGCCTGTTCGAAGTTGCGACTGCCTACGGTGTACCCAGCGCCATGCTCGAGCCGCTGAAGCCGTGGCTGGCGCTGCTTTCTGTGACCCAGGCGGCGTATGTCGCGAATGGCCTTAACCCGGACCTGGGTGTCGAGAAGATTCTCAACGACATGGCGGTGGAGCAGGGTGATTCCATCGAGTACCTCGAAACGGTCGAGCGCCAGATCAAGGCACTGGCCGCGCTGGACGGCGAGATTGCCAATGACTTCGTCGATACGTCGGTGGCTGAGTTCGCCGAGTTGCAGACGCAGCTCAAGGTCGGTCTAGACGCCTGGCTGGCCGGTGATACGGCCAAGCTCGACGAGAGCATGATCGCGACGGTGCGTGAAGAGTCGCCGGTCGCATTCGACCTGATCTTCGTGCAGCGCAACCGCGAGTGGATCGATCGAATCACCGCGTACCTGGACGGCGACGCGGATACCTTTATCGCCGTTGGCACCGGCCACCTGGTCGGTGAGGACAGCGTTATCGACATGCTGGAAGACGCCGGCGTCGAGGTTGCCCGCATCCAGTAAGACCCCGCGCGGCTCCCGCTAACGCAGCGGGAGCCGCGTTTTCTTTTCTACTGTCCGGATCGCAACGCTCGAGTTCACACGGGCAACGCCGGGCAGGCGCGTCAGGGCCGAACGGTGCAGACGCTCAAAGTCGGCCATGTCGGTCACCACGACACGCAGCAGGTAATCGAACTCCCCGGTCATCAGGTAGCACTCCATGACCTCGGGCACCGACTTCACTGCCTCCTCGAAGGCCGCAAGCTCACTGTCTTCCTCGCGATGCAGGCCAATCTGCACAAATACGTTGCCGGGCAATCCCGCCTCGCGCTGGTTCAGCAGTGCCGAGTAGCGCTCGATGAGCCCGGAGTCCTCGAGCACGCGGACACGGCGCAGGCAGGCCGATTCCGACAGGTTCACGGCGGCGGCGAGCTGCACATTGCTGATGCGCCCGTCCGTTTGCAGGGCGTCGATGATCAATCGGTCGTATCGATCGAGATTCATGGCAGGAAGTTGCGCAGTTAGTATTTAGATAGCAAGAAAATACGGCAAATACGCAATTTCTTCAAAAAAACGCAAAGAATCACCGGAAATCCCCCGGTATCGTGGCGACAAACCCCATGAGCCCGGAGAGTCCTCATGAAAATCGGTGTTCCCAAGGAAATCAAAACCCTCGAATTCCGCGTCGGCATGACCCCGGCCGGCGTCCGTGAGCTGGTCGCCGACGGCCACGCTGTGGTGGTCGAGACGCATGCCGGCGACGGCATCGGCGTCAGTGACGCCGACTACGAAGCCGCCGGCGCCGTTATCTCGCCGAACGCCGAGGACGTCTTCGCAACGGCCGACATGATCGTCAAGGTCAAGGAGCCGCAGCTCAACGAATGCGAGATGCTGCGTGAGGGCCAGGTCCTGTTCACGTACCTGCACCTCGCGGCTGACCCGGCGCAGACCGAGGCGCTGGTGAAGTCCGGTTGCACCGCTATCGCCTATGAAACGGTCACGGCCGATGACGGCACGCTGCCGCTGTTGACGCCCATGTCCGAAGTGGCCGGTCGCCTGTCGATCCAGTGCGGCGCGTTCGCGCTGCACAAGGCCAACGGTGGTCGAGGTGTACTGCTGGGCGGCGTGCCGGGCGTGGCGCCAGGCAAGGTCGTCGTTATCGGTGGCGGCGTGGCCGGTGCACACGCCGCTGACATGGCGGTGGGCCTCGGCGCCGACGTCACGATCCTCGATCGCTCGTTGCCGCGCCTGCGCCAGCTCGAGGACACCTGGGGCGGCCGTGTCAAAACCGCGTATTCGACGAAGCAGGCGATCGACGACCTGGTCGTTGAAGCGGATCTCGTCGTTGGTGCGGTCTTGATCGCCGGCGCCGCTGCACCGAAGCTTGTCACCGCCGAGACGGTGAAGAACATGCACCGTGGCGCGGTCATGGTGGATATCTCCATTGATCAGGGCGGCTGCTTCGAGACCAGCCGGCCGACGACGCACGCCGATCCGACCTACGTCGTCGACGACACGGTCCACTACTGCGTGACCAATATGCCGGGCGCAGTTCCGCGTACCAGCACTTTCGCGCTGACCAATGCGACCATCCCGTTCGTTCATGCGCTGGCCAATAAAGGCTGGGTGGATGCCCTCGCTGACGATGCACATCTCGCGAACGGCCTGAACGTCCACGCCGGTCACGTGACGCACGCCGCCGTTGCCCGGGATCTCGGCTACGAGTACCTGTCTGCAGCGGACGCTGTGAAAGCCGCGTAGGTTCTACGCCCGGCGGCTCGGCCAGGCCTTGAAAACCGCCCCCCGAGGGCGGTTTTTTTTGTCTCAAAGTCCTTAATAAATCGGTAATTCGGCCGCTAACCGGCTAATCGGTTTGTACAGAGTAAAAGCACCGTTCCCACGGTGTCGGCCCATGACCCTCGGACGCAAAGTCAGTATCGCAACTATCCTGTTCGGCATCGTTCTGACGATCGGTGCCCTCGCCGTGCTGCGCGTGACCATCCTGCCGGCCTTTGAGGAGCTTGAGGTTCGCTGGGCGGAAAAGGACCGCTCGCGAATTCTCATGGGTGCAGCGTCGGAGTTCGACAACCTCGAGACGTTTGCCGAGGAGTACGCTCTTTGGGATCAGATCTACTACGACGTTGTTGCCGGTACCACGGACGTGATCGACCAGGAAATGCGCCCGGGTAACTGGGCTGACGGCACCGTTCACTCGATGTTGGTCTACAACATCGACAACGAGCTGATGTACGGCTGGATTTCGTCACCCGTCGATGGCACGGAGGTTTCTCTCGAGGAGCAGATTCCGTTCAACATCGTGCGTCCGGCTGACGACGTTATGGCCCGTCTCAAAACGGCGAGGGGCTTTATCTGGACTGAGAACGGTCTTCTGCGGGTCATCGGGTTGCCCATAACGGACACCGTCGGCGAGGCACCCGTCATGGGTACGCTGGTGGTTGGCCGGTACTTTACCGATGCACGATTCAACGAAATGGCGAGGCAGGTGTCGGGAACCGTGGCCGTCGAGTATTACCGAGGGCCCAGAAACGTCGTCGACCCGTCCACCGAGTTTTCGATCGAGCTGACTGAGGACCTGGTGGTCGTGCGCCAGCCGGTCCTGGATATCTTTGGCCAGCCGCTCGGCGACCTGATCATTGAGACCGACCGCACCATCACCGCGGCGGGTCGAGAGTCGATCATGCGCGCCGTCACGGTGATCGGTGTTGGCGTGGTGCTCATCATGCTGGCTGGCCTGCTGTTCATGAACATCCAGATCGTGTCGCCGCTCAGGAAGCTGACCGGCATCATGCAGCGCATGCGCAGCACCGGAAACCTGAATATCCAGGCCGACAGCCGACGCCGCGACGAGATTGGCCAGCTCGCCAAGGAGTTCAAAGAGCTGGTGACCAAGCTCGATCTCGCGCGACACGATCTTGAAGAAGCGCGCGACGAGGCGGTTGCCTACGCGCTGTCGAAGAGCGAGTTCCTTGCCCGCATGAGTCATGAGATTCGCACGCCGATGAACGGCGTTGTCGGTATGACCGAACTGTTGAAGAACACCGAGCTCACGGATCACCAGGCGCGCTGTGTTCGCACCATCGGGGAGTCGGGTTCAACGCTGGTCTCGCTGATCAACGACATTCTCGACTTCTCGAAAATCGACGCCGGCAAGATGTCCATCGAGTCGGCCGACGTCAATCTCCGCGAGCTGCTCGAAGAGACCGTGGAAGGCTTCGCGGAAACTGCGAGTCGCAAGGGACTGGAGCTTGTATCGAGCATCCCTGGCGATGTGAATGCCATCGTCAAGACAGACCCGACGCGCTTGCGCCAGGTCATCGTGAATCTTCTCGGCAACGCCCTTAAATTCACCAAGGCCGGCGAGGTGGTGCTCGATGTACACGCCGCCTCCGACGGCAAGGAGCTGACCGCACGGTTTGCGGTCAGCGATACCGGCGCCGGTATCCGCGATGAGGCCAAGGAGTCCATCTTCGAAGCGTTCTCCCAGGAGGACAGTTCGACGACGCGCATGTACGGCGGCACCGGCCTCGGTCTCGCGATCAGCAATCAAATTGTTGAGTTGATGGGCGGCAAGCTGGCGCTGGACAGCGCCGTGGGCGAAGGCAGTACGTTCTCATTCACGCTGACGATGCCGGTGGTGCGAAACGTCGGTGTACGCAACAAACTGATGAAGGACCGCCGCGTGATCGTCATCGAGGACAATGCCAGCGCCCGCATCGCGCTGGGTAACCTGCTTGAACACCTCGGCGCCGATGTCAAAACCGCCACCAGCCTGGCCGAACTCCCCGACCTAGTGGCGGAGACGCCCGCTGATCTTCTTGTCGTTGACGGACGTCAGCGCCTGCTCGGTGACGCGAATCACCTGCGTGTGATGATGGAGAGCAAGACCGCGCCGTCGCTGGTCTTCGCAAGCCCGATCACTGACATGGTTGACGGCGGTGAACTGACGCTGTGGTCGGCGAACGCCTGCATCACCAAGCCGGTGCGTCTCGGCGACCTGGAAAGCGCGCTGGTTAACGCGACCGGGGCGTACGCGACGATGCCTACCGAAGACCAGACCGACGAAGGCGAGGTCACGCCACTCAGTGGACGTGTCCTGCTGGCCGAGGATAATGCGGTGAACCAGATGGTCGCTGTCGGGATTCTTCAGCACCTCGGTCTCGAAGCCGTGGTTGCGAACAACGGCCAGGAGGCTGTCGACATGTTCATTGCCGACGACTTCGATGCGATCCTGATGGACTGCCAGATGCCGGTGCTCGACGGCTTCAAGGCGACCCAGGCGATCCGGGAATGGGAGAAGCGCCACAAGAAGACCCGTATGCCCGTCATCGCACTGACGGCCAATGCGATGGCGACCGACCGCCAGCTGTGCATCTACGCCGGCATGGACGACTACCTCGCGAAGCCGTTCAAGCCCGAGGAGCTGCGTGCGATGCTCGAAAACTGGCTGTCCGGAAACGGCGAACGCGAGTCGGCCTGAGCCGATTTCCATATCGACGAAGTGACCGTCTCAGCGGCCCCCGTGGTGTATGCTCCGCTCAAACAGGGAGGGGATGATGCGGACACTGACTTTGCTTGTCTTGTTGCTGGCGGCCGCCGGTGCCTGGGCCGATGTAACGCCGGCCGAGAATTACGAACGCTATTGCGCGCTGTGCCACGGTGGTGATCGCGCGGGTTACCTGAACGACCACGCACCGTCGTTGGTTACCGAGACCCTGTTCGACGCCGGCCCGATGGTGCCCTACATGGCGATTTCCTACGGTCGGCCAGGCACCCCGATGGGACCTTACCTCGACGAAGTCGGCGGGCCGATGACCGACGACGAGATTCGTGCGCTGACTATGTGGCTGGTGCAGCAGGCGGGCCATCCGCCGAAGCCGCCCAGCGAAGACGGCCTGGCGCCGATTCGCGGTGACGCCGAGCTCGGTAGCAAACTCTATGCTGAGCAGTGTGCGAGCTGTCACGGCGTCAGCGGTGAAGGCGGTGAGGGTACCGCGCTGGGCAACCCGACCATGCTGGCAACCACCCCGGATTCGTTCCTGAAGGCGACCATTACTCGCGGACGTGAAGGTACGCCGATGGAAGCCTACGGCGACAAGCTGAGTGAAGACGAGATCGACGGCATCGTGACCTTTCTGCGTTCACGCGCCCAGGGCTGGGATGTCGAGGATATGGAGTTCGCCGAGCCGCCGTCACTCGACAATATCGTGCTTAATCCGGACGGTGATTCGCCCGAGTTCACGCTCACCGATGACCGTTACGTCATGGCGAAAGACCTGAACGCTGCCATCGAGGCCGGCAAGCGCATGATCCTGATCGACACGCGCGTGCCTTACTTCTGGGCCATGGCGCACATCAAGGGTTCGGTGCCGGTGCCGTACTACAGCAGTCGCGAAGAACTCGTTGACGCACTGCCGCAGGACGGCACGTGGATCGTTGCCTACTGCGAATGTCCGCGTGCGGCTGCGGATTCCGCGGTGACTGCGCTCAGGGGTATCGGTTACGAGAACACGGCGGTGCTTTATGAGGGTTACGCCGGCTGGTCTGCGCTCGGCTTCCCGATTGCGGCAGGCCGGGTCGAGCCCGAAACAGTCACCCGGAACGACTAGGTCGCACGCCCCGGTTCAAAGCAGGTCGTTACTGCTGGTCGTGACCCTGGTCAGTGCGGACAACATGATGTCGGCTTCCCAGGGTCGCACCGAGAACACCGGTCGGGAGACCATGAAGCCGAGCATCGTGTCGAGGTCGTCGAGTTCCGGTCCCTCGAGCAGCACGATCAGTTGCTGCCAGTCCTTGTAGACGCGTTCGTCGATCTCTTCTCTTGAGATGATGTTGATATTGCGGTGCCGACGGTCGCTGAGGATGCGTTCCATCGTGTCTTGCAGCGCCTCGTCAGTGCCTTCAAGCCGCTGCACGAAATGGCCGAGACGGTAGATGAGTTTGCCCGTGATTCCGGACTCGGCATTGCGGTGCAGTGACGTTTGTTCGATGTCCTGCAGTTCGTGGTGTATCTGCAGTCCCGGAATTCGGCTCTGGCTCACGTAGCTCAGCGCGAAAAGCGGGTCCCGGAGTGTCATCTCCGACTCTCTGAGAGCTGTTGCGGGTTACTGGCTTCCTTGGTTTCGTACATGCGTTCATCGGCGATTCGCAGCAGTTCGTCAGTGGAGTCTGCATCCGTCGGGTAGCAGGCGGCACCAACACTGGCACTCACGGATAACACGCGGTCACCGGTCGGGATGCCCTTCTGTATGACCGCCTCGTAGCGATCGATCAGCAGGCCGACGTCCTGTTCGTCACTGATGGTCTCGGCAACGACGACAAACTCATCGCCACCAAACCGGCCCACCGTGTCCGAGTCGCGGCTGGCCCTGACCAGTCGCTGCGCGAGCACGGCCAGGACCATGTCACCGACCGCATGGCCGTAGCTATCGTTAATCGGCTTGAAGCCGTCGATATCGATGAACAGAACCGCGAAGCGGGTCTCGTTGCGCTGTGCCCGGCGAAGTGCTGTCTCCAGCCTGTCCTGGACGAGGCGACGGGCCGGCACCTTCGTCAGCGGGTCGTAGAAGGCCAGTTCTTCCAGTCGCTGGATGTAGGCGCGCTGTTCCGACTGGTCGGTGATCACGCCGACGAAACGCGGCTTGCCGTGGAAGCTGCGTCTGGCGAGCGACAGGTTGACCGGGAACAGTCGCCCGTCCTTGTGACGGGCTTTCATCGACCGGCTGCCGGTCTGGGTTCCGGCAGTGCCGCTCTCGGTGAGTTCCTGGTCGGCCTTGTCTTCTTTGGCCGTGTCGACAGATGGCAGGATGGTCTTCAGGTTCGAACCCACCAGGTCAACTTCGCGCCAGCCAAACAGGTTCTCGGTTGCCGGATTCACCGCGAGGATTTGGCCGTTCTTGTCGATCTCCACGACCGATTCGACAACCGCGCCGAGCACCGCGGTGCGCTCACGCTCGACATCCCGCAATGCGCCGACCAGTTCGTCGGCCATCTGGTTGACCGCGAGTGCGAGCTCGGAGGTATCGCTGCTGCTGTCCACCTCGACTCGCGCGCTGAGGTCGCCACCGCGAATACGCTCGGTAACGTCGACGATGCGCTGCAGTGCGTTGGCGTGCCGATCCACGTAGTAGACCGCAATTACACCCAGGGCAACGAAACTGACGATCACGCCGGCTCGAATCAGCAGCGTATCGGTTGGCAGGGAAAAATCGATGGAAAGCCAGTTGCTGGCGATGGCTATGCCGAGCAGGACGGGCCCGCTGACAGCAAAGAGGATCATGACCAGCCTGTAGCGAAGGCTCGTCGGGACGTGCGTTTGGTTTTCTTCAGAATGACTCTGCAAACCAACCCACCTCCAGCGGGGAGTGACATGGGCTGTCAATTCAGCCTTACGTCAACTTCAACAATAGACTCGGTCTTATTGAACTCCACTGCCGTTTCGCTCAGGTTAACATATGTGAAAATAAACTCAAATGCCGCCAAAATCGTGCGATTCACAATATTATGACAAATGAAACCACCGGCGGTTCCACGCGAAGCTGGCTACCTTAAGTGTCAGATTCAGCGTTGATCGATGCGAAAGCTGTCCCGCGGTCAGCCCGATTCCCGGGTCACGTCGATGGCAAGCAGCAATTCGCTGAGGCCCTTGAAGCTCAGGGGGTCCAGCCCGGTCAGGTCCTGGATCTTCTCGAAACGTGAATACACGGTGTTGGCATGAATGCCGAGGGCCTTCGCGGTTTTCTGCGCGTTCATGTCCTGGCTGGCGTACTCGCCGAGCGTTGCCGACAGCTTGCCGCGCTTGTCGGCGCCGATCAGTGCCGGTACCCAGCCGGGCAGGGAGCCGCGAGCTTCTTCGCGGGCAATGCGCACCACGATGTCACTGAACGGGATCGAACCGGCCTGCACAACGCGTTTGCCCAGCCCGGCGAACCCGAGCGCGTGTTCCGCTTCGGTGAGTGCACCGCGAACATGCGATGTGGACGGCACGTCGTTGGATACCCCGACCAGCACCGCGTTACCGAGTGTTCGCAGCGGCGTCATCACCCGCTCTGAAACCACGGTGTGCGGCCGGGTATAGCCTGACAGGCGGCGCGTTGCGGACAGCACCGCAACGACGAGGTCGTCGCGTGTGCCGACCAGCGCACGGACCGGGGTTCCACGCAGGACGTCCTTCAGTGCGTCTTCGATGCGCTGCACGCGTGCCACGTTCTCCATTTCAACAGGGTTAACGGCACGCACAACGACCACGCAGTAAGTCTGTCGCTGCGCGAGGTAGCCCGAACGACGCAGCAAGGCGGCAGCTCGTGCGTCCGACTCGTCGTAGCCCTCAAGCAACAGCGTCAGCAGCTCCGAGCGTCGATCACCCTCGGCCTCGGACAGACGGCGCGTTTCTGCCACGTACTCCGTCGTTGCCCGGCTGGCGGCGAGACCGGTGTATTCGATAGCGACCGCCGCGGTCGCGGCGACCACCTGGCGCAATTCGGCGTTCTCATCGGCTGCCGCGATCGCCGCTTCCCGCAGCCGATCGGCCAGCACCCGGTTCAGGCTGCGGTAACTCTTCAGCAGCGCATCGAGCGGGAACTTCTGCGCGGCACGACGTTGCGCGTGCTCCATGACGAAATCGAGCCCGGGTGCGCGCCCGTCGCGAAGCATTCGCTGGATCGTGTCCGCGTGCCGGTTCAGGTGGTTATCCAGCTCAGGCAACACCTCCGGATTGCGGGATGCGCTGTAGGCATCGGCGGCTGCCAGTGCATCTTCGCGCGTATCGACCACCAGCGCGGCGCGCTCGAAGGACTCGGCGGCGCCGGGCAGCGCACCCGATTGGCGCAGCCGGTCGAGGGCAGCAATAAGTGCGTCTGATTCCTCCATATTGTGCAATTTACACAATTTTGCAGCGTATATTCGGCCAAATTCGCCGATGTATACCCAGTTTACTGTCTGTAATCTCTATTCCCGGATTAACCATAGAGGGAGACAATCATGCCGAAGTACCTGTTTGTGTATCACGGGGGTGAAAACCCCGAGACGGAAGAAGAAGTGGCCAAGGTCATCGACGACTGGGGTCAGTGGATGGGTGGAATGGGCGCGGCTGTGATCGACGGCGGCAACCCGGTTGGACTGTCCAAAACCGTGACGCCGGATGGCCAGGTCCATGACAACGGCGGCGCCAACCCGGCCAGCGGTTACGGCATCTTTGACGCCACCGACGATGCCGATGCACTGGCCAAGGCAAAAGGCTGCCCGATCCTCGCAGCCGGCGGCTCGGTTGAGCTCGCACCGATTATCGATATGTAGCCAGCACGAGACCGGACTCCGCCCGGGGTCCGGTCGTCCTTCTTGAGCGGCGGTGCTATCGTCCCGCTGTGGATCGTTATCACCGACAAACACTGCTGCCCGGCATTGGCGCCGACGGCCAGCGGCGACTGCGTGAATCGCACGTTCTTCTGCTGGGCTGCGGCGCGCTCGGTTCGGTGGCTGCCGATATGCTGGCACGCGCCGGCGTCGGTCACCTGACCATCGTCGATCGCGATTTCGTCGAGATCACCAATCTGCAGCGCCAGGTGCTGTTCGACGAACGGGATGTCGAAAACCGGACACCGAAAGCAGAAGCGGCCCGCGCCAAGCTGGGACTGCTGAATTCCGACGTCGAGGTTACGGCGGTCGTCGACGACATCAACTACCGCAACATTTCAAACCTCGCCAGCGGCGCCGATGCGCTCGTCGACGGGCTGGACAATTTCGAGACCCGCTACCTGGCCAACGACTACGCGGTGAAATTCGGCCTGCCGTATTTTTATGGTGGAGCGGTCGGCACCACCGGCATGACCCTGCCATTCCTGCCGCACGGCAGCGAGGACTGGAGTGACGAACAGGCCACGCCGTGTTTCCGCTGCCTGTTCGAGGAGCCGCCGCCCGCCGGGACCACGCCGACCTGCGACACGGCGGGCGTGCTCGGTTCCGCGGTTTCCATCATCGCCAACTACCAGGTCGCAGAAGTGATCAAGTACCTGACCGGCAACATCGACGCGATGCGCCGCAAGCTGTTGCAGGTCGACCTGTGGACCAACGAACTCTTCGAGCTCGATATCGCCAGCGCTCGCGACCGGGGTGACTGCCCGGCCTGCAAGCACGGGCGCTTCGACTACCTGGACGGCCACGAAGGTTCCACGGCGGATGTGCTCTGCGGCCGTGACGCTGTTCAGCTGCGACCGCGCTCAGTCGGCGATGCCGTCAATTTCGATGAGCTGAAGGCGAAGCTCGAAACGCACGGCCGGGTTCGAGTCAACGACTTCATGCTGACGGCGTGGATACACGATGACGATAGCGACTACGAGATCACCCTGTTCAGAAACGGCAGGGCACTAGTCAAAGGCACGCAGGAAGCGGCTGAAGCGAGAAGCCTCTATGCAAGGTATATTGGCGCCTGACAGGGGCTGACGACGTGTGGGGACTGGCGGCAACGTGACCGAGTTTTTTGAGCAGTTGATGGTTCGTGCGCAGACCTTCGGGCAGACCGCGCTCGAATACCTGTCCAGCACCGCTGTCCTGGTCCAGCTCGGGCTGATCTTCGTGCTGTTCGTGATCGCGCACTTGATCGACCGGCGCGTGGAGCCGGTGCTCAAGGAAAAGGCGCGCGACATCAAGGGCATGCCCGGGCTGCTGCGCATCCTCGTCTCGTTCCTGAAGAAGTTCGAGTGGCTGTTCTTCGCTATCTTCCTCGCCGCCACCTACATGGCCACGTCGGTGTTCGCGTGGCCCGAGAGCAACTACCTGATCTACGTCGCGATGCTGCTGTCGGCCACCTGGCTGCTGATCTCGGTCGCCTCGCATGCCCTGCGCAGCAAGCTCTTGCGAACCCTGTTTGCCTATCTCGCCTGGGGCTACGTCGCGGCGACCATTCTCGGTGTCACCGACGATGTTGGGGCGATGCTCGATGCGGCCGGTTTCAGTGTCGGCGATGTGCGCTTCTCGGTGCTGAGCGTCGCGCAGGCCTTGCTGTTGCTCGCATTGGTCATGTGGGCATCAAACTCGGCGGGCAACTTCCTCGATCGGCGCATCCAGGGCGTCGAAGAGCTGACACCATCGCTGCGCGTTCTGCTCGGCAAGATCACGCGCATCTCGCTGCTGGTCCTCGCCGCACTGGTCGCCATCTCCGGCCTCGGCATCGACCTGACGGCGCTGACGGTGCTCTCCGGTGCCGTGGGTGTGGGTATCGGTTTCGGCCTGCAGAAGGTCGTGTCGAACTTCATCTCCGGCATCATCATTCTCGTCGACCAGTCCATCAAACCTGGTGACACGATTTCCCTCGGCGAGACCTTCGGCTGGATTCGCGAACTGCGGGCGCGCTTCGTCTCGGTGGTTACGCGCGACGGACGCGAGTTCCTGATCCCGAACGAGGACTTCATTACCCGCGAGGTCATCAACTGGTCGTTCTCCGACAAGTACGTCCGCCTCGATGTGCCGTTCGGTGTCAGCTACAACTCGAACCCGCACGACGTGATCCGAATCGCCAAGGAAGCGGCCATCGCCGCCGACTCTCGCGTGGATGGCACCAACAATCCGCCGGTCTGCTGGATGACCGAGTTCGGCGACTCGTCGCTTAACTTCAAGCTGCGCTTCTGGATCGACGATCCTCAGCAGGGCCTGACCAACATTCGCGGCAAGGTGCTGCTCGCGTTGTGGGACAAGTTCAAGGAGAACGACATCGGCATTCCGTACCCGCATCGCGAAGTCTACGTGCACAACGCCACGTCCGGCATGACCCCGAAACCCGAATAAGAGAATTTAATGAGCGACGAACAAAACCTCGCCCTGTTTTGCGATTTTGAGAACGTAGCCCTCGGTGTACGCGACGCGAAGCTCGACAAGTTCGACATCGCGCTGGTACTCGAGCGGCTGCTGCTGAAAGGCACCATCGTCACGAAGAAGGCCTACTGCGACTGGGATCGTTACAAGTCCTTCAAGGCGGGCATGCATGAAGCCGCCTTCGAGCTCATCGAGATTCCAAACGTGAAGATGTCCGGCAAGAACTCGGCCGACATCCGCATGGTCGTCGATGCACTGGATCTTTGCTACACGAAGGAGCACATCGATACCTTTGTCGTCATCTCCGGTGATTCGGACTTCTCGCCGCTGGTGTCGAAGCTGCGGGAAAACGCAAAGACGGTGATCGGTGTCGGTGTTCGCAACTCGACATCTGATTTGCTGGTCACCAATTGCGACGAGTTTATTTTCTACGACGATCTCGTCGAGTCGACGCGGCCGAGGAAGAAGTCCTCCAAGAAGCGCAGCAAGAAGGCGAAGAAAAAAGCGGCAAAGACGGTCGACAAAGCCCAGGAGGCCATCGATCTTGTCGTAGAAACCACTGAGGCGCTGTACGCCGAGCGCGGCGACAAGGCGAAGCTCTGGGGTTCGATGATCAAGCAGACGCTGAAACGCAGGCGGCCGGGGTTCAACGAGTCGGCGTTTGGTTTTGCGTCCTTCAGTGACCTGCTCGAAGAAGCGGCCAATCGCGGCGCGATCGAGCTGGAGCAGGACGAGCGCTCCGGCGGCTACATCATCAAGGGGCTCGCCGCGTCCTGATGCGGGCCTTACGCCGCCTGCGACTCGGTAAACAGCAGGCGCAGGTAGTCACGAAAGCGCAGTAGCTGGTTTGGCAGGATCGACTTGTCGTCCAGCGCTCGCGACATCACGATGCCGCCCTCAATGACCGACGACAGCATATCGGCCAGCTGGTCCACGGGCTGCTCGATGGTCATCGTGTACTGCTCCAGCACCCGTTCCATTTGCTCCGAGAAAAACTCCCGCCACGCCAGGATGCCGTCGGCGGTCATTTTCCGTACCTCATTATCGAGCTGGTTCGACTCGTAGGTGAACGAGGCGACCAGGCAGCCCGGGTGTGTGCCCGGCAAATCCGCCATCGCTTCCGCCATCAGCTTTAAAAACAGCAGCAGCTGCTGTAACGGATCCTCGCTAAGCGCCGTGGCCCGGTCTTTCAGTGACTGAAAGAAGATCTCGTCCTGGTCCAGGTAACGCTGGATCAGGTGACGGGCCAGGTCGTTCTTGCCGTCGAAGTGATAGAAGAAGCCGCCCTTGGTGATGCCGGATTCGGTGATGATCTGTTCGATCGATGTCGCCGTGTAGCCGTTCTTCAGGATCAGGGCTTCGGCGATCGCGAGGATTTGCTCCCGCGTTTGTTCCCCTTTGGTCCCCATTTACTGTACCCGTAGTCTGGTTTTTCCCGCCGCGCTTGCCTGCGTGTGCTCCCCGCTACCGGCAGTGCGGTCATAACGTACTGTTCGTTATCGAGTTTTCGAAAAAGTTCGAAAAAAGTACCGCGCGTCCACTGGATCGAAATCCGCCTCGAACCTAGCATATCAGTCACCAACCGGTTGGCATTTGTCTTCTAGTAAACAGAGATTGCGTTATGCCAACACCACTCGAGATTTTGCTGGATCCCGTATCGATCGGGGTCCTGGTCCTTTACGCCCTGATGATGCTCTGGGAGGCGCTTGCGCCTGCGCGGGAATTGCCGGTTATCAAGGGCTGGCGTGTTCGCGCGATGGCGTCGTTCGTCGTGTATTTCTTCCTGTCGTCCTACCTGCCGCTGCTCTGGGACGGCTACCTGGTGCAATACCAGCTGTTTGACCTGTCCTCGCTCGGTGCGGTTGCGGGTGCACTGGTCGGATTGCTGGTCTACAACGCGTTGCTGTATGCCTGGCACCGGTCCATGCACGCGAACAACGTCCTGTGGCGCCTGTTTCACCAGGGCCATCACAGTGCCGAGCGCCTGGATACCTTTGGCGCGTTTTACTTCAGCCCGCTGGACATGATCGGCTTTACCTTCGTCGGCAGCCTCGCGCTGGCACTGATTGTCGGTATCAGCCCGCAGGCCATCACCGTGTTCCTGTTCGCCGCAATGTTCTTAGGGATATTCCAGCACGCCAACGTAAAGACGCCTCGCTGGCTCGGTTTCCTTATCCAGCGGCCGGAAAGTCACAGCGTGCACCATGAACGCGGTGTGCATCGCTACAACTACGCCGACCTGCCGCTGTTCGACATTGCCTTCGGCACGTTCAGGAACCCGAAGCACTACGCGGCGGAGACCGGTTTCTACGACGGTGCCTCTGCCCGCGTTGCAGAGATGCTGGTCTTCCGCGATGTGTCGCAGCCGGACGCATCCACGGGCGAGGTGACAGCATGATCGCCCCCAGAGATCTGATCCGTCCTGCAAGCAAACAGGATGCCGACGCGATGGCGGCGCTGGTGAATTTCGCCGGCGAGGGCATGCCGCTGTACCTGTGGACCGGCATGGCCGAAAACGGCCAGTCACCGTGGCGGGTCGGTCGCGAGCGTGCCATGCGTGAGAGCGGCGGGTTCTCGTACCGGAATACCACGGTGTGCGAGACATCCGGCCGCGTCGCGGCGGCGCTGATCGGCTATCCACTGGATCCCGAACCGGACCCGGACTCAACCCGCGACCTGCCAGCGATGTTCGTACCGCTGCAGGAACTCGAAGACCTCGCGGCCGGCACCTGGTACGTGAATGTTCTCGCCGCCTATCCCGAGTACCGTGGCATGGGTCTTGGCACTCGTTTGCTGGAGACGGCTGAGCGGCACGCAACCGACGCCGGCAGCAACGGGCTCAGCATCATCGTCTCGGATGCGAACACCGGCGCTCGCAAACTCTATGAACGACAGGGTTACGTGGAACGCGCATCACGACCGATGGTCAAGGACGGCTGGGACAACGACGGCGAGAACTGGGTGTTGCTGATCAAGCGCGCTGCCTGAACAACGGGCTTGCGGCACAGGCCCTGTTTCCCGTCATGCGCGGTCGGTAGCGGCAATCCTGCTAGACTCGTCGCTTGCCACAAAGCACGAGAAACACCCCATGCACGCAGTCCGCTCATTCACTCTCTTCGCCACTCTGTTCCTCCTTGCCGCCTGCAGTCAGCAGGACGAACCGGTCGCTGATGTCGCCGAGGTCGATATCGCAACCCAACTCGACGAGATCTACGCCGAGTACAACGAGGACGTCCTCGCACTGAACCCGATTCTCGCGACGTTTCGCGGTGACGCACGCTACAACGACCAGTGGGGCATCGATACCCTGTCGGATGAGTACCTCGCGGCCGACCTCGCGATGCATCGCAAGTACTACGATCGCGTCACAGCGATCGATCCGGACAGCCTCGCCGGCCAGGAACGACTCAGCTACGACGTGTTCGTGCTGGCACGCCAGGATGCCATCGAAAGTCACGAAAAGGGCTTCATGAAGATCGGCCAGTTGTTGCCGATCAACCAGCTGTTCAGTGTGCCGACATTCCTTGCCCAGCTCGGCTCGGGCCAGTCGGCACAGCCGTTCGCAACGGCGGAAGACTACGACAACTGGCTGTCGCGCTCGGCGTCGTTTGCCGGACACGTCGACCTGATGATTACGCGCCTGCGCGAGGGCGTTGAAGCCGGTGTTGTGCAGCCGACCATCCTGATGGAAAAGACGCTGCCGCAGCTGGCCGCGCTTATCGTAGAAGACCCGGAGCAAAGCGTCTTCTGGCAGCCCATCGCAAACATGCCCGGCCTGATCGTCGACGAAGATCGTGAGCGCCTGGCTGAGGCGTACCGTGCGCACATCACCGAGGTCCTCGTGCCGGCCTACGAGCGCCTGCACAACCACATCCGTGATGAGTACATGCAGCACACGCGTGACACGATCGCGCGGTCCGCGTTGCCCGGTGGCGATGAGTGGTATGCGTGGCTGGTTCGCCAGTCGACAACGACAACCATGACGCCGGAAGAGATCCACGAGATCGGCAAGCGCGAGGCCGCGCGCCTGTTTGACGAAATGAAAAAGGTGCGTGACGAGGTCGGTTTCGAAGGCGACATGCAGGCCTTCTTCAAATTCCTGCAGACCGACCCGCAGTTCTTCTTCGAGTCCCGCGAGGAGATCGTGCAGGGCTACGATGCGCTTCGCGATGTGATTGATCCGAAGCTCGACCAGTTGTTTGCGACACAGCCCAAGACCAACTACGTGCTGAGAGCCGTCGAGGAGTTTCGTGAGCGCGCCGCACCGACCGCGTCTTACCAGGCCGGCACGCCGGATGGCTCGCGCCCGGGCATCTTTTACATCAACACCTACGACCTGAGCGCGCGACCGAAGTGGCTGATGGAGGCGTTGTCGATTCACGAAGCGTCACCCGGGCATCACTTCCAGGTGTCGATCGCCCAGGAAGTCGAGGCGCTGCCGGCCTTCCGCCGCTTTGAAAGCGAAACGGCCTACGTTGAAGGCTGGGGGCTGTACGCCGAGTCGCTCGGCAAGGAACTCGGCCTGTACACGGACCCGTACCAGTATTTCGGCTCGCTGTTCGCCGACATCTGGCGCGCCAACCGGCTCGTGGTCGACACCGGCATGCACGCGCTGGGCTGGACCCGCGAGGAGGCCATCGAGTTTATGCAGTCCAATTCGCCGATTGCCGAGACGGACGTCGTGATCGAGGTCGAACGCTACATCGCGATTCCCGGCCAGGCCCTGGCTTACAAGATCGGCCAGCTGAAGATTCGTGAGCTGCGCACGCGAGCGGAAGAGCAGCTCGGAGAGAAGTTCGACGTGCGCGAATTCCACGACCAGGTGCTGACGACCGGCTCGCTGCCGCTGATCGTGCTCGAGGCGCATATCGATCGCTGGATTGCCTCGAAACAGGACGCAGCCTGAAGCTATGAGCGCCGGTGAAACCGACCATCGCCTGATCGTCTTCACAGACCTCGACGGTACGCTGCTCGATCACAATACCTACGAGTGGCAGGCGGCGAAGCCGGCGCTGGAGCAACTGACCTTTCGCAACATCCCGCTGATCCTCGTCAGCAGCAAGACCTACGCGGAGCTTGCGGGCTATCGCGACGAATTGAGGCTCGAGTATCCGGTGGTGGCGGAGAACGGCGCCTCGATCCACGTTGCCGGCCAGGAGTTCCCGGACTCGATGGCCGTGGACGGTGCCGTGCCGCGCGAGGAGCTGCAGCGCATTTACCGGGAGATGAAGGACGAGGGCGGCTACCGCTGCGAGGCCTTCTTCGAGCTCGGCACGGACGGCATCGTCACGCAGACGGCACTGCCGGCGAAGCGCGCAGCCCTGGCGAATGAGCGCACGGCGTCGGAGCCGATCCTGTGGCTGGATACCGAGGCACACGCCACGGATTTCGCAGCAAAAGCCCGCGAGCGTGGCCTGAACTGCGTTCGAGGCGGGCGATTCCTGCACCTGATCGGCCAGACCTCCAAGGAGAAGGCCGTACAGCAACTCATTGATGTGTACGTCGACCGCTACCCGAACGATCACGTGCTGTCGGTCTCGCTCGGCGACGGGCCGAACGATATTGGCATGCTGGAGACCACCGATATCGCCGTCGTTATTCCCGGCAAGCATCGACACGACATGACGTTGACGACGCAAAACCGTATCGTAAGGCCTGCAGCCCACGGCCCGGTTGGATGGAACGAGGCGATGCTGGCGCTGCTCGCGGAGTACTGAATAACAATAAAGGGAGAGGGTCTTGGGCGACTTTCACCAAAACGGCAATATCGCAACGCTGCACAACCTGAATAACCGGCCAGTCGCCGAACTCGAAAAGGAGCTGATCGAGTTCTCGCGCTATCGCCCGATGGGACTCGTGATCCCGTCCTTATATTCGGAACTCGAGACGCCGGCGCTGGACAATATTGTCCGGGAGCTCGTGCCCGTTCCATACCTGAATGAAATCGTCATCGGCCTCGACCGCGCCGACGAAGACCAATACCGCAAGGCGCTGGAGTTTTTTGATCGCCTGCCGCAGCACCACGTTGTGTTGTGGAACGACGGTCCGCGACTGCGTGAGATCGACGAGAGGCTGAAGAAGAAGGGTCTGTCGCCGACCGAGCCCGGCAAGGGCCGCAATGTCTGGTTTTGCTACGGCTACGCGCTGGCCACGGGTCGCGCTGCGTCGATTGCGCTGCACGACGCCGACATCAAGACTTACAAGCGCGAGCTGCTCGCGCGCCTGATCTACCCGGTGGCAAACCCCAACTCGGGTTTCGTGTTCAGCAAGGGCTACTACGCCCGCTCCAACGGTGAAAACCTCGGTGGCCGCGTCACGCGCCTGCTGGTAACGCCGCTGATCCTTGCCATGCGCATCGTATGCGGGCGTTCGGAGTATCTCGATTTCCTGCACAGTTTCCGCTACCCGCTGGCCGGTGAGTTTGCGCTGCGCCGGGGTGCCGTGCGCGATCTGCGCATACCGACGGACTGGGGGCTCGAGATCGGCGTGTTGTCCGAGATGCATCGCAATCACTCGACCAACAACATCTGCCAGGTCGATATCGCCGACACCTACGATCACAAACACCAGGACCTGAGCCAGGAGGATGCGACGAAAGGCCTGTCGCGCATGAGTGTCGATATCGCCAAGGCGATGTATCGCAAGCTCGCCATCCAGGGCGAGACCTTCTCGATGGACAAGGTGCGCACGATCAAGGCGACGTACTACCGGGTCGCGCTCGATTTCGTCGAGTTGTTCCGCGCCGATGCCGAGATGAACGGCCTGACCTTTGACCGCCACAAGGAAGAGAAGGCCGTCGAACTGTTTGCCGCCAACGTCATGGATGCGGGCGAGGCATTCCTGAGTAACCCGATGGACACGCCGTTCATTCCGCCGTGGAACCGTGTTGAAAGCGCGGTGCCCGGCATCATGCACGAGCTGCGCGAGGCGGTTAAGCAGGACATGCAGGAGTTCGGCGGATGAGCGACGCCGTACGCGCGCGTCTCGAGTCGCGCGTACTCGCGCATCTCGACGTCATCTACGGGGACACGGCGCCGGACCTGGTGGCACCGGTCATCGAGGCGATGGACTACCACGACACCATCGAGGAGCCGCTGCCCTACCAGAACTACTGGGACCAGAACGACTGCTGGATGATCACCTACGCGACGTCGTTCCGGAACAACCACAAAGGCCTGCAGACTCTGCAGCGATTCTGCGACAAGCACCTTGCCGATGTAATCAACGGCATGCACGTGCTGCCCTTTTACCCGTGGAGCTCCGACGACGGTTTCGCCGTCAAGGACTACATGGCGGTCAACGAGGAGTCGGGTGACTGGGAAGACGTCCGTTCCATCGCCGGCAAATACCGGCTGATGGCCGATGTTGTGATCAACCATGCATCCAGCCAGTCGACCTGGTTCCAGAACTACCTGTCGAGAAAGGACCCCGGCAAGGATTACTTCAAGGAGACGTCGCCCGAAGAAGACATCAGCAAGGTCGTTCGCCCGCGCTCAACGCCGCTGCGAACCAAGTTCGACACCGTCGACGGCCCGCGCTGGTTGTGGTGCACCTTCGGACCGGACCAGGTGGATCTCGATTTCGGCAACCCGACGGTGCTGATCGAGTTCATCCGAATCATTCGCTTCTACCTGAAGAACGGCATCAACGTGCTGCGTCTCGATGCGGTGGCTTTCCTGTGGAAGGAGACCGGCACCAGCTGCCTGCACGACCAGCGCACGCACGAGATCATCAAGCTGCTGCGCACGCTGATCGATTTTTTTGATCCGTCGGTGATGATTATCACCGAGACCAACGTGCCGAACCGCGACAACCTGACCTATTTCGGCAACTCCAACGAAGCGCACGCGATCTACAACTTCTCGCTGCCGCCGCTGTTGATTCACACCTTGCTGAGCGGCGACTGTCGTCACCTGAAGACCTGGATGATGAGCATGCCGCCGGCGCGCGACGGCACGACCTACTTCAACTTCATCGCCTCGCATGACGGGGTTGGCATGCGGCCAGTGGACGGGCTGCTGACCGAAGCTGAGCGCACCCGGTTGATCGAGACGCTGCAGACCTTCGGTGGCAAGGTGTCACTGCGCTCCGGCCCGGATGGTTCGCAGAAGCCCTACGAGGTCAACATCAGTCTGATTGATGCCCTGGCCGGTACCGAGGCCAAGGGTCGTGATGAATTCCAGGTCGATCGCTTTGTCTGTGCGCACGCCATTATGCTGGCGCTCGAGGGTATTCCCGGCATCTACGTGCACAGCCTGCTGGGCACCAGCAACGACTACGAGGGCCTTGCCCGCACCGGGCGCTACCGCTCTATCAATCGATACGAATGGCCGGTGGATACGCTCGATGAGCGTTTGGCCGACCCCGACAGCACTCAGCACCAGGTGCTGTCGAGACTCAGTCACCTGATCCGGATTCGCCGCGAGCAAAAAGCGTTTCACCCGAACGCCACCCAGTTCACGATGCAGCTCGGTCTGCAGGTATTTGGCATCTGGCGCCAGTCGGCGGACCGTTTCCAGGATGTCTTCAGCGTCAGCAACATCACGGACGAACCGCAGTCGGTCGATCTTGCCAACCTGAACCTGATCGTCACTGACAGCTGGTGGGACCTCGTGACCGGCGAGCCGATTGAGGAGGGCCAGAAGACCCTCGAACTTGCGCCGTACCAGACCGCCTGGATCACGAACAAGGAACGCGACGATCCGTGAGCCTCGATGCCTTCATCGAGAAGCACCGGTTGCCGACCGCGTTCGTCGACTCAGCTGAACGCTGCTACCTGCCTTGCGCTGACTGGCTTCACCAACAGGTGGCAAATCACGAGGGCGATGGCCTGACCGGCGCCTACGTCCTCGGCATCAACGGCGCGCAGGGCACCGGCAAAACCACGCTCGCCGACCTGCTGGCGGAGGTGATGAACGAGCGTCACGGCTACCGGGTTGTCGTGCTGTCCATCGATGATATCTACAAGACCAAGGCTGAGCGCGAAGTAATGGCGCGCGACGTGCACCCCTTGTTCGCCACCCGCGGTGTGCCGGGCACGCACGATGTCGAGCTCGGAATCTCCACGATCGATGCTTTGCTGGATCTGAAGGAGGGCAACACGGTTCGTGTACCGCGTTTCGATAAGTCCGTGGATGATCGATGCCCGGAGTCGGACTGGACCGTGGTCGAAGGTCCGGTGGATGTCGTGATCCTGGAGGGCTGGTGTGTCGGCTCGCGCGCGGCGCCCGACGAAGAACTCAACGAACCGGTGAATGCACTCGAGTCTGAGCGCGACCCGGACGGCGGCTGGCGCCGCGCGGTCAACGACGCACTCAAGAGTGACCATCGTCGTTTGTTCGCACTGCTCAACAGCCTGGTGTTATTGAAGGCACCGGATTTCGACTGCGTGTACCGTTGGCGTCTCGAGCAGGAACACAAACTGCGCGACAGAGTGGGCGATGCGTCCGGTGTCATGACTGACGAGGAAGTCGCTACCTTTATCCAGCACTATGAACGGATAACCCGTGACAACCTCGAGCGACTGCAACACTCGGCGAGCGTCGTGATCGAGCTCGCGGCCGATCACTCCGCCGTTTCTATCCGCACATAAAAAACGGCCCGCAGGGCGGGCCGTTTTCGTGTTGCTAGATCGAGCTTATTCCGTTTCAGGCAGGTTATAGGACAGATCTTCGTCCAGTCGCCAGACGGTGTAATCCGAGGCGACCTTACCGGCGGAGAAGTCGGAGAACATACCCATGACGTCTTCTTCCGATTCCATCTGCTCCATCATGAAGTCAAACACGGTGACCTCCGGCTCTGCCATCTCAGCCCAGTTTTCGAACGAGGTGACCATCTGCAGCACCGGCTTGCCGCCGTAGCGGTACATCCACATCCAGTTGTTTGTATCGCTTGCCCAGCCGTCTTTCAGCATTTTGCTGACAGCGCGGCGAGATTCACCAGCCTGCGGATTCACGCCCTCGTCGAGATACCAGGTCGTGACGCCGTAGAACGGTCCGTTGGCACCCTCTGGCCAGTGGCTGTGTTCGAGGTCAGATTCCTCGATGTAGCGCTCGGTGTACTCGACGTGCGGTGCGACTTGCTCCCGGAACACATCACCGGTTTCGTAACCCGCGACTTTTTCCTGATAAGCGTCCATATCGGCCCACTGACCCGCGATGCGACGGTAGTGCACCCGGTTCATGTTCTTGCCGAGCAGCGGGCGGTAGGCATACCAGGTGGCGTCGTCACCGGCTTTCGCACGCGCTTTCCAGAAGGCTTCCATCCCGTCACTGAAGTCAGCCATGTCTTCGGACTCGACGTGGAATATCCACACATCCGATATCAGGTCCTGAACTTCTTCATGTCCATCCGCGAATGTCGTGAACGGTAAAACGCTCGCGGCCGCAGCGACGAGTAACTTACGTAGTTTCATTGTTATCCCCTTATTGTTGTTTCTTATTCAGCGTGACCGCGTGGCCGGCGGGTGGGGCTCCAGAAAACGTGCCGGCGTCATCCATGGCTGCGGTTAGCGTGCGGAGACCCTAATGCTTTCAGGTTATTAGCGCTAGCGAATAGACCAGTTCTAAATGACAAGCCAGCAACCATGCCGGATAGAATGGAGCGACTGGCCTATATTGTCCCCTTGCGTGGCTTTCACTGCGCGACACGCCGCTGGTTCGATGGATAAAACGCGACGCGTACCGGAACAAAAAGCGTGTGCGCTCGACAATCCGTCTGTCTACCAGGCGACGTCTGCCGATACCCTGCCATGGATTAACCCGGCATCCCCGTGTAATGCCGACTTGGTATGGACGCTATTCGGTCTATATCCTGAGGATTAAGCCGATGGGGAACTCGCAAGAGATCGGCGTCTAACAAGAGGGGGAACACTCATGACCACCATCCGTGTACTCGTAGGCACGCGCAAAGGTGCCTTCATTCTGACCTCCGACGAGGACCGCAGTCATTGGCAGGTCGACGGACCGCATTTCCCGGGCTGGGAGGTCTACCACATGAACGCCTCCCCGGCTGATCCCGACAGGCTTTATGCCAGCCAGACCTCAAGCTGGTTCGGCCAGGTCATCCAGCGCTCCGATGACGGAGGCAAGAGCTGGCACACGCCGGGCTCCAAACCCGAGGAGCTCGAGGGCGAGCACGGCATGCCGAAAGGCGAAAGCAACAAGTTCGTTTACGACACCTCGGACGAGACCGGTGCGCCGTTAACAACACACATGTGGTACGACGGCACGCAACACCCGTGGGAGTTTGCTCGCGTCTGGCACCTTGAGCCCGATCTCGATGACCCGGACACCTGCTACGCCGGTGTTGAAGACGCGGCGTTGTTCAAGACCACCGACGGCGGTGCTTCCTGGCACGAACTTGCCGGTGTGCGTGGCCATAACACGGGTGAGGGTTGGCACCCGGGCGCGGGCGGTATGTGCCTGCACACGATCGTGCTCGACCCGAAAAACCGCGATCGTCTGTTCGTTGCGATCTCTGCGGTCGGTACCTTTCGCTCCGACGACAAGGGCAAGACCTGGAAACCGGTCAATCACGGCCTGGTGTCTGACTACATCCCGGACCCGACGGCCGAAGTCGGGCACTGTGTGCACCGCGTCGCGATTCACCCGTCGAACCCGAACACGCTGTTCATGCAAAAGCATTGGGACGTCATGCGCTCCGACGACGGCGGTGACACCTGGCGTGAAGTCAGCGGTAACCTGCCGTCGGATTTCGGCTTTCCGATTGCCGTGCACCCGCACGAGCCCGAGACCATCTACGTCGTGCCGATCGAAAGCGACTCGCTGCACTGGCCACCCGAGGGCAAGCTCAGGGTGTATCGCTCGCGCACCGGCGGCGAGGACTGGGAAGCACTGACTCGCGGCCTGCCGCAGGAGCACTGCTATGTGAACATCCTTCGCGACGCGATGGCCACCGACCAGCTCGATTGCGCCGGCATCTACTTTGGCACGACCGGCGGGCAGGTGTACGCGAGTCGTGACCACGGCGATCACTGGGGCCCGATCGTTCGCGACCTGCCGCCGGTGCTGTCGGTCGAGGTGCAAACGATTCAATGATTCGCGTGGTGTTACCCGCGGGCCTGCAGCTGCTCGCCGGCTGTCCGCGCGAGGTCGAGGTCGACGTTAGCGGCACGGTGAGCGTTTCGAGTATTCTCGACGCCCTCGAAGACAGATACCCGATGCTCAAGGGCACCATGCGCGAACACGACTCTGGCAAGCGACGCCCGCGCGTCCGTTTCTTTGCCAACAGGCAGGACGTAAGCCTCGATGACCTGGACATGCCACTGCCGGATGTCATCGCTGATGGCTCCGAACCGCTGCTGGTCGTCGGTGCGATTTCGGGCGGATGAGTATCATTGTTCGCATGGGGCAGGCGGCCCGTTTCTCGCTGCTGGCGAGCGGCACCCTCGCTATCGTGGTCGCGCTGTATTTCGCGTCCTACTCCTGGTTCGAAAACCCGGCAGGTATCTTCCGCAGCGAGGAAGGCACGAACTGGACGTTCGTCTGGGATACGTGGATCAGCTGGTTCCTGCCGACGCTGATCGGGTTGATGCCACCGGCGTTTCTCGCCCACATCGGCTGGCAGTGGATCCGGAGTGACGCCTAGGACTTTTGCTCCACGAGATCCCACAGGTTTCCGTACAGGTCCTTAAACACCGACACCGTGCCGTAGTCCATCTCGGCCGGCTCACGAATAAACTCGACACCCTTCCCGCGGTAGTCGTTGTAGTCACGCCAGAAATCGTCGGTGTACAAAAACAGGAACACGCGCCCGCCAGTCTGGTTACCGATGCGTGAGCGTTCCTTGTCGTTCTTCGCACGCGCCAGCAGGATGCCCGGCGATCCCGCCGGTGCCACAACCACCCAGCGTTTGTCCTGCTCCGGCTGGTATTCGTCCTGCACCAGCTCGAATCCGAGCACGTCCGTGTAGAAAGCGATCGCCTCGTCGTAGTCGTCGACGACAACCGAGGTCAGTCCGATGGTTTGGGTCATGTGTGTCCGTTCGTCAGGGGTTGTGGGGTGCGTCGGGCAGCGCCTCGACGTGTTCGGTGCCTTCGCCGGGCGTGATGAATAGCATCGTAGTCGGCTCGGTGATTTTTGCCGTGTGCCAGGTGTTCTTCGGCACCACGACGAAGTCGCCCTGCTTGAACAGCGCATACGACTCGTCGCCGGTCTCGCTGCGAATGACCAGCGTCGCGGTTCCCGACACCAGCACGACAATCTCGTCGCCAGCCGGGTGGCGTTCCCAGCTTGACCAGTCGTCATGGAATTCATGGCAGGCGACCAGCGCGTGGTCTTTGAAGTTGTTGTACTTCGCATCCAGCGACGCATACAGCTCGGGTGTGACGTCAACACGATCAACGCCCATGCCCGGCTTCAGCACGGCGAAGGTTTCCTGGAGGCTCTTGATGGTCATATCAGCTATCCCGGGGCTCGGCTACTCGGGTGGAAAACCAAACACGATGGCCACAAACAAAGTCGCCAGGATCCCTGTGCCGACAAAAGCGGCGATCACCCAGCCGATGAACACGGCACCACGTCGAGCGCCGAAATAGCGGAAGCGGTAGTACGGCAAGGCGATGAAGCCGATCGCGACCACGCCGATGTTCAGCCAGATGTTGCGCTCGATGTTGTGCTCATTGGAGTCCGCCATGAACCAGCCGAACATCAGCAGTATCGACGCGACACCGATGAGCAGGGCACCGAACTCGCTGCCGCTCGCGACCGATTCGGATTCGAGCACCATGCCTGTACCCATCGTGGCCCAGAATGCGAGCGCCAGCCAGGTGGGTGTTTTCACGTGTCCTGGCTCCGGCGATAGTCTTCGACGGGCAGTCCGCCAATTCCCCAGTTCTCCATATCGACCTCGTCGATCACGACGACGGTGGTGTTCGGTTTCTTGCCGAGCACGTCGGCGAGCAGCTGCGTCGTACCCTTGATCAGCTCGGCCTTCTGTTCGGCCGTTACGTTGCCTTCACGCGTGATCTTGATGTTGACGTAGGGCATCAGCCGACGCGCTCCAGGACGAAATCGAATTCACCGACCACGGAGCCGTCCTCCTGCGAGGTCAGCGCCATCAGCAGGGAATCATCAAAGATGCTGTCCTCCGCGTTGGTGTCTTCGTCCGGGAAGTACACCTGCGTGGTCAGCAGTGACGTGCCCTTGCCCTGCAGCTTCACGTGCAGGTGCGGTGTGCGAAAGAATCCGAAGTCGGTGTACATCGCCGGCCGGATCGTCTCGATCTCGAAACGCCCCTCCGCGTCGGTAAACACGTGGCCACGCAGCGTGTAGTCGTCGTTGTGATAAACACCGTCAGCATCGCAGCTCCAGACATCGAGCACGGCGCCAGAGACCGGCTGGCAGTCCGTTGTGACGATGCGACCTTTGAACACAAGCCGCTGGCCTTCCATGCCCGGTTCGATAAGGCTGGGTTTTTGCGGTGTGTCCGGCGTGTAGTAAGGACCCTCGGTCTGCGCGATCGTGGCGCCGTCGCCGCAGGCTTTGGTCGGCGGCAGGCTCGCCGAGGGTTCGATCTCCGGCAGGTCGTAGTTCAGTTCGTCTTCTCGGGACTTTGCGGCCAGCCAGGTCATGCCGCCTGCGAAGGTTGCAGCGCCAAGGCCGACGACGCCGGCAAACACTTTCAATACGGTGCGTCGTGTGTTCCCCATCGTTCACTCTCCGGTGAGTAAGTCCTTTGAGCATAGCGCAGAAAGCGGGGCGCCGTTTGCGGTAGCGACGCCCCGTTGCGCTGGCTCACTCAGGCGCCCTGCTCGATCGCTCGAGGCGGGTTGTCCGACACGACGGACTCACGGCGGTCGGTCAACAGCTTGTAGATCGACACGACGTGCGCCCACAACCAGAACGGTGCCGGCAGGAAGACGGCGTACATCATCGGGTGGTGCGGACCAATGTCCTTGAGCAACACAAAGGCCAGCGACGTCGCCACGACCAGGATGTCACCGAGACCGAACGCATTGGCAAACCAGGTGGCGCGGTGACGCTGCGTGCCGGCGGCAACGATAAACGCGGCGACCAGGCCAAAGAATCCGGCCGAGACATGGCTCAGGCCATCGATCAGCCCGAAGGTCGCGGGTAACACGCCGAGGCCACCCTGGATCAGGAAGGTCGCCCCGAAGTAGACACGGATGCCCTGGATCATCATCAACTGTCGCTGGTTCATCGCCAGCACCACGTCGCGTATCGGTTTAACGCCGAACAACAACGCGCCGACGAGGGCGACGCCCGTTAGCACGACGGAATAGAACGCGATCCCGGAAATATCCGGGGGCAACAGGCTCTGCGTCGTGATGACCAGGTGCAGCAGGGCCAGCCAGCCAAACAGGCCGGCGGCCGCAACACCGCGCGCTCTGCGTGTGGCGGGGTTCAGTGAGAGCACCCAGACGGTGAAGATCACCATCAGGCTGTCGAGTACCAGCATGGCTGGTGTTCCGAAGAACTGGATCATGGTTTAGCTCCTTCAGGATTTGGGAGGAGCTACCGTATCGACGACGAGTAGTCGAAAATATCGCTGAAATGGCTGATTAGTTATCCAAAACGACTGTCTAACAAGAGAATCGGTAATTATGGATGCCAAAAACGGCATACTTACCCTCCATCTCCAGCCTGCAAAGATCACCATGACCCGTAGCCGTAATGCCCTGAGCGATGTGCTCAACTCGTTGAACGTCTCCGGCCAGGTGCTGCTCGTTGACGAGTACCAGCCACCGTGGGGCATCGAGATACCCGAGGGCAGCCTGCTCGCGACCTCCCTTCACCTGCCCGCCGATACCCGGGTTGTGCCGTTTCATATCGTTCGCCGCGGTTTGTTCGAACTGCACACGCAGGCTGCTGAACCCCGCGTGATTCGCACGGGCGAGGTGGCGATCTGCACCGGGGATATTCGACACCGCATGATCCAGGGCGAGCCCACCAGGGTCGTGCCGTTTGAAGAGCTACTGGGTTCCAGCGTTCACCCGATTACCGCGGCCGGGCAGGGCGGCTCGACCGAGCTGGTCTGCGGCGTTTTCGTGTGGCGTAACGCGACCAACAACCCGTTAATCGATGCGCTACCTGACGTGGTGCACACGGACGTCTCCGGCCGCGACGGTGGCAAGACGCTCGAGCTCCTGACGCAGCTGCTCGTCGGCGAGCTGCACATGACGCGCGCCGGTCATGACTACATGGCGTCGCGCTTTGTTGAGCTGTTGTGTGCCGAGTCGATTCGCCAGTTCCTGGATCGCAACGAACACGAGCGCCCGGGCTGGTTTCGGGCGATGCAGGACCCGAAGATCGCGCCGGCGCTGAATACGATTCACGCGGCACCCGGATCAACACTGTCGGTGGCCACGCTGGCAAGCGAGGTCAACATGTCCGCGTCGCGTTTCGCGGCGCGATTCCGGGAGGCGATGGGTGAGTCCGTGATGTCTTATGCCACGGGCTGGCGTATGAACATCGCCGGGCGGCAGCTGGCCGAAACCGAACTTAACGTCGAGCAGATTGCCCACCAGGTCGGCTATGAATCCACCGCCTCGTTTTCCCGGGCCTTCTCCCGGTGCTACGGCGTGCCGCCGGCGCGCTATCGCAAGTCGCAAGGTCCGGTGGCCGCCCAGCCTCAATCCTGATCGGCTCGGGTGAGCCGAAAGGTGAATGCCAGGTGCGGGGGCACCCGGCATTCGGTAGAGCGGGTCTCCTTTGGGAATATCCCGCTCCGGGGTCCTGCACGGAGTTATTGGTCGGCCAGCTGTTTCCGGTAGTCATCCACCGGCAGGCCGCCGACGCCCCAGTCCTCCATGTCGACCTCGTTGATCACGACAAAGGTCGTTGCGGGTTCCTTGCCGAGGACATCGACCATGAGCTGCGTGGAGCCCCTGATGAGTTCGGCTTTCTGGCTGTCTGTCACGGCTTCGCGCGTGACCTTGATGTTGATGTAAGGCATAGCGTTCTCCTCGCTGGATGAATCAGCGTTCAATAAAATGGAAGACCTTGGCGATGATCAGCCACTGTCCGTTCTCGCGAACAAAGCTCAGGAAGTCGACGAAGTCGCGACCCAGCATCGTCGTCCGCACCCGGGCAAAGGCGGTGTTGTCGCCGGCGAGCTGGATGTCATCGATAGAGCCGTTGCGGGCTTCTTCGCGCTCGGCCGGCGACACGCGTGCCGCGACCACGGGGAAGTACTCGTCCATGCTGCGAATCATCGGTTCCGGCTCGTCCGCGGTGGCATAGATCGCCCGCGGGTGAAATACCGTGTCGAGCTTGTCGATGTCGCCGTCGTACAGGCCGTCGAGGTAATCGCGGATGACGGCACGCAGTTCGTCGAAGCTGCTCATGACGCCTGTCTCGCCTCGATCAGGCCTTCCTCGACCAGCGCGCGTTCGACGGCCGGGCGGCTCACGATGCGCTTCAGGTAGGCCTTCACCTTGGGAAACGCGCCGAGGTCGAAGTTCACCGTCTGTGACCAGCCCAACACGACGAAGGCATAGGCGTCCGCCACGCTGAAATCTGTGCCCAGCAGGAAGAGGCGACCGTCCGCAAGACGCTGTTCGATATGCGTGACGCGTCGTGCAATCTTCTGGCGAACCTTGCCCGCCTCGTCATCGTCCAGCGTCTGTCCCGAGAAGAACGGGCTGTAGGCCTTGTGCAATTCCGATGACAGGAAGTTCAGGAGTTCGTGCAGGCGTGTGCGGGCAAAGCTGCCGGCGGGCGGTGCAAGCCCGGCCTCCGGCGCATTGTCGGCGAGGTACTGCAGGATGGCCGGGTTCTCGGTGATGACATCGCGGTCATCGGTCTGCAGTGCCGGCACATAGCCGTTCGGGTTGACCGACAGGTAGTTGATGCCCGACTCCGTTGTCGCGGTCTTCGGGTCGGTCTTCTCCAGCTCGTATTGGTACTCGAGTTCGTTGAGGATGATGTGGGTGGCCAGTGAGCAGGCGCCCGGGGCGTAGAAGAGTTTCATGGTGAGTGTCCTTTCGTTAGTCAATTGGTGAGTCAGTTAGTGAGTGCGGCGAGATGCGCTGTGCAGATGCGTCTTCTCGTCCAGGTTAAAAAAGGTGTCGAACTGGTCGACGAAATCGTCCGGTACCGAGCTGTTCAATGCCTCGTCATCAAGCAGGCGTCGCGCCCAGCAGCCGAAGCGACTGGTTTTGTCGAAGCGCTGCCAGAACGCGTCCTTCAAATCAGGCACCAGCTGGATGCGTTGCATCAGCGGGCCGACGGCCGCCTCGAAGGCGCCGAGTCGATAACCCAAAGCCATACGTGAGCGTATGAAGTCGCTGGCCTTGTCGATGCCGTCCAAGAGCGTGTTCTTGTGCGTTTCGTAATCGCCGGCGTCTTCCGCGGTCAGCGCGCGGTACAGCGACATCAGCAGGCCATCGGAGTAAGCGATCCAGGATTTCTCGGTGGCGCGCGCGAGAGGCTCGGTCGGCAGCAGCGGAACGCCGGCGGTGTCATCGAGGTATTCGGTGATGACGTTGGATTCGAACAGCGTTGCGTCACCGATGAACAGGGCCGGAACCTTGCCCGTGGGGACGCGATCGAGATACCAGTCGGGCTTGTCGAACAGGTCGATGTAGTTGATGTCGTGCTCGACCTTCTTGGTGTTGAGCAGGATGCGAGCCCGTTGCACATAGGGGCAAACGGGGAAGCTGATTAGCTGGGGTTTCATGGGGTGCTCCGTAGCGTTCGTGTTCATGGGCGCGAACACTACGAGCGTTTTGACTATTCCGAAATGGAATGCTAGGAATAGTAAACATGAGCACGAGGAATCTTAGACGCCTGCCGCTGCTGGAAACCTTCGATGCCATCATGACGCGCGGCAGCCTGGTTGCGGCCGCGGAATCCCTCGGCGTCACGCAGTCCGCCGTCAGCAAACAACTGGCGCAGTTGCGCGAATGGCTCGACGATGAACTGTTCGTTCGCACCAGCGACGGCATGCAGCCGACGCCCCGAGCGCTCTCATTGCGCGAGCGCGTGGCGGGCATTCTCGACCAGGCCACGGACCTTGCCTCCGAGGGCGAGATCAACCCGCGCGACTTCACGGGTGAGTTTGTCATCAGCGCGACTGACGAGGTGCTCGAACGCATCGTGCCGCCACTCGTCGATCGGCTTTTCGACGAGGCGCCCGAGCTGCGACTGATCGCGCTGCCCCTGTCGCGAGACTATTCCGCACAGCATCTCGAGTCCGGCCGTGTGAACCTGCTTGTCGCCGTGAACTGGCACGCGCCGGAGCAGCTGATGCAGAAGAAGCTGGGATCCGACCCGTTTGCCTGCGTGATGCACGAAGACCACGTACTCGCCGACGGTAACCTCACGCTGAAGCGCTACGCGGCGGCAACGCACGTGTTGGTGGCCCCTCTCGGTTACAAGCAGGGCGTCGTTGATGCGGCCCTGCAGGAACGCGGTATGCAGCGACGCGTCTGCGCCTCGGTGCCGGTGTTCGGCATGGTCAACGAGAACCTGCTGGGCACGGATCGCATCTGCACGCTGCCGTCACGCGTGGTGGATCGTCTCGTGGAGACCGGGCCTTTCGTGCGTAAGCGCGTGCCGTTGTCGCTGCCGGTTACCCATTACTATGCGCTATGGCATCCGCGGTTTTCGGCCGACCCTCGGCTGCGCTGGATGCTCGAGGCGGTGGAAGCTGTCTTCGCCTAGCTCGGGTCCAGTGCCTTAAGTTCGCTATCGTGCCGGCGTGAGAGCAACACCAGCGCCGTGACCGCCCCGATCAACGCCCAGAACATGTCGGACTGCGTGTCCCACTGGTAACCCTGCGTGCCGAGGAAGGACTCGGCCGCTTCCTCGGACAGCAGCGCAACCCACCACTCGATCATTTCATACAGCGCCGAGAAGGCGAGGCAGAAGCTCACGATAAAGAAGTCTCTCCACCAGCGATTGGTGAACACCTCGAGACGGATGACGACCTCGCGCGCGACCATCACCGGGATGAACCCCTGCGCCACATGGCCGAGCTTGTCGTAGTTGTTGCGGGTGCCGTCGACGAGGTCGCGAACCCAGTCGCCGATGGGCACCTCGGCGTAGGTGTAGTGGCCGCCGACCATGAGGATGATGGCGTGGATGAGGATCAGCACGTAGACGAGGCGGGTCAGCGGGAAGCGTTCACGAGTGACCCACAGGATTACGGCGGCGATCACGGCGGGCGCAACCTCCAGTCCCCAGGTCGGGTAGTCGTGCGGCGCGATGCCGGACCACACCAGCACGGCCAGAAACACCCCGATCCAGGCTAATCGCAACATCCCACCAGCCTAACGCGCCCGAAACCTCGCCGTAATACGGGCTTACCGATAGCCCAACGTCGCTTTGAGCACAGCCGTCGTCAGCGCCAGATCGGCAAATGTCAGGTTTCCAATAGGTTTCAAACCCGCGCGCTGTGTATGATCGACGCGAACTTCGGGGGGTTCTGTATGAAGATCTGGGAGACGGCCGTATCGATGGCCGAGCAGACACCGGCGGAACGCAATCGCTATGTCGATTTCCTGCGCGCGGTGTCCATTCTTGTCGTCATCATGGGGCATTGGCTGATCGCCACGGCCTGGTGGGTGGACGGCGAACTGGTTACCGGCCACTTGATCGCGGCACAACCGCAGTTGCAGTGGCTGACCTGGATATTTCAGGTGATGCCGATCTTCTTCATCGTCGGCGGTTACGCGAACGCCGTGTCTCTGGAGAGTGCCGACCGTAAAGGCACAACCTACGCCCAGTGGCTGAACACCCGCATCAACCGCCTGCTCACGCCCTTGCTGGTGTTGATGGTCGCCTGGGCAGTGATTTCGTTCGGCATGCAGTTCATGGGCGTCTCCGACGAGGTGATCCAGTATTTGTCCCGCTCGGCGCTGGTGCCTACCTGGTTCCTGGCGATCTACACCATGGTCGTCATCCTGGCGCCCGCGGCTTATCGCCTGTGGCAGAAGCTCGGCTATGGCTCGATCATGCTCTTCATCGCTCTCGCGGCGATCACCGATTTCCTGTTCTTCGTGCCCGAGATCCGCTGGCCGGCCTGGGCGAACTACTTCTGGATCTGGCTCGCCGTGCACCAGCTGGGCTACGCCTGGCGTGACAACAAGCACGGACCGGTTGCTATCCGTATCGCGACGGCGGTGGCCGGATTCACCATCCTGTATGCGCTGGTAACACGAGGGCCGTACCCGCTGGCGATGGTGGGCTCGCCCGACGAGGTGAGTAACTCGCTGCCGCCGAAGGTCACGCTGATTGCGCTGGGTCTCTTCCAGTTTGGCCTGCTGATGTCGATCGAGGACCCGATGCGCCGCGTGCTCTCAGGCGTCAAAACCTGGGCGGCCACCGTGTTGATCAACAGCATGATCATGTCGATCTACCTGTGGCACATCACCGTCATGCTCGCGATTGGCGGCATCATGTACGCGCTGGACGGCTTCGGTTTCGGGCTGGAGCCGGGCACCGCCGCCTGGTGGCAGTCCCGGCCGCTGTGGATCGCCGTGCTTTGGCTGGGACTTATCCCGGTCGGCCTGCTGATGTCGCCGCTGGAGCGGGTCAAAGCCAGCGGCGCCCGCCCGGCATGGCGCCAGATCCTCGGCGCTATCCTGATGTGCCTGGGCATCGCGCTGCTGGCGCTGTGGGGCTTTGCGGGCGCACCGAAAGCCGGGTTCGACATCGCGGCCTTTGCCTGTGTTGTCGTCGGCGCGCTGCTGGCGGGGCTGGTCACGCTGCCGGGCCGCGCGAACGCTTATAACTAAATCGCAGGTTTTCCCGAACTCCGGCCACGAGGATTTCGTGGCCGGAGGCTCCGTTTTAACCGTTTAATCTGTTACCTTTCCCGTCCCCCATTAATAAGTAGGCGCCCCAGAAAGAGGCGCCATCAACGAATCGGGAAAATCTCCATGTCTTACGTTTATAAGTTTGTACTCACCCTGTGCGCCTCCGTGGTTGCTGCAGGGCCCGTCACGGCGTTTGCCCAGGACGACAAACCGGCCCCGAAACTGGTGCAGCCGGGCGCTCCGGGCACGATGACCAAAACCATCTCTGCAGACGACGCGATCGGTGTGGCCACGACCGGCTTCACCGCTGAAGACGTCACCTTCATGCAGAACATGATCCCGCATCACCAGCAGGCTGTTGAAATGTCCGAGCTGGTGGTTGAGCGGACCAACAACGAAGACGTCAAAGAGCTGGCGGCCAAGATCCTCGCCTCGCAGGCGGATGAGATCAGCTTCATGCAGGAATGGCTGTCGTCTCGTGGCCAGGAAGAAGGCAAGGCACATGCGCACCACCACGGCATGGACCACAGCCTGATGGCCGACATGGGCATGGCGACGCCTGAGCAGATGGCTAAGCTTAAGGACTCGGAAGGTGTCGATTTCGATGAGCAGTTCCTGCGCCTGATGATTCGTCACCACGAAGGTGCGATCGACATGGTCGACGACCTGCTGCGTACGCAGAGTGCTGCTTACGACGCCGAGCTGTACAACTTCACGAACGACGTGAAGCAGGACCAGGGCGCCGAGATCAAGGCGATGGCCGGTGTACTGGCTGAGCTCTCCGATGATCCGCGTGCCGGCCTCGCGGCGGGTTACAAGGGCGCCGGTGAGGCGATCTCCAACCTGAAGCTGGTTGCTGCACTCGACAAGCCGAACGGCTTCTTCGATCCGGCCAACCCGGCTGAACTGCCGCAGGTACGTATCGACTACCTCGCGAAGGTCGCAGCGGGTGAAGAGGATCTGCCCGAGTACGACAAGTTCAAGAAAGACGCTGACGCTGCCGGCAAGCGCCGTCCGCGCTTCCTCGATTTCGCGAACACCGACATGGCGTTCTTCGACAACATCCTCGTTGCCGGTTCCTACCACGGTTTCAACGTCTACGAGATCGACGGCGGCGGTGTTCCGCAGCTGATGAGCTCGATTGTGTGCCCGGGTGGCCAGGGTGACGTCTCTGTTGTCGGTGACCTGCTGATCATGTCGGTTGAAGGCGGCAACGGCCGTATCGACTGCGGCCTGCAGGGCAACAACGACGAGATCTCGATGGACCGCTTCCGCGGCATTCGCATCTTCGACATCTCCGACCTGACCGCACCGGTACAGGTTGGCGGCGTTCAGACCTGTCGCGGTTCGCACACGCACACGGTTGTGGCTGAAGACGACGAGACCATCGTGGTCTACAACTCGGGCACGAGCTGGATCCGCAAGGAAGAAGAACTCGCTGGCTGCGTTGACGGCAACCCGGGTGACACGCGCACCTCGCTGTTCCGCATCGACGTGATCGAAATCCCGAAAGCCAACCCGGCTGCGGCCCGCATCGTCGACAGCCCGGCCGTGTTCGCTGACGAAGAGACCGGCGAGCTCGCAGGCCTCTGGCGCGGTGGTGACCACGGTGACGGCACGCAGTCCAGCCGTCGCACCGACCAGTGCCACGACATCACGATCTTCCCGGACAAGCAGCTCGCCGCTGGCGCCTGCTCGGGTAACGGCATCCTGTTCGACATCTCCAACCCGCTCGAGCCGAAGCGCATCGACGCGGTCACGGATGACGGCTTCGCCTACTGGCACTCGGCCACGTTCTCCAACGACGGCACCAAGGTCGTGTTCACGGACGAGTGGGGCGGCGGTGTTCGTCCGCGCTGCCAGGCACAGGACCCGCTGAACTGGGGTGCGAACGCGGTCTACGACATCGTCGAAGACAAGCTGATCTACCGCAGCCACTACAAGATGCCGGGCCCGCAGACGGAAACGGAAAACTGCGTAGCGCACAACGGCTCGATCATCCCGGTCCCGGGTCGCGACCTGTTCGTACAGGCGTGGTACCAGGGCGGCATCTCGATCATGGACTTCACCGATTCGTCCAACCCGAAAGAGATCGCCTTCTTCGACCGCGGCCCGATTGATGCTGAAGAACTGGTTGGCGCCG
>CAZSIQ010000020.1:37723-56085 GCA_964606915.1 uncultured Woeseiaceae bacterium | reverse complement strand
AGCTCGCCTGCTGGGAGATGATCCGCGGCGGCACGACGACCTTCGTCGACATGTATTACTACCCGGACACCATAGCAACGGTCGTCGAGGACTGCGGCCTGCGCGCGCTGATCTCGTCCACGGTCATCGACCAGCGCAGCCCGGATGCCGAAGATGCCGGCGACTCGCTGCGCAAGGGCAGCGGCTTCCTCGAACGCTGGCAGGACCGCAATCCGCGCATTACGCCGATACTCGGGCCGCATGCCAACTACACGCTGAATCGCGCACAGCTGGCCGAAACCCGCGAGGTGGCCAACAAGTTCAACGCGCCGATCAGCATCCACGTTTCCGAATCGCCGTTTGAACTGCAGTACTCGAAGGACAACTACGGCACGACCAGCATTCTCATGCTGGACGAGATCGGCTTCTTCGACGGACCGACCATCGCGGCGCACGTGGTCTGGCCAACGGACGAGGAAGTGCAGGTCCTGGCTGACCGGAAAGTCGGCGTGATCCATAACCCGACATCCAACATGAAACTCGCTTCCGGCGTTTCGCCAGTGCCGAAAATGCTCGACGCGGGCGTCCGCATGGGCATCGGCACCGACGGCACCGCCAGTAACAACGACCTCGACATGTGGGAGGAAATGCGTCTCGCCGCCCTGCTGGCCAAGGTCGACACCATGGACCCGGAATCGCTGCCTGCAGAAACGGTGTTGCGCATGGCGACCGCGGATGGCGCCGAAGCCATCGGCCTCGGTGACGTGACGGGATCCATCGAGGTCGGCAAGCAAGCGGACCTGATCCAGGTCGCATTCGACGATGTCCACCATGTGCCGACCTACGACATCGTGTCGCACCTGGTCTACGTTACCGACGAGCAGGACGTGGAGACGGTCATCGTCGATGGTCGCCTGCTGATGCAGGACAGCGAGATTACGAGTATTGATACAGAACGGGTCGCACGCGAAGCAAATGCCTTGGGTGCGCGAATCAAGCAGGCGCTTGCCGAGAGAAACCGTGGAGCCAACTGATGCGGCGTAATGCCCTTGCCTACATACTCGGTATCGCCGTGACGATGCTGACGATCATGCTGGTCCAGGCGCTGGGCCACGCCATCTACCCGGTCGACACAAACGTTGACGTGCAGGACGGCCAGCTTAACGCCGAATACATGGCCGAGCTGCCGGTCGGCGCCATTCTTTTCGTGGCGATCGCCTGGGCGGTCGGCGTCCTTGCGGGGAATGCTGCCGCCGTTCGCATCGGCAATCTCAGGCCGGTGTATTTTTCGTCGGTCATCACCAGTTTTGTGCTGGCCGGCGCCGTTACGCAGATGATCCTGATTCCCCACCCGACGTGGTTTATCCCGGTGTCGCTGCTTGGCATCATCGCGGCGGGAGCCGCATCCTGCTTCCTGCCAGCGAGACACGCATCGTGAAAGCCATCCAGGACCTGCTCGAGGACAACAACTGCTACGGCTGCGGCCCCGACAACGCCAAGGGTTATCGCATCAAGAGCTATTTCGACGGTGAGGTGTCGCGCTGTCGTTTCATGCCCAGCCCCGAACATTGCGCGGGACCGCCACAGTTTGTCTACGGTGGCCTGATTGCCAGCCTGATCGACTGCCACAGTGTAGGCACGTCGATTGCCGCACACTATCAGCGTGACGGTCGCGAGATGGGCGATGGCGGTCCGGCCATCTGGTGCGTCACCGGACGGCTGACCGTGAACTACCGGATGCCGACACCGATTGATGTTGCCATCGACCTTGAGGCGACCGTCGAGGACATCTCGGACAAGAAGGCGGTCATCAACTGCCGCACATTGTCGGGCGACAGTGTCACGGCTGAGGCCGAGGTGATTGCTATACGCGTCCCGTCGTCCTGGCGGGGATAGGGTTCAGGCGGCGGTTTTCGTGTTGAGGAAACTCGTACCGTAATCCATCGGTTCGAGCCCGAAATAGGCCGCAATCGTCTGGCCGATGTCAGCAAACGAGTCGCGCTTGCCGATAGAGCCCGGTGCAAGCCCGCCACCGATGGCCAGCACGGGAATATGCTCACGCGTGTGATCCGTGCCTTCCCAGGTCGGATCGCAGCCGTGATCGGCGGTCAGGATAAGCAGGTCGTCGTCGCGCAGCTTGTCCATCAACTCCGGCAGCCGAACGTCGAAATACTCAAGCGCATTCGCGTAACCCGGTACGTCGCGACGATGGCCATAGAGCATGTCGAAGTCGACAAAGTTCGTAAACACGATGGTGTTGTCTTCCGCCGAATCCAGCGCGGTGAGCGTTGCGTCAAACAGCGCTTCGTTGCCGGACGCCTTGATCTTCTGCGTGACGCCCTGGTGGGCATAGATGTCAGCAATCTTGCCGATGCTGATTACGTCACCGCCGGCCGCGACCAGTTTGTCGAGCACCGTTGGCGCATGCGGCGGCGTGGTCAGGTCACGTCGGTTGCCGGTGCGGACGAAATTATCCGGATCGGTGCCGACAAACGGCCGTGCGATTACGCGACCGATCTTGTACTCGTCAACGAGCTCACGCGCGATCTCGCAGAGGTCATACAGGCGTTGCAGCCCGAAGCTCTCTTCATGCGCCGCCACCTGGAACACGCTGTCCGCCGACGTGTAGACGATCGGCTTGCCGGTCCGCATATGCTCCTCGCCAAGCTCGGCGATGATCGTCGTACCGGATGAATGGCAGTTGCCGAGGACACCCGGCAGCTCGGCACGCCGGACCAACTCGTCGAGAAAGGCCTGCGGGAAGCTGTTTTGGCGATCGCTGAAATAGCCCCAGTCGAACAGCACCGGTACACCCGCAATTTCCCAGTGTCCGCTGGGTGTGTCCTTGCCGCTCGAAAGCTCCGCTGCATAGCCGTAAGTACCGTCAATACGGTCCGGCGGCGTTACGCCATCCGGGTAGCTCCCGGCGCTGTCGCGGTTGGCGTCAAACAGTCCGAGACGGGCGAGGTTGGGCAGCCGCAGCGGTCCCTGGGCTGATGCGGCGCGCTCGCGGGCTATGCTGCCCAGCGTATTGGCGCCGACATCACCGAAGCGATCCGCATCGTCTGTTGCACCGATGCCGAAAGAATCCAGCACCAGGATGATGGCTCTGCCCATGCGTGTGTCCTTGAAAACCTGAGACTCATTCTAGCCTCCATCGGAAATTGGGACTAGCGCCTGCGCTTCAAGGTGCGGGTGTCGCCTCCTCGTCCGGCTCTCCTCGATCGATAATCCGGTCGACGTCTTCCTCGACGGCCTTTGCCGCCCGTTGCAGGTCAGACTGGATATTCTCGAGTTCCTGCTCCAGCAGGCTGGTCGTCATCGCTGCCTCGACTTTCAGTGGCAGACGCGGCAACTCCGGCAATTGCAGTGCCGGTTCCGCCGTATTGGCGAGCGTGCCGTCCGTCGTGTCCACCGTGTTGGTGTTCACAACGACGATCAGCACAACCGCGGCTGCGATGCCGGTCAGGCTGCTGGCCCACCAGAAGCCTGGCGAGCGGGCGGTCTCGTTTCGCACCGGCGCCGGCGACGCGGGCCGCTCCTGCTGCACAGCCTGAAGCGACGCACGGATCCGTGTGTCGAGCTGCGGCGAGATCTCGGATGTGATGGCTTCTGCGTCTTTACGCAGCTGTGTGGCGAGTTTATCCATAGGCTTCGCTCCGTGAGGAGTCTTTGTTCATGGCGTTTTCCAGGGCTTTGCGCCCGCGCATCAGGTTGACCTTGGTCCACGAGTTGGAGCGCTCGAGTGCGCCGGAAATATCATTCACGGACATATCTTCGACGTACCGGAGCCACATGGCGGTATAGACCTCATCCGACAACACGCGCTTCGCGGATAACCAGAGGTTTTCGCGATCCGAGTGATCGATGCAGTGACTCAGGGGATCATTGCTCTCGTCGGCAATCTCGCCGAGTTCGGCAACGTTGCCGTCGTGCAGCCGCGCGGCGTTGCGTATCGCGATTCGGTACAGCCAGGTGCTGAAACGCCAGCGCGGGTCGTAGGAATGCAGGTACTTGAACGCGTTGATGAACGTGTCCTGCAACGCGTCCTCGGCATCCGCGAAGCTCGCGCAGCGTGTCACGAGGAAACGCAGTAAACGCTCCCGGTAACCGTGGACGAGCTCTGTGAACGCGTCCACAGAGCCCGCCTTGGCGGCGTCAATCAGGCTGAGTTCGTGATCCACCGGCGTTAGTCAGACAGCGTCTGTACCACGGTATCCGAGTCGAGCGACAGGCTGATCGACATCGTCCGGTCTTTGACGTCGACCTTGGTGCTGCGCAGGATTTCGGACATTTCCGGCTCGATGTCGTCATTGAATGCCTGCAGGCTGATCAGGCCGCGAACGATGCTGGCCAGTGAGTCTGCCATTTCAGGCTCCGTTGCGACGAGGCTGGCTTCGACGCGAACCTTGCCCTTGTCGTCGGCAATGCTCAGCGCCGCTTCCTCGGTGTTCTGCATGATGTTGGAGTCCCACTCCGCGCTGGAATCACCGCCAACGGCGCCGTTTTCCGCGCTGAACAGGAACATGCTCCTTTCCTGTCGCAGCGGCACGCGACCGTTTTTTCCAAGCAGGTCCTTCATCGCCGCCTCGGACGAGGTAACGAGCAGCTTGTCCTTGACGGAGAATGAGAAAAACGCGCCGTCTTCGAACGGCTCTTCATTGTCGTCGCCTTCGACCCAGTAGTACTCATGGCGTCCGGCCTTGCGCGGCTTCGGATCCAGGTTCTGCGTCGCGGCGAGCGCCATTATCTGGTCTTTGTGCTCCTGCCGAATGGTGCCGTTCACGAGCATGATGATGCCGTTGTCGCCGTCCGATGTGGCGAGCATCTGGTCGACGTCGCGATCGATATCGATGCCGGCTTCTGCCTTGAGCTCGTCGAAGACCTCCTGCTCCATCCAGGCGTAGATCTTTTTGCCGGATTCCGTGCTGCGCATGTATTCGAAGTTGGCGTGGACGTACCAGTTCTGCAGATCCGACACCTCGACGCCATCGATATTGAGATCGGCAGCCGCGGAAAAGGGCAGTAACAGCAGTACGCCCAGGATTTTCAGGGATTTCATCGTTTTCGTGTCCTTCAGGGTGTGTCCTGCCCGCTTATAGGGCCTTCGTTCAGGTTTGGTTACAGTCCCTGCCCAATTGGCGAGCCCGGTGGCGGCGTGACCGTCGGCAGGGCCTGCACCGATGTCGGATCATCCATTGCCCGATCGATGCGGTGCGCCGCAAGGCGGTAATGCGCGCGCGTCGTTGTGTCTGCGGAGCGTCGCTGTTCCAGCGAGTCGCGCAGGCGAAGCACGCTGTCCAGCGCAATCGCCCGCACGGCGTCTTCCGCAGCGTCGTGGAACGCAAGCTGAAGCAACGCGTCCAGCGTGATCATGCGGGTCTGGCGCTCAAGCGCCGTGGACGCCGCGGCATACCAGGTGGCATCGAGCACCGCGTCGACGACGGTGGCAAAACCCAGGCCGCCGTCCCGCTCCAGTCGCGCCGCACGGCGATGATTGAACAGCACCTCGAGTGTCAGGGCCGTCGACGCAGCGGCCGGCGCCAGCCGGTCAAAGGTTACGCCGGTTGCGCCCCGGAACGTCTCACGATCACGCGGCAGCCCGGGCGGTCGCGGCGGAATCAGGCTGGCGACAGTCTCGGGCAGAGTCAGCACGTCCGCGTCCAGGGTGCGCACCAGCGCTATCAACGCCTGGCGCTGGCGCCCCTGCACGACCGCTTCCGGCGTGCCCTGGCCGTCCCCTTTCATCGCGTAGGAAAAATACGAACCGCCGATCAACTTGCCAACCGCATGGATCTGGAAACGGTGCAGCAGGTAGATCGGCACCAGCACTTCTTCGATTTTCGCAAGCGAACGTCCCGAACGGAGGTTGGCTTCGCCGAACTGCTGCAGCGCGATCTCACGCACCTCGAGCAGTTTCTCCAGCTCTGCAACAGCGTCTTCGCCGTTGTCCCAGAGGTTACCGTCCGGGTGGGCCGTACCGATGGCGCGGGAATCGGAGTCGGAGACGTACTTGTAACCCTCTGCAATCGTCTCGGCCATGATGTCGGCGCGCGCCGCGTTCGCGTCCACGCCGTCCGGGAAATCCTGGTAGGCGTAAATCACCGTGCGGATATCCCAGCTGCCGATCTTGTCGTCGTAGGCTTCAGACAAGTCGATGCTGCCCGCGTTATCCAGGCGAATCAGCGGGAACGGATAGTCCATGACCGATGAGCGGTCCTGCGTGCTGGCGGCAAAGTTGTGTTCGAAGCCGATCGTATGGCCGATCTCGTGCGCGGACAGCTGGCGTATGCGGGCCAGTGACATCTCCAGCATTTCCGGGGGAATATCCTGGTTCGCATACGGCGCCAGCAGTCCTTCCGCAATGAGGTAGTCCTGTCGCACCCGAAGCGAACCGAGGGTCACGTGGCCCTTGAGGATCTCACCGGTACGCGGGTCAACAACCGATGCACCGTAGGACCAGCCACGCGTCGAGCGATGCACCCACTGAATCACGTTGTAGCGCACATCCATCGGGTCGGCGTCTTCCGGCAGCATCTCAACGCGGAAGGCGTCCTTGTAGCCCGCGGCTTCGAACGCCTGGTTCCACCAACGCGCGCCGTCGAGCAAGGCACTGCGGACCGGCTCCGGTGCACCCGGGTCCAGGTAGTAGACAATCGGCTCCACGGCCTCGCTGACCTCAGCCGTTGGGTCTTTCTTCTCCAGCCGATGACGGATGCCGTAGTTGACCTTTAATGGCTCACCGATCGGCGTCGTGTAATCCGAGAATCCCGAACCACCGTACTCCAGCGGGATAACGCCGGCCCGCGGATCGTAGGCAAGTGGCTCGTAGCCATCGTCAGGGAGACGAATAAAGGAGTGATGCAGATGCAGCGAGAATGACCGCGGGTCTGGCGCCACGGTCGGCAACTGCGATCCGGTTGGCTCGCCGGTAAAGGTCACGATGGCTTCGATCTCCGTGTTATCCGGAAACCCCTTGGTGCGTGGCAGGAAGATCGCTGACCGGCTCGCGTCCGCGCTGAAAGTACCTTCATTGCGCCCCTTTAAACGCCGGGCGACACCGTGCGCATCGCGAAGGAAGAATGCCGTGGCGTCAACGATCAGTACGCCATCGTCGTTTGACTCGACCGGGAAACCCCACAGCACGGACGATGCGAACGACTCGGCGACGGCCTTGCGCTCTGCCGGGTTATCCCCCTTCGCGCGATAGTCCATGTTTGGCGCCACGAGCAGCACCTTGTCGCCGTGGTGCTCGAAGCGGACAACGCGCGTGTTACCCAGCTGGCCACGGTCGAGGCCAATGTCGTTGGAGCCGAGGCCGCGCGGCAGGGACGTCTGGTACAGCATGTCGGTATCAAGCCGATCGATCTCCATCAGGAGCTGGCCGTCAGCGGCATTCCAGAGCAGCCCTACGAAGCCGGGTATTTCGGTGTATTCCGGTTTACCGGCCGGCGGTGCCGTCGTCTCCGAACAGGCAACAAGGAAAGCGACGAGAATCAGGACAAGCGCGCGCATGGCAACTCCGGCAGCGAAAGCCACCACTGTAGCGCACTTTGGCGGCTACGCCGCCGCGGAAGACGGCTCGAGACTGGCCTTTTTAATACGCCCGGCGACGATACCGCCAAGCAGCAGCACGACGCCGATACCGAACAGGTACTCCGGAAAGCTGCGCGTGATACCGCAGTAGAAGATCAGCGCGATATTGATGAACTGGAAACTGTTGATCCAGATGTTCTCGCGGACGGTCGCCTTCGGGAACAGCATCCGGGACACCATGAGGATGGCCAGCACGAACAACAGGATCGGCAGGTAGCGGTGCAGCGGCAGGGACAGCGCGATCTGCTCGTAGTGAATCAGCACCAGCACGAGTGACGACAACAGACCGCCACCACAGACCGTTATCGGAACCCCGAAAAACCAGCCTTGCGGCGGATTCGACGTCGGCAGGTTGAAGCGGGCAAGCCGCATGGCGCCGGCCAGCGTGAACACACCACAAGCCGCTGCGAGCAGGATGAAGCTGTTCGTACCCATCTCGACGCCGCCGAGTTGCATACCGGCATTCAGCGCCAGCACCGACGGGGCAACACCGAACGACACAAGGTCGGCCATCGAATCGAACTCGGCACCAAAGCTGGATGTTGCCTTGAGCGCTCTTGCGACAACGCCGTCCACGGTGTCCAGCAGACCACACCAGACAATAAACCACGCCGCCATCTCGAGATCACCCAGCTGGCTGGTGATAATCGACGCTATGCCGAGCAACAGACTCAGCGACGTAATGGCATTTGGTACGGTGTAACGAAGAATCGACAAGTGAAGCCCCCCACGAACGCAGATTATTCTGCATCGCGGGGGCCGGATTATCCAGTTTGAGCCTGACTAGCGGCGGCGGCGCCAGTTGCCGCCGGTGATACCCAGGGGCCCGGGCGGCAGGCTGACCTGCATCGGAACACCATCACGCTCGATATCGATGACGATATTCGTAGCACCCGCGTAGCCCTCGACCGCGCGATTGATATCCATCATGTTGTAGACCCGATCGCCGTTGTAGTGCGTGATGCGATCGCCCATGCGCAGCCCGGCGCCCTCGGCCGGTGACGATTGCAGAACACCATTCACGGCAATCGCGGTTGGTCGATTGCTGGCTTCGAGGTACTGCTCGTACTCGGCCTGGCCGAGTTCGTCGCGCAGCGCCAGGTCCGCGTTCACCATGCTGCTCCGCCAGTCGACCTCGTCGCCGTCACGCCGCGCCTGCCATTGCGCCTGCATGACCTCGAACCGCAGCTCGGACTCTCGTCCGGCGATATACGCTGCACGATCCTCTGCGAACCCCTGCGATACCAGGTAGTCAGCGCGGGCCTCCGGGTCGTCGCGCTGCCGCTGGAATTCGCGCAACCGAGTGGCTCGGTCGACGACACCCGTGTTGGCCGGGGCGGCAACAGCCTCGGCCGGTTCGGTCTCGGCAGCCGACAAGGCTTCAACCTCGTCGATCAGGCTGAACAGCTCTGTTTCCAGCATCTGCCTCGCCTCGCGCTCATTCGACAGCGCTTGCTCGAGCGCCAGGATCCGCTGTTCGGTCGATGCGGAGGGGTCAAAACCCGTTTCCGCGGCTGCGACGTCGGGCTCGTCTTCAAGCAGGTAAACGGTTGCGACCGCAACACCCATACCGACGAAGGCAGCGACCGCCAAAGCGAACAGGGATGTTTGTTTCATACCAGCCTCCTGAGTCATCAGGCAACGCCAGACTCGCATTGTTCCGCGATTCTATCCAGCAAAAAAAAGGGCGCTCAACTGAGCGCCCTTCTCTTACTGCTTTATCGACGGATCAGAACGAGATTTTCGCGCTGATACCGAAGGTCATGCCGACGACCTGGTCGATCAGGGTGGCTTCCTGGCCATTCAGGTTGGTCTGCAGAAACTCCCGGTTGTCGTCGAGGATGTTGTCCCAGCTCACGTCGACTTCGATGTAGTCGGTCGGGAACCACTTGTAGACAACACCCAGGCTCTGGAACGGCTGCTCGAACGCATCGTCGTTGCCGGAAATACCACCGTAGAACACACGTTCACCGAACACGTTGTAATTCAGGAACGCGCTGTGGATTCCCGACTCCGAGTCCCAGCCCAGCGTCGCGTTCGCAACGTATTCGCTGTGACCGGTCAGGCGACGGGTGGCATTGGTCGGGCCGCCGGTGATGGTGTTGTCGATCGTCAGTTCAGAATCACTGAGCGTCACGTTGCCGGACAGGAAGAAACCGGAGTTGCCGAGGGTTTTCAGGCCTTCGAACTCAACACCGTAGGTCTCGCCGGACTCCGCGTTGACGAAGGTCAGCTGGATGTTGTCATCCGAGCCGGCCGTACGAATGCGCTCGATGGGGTTCTGGATGTCCTTGAAGAACAGGGACACCGTGAGGTTGTCGCCGTTGGCGTAGTAGAACTCACCCCGAGCCTCGAAGTTGTCGATCGGCGACGTCTGCAGCTGGCTGTTGCCACCGACGCGAATTCGCAATTCCGGATCAATGTAGATCACGTCGGCGATCTCACGCAGGTCCGGGCGAACGACGGTTTCACCGTAACTCAGGCGGAACTGGTAATCGTCAGCTCCGAACAGTCCGGAGCCCATGTAGGTCGCGGCGAGTGACAGGTAAGTATCGTCCTCGCGGATCGCGAGCCGTTGGTTCGGGTTGTTGTTCAGTTCGTCGATCTGGTTCTGAATGGTGTTGCCCGAGAAGTCGAGCAGGTCGACCGCAAGTGTTGCCTGCTGGTAATCCTCGTAGCGCGCACCGATGGAGAATCTCCACCTGTTCAACTCGATATCCGCCATGCCGTAAAAGGCGTCGACCTTCTGTGCGGCGATGTACGACTCGGTACCAAAGTTGGTGCCCAGTGAGATATCGAAGCCATTGGCGACTGTCAGGTTATTACCGGCCAGGACTCGGCCAAGGCCGCCGCTCAGATCGGACGACTGCACACCAACCGCATTCAGGTTGACGTTGTAACCGAAGTATTCGCGAGACTTCTTGCTGCCCCACCAGCCACTGGCCAGTTCGACAGCAGCGCCACCGATTTCTATCGGTAAACGGACATTGCCGCCCCAGCTGGTCTGCTCATCGTCAAGCTCGAGGAATGAATAGATACCGGCGGATGTTGTCGCCAGGACCTGGCTCGCAATCGTGTTGCCATTGTCAGACAGGAGCGCTGATCCGACAAATTCCGTGGTTGGCAGGTCCGTCTTCGCGGTCGAATCAGACCAGAACCAGTCAAACTCAAGGTCTTCCAGCTGGACGGCCTTCAGCAGCGTATTTGCGATCGGCGTGTCGTAGAACGTGTGTTGGCCGGAGACCTGGAACAGCTCCAGCTCGCGTTGCTCGAAGCGTGACCCGAACGCCTGCTTCTGGTCGTTGTCGATCTCGAGGTTGTTCTGGTCGAAACCACGCAGGAAATCAGCCTGGGCTTCGTCATTTTCAAGCAGGTAGTAGCTGGCTGATGCGGTGTGGTCCGTACCCCAGTCCAGCCCAACGTTCAGTGACGACACGGTTCGCTCTTCATAAATCGTGCGATCGATATCGACAAACTGAGTCTCGGGATCACCGATGGCTTCGCGACGCTGGTTGTCGTTGCGGTATTTCTCGTTGTAGCTGTAGTCGACCAGCGCACCGAAACGCCACTCCTCGCCGGCACCGAAGTACCAGGAGTTACCGAGCGACAACTTGTAACCGGAATCCGGATCAGTGCTGTCGTAGTCGGCGTCGGGGAACCGCGTATCGAGGCTGTCAATCAGCGACTGGTGAATCCCCTGCGCCGACTGGAAGATAAAGGCACCGTTTTGAGCCGCTTCCGTCGTGAAAATGTTGCCGATTGAAATATCGCCCCGGTAGCGGCTGATCGCATTGAGGATCGGTGTCGGCAGTGAATTCGACGCTGTCGCGAACTGCAGGCCGGACGAGTCACCTTCGGTATTCAGGCCTCCGGAGACCTCGAACGACGCAACAACGTCGTCCGGAATGGATTTCGTACGGATGTTGATGGACCCGCCGCCGAATGACGCCGGCTGGTCGGGAGACGGCGACTTCTGAATCTTGATGGATTCAACGATCGACGTCGGGAAGAGATCAAGCGGGATAACGCTGCGCGTGAGATCGGGCGACGGCACAGCAGCACCATTAACCTGGACACTGGAGTAACGCTCACCCAGACCACGAACGTAGACGAACTTCCCGTCAACAACGGTCAGGCCCGGTACGCGGCGAAGTGCAGCAGCGATATCCGAGTCGCCGGCACGTGAAATCGCTTCAAAACTGAGAAAGTCGGCGGAGAACGGGACTTCCATCCGTTCGTCGGTCAGTGCTGCAGCGCCCGTCTTCAGGCGTCCGAGCGTCACGATCTCTTCGATCGGCTCCTCGGATGTGTCTTCCTGTGCGAAAGCACCCGGTGCGGCTGCCAGCCCGCTGCAGGCAAGTGCAATTGCCGCCGCGAGACTCGTTTTCTGGTGTTTGCTGTGCATGGTGCGAAAACCTTTGCAGATTTTTTGGTGCAGTTGCGGGGCGCCGTCGGCACCCCGCTTCCTGGAGTCATCCGGGACCGACCACCCCTGGCCGGTCCCGGTGGAGCATCGACTTACGGCGTCAGCGGGAGGTCGAGACCAACCGTCCAGCCGTCAATCCAGTCGTTGGCCGTGTTCGCAGCACCGATGAACGTCGGCGTGTCGAAGAAGCCTGTCGCGGCCGGCGTCGGGAACAGCGCAGAATCGTTCAGGTCAGCCAGTTCGGTCGCCTGGTCGAACGCAACCGTACCGGCTGTCTGCTCGATGCTGTCAGCCGTCAGGTAGCCACGATCGTAGTTGCCGGCGCCGTCGTTGTTCAGGATCAGGCTGGCGAACTCGGTACCTGCGGTGTCAATCAGGTTGTTCGTGTTGTTGTTCTGCGTGATCAACGTGAGCATGTTGGCGTCGCTGATGCCGGAGTTCGCAAAGCTACCCGGTGAAGATTCAACGGCGTCGTTGCACGCGATGATGTTCGAAGCAAAGCGAGAGAAGTTGCCAGCAGGCTCCGGCGTACCGACCGGCGAGTTGGCGCCGTTCTCGATAGCGTCGATCGTCTGCGGACCTTCCGAGTCGTTCGCTTCCCAGCAGTCGTCAGATTCGTAGATGCCGGCAACAACGCTGTTGGACGTTACGATGGAGTTGTACAGCTCAACGAACGCACCTTCGCGGAACAGGACGCCTTCCGAGTCACCCTTGGATGACGGGTTGGTGCCCGTGCCTTCGCCTACGTCAGACGTGATGCAGGTCAGGTTGGAAATCCAGGCCTTGGTCGTCGGCGTTATGCCGTCGTCACGACCGCCACCGGTGTTGTCCGCTTCGATGCAGCGGTTGGCGCCCGAGGTGTCGAGGACCAGCGCGTACTGGATCAGGCCGTTGTAGCCTTCCGAGTAATCGATGGAGTCATCGCCGACGTTGACAGCGACGATGTTGCGGAGGTTAACCGCGCCGCCGAACATTTCGAAGCCGTCGTCGAGTGACGTGTACGTCTGCACGAAGCTGATCTCCGTGCCGGAACCAACACCGTTCATCGTCAGGGCGTTCAGCTCGTCACCGTCGACAACTTCGAAGCCAGCGTGCTTGATGACGACGTAGCGCAGCTCGCCGGATGACTCGGAATTGTTGCCACCGCCGTAGGTTGCCGGACGGCCTTCAGCCGTTGCGTGGCAGCCGTGAACGTTGTTGGCCGTCGGGTCGAAGTCACTGGTCGCGCCGGCGCCGTTGCCCGTCGCGGTGCCGTCGTGGCACTTGTTCGAGTTACCGTTGCCGTTCAGCTGCAGGCCGCCCCACAGACCGCGATCGCTCTCAGTGCCAACACCGAGAAGCGCATCTTCATCAGCCGTGAAGGTGATCGGCGCTGCCGCGGTGCCAACGGCGACCAGCTGCGAACCGCGTGCAACGCGGACGTAGCTGTCAGACGAACGGAAGACCATCGTGACGCCAGCGTCAACGAATACCGTCGTGCCTTCGCCTTCCTGCGGGATACGCTCGCCGAGGTTTGCATCAGTTTCGGTAACGTCTTCGCCGATGAACAGCGAATCGTCGAAGATGTGCAGGTTGTTGGTCGTGCCCAGATCTTCGAAGCGAACCGAAGAAACCGTCAGCGGACGCGTGTCAGCAACGAAGTCCGTGCCGTAGACACAAGCGTCTTCCGCGGTCGTCGTGCCACCGGCGGTAACGTTGACCGACTCGACCGAGCCTTCGCTGGTCACACCATCGACCGTGAATGACGCGCAGGGGTTAGCGACGACGGTTGGCGGCGTCGTGACCGTGTTGCCCTGGTTCGAGTTGTCCTGGGAGTTGTCGACGTTGGTCGGCGCCAGGGTGATATCACCGCTGTCGCAGGCAGCAACCAGTGCGCCCGCTACCAGTACGGTGAACAGCTTTGAACGGTTCATTTGGATGTCTCCAGTTTCGTCAAATCAACATGCACTCGCGCTCGAGTGCGGGGTTTTGCAATCTGTGTGTATTCGCTGGGGTTTTACTGAGCCAAACTCTTCGACGACTGCTGTTCTTTTCCTTATTCGTGCAGCCGCGTGTGGTACGCGAGTCCGGCCCCGTCACATGTGGCGAGAAAGGTAATCGGCGAATGTGGACGCTCTGTGACATCACTGTTACCGAAATGTGACACCAGTTTCGGGGAGTTCCTTTGCGCTCGCAGTGCCCAGTCAAAACAGCAACTTGCCCCGCTGGAAGGATTGGGCCGCCCGGTAGCGCGGCTCTCCGCTCAAGCGTGTGTTGATCGCCGAATGAGTGTTTTTGCGGGGCTCAACCCTCGAGGCGGAACCTGTATCCGCCTGACAAGTGGCTCGGGCTTAACCTTCCAGGCTGAACCGGTACCCGGAGCCGCGAACGGTTTGCAGGTATCGGTCGTATCCGAACGGCTCCAGCAGGCTGCGCAGGCGGCGGATGTGCACATCGACCGTGCGCGCGCCCACGGCGACGTCGCGATCCCAGACGTGAACGAGGAGTTGCTTGCGACTGAACACCCGGTCCTGGTTGCCGAGCAAAAACTGCAACAACCGGTACTCGCGTGGCGCCAGCGACACATAGCTGCCGTCAACGACAACGCGGTGACCGACGTTGTCGATCCTGATCCCGCCGGCAGTGATTTCGCTCGACTGGGACACATTGGCGGGTCGCCGCAGGCAGGCACCGACACGCGCCCGCAGCTCATTGGTGTCGATCGGCTTATTGATGAAATCGTCGGCGCCGGATTCGAGTGCCGTCACAACATCATCGGACTCCTGTCGGGCCGACGTCATGAGTATGCGGATGCCGCGAAGCTCCTCGTTGTTGCGGACGTCGCTTAAGAGTTCTACGCCGCCGAGGTCAGGCAGTGTGAAATCACAAACCATCAGGTCCGGCCGCTTTCGCTGCGCGGCCGCCAATGCTGCGCCGGCGTCTTCGCTTTCGCTGACCTCATGGCCGAGTTCTCGTAGCTCGTTTGCCATCTTGCCCCGCGTGGACGGGTCTGCGTCAACAACCAAAATTGATGCCAATGTCATGGTCCTGGTCTCCTCACCGGGACGCACAAGAGACCACAACCGTTTTACAGGTGGTTTACGCAACTGTTGCCGGGATGTTACGAGCTCTTTACAGCAGCGCAGCTCTAGAAATAGCGGGCGATCTGCACGAAAAAGCCGGCACCGCGGCTGGCGGGCGGCAGATCCTGGGAGATTTTCAGGCCACGAAACTCCGTGTCGTCCGGGCCTAACGGTGCATCAACGGTGAACAGCAGCTCGATGTTGTCATCGATGCTGTAGCGACCACCCAGCTGCAACAGTGCTGCGCCGCTGTCGATGCTGGTGAAAACGGTAGCCGACAGATTCAGTAGCGGTGTCCATTCCACGCCGAGGTTTGCTGCCAGGTAACGCCGGCCGATGGTGAACTGCTCACCGCGAAGCAGACGCTCGGTCAGCTCAGCAGGCAGCTCGGCGAAACTGACGTCGTCGGAACCCGTGCCGAAACCGTTGTAATACAGCTCGGCGGACCCGGTCATATTGCGATCGAACGCGACCCATGATCGGGACAGGTTGGCGACGAGCTGGGTGACGAGTTCATCCTCCGCGTCAGTCAGCAGCGCATCGAGTCGCCAGACCGCACCGCCCCAGTCGCCGGACAGGCCGATACCGCCGACGGTCTCGTCGTAGTGACGACCGCCGAGCAGCGCCAGGTCGGTTTCGCCGATGCGCGTGCGGTACTTCGCAAGCTGGCTTGAGACGTCGTTTCTCGATCGGCCCGTCAACGGGTCCTGTCGAAATACCCAGGCAAACTCGACATCACTGCCGTCTTCAAGGAGCAGCTGTGCGTACAGCATGTCGTCGCCAACCTTGTACTCGGTGTCGATGGCGGCCGGATCGAACGGATTGACCAGGTCGAGGGGGCCGAAAAACAAGCCGCCACCCCAGGACAGGGCCTGCCTGCCCGCCCGGATGACGAAATCTTCTCTCGTGTAGGACAGCACGGCGCGATCGACTCGCGCGAGCAGCAAACGCTCCGAACCCTCGCTGAGGACATGCGTCAGGTCGACAGCACGGCGCTCGTCGTCCGGAAACGGCACGCGGCCGAAGGCGCCGATAACCGCCAGTCGATCCCCCTGAGAGGCAAACACCTGTCCTTCGAGCTCCAGCCCAAAGCGGTTCGCCTGCCACAAGCCGTTTAGCCGCAGCTCGAGGTCAAAGTTGGTCGACGGTGATGACGTCGCTTGCCGGAACACACTGTCCGACGGCACCGAAAAACCCTGTGCACGCAGCTTGCCGTGGCCGCCAACGTCGGCCAGCGCCGCGCTGCCCAGCAGCAACAGGCTAAGCAGAAGCGGTTTCGACATCCTCGACGATCCGTCCATCCAGCATGCGTATGATCCGTCGCGCGTACTCCATGACTCGCTGGTCGTGCGTGGCGATAACAAATGTCGTGCTGTGTTTCTCGTTGAGCTCGGTGAACAGCGCCATGAGGTCATCCGCCGACTTCGAATCGAGGTTCGCGGTCGGCTCGTCGGCAAGCACCAGGGCCGGTCTCGACACGATAGCGCGAGCTACCGCCACGCGCTGCTGCTGGCCGCCCGACATCTCGGCCGGCAGTCGATCCTCCAGTCCCGCAAGCCCGACCTCGTCGAGGATTTCGGTCGACAGCGTGCGTCGTTTATCGGCAGGTACGCCCTGCACCTGCATGACGAACTCGACATTCTCCCTGGCCGTCAGCACCGGAATAAGGTTGTAGGCCTGGAACACAAAACCAATGCGGCGCAGGCGCAGATTCGCGAGGTCGCCCTTCGACAGGTTGTCGATACGCTCGCCTGCGATGCGTATCTCGCCGGCGTCTGGCCGCTCGAGGCCGCCGATCGCGTTCAACAGGGTGGTCTTGCCACCACCGGAAGGGGCCGAGAGGCAGACAAAGTCGCCTTCTGCGATCTCTACGCTGACATGGTCCAGCGCGTGAATCTCCTGTTCCCCCTGCACGTAGGTTTTGCTCACATCTTTGCAGCTGACAGCAGTCATCAATCCACCTTGCGTAGTGCTTCTACCGGGTCGTAGCGGGATGCTCGCCAGGCCGGCGACAGGCTCGCGAGAAAGCCCAGCACCAGCACGACAACGTTTGCGAGGATCACATCTTCCTGGCGAAGGTCCGGGTAAACCACGGATGCGACCCCCATCATCTCCATGCCCTCGGCAACAATCGACAGGTCGATGCCGGATTCCAGCGGACGTATCGTCAGCCACGCAACGACATTGCCGATCGCCAGCCCGATCACCAGCAGCATCATCGACTCGAGCATGATCTGCACGAGGATGCTGGACGGCCGCATACCCAGCGACAGCATCAGGCCGATCTCGCGAACACGCTCGAATACCGCCATGACCAGCGTGTTGACCAGGCCGAACGACAGCGCGAGAAAGATCACGATCACCCAGATCAGGACGAAGCCGTCCATCACACCGAGCATCGTGCCGAGATAATTGTCGAGCTCGAGCCATGTCAGGACACTGGCGTCCGGGCTGACCGCCGTCTGCATCTGTTGCGCCAGGGCCGACACGTCCCGGTAGTCCTCGCCGCTGACGATGGCCTCGGTTACTCGATCCGGAACACCCAGCAGGTCCTGCAATGTCGCCTTGCCGGTGAGCACCCAGGTCTCCTCCCACAGCTCGACCTTCGCGTCGAACACGCCCACCACGCGAAAACCGCGATCCGCGATCGCGTTGTCGGGCGTCTGGCTCATGATGACGACGCGCTTGCCGACCTCGGTGTCCAGCGTCTCCGCCAGTTCGCGACCGATGAGGATGCCTCGGTCGTCCACAGTTTCGAGCGTGCGCCCCTCAATCGTTATGTCGCCGAGGAAAGACACCGTCGCGTCGCGTGCCGGATCGACGCCGACCAGCGTCGCACCCCGCGACTCGCGTTCACTCGACACGACCCCGGGCACTGTCAGGCGGGTCGTCCACGCCGGCACGTCCAGCTCGGCCAGTTTTGCGCTGACTGCCGAGTCGGCGTCCGGCAGCAGGCTGTTCACCGTCGGGTCATCGCCGTAGTCCGGGTGACGTGCCTGCACATGACCCGGGATAACCGACAGCCCGTCCTCGATCATCTGCGTGACCATGCCCTGCGACAGGGCATTCATGAAGATCATGGCCCACACGCCAACGACAATGGCGCCAAGCATGATCGACGTGCGCCTGCGATTTCGCCACAGGTTGCGCCACGCCAGAATCAGCAGCACTCGCATCAGGCGCTCCTCATGGCCTCTACCGGTAAATGGCTTGGAACCAGCATCAAGCGCTCCTCATGGCCTCGACCGGATGCAAGCGTCTCAGGCGCAGCGCCGGGTAAACAGCCGACAGCAGCGTGA
>CAZSIQ010000020.1:0-37623 GCA_964606915.1 uncultured Woeseiaceae bacterium | reverse complement strand
ACCGGATGCAAGCGTCTCAGGCGCAGCGCCGGGTAAACAGCCGACAGCAGCGTGAACAGCAGCACCACCGCAGGGCCCGCGAACAGGGTCGCCAGCGTGAAGTCGGGGTACAGGCGTGCTGGCAAGTTGAATCGGGCCGACATCTCCTCCATCCCCGGCATCGTGAAACCGACCGACCCGACCCAGCCAGTCAGTATGGCGCCCGCCAGCGCGCCCAGGGCAAGACCGATCAGGCCCATCAGCAGGGTCTCGAGCAACACCAGCCGACCCAGTCTCCCGGGCGACAGCCCGAGCGACATCACGACACCGAATTCACGGGTTCGCTCGAGTACCGACATCAGCTGCGTATTCAACACACTGAAGGCCACGAGCACGACGAGGATGCCGTAAGTGAAAAAGGCCGATGTCATATCGGCGCGTATCATCTGTTTCAGTCCGGGTTGCAGCGCGTCCCAGTCGGGCAGCACAACGCCGTCAGGCAGCAGCGGCAGTACGCGCTGGCCCATGCTCTCAACCTCGGACAGGGCCGGCGCATTGACCACGATATGGTGTCCTGCGTCGCGCATGAAAAACACGTCCTGGAAAGTGGCCAGCGGCATTTCGGCGATGCTGCGATCAAGGTCGGGGACGCCGCTGTCGAAGATGCCGACGACGTTCAGAATCGCCGCCGAGAACGAGCCGTCACGCCCGCTGCCGAGAATCGTCAGCTCGTCGCCGATATCGACACGCAGGTTGCGCGCGAGGACGCTGCCGACGACCACCTCGTCGCCTGCCTCGATGTAGCGCCCCTGCTTCACCAGCCCCGGTACGCTGGAGACACGCGGCTCGTGCTCAGGCTCAACGCCGTACATCGCGATGCCGTAACTGCGGTCGTCGCTAGAGGCCAGTACGAACGCGGTCGCGCGTGCACCGACATCTGCGTCGGGCAACTGCTGCCTTAACGACTCTGCCAGCGGAATGACATCATCAACGACCTGGCGCATACGCTGGTCGTCGAGATAGCCCGGGGCCTGTACCTGCAGGTGACCGCTGAAGGCGCGCAGCGTGTTGTTGATCATCAGGTCGTAGATCGCGAACTGCAGGGAGATCATGAACACCAGCAGGCAGTTGGAGAACACCATCGCGCCCACCGTCAGCCAGGTCCGCCGTGGCTGCCGCCACAGGTTTCGCCACGCCAGACGCAGGACAATGTCCATCGACTATTGCCGGGGGTTTCGCAGTGAAGACAGTGTGAACAGGCTGTCGCCAACGTCGATGTCGTACTCGACATCGTTCATCTGGATCTCGGTCCATTCGTCCGGCGTTTCGGTTTTTTGCATGCGCTGCCGCTTCGCGACGGTGCGGCCACCCATGTCCGCAAGTTCCAGCGTACTCAGCGTCTTAACGAGTTCACCGTCCTGGTCATAAAACCGGTGCTCAAGAACCACGTGGTCGCTGCGGATCGACAGTTCTTCCCGCCCCCAGACAACAGCCGCCTCCTCGAAAGGTACGGATTGGATCTGGTACACCGTGAATTCGCCGTCGTCACTCTGGGCCAGCAGCGTGTGTTCGTATTGGTCGACGATGTCGTCTGCGCGGGTGACGTCCCTGTTGGAGAAGTCCGAGCCCATCCAGCTCTGCCCCATCATCGACGACGGGATCTTGATGACGCGATTGATGCGCGGACTGAAGCTCCACATCGTGTTGTCGTCGGTGAGCGTCGCATTGCCCCGGTCCTTGCGCGGCTCCAGTACGCGCACGAGCGAGCGCTCGTCGCCCTTGGTCCAGGCCTGCATGGTCATCGACCGCTCCCAGTCGGGACGGTGAATGATCATGGTCATTTCGCTGTAGGAAGAGAGGCCGCGCCAGTGGTCGACGGCGGCGCGAATGATCTGGTTGGCGTCGGTCTCCGCGTTTGCGGAAACACCTGAAACCAGCAGCAGAAGAAGTAACAGACGAGCCGTCATGAGTGAAGTATACGGCCTCCCGGAAGGAGGCCAGTATCCGTATTCACCCCAGCTCGTCGTCCGGGCCCGGCCTTACGCCGTAATCTCGCCCTGGCTTTCGGGCGGCAGTTTGCTCCGGTTGGTCACCATGCGGTCGTGCAGCTCCGTAATGCACTCACTGCCCGTTTTCACGAACATGAACGGCAGTAGCGCGTGCACCGCGCAACAGAAAGCGGCCTTCAGCATCGACAGGCTGAACCCCATGGCTGACACGAAATGCTCCCCGTAGTTTTCACCAACTGTTGCGGGATGTTCCGTGAACTTAGCTTTCAGCGACATTCCAGTCTCCGTATCCGTTTGAGTAATTATCGGCAGGAATCGCGGAATCTTGTTGCTATTTGCAAGCCAAATACGCCATGAATTAGAATTTTGTTTCACTTCATCGCCTAAATTTGGAATAAATGGACACCAAAGACCGCCAGATCCTCGCCATTCTTCAAAATGACGCCGGAATCGCCATGCACGAACTGGCTGATCGCGTCGCCCTGTCAAAGACCGCGGTGTGGCGACGTGTCCGGGAACTGGAGAAAAGCGGTGTCATTCGGGGCCGAACCACGCTGGTCGACGCAGAGGCCGTCGGTTACATGCTCACCGTGTTTGCCCTGGTCAGTACGAGCCAGCACAGCGACGAGTGGTTTGCACGTTTCGAGAAGGCAGTGAATTCAATCCCCGAGATCCTCGAATTCCATCGCACGAGTGGCAGCATCGACTACCTGCTGAAAGTGGTCGCACGCGACGTGCGGCACTACGACGAGATTTATAAGCGACTGATTCGCGAGGTGGACTTCGCAGACATCAGCTCAACCTTCGTCATGGAGACGTTCAAGACGGGGAATCGGCTTCCTCTCTAGGGTAGGTGCGCGTCTCCTCGAATATGCGGCGTTCCTCAACGTCGTGTGCGGCATCTCGTTCGGAGCCGATAAGCACAGCAATCCAGCGGGTGCTCTCGTCGCCTTCCAGCCATAACTTCAGTGTCATCGTCAGCGGCACGGACAACAACATGCCCACCGGGCCGAACACCCAGCCCCAGAAAACCAGGCCGATGAACACGATCATCGGTGAGATACCGACACCGTAGCCCATGACGCGTGGTTCGATCAGGTTACCGAAGGCGACGTTGATACTGATAAAGCCGACCATGACGATAGCGGCCTCCCCGACACCGAGCTGAACCAGCGCGAGCAGAACCGCCGGCACGGCGGCAATGATCGAACCGATCGTCGGCACGTAGTTCAGCAGGAAGGCGAGCATGCCCCAGAGTCCCGGGAAATCGACCCCGACCGACTTGGTCAGTCCCCAGGCAAGAAACCCGGTCGCAACGCTGACCAGCGTCTTGATGCCGAGGTATCGACCGAGATTGGACAGGAAGTTGCGCGCCTTCTGCAGCGATTCCGGCGCCGTACCGAAAGCCGCCTCGACCTTGGTCCTCAGCGACGAGGCCTCGAGAAGGATAAAGATCACGGTGAAGAAGATCAGGAACACGTTGGTCAGGACATCGCGCACACCGTTCAACAGGTTGGCCACGAGGCCCATTGCCCAGCCCGGATTGATAAGGTCACCGAGCTCGGAAATCTCCTGCTCCGTCTCGATGTTCTCCGCAATCCAGACCAGCAGCTGCTGGACGATGCCGTCGAGACGCGCCTGGTACTCCGGCAGCGACGCCGTGAACTGCGCGACCGATCGACCGACAATGCTGCCAACGATCGTAAGAATCAGCATGATCAACAGGACGATCAGGATGGCCGCGATGACCGCGGGAACGCGATGCCTTTGCAGCCAGAGCATCGGCCGCACGGTGATCAGCGCGATAAAGCCCGCCAGCAGGAACGGCACCATGACGACCCTCGCCATCTGCATGCCGTAGATCACGACGACGATCGCGGCGAGCGCGAGCAGTACGTTGGTCTTGTGGTTGGTGGTTCCGTTCACGGCGTCGATGATCGCACAGGCGGCATGTGTGCGCTGCTTTTAAATCAGGCTACATGTCGTCCAGCAGTGACGGCGGTTTCTTTTCCGTGTATCGAGAGACTTCACCGTCCTCCAGCTGTTCAATCTTCACACGCCAGCGACCCAGCGTTGTCGAGATACGCAGCTGGTAACGACCCGGCTCGTGAAAGAGCTTCAGGCCGTTGCCTTTCCGCTTCGTGTGCAACACCTTGCCAACGTGACGGCCCGTCCGGGCGTCGATCAGCGTGATGTCCAGCGCGATCAGGCTGTCGAACTCGCCGTCGAGGCGCCAGTCCAGCGTCCAGGGGCCGTCCACCTCGAAAGAAGCGGTCGTCGTGTTCTTGTCGCCGCGGAACTCGCGAACGAGCTGCGCAGGCTGAGCCAGCGCCGGCAGCAACAACAGGAAGATGAATAAAAACAGGGTTCTCATACTGGACACTCCGGCCCGCCACAGGTCGTGACTACGACAGGCGCGAGTCACAAACATTCCATTAGGGGCCAAGACTAACAGACACCGCAGTCCCGATCCCATGGCGGCTGACCCTCGAATCGATCGGCGAGGAAGTCGATGAGTTCGCGCACGCGATAGCTGAGATGGCGTGTCGGCGGGTAAACGGCGTAGGCCGGCAAAACCGGCCACTGGTAATCGGTCAATAACGCAACGAGCTTGCCCGAGGCGATCAGGTCCGAGGCGATAAAGCTCGGCTGCGAGACAATGCCCATGCCCTGCGCAGCCGCACCGGACAGAAAATCCCCGCTGCTGGCTCGCATGGCCACGTTTACCTGTACCTCGACGGGACGATTGTTGGCATCCCGGAACACCCATCGATCCGGGTCTGCGAGATTGCTGTAGACAAGGCAGGGCAATCTCGCCAGGTCTTCCGGATGCTGCGGCGTCCCGTGTTCTTCCAGGAACCCGGGGGACGCGCAGATCACCGTGTGTGCGTCGAACAACTTGCGGGCAATCAGGTTGGAGTCCGACAAGTGGCCGATGCGCAGCGCGAGGTCCACGCCCTCCTGCAGCAGGTCGACGCGCCGATCGTTGAAATCGAGTTCGAAGCTGACGCGCGGGTGGCGCCTTGCAAAATCGGCCAGCGGGTCGAGCATGTGCCGAATACCGAAAGACAGCGGCAGCGCCAGCTTCAGCCGGCCGCGAAGTTCGCCGTGTTGCTGGGCAACGGCAGACTCTGCCTCCTCGAGATCGGCTAACAGGGCAGCGCTGCGCTCATAGAAGCCACGGCCGGAGTCTGTCAGGTTGATGCGTCTCGTCGTCCTGCGCAGCAACTGCACACCGAGGCGCTCCTCGAGGCCGGCGACACGGCGGCTGACGACTGAGCGGGCGACATCCAGCCGGTCGGCGGCTGCGGTGAAACTGCCGGTCTCGACCACAGCGACGAAAGCAGACATGTCTTCGAATCGGTCCATTCAGGGATTCCAGCGCCTTATTGTTGCTATTTTAGCAAAAGTTATTTCACTTTTTGGCTGTTTATTGCTTCAGCAAGCACAACGATACTGCGCTCCAACGTTCAACGCTTTGGAGCAATCCCATGACCCGAGTTCTCGCCATCAACGCCAGCGGCCGCCGTAACGGCTCCCTGTCTCGCACGTTGTCCGCTGATCTCATCGAAGCGCTCGAAACCCGTCACGGCGACGTCGAGGTTGTCTACCGCGACCTGGCCGACGGCGTCAGCTTCGTCAACGAAACCTGGATCGGCGCAACGTTCACCGACCCCGACCAGCGCAGTGACGAGCAAAACGCGGCGCTCGCTGAGTCGGACGAACTGGTGGCAGAGCTGCTGGCGGCCGACGTGGTCGTCATCGCGACACCGATATACAACTTCGGTGTTCCAGCTGCCCTTAAGGCCTGGTTCGACCAGGTGGCCCGTGCTCGCGTGACCTTCAAGTACACGGAAAACGGTCCGGTCGGCCTGCTGGAAAACAAGAAGGCCTACCTGCTGGTCGTCTCCGGCGGCGTCGACATGGACAGCCCCGCAGATTTCGCAACACCCTGGCTTCGCCAGGCCATGAGCTTTGTCGGCATTAGCGACACGGCTGCCATCGGTGCGCGCCAGAACGGACGCGAGCCGGAGGATGTGCTCGACCAGGCTCGCGCCGACATCGCCGAGCTGGTTCACACGGCCCCGAAAGCGGCCTGAATACTTTTCAAGGAGATTTCTGTTATGAACAACAATGTAGATATCGCAGCCCTGCTGCTTCGTGTTGCCCTCGGCATCATGTTCCTCGCTCACGGCCTGTTGAAGGTCATGGTCTTCACCCTGCCCGGCACCGTTGGCTTCTTTGAGTCGGTCGGCTTCCCCGGCTTCCTGGCCTACGTCGTTACCTTCGCGGAAATCGCCGGTGGCGTGCTGCTGATCGCCGGTGTCGGAACCCGCGCGGTGTCGATTGCGCTGGTGCCGGTACTGATCGGTGCGACCTACGTGCATTTTGGCGCCGGCTGGGTGTTCAGCAATGAAAACGGCGGCTGGGAATACCCGGCTTTCCTGGTCATTGCCACGATCGTCCAGGCACTGCTGGGCAGCGGCCGCTACGCCATCAACATCCCCCTGCCGAAGAGCAACACGGAGGCGGCTGTTTCAACGTGAAACATGCTTAACGCTGTTGCCCATGGCATCATCCGGGGCGGTCCGATCGGGCCGCCCCGTTTTCGTTTTTGAGGTCGATACGATGAGCAGGATTCTCGCGTTCTCGGGCAGTGCCCGCAGAGATTCGTTCAACCAGCAACTGGCCACCGCCGCCGCGCGTCACGCTGAAGCGGCCGGCGCAGACGTCACCCTGGTCAGTCTTCGCGACTTCCCTATGCCGCTGTTCAACCAGGATGAGGAAGACGAACACGGACAGCCGGAAGCGGCCACCGCGTTGAAGGCGCTGTTCGTCGACCATGACGGTCTGCTGATCGCCTCACCGGAGTACAACGGTTCGATCACCCCGCTTCTCAAGAACACGCTGGACTGGCTGTCGCGGCGAAACGGGGAGGAGCCATCGATGATTGCCTACAAAGGCAAGACAGCGGCGATTATGGGCGCGTCGGCCGGCGGGCTCGGCGGATTGCGCGGCCTTGTGCATGTCCGGGCCATCCTGTCGAACCTCGGCGTGCTCGTCATTCCGAAGCAGTTTGCACTGCGCGCCGCGCACAACGCCTTCGACGACAGCGGCGATCTGAAGAACGAGCGCGATCGTGACACCGTCGTCCAGCTGACCGAAAGCCTGGTCGATACCACCAACCGCATGAGTGCCTGATCCGATGAAAACGGCCAGCAACAATTCACTGCTTGTCTTCGCCACTGTCTTGTCACTGAGCGCCTGCGGGAGCGGCGGCGGAGATTCAGCGCAACCGTCACTGACTCCGCCACCTTCCGGTACTGCGACCCTGATAGGTGACGTCCAGGGCACCGGCGATACCAGCCCCCTGGCGGGACAGACGGTCACGGTTGAAGGGGTTGTTGTCGGCGACTTCCAGGACGGCGATGCGGATGCATCGAGCAATCTCGGCGGCTTCTATATTGTCGGTTTACCGGACGCCTCGATCGACTCGTCCGACGGCATTTTTGTTTTCGACGGGGACACGCCGGCAACGGATGTCTCTGTCGGTGACAGCGTGTCGGTTACCGGCCAGGTCAACGAGTTTTTCGGTGAAACACAGCTGGAGGCCAGCGCCGTATCCGTCATCGGCGGTGGCTCGATATCACCGGCAAACCTCGGTGGCATCGCCGGCACGGTGCTCAACAGCAATGGCGACCCTGTGCCCGACCTCGAGCGCTTCGAAGGCATGCTGGTACGTTTTTCGCCCACCCTCACCGTCAGCGACACGTTCAATCTCGGTCGCTACGGCGAAGTGCTGCTGACCCTGGACGGCCGTGGCATCACGTACACCAATGAAAACGCGCCGTCCGTCTCCGGGTACGCAGACTATGTCACCGACTTCGGCCGTCGCAGCATCCTTCTGGACGACGGCCGCAGGGACTCTGATCCGCGGCCGGTTCGGTATTTCGACGATGCAAACCCGATTCGGACAGGGGACACGGTAACCAACCTGACCGGCGTGTTGCGTTACTCACGTGGCGCCGGCAGCGCAGGAACGGAAGGCTGGCGACTGATGCCAACCGAAGAGCCTGTGTTTGTTCGAAGCAACCCGCGAACGTCAGCCCCTAATCCGGGCGGCTCGCTTCGCGTGGCGAGCTTCAATGTGCTGAACCTGTTCACCACCATCGATACCGGGGGCGCAACTTGTGGACCCGGTGCCAGTCGCTGTCGCGGTGCGGACTCGAGCACTGAATTCGATCGTCAGCTTGAGAAAGTCGTGACCGCCCTGGTCGCCATTGACGCGGACATCGTCGGGCTGAGCGAAATCGAGAACAACGCGAGTGCATCACTCGAAGCGCTGGTTGCAGCACTTGCCACCGCCGGTGTCGACTACGATTTCGTCGACAGTGGCACGATAGGCACGGACGCCATCAAGGTCGGCTTCCTGTACAAACCTGCCAGCGTTCGAACCACCGGCAGCTTCGCGGTCTTGAACAGCGCTGTCGATGCGCGCTTTATCGACAATCGTAATCGGCCGGTGCTGGCGCAGTCGTTTGCGCAGGTCTCCAACGACGCCGTGCTGACGGTGGCCGTCAATCACCTGAAGTCAAAAGGCTCCGATTGTGACGATCTCGGTGATCCGAACCTCAACGATGGACAGGGCAACTGCAACCGGACGCGCACCAATGCCGCAGCCGCCATGGTCGACTGGCTCGCAACCGACCCAACCGGCAGCGGCGACAGCGATGTGCTGATTATCGGCGACCTGAACGCCTACTACCGCGAGGACCCGGCCACGACGATTACCGGCGCCGGCTACACCAACCTTGTCGAAACCGCCAACGGCAGCCAGTCCTATTCCTTCGTCTTCCGGGGCAACGCCGGCTCACTGGATCACGCCTTCGCTAACGCGAGCCTGGCGGCCCAGGTGATCGGTGCCGTTGACTGGCACATTAACGCCGACGAGTGGCGCCTGACCGACTACAACGAAGAAGGTGGTCGTGACGCGGCCTGGTTCGACGGTGACGAGCCGTTTAGATCCTCGGATCACGACCCGTTGATTATCGGTCTCGAGCTGACGCCCTGACGGCTAGCCGGTCTCCTCGGAGAACACGATCGGCCCGAACTGCGCGTCATCGCCGAGCGGTTCGAGACGGGATATCGCCGACAGGCGAACGAGGTATTCGCGGTCCTCGGCGCGCAGAACGAGAAACTCGTTCCGGTTGCCGTCCATGCGGATGTCCAGCGCGGCGCCCTCGACGCAGAAGCCGTCGCGTGTCTCGACCCTGACCTCGTAGCGATACACGCAGGCCATCTCCAGGTGGTCGTAGTTGACGCAATCAATGCGGGCTGGTTGGTCCGGCGCGGTCATGTCCTGCATCTTAACGTGCGATGTGCGGCGCAGCGGTCAACCCGGTGTCCGCCCGGCCGGATCCTTAATCCAGATCGAAATCCGGCCACGTTCGCTTCGCCTGCGCTGCTGCGGTTTTGAATTCTGTATCGCGGCCGGTTTCCGCGAACTGGCGAATCAACTGCAGCGCATCGTCCCGGCCATTCCTGTCCAGCGCATCGGTGGTGTTGGTTCCCGTTTTGGTGAACACCTCTGCAGAGACGATTTCTCTATCAACACCGCCCAGGCTGTACTTGTAGGGCTCATTGCCTATCGTGAAGTCAAAGCGCCTGAAGCCGTTGGCAATGGCCCATCGTATGCAGTGTGCCTGCAGCATGAGGCCCACCGACAGGTCGCGGACGCTGTCATCCCGGCCCGCGGCGTGAAACAGAACCTCACGCCTGGCCTTGTCGATGTAGTTGGCCTGCGCCGCAATCGGCGTGCCGTCACGCCACAGGATCGCCAGGTACACCATGCCGTTGGCGAGCCCGAGCATGACGACCTCCTTGAACAGCTCAGCGAGGCGAGCCGCACGCTTCTGGCCCTTTTGCTCGGCGTGTCGCAAATACCAGAGCTTGGACAGGATGGTGACGTCCTGCGTATAGGTCTCCGGCCGTGACTTTTTGACCTTCAGGCCGGGGTCCGCGTCCAGCTGGCGCAGCAGGCGTCGCAGCTTCTGCCGGGAGTTGGAGCTCAGGCTAGCCAGGTAGTCCGTGAAATTGTCGGGCAGATCAACGTAGGGGCAGACAAGGTTGTTTGTCTCGCCGTCATTGATCAGGTGTTCGTTCGCCTTGGTCTCAAAGATGGCCGAGTCGAATGCCCGGGTGAACGCCGCCAGTCGACTCTCGGGACCGCTGAAGTAATTGAGGACGATGCGGGACTGCGCCATCTGCGAGACCTCGCGCGCAAATGCCTCGCAGACCGGCGCTTCGCACTGCGGGTCGCACAGGATGCCGGTGTAGTCCGCATCGAACACATGGCCCAGCATGTCCAGGACGTTGACCAGGCACTGCCGGGCTTTACTCCACCGTGTCGTCACGAATAGCGGCAACAGGCCGACACAGCGGCCGTCTTCCGACCAGGCCGCCAGAATGCGGAACTTCCCCGCCACCCGGATCGCGACCGAATACAGAAAATCGGAGGACAGGTAGAGGTGAGCATGGGGGTCTGCCCGGTACAGCTCGTCCCAGTCCAGCTCTATGTCGAACAGGCGTTCGATCGTCTCGATGGTCTCAATGCGCATGTCATCTCGCCCGGCGATAGCGTCGGTGAAGCGCGGACTGCGATTCTGCGTAGTCTGCTGCAACTGCTGGAAACTCACACCGCGGACCGACACACGCGCTGTCAGACGTTTACGTTAGCCCAACCGGGAAAACAACGACAGAAGGATTTGGGCGATCTCACCACGACGTTATGTGAAAAAGGATCGCCTTAGAAAAACTTAACGTTAGAACCAGAATGATGGTTCACGAGAGAATGGTAATACTATAACATCACGTTATCCGCACCCGACGGACGGCGGTCTGTGCACCGTCAAAACAAATCAGAACAATTAAGGATCCAGACAATGGACATGACCCGTAAACTCTCGACCGCCAGTTTGTTGCTGGTCGGGACCAGTATGGCCACAGCGCAGGCTAACGAGGCTGAAACCGACAGCGATCTCGCCACCGTTTTTGACGAGGTGATTGTCCGTTCATCGCCGCTGCAGTCGAGCATCCGCGAAATCGTACTCGGCACATCCGTCGTCGAGCGCGACGAAATTCGGCGCGACCTCGACGGCACGATCGGCCAGACCCTGGCGCGCCAGCCCGGCGTGAGTTCCACGTACTTCGGTCCGGGCGCGTCCCGTCCGATCATTCGCGGCCTTGGTGGCGATCGCATCCGGATGCTGACGAACGACATCTCTACGTTTGACGTATCAACCGCCAGCGGTGATCACCTGGTGGCGACCGAAGTTGCCAACGCAGAACAGATCGAAATTCTCCGCGGTGCCGCAACGCTGCGCTACGGCCAGAATGCCGTCGGCGGCATTGTGAACGTCTACGACAACCGCATTCCTCGCAGAAGCCCTGACAACGGCCTGGAAGTCGAAGTCAACGCGGCCCACTCCACGGTGGATGACGGCAACACGATCGGCGGCCTGGCTCACATCAGCCTGTCGGACAATGTCGTGCTGCATCTCGATGCCAACGACCGTGAAGCTGTCCAGTACGAGATCCCCGGCTTCGCCAGCGAAGAGGCGGAAGAAGAAGGTGTTGAAGGCGTTGTAGAAAACAGTGCGTCGGAGGCGACCTCGGGCTCCGCGGGCTTGTCATGGCTCGGCGACCAGGGCTACATCGGTTTCTCGGTCGGCTTCCAGGAAGGCCGTTACGGTCTGCCCGGCGGCAAGAAGAAGGAAGAAGAAGAGGAAGGCGAAGAACTCCTCGGCGCTGAGGAAGAAGAGGAAGAAGAAGGTCCGATCACGATCGACTTCGAGCAGGTTCGCTTCGATCTCGACGGCGAATACAACTTCGACAGCGGACTCGTCCGGCTTGCCAAGTTCCGCTTTGGCCTCGCGGACTACGAACACACCGAGTTTGCCGGTGATGAGCCTGAAACGCTGTACACCAACGATGAATGGGAGCTGCGCGCTGAGGCATTCCTCAACGACTACAACGTCGGTAACGGTGTCATGACCGGCGCCGTGGGCCTGACGCTGGCTGATCGTGAATTCGAAGCGAACGGTGAGGAAGCGTTCATCCCGCTGAACGAGCAGTCGCGCTGGGGCATCTTTGGCCTCGGACGCTATACGGTTGATTCCTTTATCTACGAAGCCAGCGCCCGAATCGACAGCCAGAAGAACGAAACAGACGACCTCAGCTTCGCGGGTAACAGCTACAGTGAGACAGAGACCACGTTCTCTGCCGCGTTCACCGGTATTTACGAAGTCAGTGAGACCACGAGTTTCGGCATTCACCTCGCACGATCAGAACGCGCACCGACACCGGAAGAGTTGTTCTCAAACGGCTTCCACGCGGCGACCAATGCGGTCGAAATCGGTGACATCAACCTGGATACCGAAGTCGCTCTGTCGACCGAGCTGTCCTTCAAGACGGCCGTTGGCGCGTTCGGTTTCGGCGCCAACGTGTACTTTGTCGACTACAGCGACTTCATCTTCCAGAGCCCGACCGGGGATCTGTTTGAGGAAGGCGAACCGTTCCCGGCTGACGAAGGCTTCCCGGTGTTTGCTTTCCAGCAGGCAGACGCGGAGCTCTACGGCTTCGAGATTGAGGCGGATTTCCTGGCGCTGGACTCTGACGAGATGCGCGTGAGTTTTGACGCCCAGGTCGACCTGGCGCGCGGTGAGACCACGGAAAGCACGACGTTTGGTGGTATCGAAGCAGTCCGCGACGAGTTCACGCCGCTGGGTGGCAATGCCGCCACAGTCCCGGCCGGCAACCTGCCCTTCTTCCCGCCGGTTCGGTTCCTGGCGGGCATGGATATCGACTACCGGCCGCTGAACTCGAGCCTGCGTCTCGAGGTGCAGCATGCATCTGACCAGGATCGTGTCGGCGAGTCGCCGTTGCCTGAGGGTGTCGAGGTCGAGCTTCCGGGTACCTTCCCGACGGAGAGTTACACGTTCGTCAACCTGTACCTCAGCGTACAGGTACCGAACGCCGAGAACGTGACGCTGTCACTCCGGGGTCGCAACCTGACCGACGAGTTCGCTCGCTCGTCTACGTCGTTCCTGACCGAAGCAGCCCCGCTGCCAGGTCGGGATCTTCGCTTTGGAGTTAACGTGCGGTTCTGATTGACCGCATACCCAGCCAGGCTGGAAAAGCACCGGCCGGACGCGAAAGCGACCGGCCGGTTTTTTTATTCCGCCGGTTTGACGAACTTGAGCGTCATGCGGCTGGATTCACCGACCGCTGTGAGCTCAGCGCGAAGTTCTTCGTTCTCTGCGCTGGTCGCCAGGCTCGGCGGCAGGCGCCAGACAATATCGTCTTCGCCAGGCTGGTCGTTCGGGTTCAGGTTCACATCGCTGGATCCGGCAAACTCGAAACCGGCCGCCTCGGCAGCAGCGATGACGAACGACTCTTTCAGGTAGCCGCGACTGCCGTTGGCCCACTCATCACTCTTGTCGTCCGGCGCACGGTGCTGGACGACCCCGAACACGCCACCCGGCTTGAGCACGGTGAACACGTCGGCGAGCGCCTCGTCAAGGAAATCGCCCTGCCCACTGTTCTGGAAACGCGCGAGGTTATGCAGGACGCGCGGGAAGAATACGACGTCCGCAGTGCCGGCAAGCTCGCTTGGCATGGATCCGAAATGGAAGGCTGAAGTGCCGGCGCCATTCTCACCACCCCAGTCTGCCGTTGTGGTTGCCCAGTTTTCCGCCCACGCGGCCTGCTCGGCAAGACGCTCCTCGTTCATGAACGAGAACAGCGGATACAGGTCGAGGTTGTAGTTCGCGGCAAGCAAGGTACCGTCGCTGCCGAGATACTGCATCAGGATCTTCGTGTACCAGCCGCCGCCCGGCAGGCCCTCAAGGACCGTCATGCCCGGCTCAATGCCAAAAAATTCCAGCGTCTGCTGCGGATTCCGGTATTGGTACCGTGCCTTCACGTCGTCCGGCTGGCTATCAAGCAAAGCCGCCAGGCCGTCTTCGGACGCCATTGGCATGGCCGCGTCTTCAGCCGGCGCTTCGGCCGGCGCCGATTCGGTAGCGGGTTCAGTCGTCTCGGACTGGCAGGCAGCGAGGCCGGCCAGCAGTACAAGTAATAGGTAGCGCATGATTCTGTCCCGGTTTATTGGTATCGAGTTGATTATGGTTAGCGATGCACACAGCGACAAGTCGCGGCGTGGCGATGTCCGGCGTGTTGCAGCGTAAATCGTCTACTTGGGCTCGACGATGAGGTAGGTGACCGTTGTGTCACCGACGTTCACCACTTCGTGCCACTCCGTGCCGTCACTCGCGTAGCTGCTGCCGGTCGGCAAGTCGACCTCGCGAACCCCGTCGGCGTCGGTAAGCCGCATGCGACCCCCCGACAGCGCGTAGCCGAAGTGCTTGTCATGATAGTGACGCTCGTGTCCGACCGTCGGCGGGAAGGTACACCTCAAAACACGCAGGTCGTCATCCTCATGAAGGTTTTCGCAGACAGGCTCACCCTCCCAGCCGGCCTCCAGCGGGTCAGGCAAAGCGTTCGAGTTTGCACGTGCGTCCAGGATGGCGAGACAAACGGCGAGGGACAGCAGGCTTACGGCACCTGCCAGCATCGTGTTGGCAAATTTCATCGTTGGCGTCAGACGCTGCCTTCAATGTAGTGGCGCATCGCGTCGGCTTCGGACTCCACTTCTGTCAGCCGCTTCTGCAACAGGTCGCGGATACTGAGCGTGCCGACGAAGCGGCCATCCTCAACGATAGGCATATGACGAAGATACTTGCTCAGCATGACGGACATGATACTGGCCGCCGTGTCGGTGGCTACGCAGGTGACGACCTTCTCGGTCATCAGGTCACTGACTGGCCCGTCCAGCAAAGCATCACCGTCACGCGTGATACCGCGAACGATGTCGCGCTCTGACAGGATCCCCTCCACTTTGTCGCCGTTACTGCTGACTACCAGTGCACCGACGTTTTTCTCGGCCAGCACACTGAGGGCATCGCGGATCGTGGCGTCGGGCGCAATGTAGTTTCGTTCGACCCTTTCAAGGGAATCAATAATTCGCTGAACGGTCACGGTAGACTCCTTATCGGTCGTATCCCCGGGCAGGCAGCCGGCGGGACACTTCAGGCTGTTTGCGCATATCGGTGATCCGTCACCGACCCCCTCTCTTGCATTTAAGGATATCGCACCGTTCAGTTAAATCCAGTTCGCTGGAGGGCCAGGCGAGGACTAAAGGAGATCGTCAAGCGCCTGCATCAGTTCGTCGATGGTGTATGGCTTGCGCAGAACCGGCTCACTCAGCGACTTCTTGGTCTCTTCGGGAACGTAGCCGGATACGAACAGGATCCGGACATCGTCTGACATTTCGCGCACAGCGCGGGCCACTTCCTGGCCGCCCAGGCCCGGCATCACAAGATCAAGTATCAACAGGCGGAAGGCCTCCCTGCGCTCCCGGTACATCGCGAGCGCCTCGACGCCGTCGGAGGCCACACAGGTTTCGTAACCGGCCTTTTCAAGGACCTTGCCGGCGAGTTCGGTAAGCTGCGGATTGTCATCGGCGATCAAAACCAGGCCGTCGGTTTCCCTGCCGGCCGTTGACAGCGGTCGGCCTGTCTCCGAACCGTCGACAGCGTCAGGCGTATCGCCCGAAGCAAGCGGAAGGAAGACGGAAAACCGGCTGCCTTCTCCTGGTGTCGACTCCACGCTAATGGTGCCACCATGCTGCTCGATGATGCTGTAGCTGTTCGCAAGACCGAGACCGGTGCCGGTTGCGGCTCCCTTGGTCGTAAAGAACGGATCGAAAATCCTCGGCAGATCGTCTGCCTCAATGCCGTGGCCGTTGTCTTCGACAATAACGACGACATAGTCGCCGGCTTCGAGCTGCGGATCGGGACCCATACCCCGATCCTCAACCGTGGTTTCTTCCACGCGGAGCAGGATGCGTCCTTTGGAATCGACGGCATCGCGGGCGTTGAAGCAGAGATTGAGCAGGACCTGCTCCAGTTGCGACCGATCTGCGTTCACCTTGATCGAAGCGTCCGGAAGCGAGACATCGAGTCTCACGGAGGCTGGTAGCGTGTGACCGAGCAGCGTCTCCAGTTCGCCCAGGAAACCGTTCAGGTCAACATTCTGCCGTCGCGTAACGTCCTGCCGACTCAGCGTTGCCAGCTTCTTCGTCAGGTTCATTGCCCGTACGGCAATGTCCCGAATGCCCGCCATGGACCGGCGCGTCTCGGCATCATGCCGCTTGTCGAGCAACAGAAACTCGATGTTCCCGAGAATCACCTGCAGCAAGTTGTTGAAGTCGTGCGTAATGCCGCCGGCCAGTTCGCCCATTGCACGCATCTTCTGCGAGTGTGCGATACGCTCTTCAAGGCGCTTGACCTCGGTGACGTCGCGACCGACAGCCGTAATGCCGACCAGCTTTTGATTCTCATCAAGGACCGCCCGGTTTGACCAGGCAAGCCAACGCCAGCCGCTCTTCGTCATGGTGCGCTGCTCGTGGTACGAGGAGAACGGCGGTTGTTGCAGGGTCCGCAACGATTTGGCCGTCAGCTCACGATCGTCTTCATGCACCAACGGCATGAACGCATGGCCGATCAATTCATCCTCACTCTTGCCGAACATCTCGCAATAACTCGGGCTGACGTACTGGAACTCGCCGTCGACATTTACCTTAATGACCAGGTCCGACTGGTTCTCAACCAGGAGTCGGTATTCGTCCTCACGCGCCTTCACATCACGCTGCTGGACCAGTGCGTAGCGAAGCACCAGCGTCAGTAGTGTGACGAGCAAAACGCCGACACCTACCCAGGTCTCGTCGACCGGGCTGTCGGTAGCCGCCAGGTAGCTCTGAAGCGGCGATATGGTGAATCGCCAGGGTTCGCCAACCACATCGATCTGGAGATCCACCTGGTAGGGACTGGAGTCGCCAGACTCAGGGTCAATCTGCTCATAGAACACCGCACCCTGGTCAAACACCGCAAAGGAGAAGTTCTGGCGCAGTCGACCCTCGGGCAGGCAGGACTCCATCAGGGCCTCGACACGAAAGACACCGTTGACGAAACCGGGACTCTCCCCGTCAATCGGCGGAATCGCACGGTACAACGCAAAGCCCTTGCCGCCCTGCAGGAGCTCAACGATATCGGTGCGGGTCGTGTTGCCCGTGGCGTCCGCCTCGAAAACTGCACGCACCACGGAAGGATTGGGGTTTCGTCGCAGGTTCGCGCTCAAGGCGGCACGATTCGGCGCTTCCGGGTAAACCACGCGGATGACGCCGTCGAGGTCGACGTAATTCAGCGCCTGGACACCGGAATACAGCGGAAACAGTGAACCGGCCCTTTCGCTCCAGTCACTGAGTACCTGCTCCGCCGACTGCCATGGATACCCGGCAAGCGTTCGCACAACACCAACCCGTGATGCAAAACACGACTCGATACGTAGTTTGAGCTGCTCGGCGGTAATGCGGGTCTCGACGTTGATCCGCTCGGCTTCGTTGTCTCTTGCCGCGCTGCCGAGTTGCAGCACCAGGAACAGGCCACCGAGCAGGAATACCAGTGGTACCCAGTTATGACGTTGCTTGAGGCTGCTCACGGCAAGGCGGTTCGATGGTTCAGACAGTCCAACCGAGTTTAGCGGAAATGCGGGCGCTTTCTTTAGCGCAGCGGCGGCCACCGGGCGTCATTTGACGCTAACGGATCGCTTAACTGTTCTTCGTTTCCGGCTCGACGCAGGATTGCACGGCTTTTCGGTAAAACAGCGCCATCCCGGCGGCGTTCAAAGCACCCGCGATGACGGCGATCAGCACGCCGGTGATCGAGAAAGCCGCGTAAAACCGGTCGTCGCCGTTCACGTTGGCGGACACATAGGCGTCGGGCCTGAAATCGAACTGCAGGACGATGCTAAGCATCGCCGTGAAGGTAACGGCGAACATGACGGTCGCGTAGGCCCGTAGGCTACGCCTGCCGAGAATCCTCAGGATGACGTAGCTAACCAGCAGAGGTAACCAGGTCGCAAGGCACGCCAGCATGATCCAGACGAGGGCCGGCACCTCGAAGCCAACCGTGACCGCCACGGCGAGCAGCAAAAGTCCAACCATCGGGACAGGCGCCAGCAGCGTGCCGGCGATGACGCTTCGGGTACGGCGGCGCAAGCAGCTACTCCAGCGCCAGCAGCGCTTCCCGTGTTGCAGCGCGGGTCGCTGCAATCGCCTCGCGAATCGCATCGACACTGTCGTCGGATTCGCTGCCGAGCCCGCCTGAATGCAGACTCCACGTCGCGTGCAGGGTGTCTGCGGCATCGGGTACGGGCTGGTCGATGATCATCGCGATGTCTCGCACGGTACGAACGGTGGCCCAGCCCTTGCGCGTGAACGCCTGGGGCTGCCCGTCACCGTAATGGGCATCGAACGTCAATTGCTCGAGTTCGCCGAGCAACAACAGGGTCTCGAAAGCCCCGAATCGCTGTGTCCGGTTGTGCTCGCTGACCTCGTTGCGCCAGGTGTTGTAGCCCAGGCTTGTGATCGCGATGACCAGGCTGATCAGTGCCACCAGGTTTCGGCGTACCTGGTCGGCAATCTGTTGTGTGGAAATCTTCATGTTCACCTCCCCTGTTATCGGGACCGACGCATGCACCGGATTATTTCAGCCTTCGAGCCACGCTACTATTGCCGTATGGATACGCCGCTTCAGCTTCGCTTTGACACGGCTTCGCGAGCCGACCTCGAGACACTCGTGGACATGCTCGCGGATGACGCGCTGGGATTGACACGCGAGGATGCGTCGAGGCCCCTGGACATGGCCTACCAGACGGCGTTCGGACAGATCATGGGCGACCCGAACAATCATCTGCTGGTCGCGCGATACGACGACTCGATTGCGGGGTTCCTGCAGCTGACCTTTATCCCCTACCTCACCTACCAGGGTGGCTGGCGCTGCCTCGTTGAAGGCGTCCGCGTCGCGGAAAAGCTGCGAGGTCGCGGGGTCGGACAGCAACTCGTTGAATACGCTATCGATGTCGCCCGCCAACAAGGCTGTCGCATGGTGCAGTTGACGACGGATAAACAACGGCCGGACGCCCTCCGCTTTTACGAAAAACTCGGCTTCGTTGCGTCACACGAAGGTATGAAGCTTCACCTTTAATCGTCGGGCCACAGTCGACCCCGGCGATGCAGGAACAGGAGTAGCGCGGTCGCCAGCAGCCCTGCGATCGCCACACCACTCATGAAGACAAAGTAGTCCTGGTGTCCGGGCGCTCCTGGAGACGCATCGAGGATTCGACCGGTAATGGGCGCGAAGAACACATCCGGCGTGTAGCCGACAAACGAGATGAGCCCGACGGCAGTCCCGGTGAAGGCCTTCGGCGTTTCGTTTTGTTCGAGCAGCGCGAAGTACACGCTGCGCATGCCGCAGACCGCGAGGTAACTGATGGCAAGATTGGCGAAAATCAGCCACGCCGCCGTCGCAGACGGGGTCAGCAGTACGAGGCCCAGGTAGCTGAACAGCATGAGCAGGAACAGGGCAAGACTGACACGCGTCGCCAGCAGCCGGTCAGCCAGCAGACCAGCCGCCAGCGCGCCGATGGGACGCAGGTAGGCGCCGTAGGCCGACAACTCGGCCGCGCGCAGTTCGTCATAGCCCATGACCTGCACCAGGTACAGGGAATAGTTGTCGAGCCCCTTGTAGCCACAGTACGCGGCGACGATGACACCCGCCTGTGTCCAGATCACCGGTCGCGACAGCACCCGGCGAATGCCCTGCAACAGGTGCGGTGAGTCGTGCCCGGACGGGCTGACTTCCGGAATAAACAACCATGTCATCGCGGCCACCAGCAGGTTCACAGCGACATACACGGCGATCACGTTGTGGAAGGCGACGGCACGGCTCGCATCGGTGATGTCGCCACCGCCGAGGCTCATCGCAAACACCTGGACGGCAATCGCAGCGACAATCGCGGCGACCAGTCCGCGGCCCGCATCGAGCAGGCCGAAGGCCATACCCTGCTGATTGTGACCACCCCACTCGCGCGTCGCACGAATCAGCGCGCCCCAGAACAGCAGGATCGAGGTGACCCCCCAAAAGGCGTACAGCACCAGCATCGTTTGGGCACCGGGCAGGGTCAGCATGACAAAGCCACCCGCTGCTGTGGCCAGCAGCGACAGGGTCAGGAGACGCCGCGCGGAGAAGCGGTCCGCCAGCACACCGCCGGGGAAGTAGCACAGCATGGCGGTCAGGCCGTAAGCGGCGAACAGGTCACCCAGCTGCGTATTGGAGAAGCCGAACACCTCAAGCAGTGTCGGTCGAAAAAAGCGCGCCGTCTGGAACGGCAGGCCGAAGATCATCTCGCCGGCCACGATCAGTGTGACCAGTGTCAGCCAACGCGACATCGTCATGTTTCCCGGAGCTTTGGCGGTAGTATACGTGAGCTCACCATTCGACCGGGGGAATCGACGATGAGGACCATCCTGCTACTGCTGCTGGCAACGTCGGCGCAGGCGACCGAGACCATGCGTATCGACTACGTGCACAGCGGTAATCGCAATGTCGAGATGTTCAGCCTTGACCAGGTTGTCATCGAGGCGCTGCCATTTCCCGGCAACATCGAGCGTCCGATCGATACGACACTGCGTGGCAAATACCTGTTCGAGATCGTTGTCGACGACGGCATTGCGTGGTCGCGGAGCTTCTCCAGTATCTATGGCGAGTGGGAGACCACCGGCGAAGCACGACGTATAAACCGCAGCTTTCACGAATCGGTTCGCTTCCCGAAACAGGACAAACCGTTCACGCTGGTGATGAAGAAGCGTGACGACGTGAACGATTTCGCCGAAATCTGGCGACTCCAGATCGATCCTGCCGACGTCCTGGTGCACCGGGAGACCGCGCCCTACATCGATGAGGTTGTCGCCATCCACCAAAGCGGTGATCCGGCCAGCAAGGTGGATCTACTGCTGCTCGGCGATGGTTACACCGCCGAAGAGACCGGGGACTTCATCAGGCGCGCCCGCGAACTGACAGCGGACCTGCTCGCGACCTCGCCATTCAGTGAACGTGCGGATGATTTCAACGTCTGGGCGCTGGCGCCGGCAGCGCGTGAATCCGGTATCTCGCGGCCGTCCACCGGCATCCACCGGGACTCGCCGCTCGGCACGACCTATGACGCCTTCCGCTCTGAACGCTACGTCCTGACCTTCGACAACAAATCCCTGCGACGCATCGCATCCTCCGCGTCGTACGACTTCATCGAGATCCTGACCAACACCGAAACCTATGGCGGCGGCGGCATTTACGGCCTGTACAGCACAGCCGCGGCCAACAGCAGCTGGGCCACCTACCTGTTCATCCACGAATTCGGTCATCACTTCGCCGGCCTGGCCGATGAGTACTACACGAGCTCCGTCGCCTACGAAAGCGACGGGATTACGAAAGAACCCTACGAACCGAACGTGACCGCCCTGCTCGACCCGGACAACCTGAAGTGGAAACACCTGGTCCTGCCGTCGACGCCGATCCCGACGCCGTGGCCAAAGGCGGAGTACGACCGGCATTCGGTCGCTGTCCAGGCGCAGCGCTGGAAGATGCGCGAGGACAACGTCCCGGAGAGCGACATGAATGCGCTCTTTAACGACACCCGGGAGTTCACCGAAAGGCTGTTCGCCAAAGCGCCTCACGCCGATGCCATCGGTGCTTTTGAAGGAGCGAACTACGCGTCACGCGGATATTACCGATCGGAACAGAATTGCCTGATGTTCACGCGCTCGGAGACCTTCTGCCGCGTGTGTTCTGACGCTATCGAAGACGTCATTGATGAGTACGTTCTGCCCGCCGGCGACCCGCCCGACTGATTCGAGGGCAATAGCAACCTTTTAGAGGTGTAACGCATCTAACCCCTGAAGACTAAGAAACAACGCGTGGGATTAAGGGGAAGTGCGTTGAAGATTGCAGACACATCGGGCCAGGACATCCAGCTGGAGCCCGAGGGGAATCGAAGACTCTATATTGGACTGGCCGCGGGACTCATCGTCGTCCTGCTGATCGGCTGGCTTGTCGCGCCGTGGTTCCAGCGCTGGGCCAACGCCACGATCAGCGTACCGATGGAACGCGTACGCATTGCGACCGTGACCCGCGGCGACCTCGTTCGCGACGTCGCCGTACAGGGCCGCGTCGTTGCCGCTGTCAGCCCGACGCTGTACGCAACCGCGTCAGGCACGATCACGCTGCACGTCGAGGCCGGTGAACAGGTCCTGGCCGGCCAGGTCGTCGGTACCGTGGACAGCCCTGAGCTGACCAACCAGTTGAAGCAGGCACAGTCCACACTGGAACAGCGCCAGATGGAACTGGAACGCCAGCGTATTGAATCCCGGCAGCAGGCCCTGGAAAAGCGCAAGTCGGCCGACCTCGCCGATGTTGCACTCGTCGCCGCCAAGCGGGAGAAGCGCCGCGCCGACCAGGCGAACGAAAAAGGCGTCATTCCTCGTATCGACTACGAGAAGGCCCAGGACGACCTGCAGAACGCCGAGCTCGCGGCGAAACACGCCAGCGAGGATGCGGCCCTCTTCGAAGAACGGCTCGCCTTTGAAATACGTGCCAGTGAGTTTGAGGTCGGACGCGAGAAACTCCTCGTTGACGACCTGCAGCGCCAGGTGGATGACCTGTCGATCAACTCGCCGGTGAGCGGCATCGTTGGCGACCTGCTCGTTGAGCAGAAAGCCGCGGTATCGCGTGACACGCCGGTCATGGCCGTCGTCGACCTGTCGCGATTCGAGGTCGAGGCCGGCATTCCGGAAGGCTATGCAGATGACCTGTCGGTCGGTATGACCGCCGAGATTTCGGTGGGCGGCCAGCGCTTCACCGGCCAGCTCGTTGCCGTATCTCCGGAAATCATCGACAACGAAGTCAAGGCACGCCTGCGCTTCTCGGGGGAACGCCAGCCCGTCAACCTGCGCCAGAACCAGCGCCTGCAGGCTCGCATCCTGCTCGCCGAGCATGACGATGTGCTGATGGTTCAGCGCGGCCAGTTCCTCGACAGCGGTGCCGGGCGTGTTACCTACGTCCTCGACGAGGACGGCCTGGCCAAACGCCGACAGATCGAGATTGGTGCCCGCAGCCTGGGCGCCGTTGAAATCGTCTCCGGCCTGAACGCCGGAGAACAAATCGTTATTTCCAGCCTGGATCCGTTCCGCAGCGCCGAGAGCGTGCGGTTAACGAACTGAACAAAGAACCGAAAAAGGGATAGGGAGCACGCTGATGCTGAAGATGACCAACGTATCCAAGGTGTATCGCACCAACACGGTGGAAACACACGCGCTGAAGGATTTTTCACTGACCGTCGACGAAGGGGAGTTTGTCTCGGTGACCGGGCCGTCGGGTTCCGGCAAGACCACGTTTCTGAACATCGCGGGCCTCCTGGAGGAGCTCTCCGGTGGCACCTACGAACTGGACGGCCGCGATATCTCGAAGCTCAACGATCGTGAGCGATCAAAGGTTCGCAACGAGAAGATCGGTTTCATCTTCCAGAGCTTCAACCTGATCCCGGAGCTCGACATCTTCGACAACGTTGATGTGCCGCTGCGCTACCGCGGCTTCGACAAGGCGGAGCGCCGGCGGCGCATTGAGGAATCGCTGGAGATGGTCGGCCTGGCGTCGCGGATGAAGCACCTGCCGCCGCAACTCTCGGGTGGCCAGCAGCAGCGTGTGGCGATTGCCCGGGCACTGGCCGGCGATCCGCGCTTCCTGCTTGCGGACGAGCCGACCGGTAACCTCGATACCAACATGGCGGACAGCGTACTGAACCTGCTGAGCGAGATTAACGAGAAGGGTGTGACCATCATCATGGTGACGCACGAGCTGTCGCTGGCGAGTCGCGCGAAGCGCAACATTTTCGTTCGCGACGGCAGCATTGCCGATGCCGCGCCGGACTTCGCTCTGGCCGCCAACGCCTAGGAGGCCGGGATGTTTCGCTACTACCTGAAACTCGGGGTTCTGAGTATCCGGGCCAATCCGGCGCTGAGCGCCCTGATGGTCGCAGCCATCGCCATCGGTATCGGCGCCTGCATGACCATCATTACGATCCAGCACATGATGAGCGGCAACCCGATTCCGGAGAAATCGGAGGTCCTGCGGCATGTCACCATCGACAGCTGGAGCGATACAAACCCGTTCGCAAACGGCAACCGCCCGCCAGACCAGCTGACCTACCTGGATGCTCGCAACCTGCTGGCGGCCGACGAGGCGTTCCGCCAGGCGGCGATGTACAAGGCAAACCGCATCATCGAACCGCAGGGCGACGACGAACTGCCGTTCCAGGCGGAGGGTCGTGCAACCAGCGGCGACTTCTTCCCGATGTTCAACGTGCCGTTCCAGTTTGGTGATGCCTGGGACCAGTCGGCTGACCTCGCGGAGGAACGTGTTGTCGTCATCAGCGACGCACTGAATGAACGGCTTTATGGCGGCGAAGATTCCACAGGCCGCACGCTGCAGATGAACGGTGAGGACTTTCGCGTCGTCGGCGTGACCAGCGCGGAGTGGAACCCGGTCGTGAAGTTCTACGACCTGAACAACAACGCGCACGAGCAGGTTGAAGACGTGTATTACCCGTTCTCGACCGCCATAGCGGGCGAATACGGCAGTGCCGGCAACACGAACTGCTGGAAACCGGTGGACGGCAGCGGCTACGAGGCGTTCCTGAACTCGGAGTGCATCTGGATCCAGTTCTGGGTCGAGATCCCGAACGCGGCGGCAGAAACCGAGTACCTGAACTTTCTCGACGGCTACGTCGAACAGCAGAAAGCGCTGGGGCGCTTCCCGCGGCCGCTGGACAACCGTCTGCCCGACGTCGGTGAGTGGATGATTATCAACCAGGTCGTCGACGATGATGTCACCGTGCTGCTTGGCCTTGCCGTGCTGTTCCTGGTCGTCTGCCTGCTGAACACGATCGGCCTGCTGCTTGCCAAGGTCATGCGACGCGCGAAGGACATCAGCCTTCGTCGCGCCCTCGGCGCGAGCAAGCTGACGCTGTTCGGCCAGTACATCGTGGAGGCCGGCATGATCGGTGTCGCGGGCGGTATCGCCGGTATCGGCATGACCTGGCTGGGGCTGCTGGGCATTCGCAACCTGTTCAGCACCGCGGACTTTGTCGAACGGCTCACACAGATGGACTGGGCGATGACGGGGCTGGCCATCCTGCTGGCCGTGATCTCCGCCCTCGCAGCCGCGCTGTACCCAACCTGGCGTGCCTGCCAGGTCACACCCGCCAGTCAACTGCGCATCCAGTAAGGAGACGACGCCATGGAATTTGGACCCATCTTTCGCGCGCTGCTCCGCAACAAGGGCGGCGCCATCCTCATCGCCCTGCAGATCGCGGTCACAATGGCCATCATGGTCAACTCGATTGCCATCATGCAGGAGCGTTCCGCCAACATGTCGCGCCCCAGCGGGATCGACGAGGCCAATACGTTTTCGATGATCAGCATCAGCTTTGCCTCCGATGCCGATACAAAGGCCACGTACATCAATGATCTCGAGCTGCTGCGCAACACGCCGGGCGTGATCAACGCGATTGGCACCAATTCGTTCCCGTTACGCCAGGGCGGCTGGTCGATGGGCCTGCAGACCGAACCGGGTGATGACATCGGCTCGGGCGTGGGCACCGCAATCTACTTCGGCGACCAGCACATGCTCGAGACCTTCGACGTCGCCCTTGTCGACGGAAGCAACTTCACGCCCGAGCAGGTCGATTACGTGACGCCGGGCGACATGAGCTGGTCGCCCTACGGCATCATCACCGAGACGCTCGCCAAGCAGCTGTTTCCGGACGAACAGGGTTCGGTGGTCGGCAAGACCGTCTACATCGACTCGGACGAACCGGTGGAGATCGTCGGCGTCATCGACCAGTTGCAGGCACCGTGGCAGGGCTGGGATGACGTTGAGAACGTGTTCCTGACACCGCGCATGCGCGCCGAGGGCTACGTGCACTACGTTGTTCGCACTGAACCCGGACTCCGCGACCAGCTGATGCCCGAAATCGAAGATGCGCTGGCCAGCGCTGACAAGACCCGCCTGATTCGCGGCAGCTCAACGTTTGAGGAAACACGTGAACGCTCCTACCTCGGCGATTCGGCGATGATCCGGATCCTGACGTTTGTCGTCACGCTGCTGACCGCCATCACCGGTTTAGGCATCGTCGGCCTCGCCAGCTTCAACGTGTCTCGCCGAACGAGACAGATCGGCATCCGGCGTGCGCTGGGCGCGACCAAGCCGGCCATCATGCGTCACTTCATGGTGGAAAATTTCATCATCAGCACGGTTGGCGTGGTCGTGGGCGGCGCTCTGGCGATCGGCCTGAATATCTTCATGGTCGAGAGCTTCAACCTGACACCGATGTCGTGGTGGATTGTTCCGGCAGCGATGCTCACGCTGTGGATCGTCGGCCAGCTTGCCGTTGCCGGACCGGCACGTCGCGCGACCCTGATCACACCGTCGATCGCAACGCGTTCAGGCTAACCTGCTTCCCCGGGGAACGCCTGGCAGGCCGGGCCGTCGTTTGGCGGTCCGGCTTTTTTCGTTCTGTTCGCAGTCTATGCTGGAACCTGCCCCCGACCACGGCGCTGCAAGTTGACGCAGGTGCGGGAGATGCGACAGTCTCCTCGCAGTCAATGACGCTCGCGAGGGGCAAAGGACTATGACCCAGGTACTGAAGGCCAGCTACGTCGTCGCCGTCGCTGAACAAATCTCCTTCGTCTCAGCGTTTCTGGGCGGTGTATCGGCCACCATTCTGTTCAGCGTCATTATCTTCTCATCCGATAAACGGATCGTTGCTTTCCTCGTGGCCACCTCAACGCTGTCTGCGTGCAGCCTCCTGGTGTCGGTGATTGCCGGCTGGAGGCTTATTATCGGCTTGCACCCTGACCTTCCGTTCACCCCGGACCCGGAGAAGATCAGCCTGCTGTGGAAACTACTGGTCGCGAGCTACGGCCTGGGCGTCAACAGCCTGATCGTGAGCATCGGACTTTCGGGCTGGATCCGCTCGCGTCGGACCGGCCTGGTTACGTCAATCATCGCAGCTTTTGCAGTCTTCTTGTTTGCGACGACCAGTATTTACACGTGATTCGGGGCTGAGTATCCGCGCGTCCGAATGTTCGTCAGCCTTTCGCCAGAAACGGGCGCTGGATCAATCGACCGCCGATCTGTGTCCCGATTATCGGATCACGACGTTAAATGCTGTAGTCGCTGCGACCCTGTTTCTCGTTCAGATGTTTCGCTCGTTCCAGGCGTAGATCGCGTTCGGGAGAATCATCATTGTGAAGATCAACGTGAACGACAGTTCAAACCAGATCTCGCCTGTCATTTCCGGCCAGCCGCGGTGTTTTGCCAGCAACGACATTGCAATGTGCGCGACGATAAACACAGAGAGCAGCGCGCCGATGCCGGTGTACGCATGCCTGTAGGCGACGCCGCGCCGCTCGCGCATGCGTTCGTCGATGTAGGCATCAGGCAGGTCGACGATTTTACGCACAGCTATACGCAGGCCCATCCATGTCGCGAGAAATGTAACGATCGCGGCGAGGGCGACAACCGGCCAGTCGACGAGGCGTGCACCCGTTAAAGCGAAGACAGCCAGAACTGAGACCACAACAAGCCAGCGCCGCGCGCGCTGTGACCGCAGCCATGCGAAATTATCTCCGTAGAGTGCTGCCTGCGCCTCATCCGCTACGGGGTCATACTGTCTGTCGTCGTTCATCACTACTCATCCTCCTGTTGCTGGGTACCTGCGAGTGCCTGGCCGGTGAGTAACGCGCTCATGGGTTTGAATTCGTGCAGCGAGAAAATCGCCTCTACCGGAAGCTCAAACAGCGCGGCCATGCGCAGCGCCATAACCAGGCTTGGGCTGTACTCGCCCCTCTCTATGTAACCGATCGTCTGGTAGTGGGCGCCGACGGCGTCAGCAAGGTCACGCCGGCTCAGCCCGCGATCCGTGCGCAGCGCTACGAGGCGGTTATAGACGGGGGGCTCTTCAGTCCTTAAGGTACGTGCCATACAAAGAAATATAGTATTAATGCTACTTTTTTGTCAATAACTATCGTTTCTCGTTGCGATATCAGGATAGGTACGGCTTCTGGGTCTTTTTTACGTATCAAGCGTTCTTTAGTCCGTCATTGCCTGGCGCCTTTGCAGCCACCGTCTGACAAGGCATTACCCGGATGAACAGTTAGCCGCCGTGGAGCACCACCGGCAGGTAGATGAACACATTGCCCAGCAGGAACAACATGCCGATGACCAGGCGGATATTCCTGTCCCTGTAGCGTTTCTCGAGAAGCTCGGTCGTCGTTTTACGGTTGTACTTGTAGTAGATCGGCAGGAAGATCTTTGCGAGGATAATCAGGCCGACAACGACCGCCAGCTCCCACCACGCGAGCAGCGCCATCTGGTTGCCGTTCGTACCGACGAGCTGGTCGGTACTGAGATTGGTCAGCGTGATCGAGTCGGCCACAAAGACCCACGACAGGCCGCCGCCCGCCAGGAACTACTCCTTGTTTGAATTCGCCGAACGAATCGGCGCCGTCCGGCACTTGTACCAGGTCACAACGCCAATCAGCGTAGTGAAAAATACGAAAACGCCGAATTGGTTCAGCAGCAGCTCCATAGGCCGGGAATCTCCGCCGACCCGATATTGATACGCAGCAACCGTGAGGGCCGGGCGGGCGTTTACGGGCCGACCACGTCCTCAGGTACGCAGCCGGTAACCGGTGACGAAGATCCACCGCACGATGGCGAGGCAGAGCGCCAGGAATCCCACCGTCATCGCCAGGCTGATCATGACCGGCACGTCGGAGTTTTCGTAAAAGCTCCAGCGAAATCCGCTGATCAGGTACACGACCGGGTTGAACAGGCTCAGGGTCTGGAACAGGGGCGGCAACATGCTGATGGAATAGAAGCTGCCACCGAGAAACGTCAGCGGCGTGATGATCAGCGCCGGCACAATGCTGAGCTTTTCCCAGGTGTCCGCCCAGACACCCAGTATGAAACCGAACAGGCTGAACGATACGGCGGTCATGACCAGGAATGCGAGCATCAGCAGCGGATGCTCGACGCGCACGTCCACGAACAGGTTGGACGTGATGAGGATAATGCTGCCGATGATGACGGACTTGGTGGCCGCTGCGCCGACGTAGCCGAGCACCGCTTCGTACCAGGCCACCGGCGCCGACAGCAGCTCAAAAACCGTACCGGTAAACCGCGGGAAATAGATCGCGAACGACGAATTCGACAGGCTCTCCGTCAGAATGGCGAGCATGATCAGACCCGGCACGATAAACGCGCCGTAATCGATGCCGTCGATCTCGGAAATCCGTGAACCGATCGCCGCGCCGAACACGATGAAGTACAGCGACGTCGTCAGTACCGGTGCCACGACACTCTGCACCAGCGTGCGGCGCATGCGTGCCATTTCGTAGCCGTAAATAGCCTTGACCGCGTGCAGGTTCATGCGTCCGACCTCACGAGATCCACGAAGATATCCTCGAGCGAACTCTGGCTGGTTCTGAGGTCGTTGTAGGCGATGCCGGTCGCCTGCAGCTCGGACAGCAACCGGGTGATGCCGGTGCGCTCGCCCCTCGTATCGTAGGTGTAGCAGAGCTCCGCGCCATCTGCGACGAGCTCGAGGTCAAAGTCACCGAGCGACGCCGGCAGCGTTTCAAGCGGCGTTTGCAGGTGAATGAACAACTGTTTGCGCCCCAGCTCCTTCATCAGCACGGTCTTGTCGCGCACGAGGATGATCTCGCCGTGATTGATGACGCCCACGCGATCAGCCATCTCCTCGGCTTCCTCGATATAGTGCGTCGTCAGCACAATGGTCACCCCGGCCTCACGCAGCTCGCGCACGACGTTCCACATGTCCTGGCGCAGCTCAACGTCAACGCCGGCGGTCGGTTCGTCGAGAAACAACAACTCGGGTTCGTGGGACAGCGCCTTGGCGATCAGCACGCGTCGCTTCATGCCGCCCGACAGGTCGATGATGCGCGAGTCCTTCTTTTCCCACAGCGACAGGGACTTCAGTACCTTTTCGATGTGTTCGGGGTTCTTCGACTTGCCAAACAGGCCGCGGCTGAAACTGACGGTGTCCCAGACGGTCTCGAAGGCATCCACCGGCAGTTCCTGCGGAACCAACCCGATAATGGACCGCGACGCACGATAATCATCGACGATATCGAAGCCGCTGACCTTGACGTCACCGCCGCTGGGCCGGGTTATGCCGCACACGATGGAGATCAGCGTGGTCTTGCCGGCACCGTTGGGGCCGAGCAAGGCAAAGATTTCGCCACGCTGGATCTCTAGATCAACCCCTTTCAGGGCATCGAAATCGCCAAAGCGCTTTTGCAGGCCTTCCAGCTTGAGAATGGGCTCCATGCGCGCGAGCTTACCCTAGAAGAAGCGCGCAATCTGCAACTGCAGGTAGTCATCCCGGCTGACAAAAAAGGAGGCGTCGCCCGGGTCTGATCCTGTGAACAGGCGCAGCCGCATTTCGAGGAACCAGTCGTCGCCCAGCCGGCGCTCACCTTCGACGTTGTAGAAAGTCTCGCCGGTGTCCGTATCGTAGGAAAATCCGGCCAGTACCGCGGTGTCCTGTATGTCATTCATCGCAAGTCGCGCGCCGACAAACACATCGTTGTCCGCCAGCGTGAACGGCTCGAGCGCATTGCGATCGTCGTACTGGTACTCGACCAGCACACCCACGTCCGCATCGGAATCCGCTACCTGGTAGTAGGTGTACTCGAGGCCACCAACGGCGGCGAAAAAGCGCCCGAAGCGCGCATCCCGCGAAATCGCTTCCAGCTTCCACAGCCAGGCGTCCCGCGTCAGCTGCACATCGACACCGAACTGGTTGATGTTGTCGTAGAACGGCACGAGCTCTGCAAAGGGTGATGCCGGGTCGGCGGGTACGAAACGCGGCTCGCGGCTGGTACCAGCAAAATAGCTCAGGCCGATGTCGACATCGCCAATGTAGTGACTGTAGCGCACGGCGACGTCGATGTTCCGCTCCTCGCTGGACGATTCGTACTGCGCATCGTCAACAAGGATTTCGGCGGGCGGTCGAAAGCGGCCATCCAGGCCTGCGAAAGTACGCTCCCGAAAGTACGGCATCAGGTAGAAGCTCAACAGACCCCAGTCCTGCTGCAACTCGACGTTTACCATCGGCTGGCCCAGCTTGTCTTCGCCGTCGATGTCCGCAACGAAATCGGTCTGGTTGATGATATCGACGAGGTGGACCGATTCGGTGACACCCCAGAACACGGTGTTCAGGCCGACGAGGATCTCGTAGCCGTTACCCTCCTTCGCCCAATACGCCTCGCGAAAATCGAACAGCGAGCGCTCGTCATCGACACTGTCGTAACGGACAAACCCGATGATCGACGCCCGAGCATCGTCGCCCCGCCAGCGCAGGTCCAGCTCACCGGCCAGCGACCACTGCAACGTATCGCCGTCCTGCCGCACAAACGCGGCATCCTGGGTAAACAACCGCGTCTGCAGTTCGATATTGGCCGCCTTGTCCCACTCCTGGGCAGGCAGCGATGTCGCCGCGAACAGCAGCAGCGACGTAGTCAGCAATCGGTTCATTGAAATCAGCGCAGCCTCGCCAGTCGCCCTTTGACGAAGTCGTTCTCGTCGAGACCCACGTCGAACTCGTAATCCGTGTACACGAGGTCGGTTTCCTTCCGGGTTTGCACATTCGTCATCGACATCAGGTGTGTACGCCAGATGCCGTTGTCGTACTGGCGATACTCCTTAAGTTCGAGCACTTTCAGCAGGGTATTGCGGCGGTCATAAAACTCGACTTTACGAATCTGGAAATGCGCCTGGTCGATCCACGATACCTGGCGTGTGTAGCCGGAATTGTCGTAGCGAGGTGTTCGCTCGACGACATCGCAGGTGAATTCACCGCAGGCTTCCTCGCGCAGCCAGTTGTAGTCGTACTTGTTCAGCTCGACCGCCGTGAAGTCCTCGAACGCGAACTCGGAACCCACGAACGGGCCCGACTTATTGCTCGACGAGATGCGCTTCACGCGCTTCAGCGCAGGCAGGTACAGCCACTGGTCGTCCGGGTCGAGAATCTTGGCGTGCGACAACAGTGCCGTGCCCTCGATATCGCGCGGCGTACTGAACAGCACGAGGCTCTTGTCGCCAACATCCTCGTTTTCCTTCTCCAGGGTGGTGAACGACATGCTTCGCGTCGTTTCCTGGCCAGCGGCATTGCGCAGCACCATGGTCACGTCGACACGACTGTCGGCGAAACCGTTGTCGGTGCGGTCCGCGCGTGCCGCGATATCGAATCCCTTCTGCACGTTGTCCGCGCTCACCGTCGACGTCGCAAACACGGCAGCGAGGGCAAGCACACGGAACATAGAATTCAGGTTCATTTTTTTCTCCGTAGAAATCAGGCGTTCGACGCCGCCAATTCGTCAGTCACGACGGGCTCAGGGCCCTTTCGACCGAACATCAGCAACGCCGGCAACAATAAGAAGTCGAGAATCAGTGCAAAGATGATGGCCAGGACCGTCATCATGCCCATATCGAAATTCGGCTTGAAGACGGACTGCATCAATACGAGGAATCCGACCGACAGGATAATCGTATTGACGACGATCGCCAGCCCCACGTTGTTGAACGCGTAACGAATCGAATCCTCGACACTCAACGCTCGCTCGTCGCGAGCACGCACGTATTTCGACAGGAAGTGGACCGTGTCGTCGACGATGATCCCCAGCGAGATGGATGCGACCACAGAGACCGAAAACCCGACCTCTCCGACCAGCAGCGCCCAGGCGCCGTAAGTCGCCAGGATCGGCAGGCCGTTCGGAATCAGGCTCAAGGCACCGAGACGGAAGCTCTGCAGCGCGAACATCATGATTACAGCAATCGCGAAGATGGCGATCACCGTGCCGAGGAACATGTTTCTCAGGTTGCGTTCGGTGATGTAGGCAAACATGACCGCGGCGGCTGTTGGCTTGGCGTGCATGTACTCGGGCAGGTTCTCCTGGATGAACAGATCAGCCTCATCAAGAAACTCACGCGTGCGCGCCGTACTGGTCTTGCCGAGCGTCGCCGTGATCCGGGTGGCCGACTTGTCGATGTTGATACGGTCGTTCAGATCCAGACCGTAAGGCAGCGACAGCTCGTAGAGCAGCAGGTACTGCGCCGACAGCTCGCGATCGTCGGGAATCCGGTAGTAGGACTCGTCATCACCGTGCATGTTTTTGTTCAGGCGCTTCATGATGTCTGCGATGGAGTAGACATGCGTAACGCCCTCCTGTTCGCTGAACCAGTTCGCCAGCTTCTCGAGGTTCTCAAGATACTCGGGTTCACTGACACCGCCGGGCTCACGCGCGGGGATCGAAAACTCGATGGGGAAGATGCCGAATTCCTGCATGGCAAGATCCGAGTCCCGCCGAAACTCCACGGTCTCGTCGAAATACTCGACCCACTGATCGCTGAACTCGTTTTGCGGGATAAAGGAAATCAACACGAGCGTTGCAGTTCCCACGACGACCAGCAGCAAGCGGTTCCGTTCGATAACGAACTCGGCCAGTGACGACATGGTTCGCTGCGACCAGCTGGCCTCCGATGACTTTGCGACGGAGAACGGCAACAGGCTGAGCAGCGCCGGCAACAGCGTGATCGAGTAGAACCACGCGGCGAGAATGCCGACAGCCGTCAGGTTACCGAGGTGCCAGAACGGCGGCGAATCCGAGAAGTTCAGCGCGAGGAAGCCGACGATGGTCGTCAGTGACGTGATGCCGACCGGCAGGAAGTTGATCCTGACGGCCTCGATGATCGCGTCCCGTTTCTCCATGCCTTCGCGCATCAGCGTGCGCAGCGACATCAGGATGTGTATTGAGTCAGCCACGGCCAGGGTCAGGATGACGATCGGCGCCGACATGGAGATGGGCGTCAGGCCGAGCTTCGCGATTCCGGCAACGCCCATCGCCACCGTCGACGACAGCGCGATGACCATAATCGTTGAGAACGTTGCTGCCAGCGATCGAACGATCAGCCAGCTCATGACAAAAATAACGACGAACATGATCGGCATCAGCCGCATTCCGTCGTTGACACCGGTCTCGGCGAACGCGTTGTTGAGCATCGACAGTCCGGTCAGTTGAATCTCCATGCCCGGGAACTCAGCCTGCAGCCGGTCACGAATTGCACGCGCCTCGGCGACCGTCGCCGGAACTTCCTCTTCGGTCAGCTCCGGGTACTGCAGCACTACGTTGATCCCGGTGACACTAGCGTCGTCGTTGACCAGCAGGTTGGCGAGCAGCGGCTCTTCCAGTGCGATCGCCCGGCGCTCAGCAAACCACGCGGCTTCGCGCCCGTCGATGTTCGACACGAGATCTTCGACGATCAGGTCATCCTCGATCGAGTACGTGTGCTGAAAATTGGTGATGGAGTCGACACGCAGCGCGAAAGGAATCTGCCAGGCAGCCTCGGTGATCTGCTCGACCGCCGACAGTGTTTCTGCCGAGAACACATCCCCGTCCGCCGGCTTGACGACGAAAAAGACGTTGTCGTTCTTGGTGTAGGTGTCCTGGAATTCCAGGAAGGCGTTCAGCTCGGGGTTCGAATCCGAGAAAAACACGCGGTAGTTGTTGGTAAACGTCAGGTTTACCGTGTTGCTGCCAAACAAGGCGGCGATGACGATAGACGCAACGATCACCGGCCAGCGCCAGCGTATGACGCCGGTTGTCAGGCGTACGGCGAAGCGATCTATCGCCTTGAAATAGGTCCCCATCCGGTCCCTCTCCTGTTAGATACAATTACAAACCAATCGGTCATAAATTGGTCAAAAAAAAGCGCCTAGATCAGGGCGTTAACAGCCCCGTCCACAACCTCGTGCGCCTGCTCGATGTCCATGAAACCCTTGATCGTTGTAACGAGGCCAGCCAGTGTGACCATCAGCCTGACCGCGATATCGCGAGCCTCCTCGCTGGCCGGAATCTCGCCGGCCCTCTGAGCCTTTTCGACGAGATCCGTCATCATTCGCACGCGCTGGTCACCCAGCTGCTGGATAAAGCCCAGCACCTCCGGGTCGTGTGGTGCGAGTTCGACGAGCGAGTTGATCATCAGGCAGCCGCAGTCTTCCTTGGTGTGATCGACAACTCGATGCATGACGGCGCGAATACTGTCGATGGGCGAGTCATGGTCGAACGCCACGGCTGCCACCTGGCGGAACTCCGTGTCCGCGTAATGCGCGAGCGACTTCATAAACAAGGTGTGCTTGTCGCCGAAGGTCTGGTAGAGGCTGCCCTTGTTCAGGCCGGTGCAGGCACACAGGTCCGCCAGCGATGTTGCCTCGTAGCCTTTACGCCAGAACGCCTCCATCGCTGAATCCAGCACCCGCTGCTCGTCAAACTCGCGCGGGCGACCTACGTTTCTGTTACTCACGATTAACCTGCATTTACAACTGATCGGTCAAGAATATACACCGACCGTTGGAGTTTGTAAACGCTCGGTCAAAAATAATTTCACATTGGCTGAAACAAACCGGGGCCAGGGACGGTCTGAGTGAGTACGTTCTTCTGGACGAACATCCCTGTGGGTTGGCTGGTAGGGCTGCTGCGCCCTACCAGCCGTTTTTTTTGCGTGACGTCGCTCAGATCACCTTGCCGGGGTTCAGCAGGTCCTCCGGATCCAGTGCCGTCTTGAGTCGACGCATCAGCGACACCTCGGCCTCACTTCTCGATACGCCAAGGTACGGGCGCTTTTCTGTCCCGATGCCGTGTTCGGCCGAGATGGAACCGCCATAAGGCTCGAGCTCCTGGTAGACGATGCGCATGGCGTCCGCCTGCCGCGCCTGTTCCGTCGTGCCTATCGTCAGCATGAAGTGGATATTGCTGTCGCCAAGATGACCGAAGGTCGTTCCGCGATAGTGGTCGCCGAATTCTTCCGCCAGCCGCGCATGCACGCGCTGTGTGTAGCGATCGGCGTCGGCAATCGGCAGACTGACATCGAAGGCCATGGCGGGCGACAGGTCGTCGACGAGATTGTCGATGTCATCGCGGATTGCCCATAGCGCGTCTCGTTGCGTCGAACCCTGTGCGATAGCGGCATCAGCGATCAACTCGTCTTCCAGACATCGACCCAGCAGGTTTTCAAAGCGCGCCTCATCGTTCGCCTGGTCGCTGCCGCGTGCCTCGACCAACACGTAATACGGGTACGCACCGTCCAGCGGCGACACGTGACGGTCGGTGCCCAGCACAACCGCGTCATAAAAGTCCCGCCACAGGACCTCGAAGGCGCTCAGTGTTCCACCAAGACCGGCATCCAGCTCGCGGAGCACCCTCGGGATCTGCTCGTAGTCATCGACACCCAGCAACGCGGTATTGCGGCTCGGCATGTCAGCGCGCAATCGCAGCACGGCTCGGGTCACCACACCCAGCGTGCCCTCGGTCCCGATAAAGAGCTGTTTCAGGTCGTAGCCGGCATTGTTCTTCAACATCCGGTTCATCGATGAAACGACGGTACCGTCAGCCAGCACGGCCTCGAGACCCAGCACCTGCTCGCGCATCATGCCGTAGCGGATCACGGCGTTGCCGCCGGCGTTGGTCGAAATCGTGCCGCCCACGGTGGCACTGCCGCGCGCACCGAGATCCAGCGGAAACGCAAGGCCGGCATCCGTCGCCGCCTCCTGTACACGCTGCAGCGGGACACCCGACTGCACCGTGATCGTCCCGCCCGCGATATCCACGGATTCAATCCGGTTCATGCGTTCCAGCGACAACAGTACATCCTCCGGACCCGCCAGAGTGCCTTCAACCAGGCCGGTGTTGCCGCCAACGGGGATCAGCGAACGGCCGGCCTCCGCACAGAGTCGAATCACGGCGGCCACGTCGTCGGTCGATGCCGGACGCAGGATCGCCAGCGCCTCGCAGGGATCGTCCTTCAGCCAGGACGCCTTGCGTGCGCGTACGTCGTCACCAGTCAGCACGCCGGCATCGCCGAGCGCTTCACGGGCCTCGTTCAGGAAAAGGTTTGAATCACTCATGTGGGCGAGTGTATCGGAAGCCGGCCACAGAAAAACGGAGGCGCCGCGAATGCGACGCCTCCAGAGGTACCCCGCGTACGATCAAGGGTGCCCATTGGTTCTCCGCGACGTTCGTCGCCAGAGAGAGACCCGGTTCAGTCGATGCTGATCTTCTTGCTTTCCGCCGGTGCCGGGCTGACCTTCGGAATTCGCACCTTCAGCATGCCGTTCTTCGACCTGGCTGAAATATGCGCCTCGTCGGCATCACTCGGCAGCGTGAAGCTGCGCGAGAACGTGCCGTACATGCGCTCAACGCGATGCCGCGTTTCGTCCTCTTCTTCGTGCTCGAAACGACGCTCGCCACTGATCGTCAGCATGCCGTTTTCGACGCTGACGTCGACGTCGTCCTTCTCCACGTCCGGCAGTTCTGCCTTGATCAGGTAGGCCTTTTTCGTTTCGCTGATGTCCACCGTCGGCCGCCAGCTCATGGCGCCCGCCTCACCGGCCGCGCCGGGCGTGCGGTTCATCAGGTTGTAGTAGCGGTCAAAGAAACCGTCCATGTCCTGGAACGGTGACCAGTTGATCAGGTTCATGG
>CAZSIQ010000019.1:0-56106 GCA_964606915.1 uncultured Woeseiaceae bacterium | reverse complement strand
CCGCACGCCGGAACGCTTCAGCGGCCTCCTGGTACTGGCCGAGCGTGATGAACGACCGACCCAGCATCTTCCAGCCTTCGATGTCGTTCGGCTCCGATTCCAGCCGTTCCGCAAGCGAGGCGACCATACCCTGGATGTCACCGCCCTCCTGTGGCGACGTCAGGTCCGGTCGACCGATCTGTAAATACAGGCCGAATGCGAATACAACGGCGATGATCGAGACGATCGACGGCAGGGAAACGAGCCTGCCGCTCATCAGGGGGCGCAGCAGGAACGCAGCCGCAACAATGGCCATGACGGCCAAAAGTAACCAGAGAATCATGTTCAGCCTTGCTCTTGCAGGTCTTCGTCGATGGGCAGGGTCATTCGACGGCGCAGGACGAAGAACAACGCGATGCCGCCGCCGAGCAGCAGCAGGCCGGGCGCCAGCCAGAGAACAAGGGTCTTGCCTTCCATGCGCGGCCGATACAGCGCGAATTCACCGTAGCGTGCGACGAGAAAATCGTAGATCTCCTTGTCTGTCATGCCTTCGTTCAGCATGCGGCGAATTTCGCGCTTCAGGTCTGCCGCGAGGAAGGCCCCCGAGTCCCTCAGGGACTGGTTCTGGCATTTCAGGCAGCGGACTTCGTCAATAATGTTCTCGTAGCGCGCCTGCAGTTCCGGATCCGTGAACGGCGGTTCAGTCACCTGGGCCTGCGCAACCAGCGGCAAGGCAAGCAGCAGTAAAAGGACTCTCACTCAGCTCTCCCCATCAAGACGAGGCACAAATTCCCGTTGCCACGTTGCGGCATCCAGCGGTCCCAGGTGTTTGTAGACCACGACGCCGTCCTCATTCACAAGGAAGGTTTCGGGTGCGCCATAGACGCCCCAGTCGATTCCGACCCGGTTGAACTCGTCAAAGCCGGAAAACTCGTACGGATCGCCCAGCGCTTCGAGCCACTGCAGAGCCTCGTCCCGATTGTCTCGCCAGTTGATCCCGATAATCGGTACAACTTCGGACCGCGCCAGCTGCATCAGGAACTCGTGCTCCTCACGGCAGCCCACGCACCAGGTCGCCCAGATATTGACGAGCACGGCACGCCCTTCGATATCGGCGTTGTTGACGATGCGCGACGGATTGCGAAGCGTCGGCAGCTCGAACGCCGGCGCGGGTTCGTCGATGAACGGCGACGGGATCTCGCTGGGATCGCGAAACAACGCGACCAGGAAGATCGGGATGAAGATCAGGAACGCAACCAGAGGTATCAGGAAACGACTCATGCGATCGCCTCTTCTCCCTTCGGCCCGGCCGACTTGCCTTCCACTTTCTGGCGTTCGGCTGCCGGCGCGGTGCGGTAACGCCTGTCCGTCATGGCAACCAGTCCACCGAGCGCCATCAGCAGGCAGCCCAGCCAGATAAACCGAATCAACGGCTTGTACTGGATACGCACGCTCCACGACTCGCCGCCCAGGGGATCACCGAGTGCGACAAACAGGTCGTTGTTCCAGCGCACGTGGATGCCGGCTTCGGTCATCGGGCTCTGCTGGACGAGGTACTTGCGCTTCTGCGGACGAACGCTGCCGACGTAGTTTCCGTTCTTGCGAATCTCCACGAGCGCCTCACGCGCCGTGTAGTTGGGTCCGGCTGCGTCCCTGAGTTCGCGCATTTCGAAATCATAGCCGCCCACGTTGGTGGAAGCGCCCGGCTTCAGCGCACGATCCGTCTCGATGGCATACGCCATGACCACGGCGACACCGACCGTGAACATGCCGACGCCAAAGTGAGCGATGTTCATACCCCAGGCCGAACGAGTCAGCCCCGGCGTTCCGGCTTCACGGCGCCAGGCACGAAGCGGCTCGATGACGGCAGCCAGCATGACCCAGACACCGGCCGCGACGCCGATCGTGACCATCGGTCCCGTTGCGCCATAGAACAGCCAGGGAATGACAATTCCGGCGACCACGGCGCCGATCGCCGCGATCCTGAGCTTGCGCTGAAGCGTCCCTTTCGGGTGAGCCCGCCAGACCGTGTGCATACCAACGCCGACCAGGAGCAACAGCGGAATCATCGGGATTGCGAAAGCGATATCGAACCACGGCGGTCCAACCGAAATCTTGCCCATGCCGAATACTTCGACGAGCAACGGCGCCATCGTGCCGATGAAGACGAGCCCGGCCGCAACCACCAGCAGCACGTTGTTCAACAGCAGGAAGGTCTCACGCGACATCGGCTTGAAACCGGCCTGTGAATCCAGGCCTGGCGCACGCCAGGCGTAAAGCCCCAGGGCGCCGATAATCACGATACCGAGGAAAGCGAGAATAAAGATGCCGCGCTCAGGATCGGTCGCGAACGCGTGCACCGACACGAGGATCCCGGAACGAACCAGGAAGGTACCGAGGAGGCTTAGTGAGAACGCCGTGATCGCGAGCAGCAGCGTCCAGCTCTTGAACAGGCCGCGTTTTTCGGTCACGGCCAGCGAGTGAATCAGCGCGGTGCCGATCAGCCACGGCATGAAGGATGCGTTTTCTACCGGATCCCAGAACCACCAGCCGCCCCAGCCCAGTTCGTAGTAGGCCCACCAGCTACCGAGCGCGATACCGATGGTCAGGAACAGCCAGGCCGCGGTGGTCCACGGTCGCGTCCAGCGCGCCCAGCGCTGGTCGAAGTCGCCACCGAGCATCGCCGCGATGGCAAATGCGAAGGCAACCGAGAAACCGACGTAGCCGATGTAGAGCATGGGCGGATGGATCGCGAGACCCGGGTCCTGCAGCAGCGGATTCAGGTCGGCGCCATCCAGTGGTGCCGGAACCATGCGTTCGAACGGGTTCGACGTCAGCAGGGTGAACAGCATGAAGCCGACGGACAGCAGGCCCATGACGCCCAGTACCCGGGCTGCAAACGCCTCCGGCAGGCTGCGGCTGTAGCGCACGACGAGCACGGTCCAGACGGCCAGCACCAGGATCCACAGCAGCAGCGAACCCTCGTGGGCGCCCCAGACGGCCGAGACCTTGTACAGCGTCGGCAACGCGAGCTGAGAGTTGTTGGCAACGTAGGCGACGCTGAAGTCGCTCTCCAGGAACGACCAGGTCAGACAGATAAACGAAACGGTGACAAAGACGAATTGACCGATCGCCGCCGTTCGACCCATGTTCATCATGGCGGCGTCGTTTCGGTGCGCGCCGATCAACGGGAAGAAGCTCTGGCAGAGTGCCAGCGACAGCGCGAGGATCAGCGCAAAATGGCCAGTCTCAGGGATCATCAGACGTCACACGGCGCGACAGGATGCGTCGCCATCTTGTCTGCTGCGTGCGCCGCGATGGCTTCGGCCACCTCGGGTGCCATGTAGTTCTCATCGTGCTTGGCGAGAATCTTGTTGGCGACGAACACGCCGTTGTTGCCCTCGATACGCCCGTGAGCAACGACACCCTGTCCCTCACGGAACAGGTCGGGCAGAACGCCGGTGTAGGTAATAGGTACTTCGCAGCGGCGATCGGTCACGCGAAACGCGACCTCCAGCGACTCGGATTCGCGCTGTACGCTGCCATCGACGACGAGGCCACCGATCCTGAAGGTACGGTCCTCGGGGTATTCGCCGGCGACAACCTCCGTCGGGCTGACGAAGAACATCATGTTGTCTTCGAAAGACCGCAGGGTCAGTACCGTCGCGACGATCAAACCTGCCGCGGCAAGGCCTACTGCGAGCATACGCTGTCGGCGTGGTGTCATTCCTCTCCTTCCTTGGCCCGAACCCGGACCTGAACATCGCGAAACATGCGCTTGTGACGCTGTCTCGCCTGCCATTCATTGAACAAAAGTACCGCCAGGCCCAGCGCAAAGCAGGTCCAGACGTAGGGACCGTAATCCCCCATATCAAACATAGCCATCAAGCCGCTCCATCACTGAGAACGAGGTCACGAACCCAGCGTTTGCGTCGCTCGCGATACAGCACCTCGGTGCGAATCCGGCGCAGCAAAACAGCGCCCAGCACCAGCGAAAAACCCAGTAGATTGGCCAGCAGCGGCCACAGCATGTCCGCATCCATCGCCGGGCCGCCCCGTCGGATGATCGTTGCGCTCTGGTGCAGCGAGGTCCACCAATCGACCGAGAACCGGATGATCGGCAGGTTCACAGCACCCACGAGGGCCAGCACCGCGCAGGCCTTGTCCGCCTTGGCGGTGTCCGTGATTGACGAGCGCAGCGCGATCAGGCCGAAATACAGGAACAGCAGGATCAGGGCCGACATGAGCCGCGGGTCGCCCCACTCCCACCAGGTGCCCCACATCGGTCGACCCCAGATCGACCCGGTGACCAGCATCAGGATGCAGAACGACGCGCCAACCGGCGCCGCCGCGGCAGCGACGGCATGCGCGAGCTTCATACGCCAGATAAGGCCGATACCCGCTGACACCGCCATGATCGCGTAGGTCATCTGGGCGAGATACGCCGCCGGGACATGCACATAGATGATGCGAAACGCGTCGCGCTGCTGGTAATCCTCAGGCGCGACAAACAGGCCGTTGTATGTGCCCCACGCAATCAACAGGTACCCGGGTATCGCAAACCAGGGGGAAAACAGGAGCGACAGCCGATAAAAATGCGGCGGTGATCCGAGTTTATGAAAGAAAGTCCACATACAGGCAGATTTTACTCGTTTGCGTTACTCGTTGGATATGCGAAGCGCCGCAGCCGTCGCGAAAGGCGCGAGCGCCAGGGCTCCGACCAGGTAGGCAGCCAGAAGGTTCATGCCGCCGGCCCAGGGCTCATCGCCAGCGGCCAGCGAAACGGTGCGCGCACCGAAAATAAGCAGCGGCATCGCCAAAGGCAATACCAGAAGGCTGAGAAGTGTTGTGCCACGGTTCAGCCCGACAGTCAGTGCCGCGCCGATGGCACCAACCAGGCTGAGGCTGGCCGTACCCAGCGCCACGGAACCCATCATGACGGGCACCACGTGCGCCGGCAGCTTGTACGTCATAACAATCAGGGGGCTGACCACGATCAAAGGCAGCCCGGTGCTGATCCAGTGCGCCACGGTTTTACCCAGCGCCAGCAGCGGCAACGGCTGCGGGCTGAGCAAAAGCTGGTCGAGACTGCCGTCCTCGAAGTCCGACAGAAACAGGGTATTTAAGGACAACAGCATCGCGAGCAATGCCGCGACCCAGGTCACGCCGGCACCGATATCACGCAGCACGTCCGCATCAGGACCGACCGCCAGCGGGAACAGCGTGCTGACCATTATGAAAAACACCAGTGGATTCAGCAGGTCACCCGGCCGTCGCCACAGCAACAGCAGGTCCCGTCGTACGATGCTGGCGAACCCGTCCAGCAGGCCCGGCATGCGTGGCGTACTCACTGGCCGATCTCCAGGGTTTTCACGTTGCCGCCGTCAAGCATGTCGTGGTGGGTCGCAACGATGGCCATGCCGCCCCGGGCAACGTGTTCCCCAACCAGTTCCTCGACCAGCGCCCGGCCTTCGGCATCAAGATTCGTGAACGGCTCGTCAATGACCCAGCAGTTCACACCGGAGAGCAACAGTCGGGCCAGCGAAGCTCGGCGTTGCTGACCGGCTGACAGGCTCCTGACCGGCAGTTTCCGCTGCCTTTTGAGTCCGAGGCGGTCGATGGCATCGCGAATCTCGAGTCCGCTGGCTGCGCGTAGCGATTTCTCGAACCCGAGGTTTTCCTCGGCAGTCAGGTCAGCCTTGAAGCCGGTTTTGTGGCCGTACCAGGCGAAGCGCGCGCGAAAGCTCTGCCGATCCCCGCTGATGTCCTCGCCGTCCCAGAGAATTTTGCCCTCTTCGAACTCCAGCAGGCCACAGAGACCCCGCAACAGGCTGGTCTTTCCGCTGCCGTTGGGTCCACGCAACAAGAGTAATTCGCCGCTTTCTAGCGCAAAATCAATCGAGGTAAACAGGCATCGCTCACCACGAAACAGGCTCAGGCGCTCTGCTTTCAGTATATGAGTCAATGGGTTACCCGATCAGTCTAGAAACAGTAGCCGATTGTACTTGTAAAATATTCAATTAAAAAACAACTATTTATGAAGTTTACTTAAGGTTTGAGTGATGTTTTAGCTTGTTAGTTGCTGATTTACTTATGTCAACTCCGTGACTATTTACAAGAATCGGGACCGAACTCTAAACTGACGTTTCCGGCTTACCAATTATTAGATGAAGGCCGGCGACGCGGGTATTTTACCGTCCATTTTAACGAGGCAGGTTCCTTTTATGGATCTCATTGCGGCTGGCTTGCGGGAGCAACCTTTTCGGACACACGGAAAGCCCATCGCTTTGCATCGTTATGCCGCATTTGAGTCTGTTCTCGCCGCGCTTGACGATATGCGCAAATGCCGCAATGGTCTCGTCCTGCTCCAGGGACCGCCGCTGTCCGGCAAATCCACCATGCTTCGCGTGTTTGCCGAATCGCTCGAAAACCAGTGTGCGGTTGCGATTGTAGACGGTCGGGGCCTGAACACCACGGGCCTGCTGGAAGGCATTCTTCGCCAATTCGGATACGAAATCGACTGCAGCTCCAACAGCGAATTGCTGGCCATGCTGCGGGTCTTTTGCCAGCAGCAGACGGCGTCCCAGGAATCGCCGATCCTGATTCTCGAGAATGTCCACGAACTGAACCCCAGCGCCTTGCGAGCCCTGTGTGAGCTCGCCAGCCTGGATTTGCGCGGACTGTCGGCGTTGAAGATTGTCCTGACCAGCAACCGGTCGATGCAGACGATGATGGAATCACAAACGCTGGCCTGTATCGCCAAGCGGGTCAGCAACGATATCCACCTGCGACCGATGAGTGCCGCCGAGACTCGCCAGTTCCTGCACGCAAAACTCGTTGCGGCTGGCGCCGGCAACCCCGAGGACCTGATATCCAGCTTTATGTGTGACGAGCTGTGGCAGGCATCCGGCGGTTGGCCCGGTATTCTTGACCGTATTGCCCTGCTCGCCCTGGCAAAGACGCCGTCGCTGCCGCTCAGCATCGATGCCGTTGAACGCCCCAACCTGCCGCACGGCACCTGGCAGACAACCCGTACTGAACCGGTGGAAGCCGAACCCGCACCAGCGGCCGCGGCCGAAGAGCCGGCGAAGCTGATTGTTTCCAATAACGGCAAAGTAACCGAGGAGATTCGCTTCGATCGCCAGCGCATCCTCGTCGGCCGCTCCGATCACAACGATATTGCGATCGACAGCAAGTTCGTCAGCCGGCATCACCTGTTGCTGGTCCGGCACGGCAACACGACGTTCATGATGGACTTAAACAGCACCAACGGGACCTACGTGAACTCGCGTCGCGTATCAAACCAGGTCCTGATCGATGGCGACATCGTCAGCGTGGGCCACTTCCGCATGAAGTTCTGCGACCCGGTCGCCTCGACGAGGGCAGCGGAGACCGAGATGGAAATCGCCGATACCGCGATCATGAAGACACTCGAAGACATGCGCACGCTACTGGCTCGGGAAAACACCGCCCTGCTGCCCGCCCAGGACAGCGAACAGCTGCCGACCTTCGTCAACGAGCGCTGATCAACCCAGGTTTCCTTCCTTGTAGTGCTTGCGGCACAGCGAGACGTAGCGGTCATTGCCGCCAATCTCGATTTGCGCGCCCTCGCGAATCGGCTTTCCATGCTCATCAACGCGGATGACCATCGTCGCCTTCGCGCCGCAGTGACAGATCGCCTTCAGTTCTTTCAGGTTGTCCGACCAGGCCAGCAGGTACTTGCTGCCCTCGAACGGCTCGCCCTGGAAATCCGTGCGTAGACCGTAGGCAAGTACCGGCACGTTCAGGTAGTCCGCGATGTCGCCGAGTTCAGAGACCTGTTGCTTGGTCAGAAACTGCGCTTCGTCGATCAGGATGCAGTGCAACGGCGTATTGGCGAGTCGCTGCTCGATCAGGTGAAACAGGTTGGTATCGCGCTGAAAGGTGGTCGCATCAGACTCGAGGCCGATGCGGGACGTCACTCGGCCAACACCGTATCGGTCGTCCAGTTCAGGCGCGAGCACCAGCGTATCCATGCCCCGTTCCTTGTAGTTGTAGCTGGACTGCAGCAACGACGTCGATTTACCGGCGTTCATCGAGGAGTAGTAGAAATAGAGCTTGGCCATGGAATCGCGCGATCCGGAAAACGCGGATTCTCTCATCGCACCGGCCAAGTTTCACGCCCCGAAAGGCAAGGACGGTTTCAATCGCGGTGCAGGTACCTGGCGAGGAGTCGCTGGCGCCGCGGCGAGTCCTTGCCGCGCTCCGGCAGTGTTTCACTGACACAGTGCGTGCACAGGTTCTTGATGCTGTGGCGAGCAGATATCAGCTGCGGTACGGGTGTCGCCTTGCCTTTGCGGAAGCAGCGACTGCAGAGTACGAGATCACTCAGCGCCGACAGGAGTCGGTAATCAACTTTCTTGTCCAGGCCATGCACGGTCACTCTCCGTTGAGGCATAACCTGAGTATCGGCACGGCTTGCCAAAAACTGCTACCGAAACACCGATGCGGACGGTGAAAGTGTTAACCAATCGTGGTTTTTCGTGTGAAATCGGACGGTATCGAGCGAGTAACGGCCCCCTACCCACTCCACAACAGGCTGGCAACCGGCAGAGAACGCGACCAGCAGTCCTCGCTGATGATCTGCACGGTGGTGCCGGTCTTGCGGAAGCCCGTCACCAGGTCGACGTGATTGCCGGCATCGGTTGACCGCCAGTCGGTGCCCGTGCGACCGCCGATCACCAGGAAATTGAGCTGGTTTGATGGGCGCTTGATCGCAAACGCCCCGGCGCTGATGGTCGCGCGCTGACAGGCGAGCTTGCTGCCGTAGATGAAATTGCCGGCAAAGCAAAACACCTTGTTGGACAGCTCGACCTCCTCGACACCGTCCAGTGGCAGTACCTCGTTCACGCGGCTGGAGGCGCGCATCAACTCACCGCTGACTAAAAGCTCCAGTGTCCCGGTCAGGTAGTCGCGCTCGTCGGGCTCGATATAGCCGTCTGACAATGCCTGTTCGATGCGCTTGAACACGATGTCGCCCGGCCATTCACCGATCAGGTGCGTGTTGTTCGACAACCACTGCCGCAGGAAGAGGATCTCGTCGTTCGACAGGTAGTTGTCCTCGAGGAAGCGTCGACAAATCAGGGCCAGCGATTCACAAGCCTTCTGGATGTCCGAGCTCATCGATCCCCCTCCCGAGGTCCTTATCCCCTGGCGCATTTTTACCGCAGTTTGGGGGCTTCCGGAACCGTTTGCCGGGATTGGCGAAGACAGTTCACGGTATTCCATAACCATATTTGACTTGCCGGAAACGCTTCATTGACAATGACAGTTTCATTTGAAAGCGAACTCGCATCTCGGAAGGAGACCGATTTATGAGCTCACTGACATCCCGAATTGCGGTTGTTATCGCGGTGTTTATGGCTTTTACGTGCACTGGGCAGGCCGCCGCCTCCAACCCCGAATCACTGCGCCTGAAGAGGGATCTTCGCGCATGCATCGACAAATCACTCGCGCTGGCCAATTCGCAAAATACGGGCGATGTTTCCGCTGTCCTGTCTGCCTGTGACGCCGAACTGCGGGTCTTTACCGCAAGTATCAGTGATGAAACGCGACGGCAAGCCATCCGGATAGCCATCAATGGCTACGTGCAGGAGAACCTGGACCCGGTCCGCACGGCCGAGGACAGCAGCGGATGAGCCCTGGCAGACTGCTGCTCGGCGCGACCTGTGCGTTGCTGCTCCTGCCGGCCGGCGCCGCCGACCTGAAACTCAAGGACATCGACCTCACGGTCCCGGATGCCATTGAAGGCAAGCGCTACACGGTCCGCTGGAACAACAAAGCCAACGCTCGCCTGGGAGAAATGCAGTACCTGGAGGAGAGCCGCGACGGCGAGAAGTACTACACCGTTTACAGCGGCCTGGGTGGCACGAAGACGTTCATGAACAAAGACGCAGGCACCTACAGCTACCGGGTTCGCTGGCAGTTCTGTTTCGCCACTTACTGCCATTCCCTGTACTCGGAAAGCGTCCGGCTGACGATCGGGTAGCAGGATAAAAAAAGCCCCGGCAAAGCCGGGGCCCTTCTACTTCATTTACGCCGTCTGAATCAGAAGCGAAGCATCGCCTGTAGCGCCAGGGTACGACCCTGACCGAAGAACGCGTAATTCGACTTCGCGCCAAACGTGCTGCCCGCCAGGGGCACATCGCCGCCAAACTGCAGGACCGTCTCGTCCGTCAGGTTCTTGGCAAGCACAGCGACTTCCCAGGACTCCGCGGAGAATGCGACACGGGCATCGATCTTCGTGTAAGCATCCTGCACCAGGGCCGGATCATAAGTCGCACTCGCGTCGTATTCCGAGGTGTGGAATACGTCGACGCGGACACCCAGATCGTACTCACTGCCAATCGGATACAGGTAGTCGAAGGTCACGTTGCCCTGGAAGTCCGACAGCATCTGGTTGGAATTACCGGTGTAGCTGCAGAGCTCAGGGTTGCCGTCACCGTCGAGGTCCCGGTTCGGTGTCTGGCCGAAGAAGCACTGGCCGTTCTCGAAGTCGGTGAATTCAAAGTCCGTGAACGCAAGCCCACCCGAAATCGTCAGATTCTCCGTCGCGGCCCAGCGGCCATCGAGCTCGAGACCAACGATCTCTGCTGCGCCGGCATTACCGACGTTGAAGCCCAGTACCCCGTCGAAAATCGAGATCTGCAGTTCTTCAAAGTCCGTGAAAAACAGGGCGGCATTCAACTCGGCACGACCGTCGAGCAGGGTGAACTTACCGCCAAGCTCGATACTCGAGGCTTCCTCATCATCGTATTCGAACGAGGTCTGCAGATCCGGGTAGAAGTTGCGGTTATTGGCACGGAAGTCGTAGCTGCCGCTCTTGAAGCCCTCAGCCCAGCTCAGGTAGACCATGGCGTCGTCTGTCAGGTCCCAGATACCTTTCAGCTCAGGCGAGAACTTCGTCGTTGAACGGCTGCCGGAGACCGGCAATTCGCCGAGCTGCGAAATAAAGAACTGACCCGTGGGGCCGAGGCTCGCCAGGTTGGTGCTGGTGATCCCGAACAGGCTCGCATAGACGACCGGCGCCGCAGTCTGCGGTACTGGCAAGGTGCCACCGCCCAGTGCCTGGATGCGCATCGTACGGCCGCCATCGCGCTCATCATCGGTGATACGGCCGCCTATCTGTGCGGTGAACGTGTCACTGACGTGCCAGTTGAACTGTGCGAACGCCGACAGGACATCGTTTTCAACGAACGCAGACCGCGCCGCCTCGGTATTCGCAACAAGGTCGCCGGAACCCGGTGACTGGCCGTTAATTGCCGGAATCAGCACCGACGTGGGGCTGACCGTGATCTGGTCCTGGAAGAAGTGATTACTGGTCTGGTAGTAGAAACCCAGAATGTAGTCGTAGGATTCACCCAGCGGTGATGACAGCCTGAATTCCTGGCTGGTCTGCTCGTACTCTTCCTGCAGTGCCGCGTTGAATACGTCGGCGCCGGTGAAGTCACAGTCGCACACCTCGTCGTATTCGAACAGCGTGGTTGCCGTGATGGATTGCAGCGTGAAGTCGCCAAGGCGCCAGTCCAGTGTCAGAACGGCGCTTTCAGAATCGTTGAAACTGAAGTCTCCGTTCGACGAGCGTCGGTAATCCTGTTCGACGTTGGACACCGATGAATCCTGGCCAAAGACCACACCGAGAATGTCACTGTAGCGCAGGCCGGTGAACGGGCCTGCTGCTGCCGGCAGTTCACCGATGACTTCGATCTGACGACCTTTGACATCAAATGTGCTGCTCTCGAGCTTCAGAGTCGCCGTGAGGTCGTCCGTGATGTCCCATTCGAGAATGCCACGAATCGTTTCGTCTTCGCGATTCGGTTCGTCGCTGCCCAGGGTCAGGTTTTCGACGTAGCCGTCAGCATCGCGCAGGCGTCCGGCGAGCCGGAAACGGACGCGATCGGAAATGGGGCCGGAGATCACGCCTTCGACAATGAGTTCTTCGTCTTCGAACTCGTTGGCAATCATCAGGCGGCCTTCGAACTCATCGGTCGGCTTGGCCGTCGTTACGTTCAGCGCGCCCGCGACCGAGTTCTTGCCGAACAGGATCGACTGCGGTCCTCTCAGAACCTCAATTCGCTCCAGGTCGAGGAACGGGGTTCTAAACATCTGCGCACGGCCAAAATGAACGCCGTCGACATAGGTACCTACAGACTGCTCGAACGCCTGGTTGATACCGGAACCGATGCCGCGAACGAAAACATTGGTCGAGATGCCCGTTTCCGTGACGTTGAAGTTCGGCACGAGGAATTGCAGGTCTTCGGCTTTTTGCACGCTGGTCTTGATCAGCGCATCACCACTGACAGCAGAAACGGACACCGGAACGTCAGTGAGCGCCTGTTCACGGTATGCCGCGGTTACGGTGATTTCTTCAAGCAGCGGGCCGCTGGAGTCTTCCTGCGCCGTCGCCGGCATAGTTACTGCCAAGCCCAGTGCGATCGCACTCGCCAGAGTCTTTTTCATAGTCCCCCCCGGGTTTATGTTTGCCCGTTTTTTCGGGCACTTGGTCCAAGTGTACCGATTGAAGACACGCTTGTGACCGCAAGATTCGATTTATTTTGTCGCCCCGGCGTGAGTGAACAGCGCTTTGGCGCCTAGACTCTGCCGGATACGGGAACCAACGCGCCCGTCACGCCGCTCGCCTCGGGCGACAGCAGGAATCCGATGACGTTGGCTATCTCCTCGCCGGTAACCCATGCCGAATAATCGGCATCCGGCATATCGGCCCGGTTGGCGGGCGTATCGATGATGGACGGCAGAACGGCGTTAACGCGGACGGCCCTGCCCTTCAGCTCCTCGGCCAGCGCCTCGGTCAGCCTGGCGACGCCGGATTTCGACGCCGCGTAAGCGCCCATCCCAAGACCAGCCCTGGTCGCGGCACCGGCACCGATGTTAACGATGGACGCTGCTTCGCCGAGATGCGGCAGCGACGCCTGGCAAACGTTCAGCGCCGAACGCACATTCATCGCGTACAGGCGGTCCCAGGTGTCCACGGTGCCGTCTCCTATGGTTTCCCAGGCAAAGCCGCCGGCTATGTTGACGAGGCCATCAATCTCGCCGGACGCCCCGACCGATTCGGCAATCGCTGCGGAGACTGCCGCGGCGTCATTCAGGTCGACAGCCGGCTTGGCCAGCGTGAGACCCGGAACGTCAATCGGATCGGCAATGTCTATGCCCGTCACAGTGTGACCCTGGTTGTTCAGCAACGAGACGACGCTGCGGCCTAACGCGCCCGCGGCGCCGGTTACAACGATATGCATCGTGCTAGTCGCCGTGGCCGCGACGGCGCAGCGCATCGGCGATTGCATTGGCGAGCGCCTGGTCTCGCGACGTCAGTCCGTCTGCGTCGTGGGTCGTCAACGTGATTGCGACGCGGTTATAGACATTACTCCACTCCGGGTGATGATCGATCTTGTCGGCGACGAGCGCGATTTCGGTCATGAAACCCCAGGCGTCCGCAAAATTGGCGAACTTGAGGTTCGCAGAAACGGCCTTGCCGTTCTCCGACAAAGACCAGCCCGGCATGGTCGCGAGCAGCTGCTCGCGCTCTGCGCTGGAGAGCGTTTCAGGCATGCGTATTCTCCGTTGGTGTGTTGTTATTTTTTCGCGAGGAAGTACTCACGCGTACCACGAGTCAGGATGGTATCCCCTTCCACCAGTTCGTGCGCCTCGTAGTCCGGCTTGCCCCTGACCCGGGAATAGACGTCACCAAAGTCCTGGTAGCAGGTCTCGAGCAGCTGTTCAAAGCTGTCGATAACAAAGTACGTCTGCTGGAAGTCGTCGATGATGTGGCGGGTCCGCATCATGCGTTCGAGATCGAACGCCACACGATTGGGTGACGCGTCTTCCAGGGAGAATCGACTCTCCTGTGGCGACGACATGATGCCGGCACCGTAAATGCGCAGGCCTTCATCGGTTTTGATCAGGCCGAATTCAACGGTGTACCAATAGAGTCTCGCGAGATTCTTGAGCTGACCAAGCTCGAGCGCGCGGTTGCCGCCCTTGCCATAGGCCTGCATGAAGTCAGCGAACACCGGGTTGGCGAGCAACGGCACGTGTCCGTAGATGTCGTGAAACACATCCGGTTCCTCGAGGTAATCAAACTCCTCTTCGGGCCGAATGAATGCGCCAGCCGGGAAGCGCCGGTTGGCGAGATGATCAAAGAACACGTCGTCCGGCACCAACTCGACGACCGGGACGACGCGCCAGCCGGTGATCTTCTCCAGTCGGTCGGACAGCTCTTCCATGTTGGGAATGCCGGACCTTGAAAGCTCGAGCGTCTCGATCGCGTCGATGAACGGCTGGCAGGCACGCCCCGGCAGAATCGCCTGCTGGTTCCGGAACAGCCGATCCCAGCGGTCGTGTTCTTCGCGCGTGTAGGAATCCCAGCGCTGGTCAATCGTGTAATCCGCGTTGCGCGGTGCATCCGCATAACGGTTTTTGCAGGTCAGCTGGGCAGCCGGCATCGCAGCCATATCGCTCTCCGAAAACAATCCACGTACACGTACAGTGTAGCGGGAAAGACCTGAAACATGCGTGCAAAGTCGTCACGAAAAGGTTATAAATCGCAACAAATAGACCATCAATGCGACAATTATGAAACAGATTGATCATCCGATCAGCCTTAGCGACACAGACCGAGCCGTGCTTCGTGCTATCCAGGCCGATGCCGGGGCAACCGTCAGGGACCTCGCTGAGACGCTGGGTATCTCGGCCTCGACGGTGTCGAGGCGCTTAACGGAGCTAGAGCAGGTAGGCGCCATTCAGCGGCGCGTGGCATTGCTGGATCCCGACATGGTGGGTTATCCGGTCTGCGTTTTCGTCGCAGTCAACCTCGTTGACCACGCGCCGGAAACGCGGGCGGGTTTTGAGCGCCTCGTGCACGGTACGCCGGAGATCCTCGAGTGCTTTTCCGTCACCGGCACACACGATTACACGCTAATACTCCGCACACACAGCGTCGGCGAGTTTGAACAGATCCTGATGGAGAAGATTCTCGCTGACGATGCCGTTGCGCAGGCGTCGTCGCAGATTGCCCTGAGACAACACAAGTACTCGACGGCGCTGCCCCTGTAGCATGCCAGGCCGCGGGCCGCGGCCTTAGCGCTTCCCTGTGTCTGCGGGATCCGGTTTGCGGCCCACCGCGACGATATTCCACGTCAGGAACTTGAGGATCGGCGTTGGTAAGTGTTCGAGCAAGTCGTCAAGCAGGCAGGCCACTTTCGCAAGCGGCGCGAAAAGCCCCTGTGGCCGCAGGACAACTTCGGCAAACGGCGTCGAGAAAATGCCCTGTGCTTTCAACCTGACGTCCTCGAGCCCCGCGTCTTCGAAGACGCCCTTAAGCTCGTCCCAGGACAGTTCAACCTGGTCTTCCGAGTAGTTCGAATCGGTTTTCTTACGGATCTTTCGTAGCAGCGTAACCAGCGGGTTGCCGGGATGGGGTTCGTTGACGACGATGAGTCCGCCGGGCCGAACGCGCGCGAGGATTTGTCCGAGAATCCCCTGCATGTCGTCGAGATGGTGCAGAACACCAACCATCAATACCACATCGAACATCCGGTCCTGCTCAAAATCCTTGATGTTGCAGGCGTGAAATTCCACGTTGTCATCCGAGTGCCGCTCGACAGCGAACGCAATCAGGTTCTCGGAGTAATCCACACCGCAGTAGGTTGCGTACTCGCCCTTCAGGTATTCCGCAACAAATCCACCCCCGCAACCCACTTCCAGCAAGTCTCCGAGACTTGACCGTTCACAGGTCTCCGATGTTTTCAACAATCGCCGTTTTCTCGCAATCCGCGATGACTCTGTCAGGTCCTTCTCAAAATAGGACGGCGCGATGCGATCGAAAAGCTCCCGGTCCTTTGCTTCCAGGGAAGAAGCCGGAGCCGTCTCGTTATCGTGATTCATTGAATATGCGAAACCTGTAAAAAGTGAACTTGGAAACGAAGCCGGCTATTTGCACCAGCACAACCGCGATCAAGTAGTAGAGACCAAATTTGAGGAGCGCGGTAAAGAGCAGAAATTCGAGGCCTCGGAAAACCAGGCTGGTCCCCAGGAATCCAGCAAACTGCGGACCGATGGGTTTGTTCGAGGTCTGGCTCACATAATGCCGCATTCCCAGGAAGTTCAGAAAGAACACGATGATCAGTGTTGCCAGGAAACTCAGCTGCTGACCAATCCCGACGACTTCGTGAAACAGGGCGGTCAGTCCCAGCGTCGATACAAAGCTGAAGACACTGAGCATTGAGAAGCGGAATCCTGCTTTCGTTAACTGTCGCAAGGGTCCGTCGTGGCGAAACAGCCTGTTCAATACCGGGCGCTCCGAGCCGCGGCCGCCACAGAATGCCGTTGTGAGTGCTCGCGGGAACGTGTCATTGACGATTCACTGTTCAACTGTCGAAGGCAAAATCGAGATGGTGCCCGGGGCGGGACTTGAACCCGCACACCCTTTCGGATAGCGGATTTTAAGTCGAAGAGAATCGCAAATCTACGCATACCTACGCCAACTGACCGTAAGAAATTCAGGCAGTTATACGCCTCCGGTTGCGTGTGTTAGCGTCGAATCAGCTCAGCGGTGTGCCAAAAGTGTGCCCAATAGTACCTACTCACTTGCCGATAGAGTGAATCGAAAACTACCTGCCACCCCACATACCGTCCTCCGAGTGCTTTGAAACGAATTGCTGAAGTCGCTCGGCAATGTCTTTTGGTTGTGGCATGAGACGGGTTCCAACATTCGCGTCTATATCAGCCTCTAGCATTTCAAGTTCAAGGTGGAGATCGAAAAGCCATTGTCTTTGCTTTTCATCGACTATTCCGTCGAGATCCTCCCTTAGAACCAACTCGGTGACCATATGAAGTAATTTGAAATGGTCTGTGCCGCTTGCCGAAACTCGCTTAAGACTATTCTCTATCTCCACCAACTTTGGCGCTTTCATCTGTGTTCTATCAAACCAATAAGCATCAGAAAGTAGACTTGTGGAAGAACGCAGAGGATATCTGTGTTCGGCGCCTGCCGAAGAAAGACGACGATAAAAGCGTTACTCAGATTAAGGAATATTGTTAACCCTGGATTCGTGTCGCTTCCGACAACGCGGATGTGGGCCTGAAGTGATAAGCCATTTGCATCTCAATCCTGGGTTGAAGAACCGCTTTATGGTTTTAAGAGCTCGGTCCTCCCGCTTTCTTGCAGGCAGGAACACGCTCAAAGAACAAGCGAAGTCAAGCAGTCTAATTTCTTTAACCTCTTAGAGCAGATAATCAGTGACCAGTCTGATTCACCACGATGCTTAGGGTGACGAGCGAAAAGAACGCTACGCCGATTGCAATTGCCTTAAACACGAATAGCGAATCCTCGGGAGACTCTATTGCAATCTCCTCTGCTTCGAACTCACCTGCCTCAAAACGAATGATAAGGCGCTCGACCTCGTTGGCAAGCCATCGGTGAATTAAGGCGTAAACAGCTACACCGACCAAGAACCCACCGAAATATCCTATCTGATAGCTTTCGCCGTCCATGACCCCGATCAATGTAGCCAGACTTATACCGAATAGAGCGACTGCACAAGCGAGTAGCGATACCCACATGGATACTTCACCCACCGACTCGGACGGTGGGCTACCTCGCTCGTGTAACAGGTAAAGGTTAAACGATAGACTTCGTACGTAGTCGAACACTCTAAAACCCCAGCTAATTAGTAACCACAGGATACAAACTCCAAGAAGGAAAGGATCTTTAAGTTATTGTTTTTATTGGTGCCCGGGGCGGGACTTGAACCCGCACACCCTTTCGGATAGCGGATTTTAAGTCGAAGAGAATCGCAAATCCACGCTAACCTGCGCTAGCTGAGCATAGGAGTTTCAAGCAGTTAATCGCCTCCGGTTGCGTGTGTTAGCGTCGAGCGCCCTCAGCGGTGTGCCAAGAGTGTGCCCAAATGGGAGGTGAGATTTGGCCGGGATTAGACAATTGCGTGACACCTGGAAAGCGAGACTAAAGAAGTTCGGAGAATCTACATTGGGCCCTCCGATGCGTCTTGATGAATTCAACAGACGTCTGGACCGGAATCCTTGCAGGAATCTAGACGTGTAACCGAGGCCTGTTCACGAATGAGGTCGCCCGACAGGCGTACGAACCACTCTTTCCAAATTTTTCGATCTGCTTTTCCCTTGAAACGTAAGGTCGCGCTGTCAGAGTTTACGTCTACTAGCTCCGGCACCGAATCAAAAACATTCTCAAACTTAAGAACTTCGGTCTTCCCGGAACTCCATTCACGAACCCAGGGCGAAGATCGCGTCTTCCAGTCCGCTAGCCACACAGCAAACTGCTCACCACCGAAACCATGGCCGGGCTCAAGTGCAAAAACTGCGTCGAATGAAAACGTCCCGTCTTTTCTGGTTTTAGGAAATTCCATATCTAGTCTAGTCCTTTGAAAAACGTCCTACTTGATTGAGCGTCTCGAATGCGTCGCCGTAAAATCTATTTACGGGTCCATCAACATCCAAATCCCCCTGCCGCCGTAAAGAATCCAAAACACCATTATCGATGTCTATACACACAACGCACGGTTTTCCACCAGCCGGATTTACCTGTGAGAACAATTCTGCATCTCCTCGATTGGTAGTAGTAAAGAATGAACCGTCACCACCGTATCGCTCGCCGCGCTGAACACTTAAACCGTTATCAACGATGTCATCCGCACTCGCCGCATCGGTGCCATGATAGACACGTGTGCTGCCTCTGCCACCACCCGAAGCGGCCTTAGCCGTCTGGCCGAACCCTTTGGTTATACCCCCACCAAGGGAAAGTACGACATCCAATGCACCAGCCCACGAAGGATCATCAATAAATCGAAGACCGCTTTTTACGCCGCCGATGATAGGAGTATAGTCCGTAACTGTTCCCCAGATATTCTCGATGCAAGCCGTATCGCCGGTTACCACATTGCTTGGGTCCAAACCAACTTCGCTTAACCCGCCGCCTTCGTAGTTTAGTATGTACGGGTTTGAATTCCCGCTGTAGGAAACCAGACCATACGCATCGACATTGCTTACGGGATTGGCGTTGGCGTAAACATATGTATTTGTACCGCCCGCTAAACCGATAGGATCGCTCTGCAGGTACCTCCCAGCAACCTCATCGTATGTGCGGTTATAGTTGTAGTACGTACCGCTTTCGATGTCGTAGTACTGTCCAGGGAAGCCGACGTTGAAACTACCGATGTGGCTGATGCCAATTGGGTTATTCCCGAAGGCATTGCTCTCACTCTGCCACCTGGTCGAGCCGGACCCGTTGGTTACTCTTGCGGGCCGTCCAAGATGATCGTTGTGAACAAAATGCAGAACTCCATTGTGGACCAAACCAACCATCTCGCCAGCGAGATAGATGTAGCTACGGGTAGTCGTGCCATCGCTTTCGTAAAGGAGACTGGGGCCGTCGTAGACGAACCTGGTAACCGTAGATCCATTCTGTTTGACCTGTCGCTCGCCAAATGCGTTGTGCTTGTAGGTAACAGTGGTACTACCTTCGCGATATCGCCAGAAACGATTCAGGTCGTTGTAGTCGAAGTAGCGATTGTCGATGCGAGTTGTGTTGCCGTTGGCGTCATAGAATCGGTCTTCTGTAAAGCTACCCACGAGCTCAACTTCGTCCAATTTCTTACCGACACCGATGTACTTGTAGTCGGTGGTCGCACCGTTCTTGACCATAAGCTCCCTATTGCCGTTTAGGTCGTACCAGTACTCATGACTTCCATCGGGACCGCTATGCGTCTTCAGGCGGTCCATGTTGTCGTAGGTCTTTGTCCTCCCATCGAATGACAGAATGTTGTCGTTTGCATCGTACGAGTACGAAACAGCCGTATGGGTACCGCTGTTGATAGAGGACGTTCTATACGCGAGGTCGCGAATATTGGATCGGTTTTCGCCGCTTCCAAAGACGAACTCCTCAACCGGACCGAAGGGGTAGTGATCTATATTCGTAACGACATTGCTGGTAGAGAGGCCGCCACCACTCGCGGTTATGGAGTCAACCTCTCCCTTGTCATCGTAGTTATAGGTGGCAACAACTCCGGACGGATAGGTCATCGTCTTGACCTGCCCCATGTTGTTGTAGGTGTAGCTTTGCGTGACCGTCTGGCCGTTTAAGACACTCGACTTACTCAGCAGTTCACCTGCTTCGTTATGAGTGAACGTGTGGGTCCCGGCTTCGTCAACGACCTGGCGTAGCAAGCCGTCCCGCTGCGTATCATAGGTAAATGACTGGATGGGCGTTGTACTAGAACCTACCTTGACTGTCTTGAGGCGACCGAGAAAGTCATGATCGTAGTTGAGAACTACTCCACGCGCGTCGGTCTTTTTGATGAGGCGACCGGCAATGTCGTACTCGTAGTCGGTGATGCCGGTTGCGGGGCTATTCACCTCCCAGATCTGACCAAAGCCATCACGTTCGTAGGTTGTGGTCCCGCCGATTGGGTCAGTGACGGAAATTACTAGCCCGTTTTCATCGTAGTCGACATCCGTTGTGCCCGTGTCTCTGAATGTCGTGACGTCCGGCTCTAGATGGACTGAACGCGTAATTGAGGTGGTTCGGTTAAATCCGTCCTCGGTGCTTGTGAGTTGATTGGTTTTGTCGTAGCCAAACTCTCTTTCGTTACCGACCCCTGATGTGATCTTCGTCAGTCGGTTGAGCGTGTCATGTTCTGCTGTTTGCGAGAACAGAAGCGTGTTTAGAACCTGGAATGAGGGGAAACACGTCTCGAAGAACGGATTGCAATTTGGGTCGAAGACTAGCTCAAAGGTTGAGCGAATAATGTCCGTAGAGTTGACGTTCCCGTTGTCATCGTAGCCATATTCAATCACGTTTGTAGGGAAGGTCGGCCCAACGTGTGACATCGTCTTCACACGTCTAGCAGAGTCGTACGTAAACGCATGCGCGCTGCCGTCTGCGTAGTCAATGCGAAGAAGATCGCCTGCGTAGTTGTAGTCGTACTCCGTGATTCGAGCGACACCATCAACCGTGTCGGTTGTCTTGGTCACATAGCCGCGAGGGTGATACTCAATCGCACGAACAAGACCCGAAGGAAACGTCACGGTCTGAGCGCGGCCATAGCTGTCGAAATTGGAATAGCTCGTTGTCAGATTTTTAGTCGCTGACACCGCCGAAACCGCGCTCGTCATTCTTCCGCTTGTATCGTAGTTCATTACGATCTTGTCACTTGAACCGGCAAGCGGGCCGTCGATTGTGACCTTGGTTACGATTTTTGTGGTGGGGTCTTTAACGTAGGAGATATTTGTTATTCGTTTCTGCCCGGTCACTCCATTGGCGGATAAATTCTCAACGGTGATTTTCTCTACCAAGCCACGCTCATCCAGCTCAGTATCTGTCTTTACTAGCGAGTTGCTGACAGATGTAGGCGTCGACCATACGGGGTGATTAGTGAAGGTCGAGCTTCGAACCGCAGTCGTTCCGTAGCCGGTCTCGACGAGCGTGACCTTCCCGCGTGTATCGTGATCGTAGTTTGTTTGATTCCCCTCTTCGTCAGTTACGATGTCGTAGTAGCCGAGACTGTCGTAGGTATACGTGCTATTCGAAGCAACACAGGTTGAATCTGCGAGACCGTCAACTCGCGTAAGTCGCTTGGTACCAGCGACGTCCTGGAATGTGTAGTCGGTCCGACGGCCTGTTTGTTTGGTAGTTCTGACCTTGAACGGGGTCTGTGAGATGACGTCAACGTCTGTCCGTTCGACTTCCGCGCCGCTGTCAATTCGAGCGGTCTCGTTCGCATCGCCACCGGATGTGTACTCATAACTCGCGTATTGTCCGCCTCCCCCAACGTAGCTGATCCCGGTCAGAAGCGAACCTCCGGCCGATGAGTTGTAGTCATACTCGACCGTATCTACGCCTGTTTCCGCTGGCCGCTTAACTCGAATCAGATTCAGTGGAGAGCTTGAGTATTCGTACTCCCAGACGTCACCAGCGTTGGACGTGATGCTGGAAATTCGAGTACCTGTGGAGTAAGCAAAGTCGAAGTACGATCCGTTGGTATGGGTGACTCGGTCGATCTTCACCGGATTCGAGTTTTGGACGTACTCAAACCCAAGCGCCTCGCCCATCGGACTCTGAATCGTGAGTAGACGCCCTGACTTGTGAAAGATCTTAATGAAGTCATTGTCGACCCACGTAAAGATCTCAGCAGTGGGGTCGTAAGAAAACGGGACTACTGTTCCGTTGAATGTGGTCCACGGTCCGTCATAGTCAGGAGATTCCAACGCAATACGGGCGCCCGTTTTAGTCTGGAGCACAACAGCCTTGGTTGCGGTTGTCAGATTTGCACCAACGACTTTTTCGTCGAAGTTCGATGTCCAGCCAATTCCGAAAGAACCATTGGTTGCGGCAAGGCTCGCTTGCAAGCTGTTGTAATAGCGCTCAATCGAGAGCGGCATCGTTCCCGGCCCAATGAAGTCGATCTCTGGCTGATACTTATTCTGGCTGATTGGATCGATGGGATTGCCAAACGGGCACATTTTCTCGCCGGTCATTCCCTTCGAGTCACCTGCAAAGATATTTTGCTCGGTGTTCGAAACGGACGGGCTTCCATCACGACCAGGGACGCCTGGCGATCCGCCTAACCCAGGAGGATTTGACGGCGGCAAGAACACATTTGGTGGTTCGAGATAGCACGCTGTCTCGAAGCTCAGAAGATCTGTCTCGATAGTTACGACGACGCATGAGCCACTACCGGGTGTTTGATCGCTCGGACCAAGTACGCTTCCACCGGGTAACGATTGAGCGGACGCAGGAGAGGACAAGAACAAGACGAAGACGGAAAGAGTCGAGTACCAGAGTTTGTTCATGGGAGCCCTTTGACAGACGGTGTCGGAGGCCTACCGTTTTGCTACAAAGGATACTCAAGCGTCAACAAGCGAGCATATTTGGATTTCGCTATATACGGGAACTCATTAAGGTTTATTTTGCGCATATATCGACAATTCAAGGGAGCGCATCTCCGGCTGGATCAACGGAGTGCTTAGATTCGGAATTTGCCGCTTGAATATGGACGCATGAAGCACTAAGTTCACGAGCTTTTTCGAAGAAGCCGAGCACTTAATTAGCTACGTCTTCCTCGAAGTTATGCTTCGGAAATTCCATCGTTAGTGAATTTTCTTCGGTCACATACACCCCGGAAATTGCGACGAACTCGTTTGATCACTCTTGATGGAAAAGCGGACTACTGGATGAAAGCGAAAACGGTCAGCTTTCGGCCAGAAGCTGTCAGTTACGAATTACGACCTTCAACCAATTGCCATGCTGCCGAACGTCAGTGCGATAACAGCAAGTACTGCAAGCAGCCCCCATTCCGTTCGATTGAAGTCTCTAAACGGAAACGCAAATGGTTTGAACCCAGACCATATCGACTTCCCCATCCTCTTATAATGCAGAGCCACCACAACGTTGGCACCAATGAGCCACGTTGCTGCGAAAAGCACCATATACGCCTGCTTGTCGAGAGGTAACGAGCGTAGATACTCCATTAGTTTTCCTCGCAAGAAACTCTGATTGCTCTACGAAGCCATATCAGCAAAGGGTCAGGCGTCGTCAGGGTAGCGGACATTCAACTAACGTCTAGTTTCGGCCAGAAGCAGCCACTCAACCGTTCGTCGGATTCTCGATTCGATGTTGTAGCTCGCCGACAACGGGGGACGCATTGAAGGAGCTCGTGACCGGCGCTCCACGAAATGTGAAGCTGCGCCGCGATTGAATCGGTCGCCTCGTTTTGACTGTGATTAGACCTTTGAAATTTTCAAACGGATGGTCGATTACACTGATCTCGGAAAGCGGCACTTCGTAAGTTGTGGAACCTTTCCGAAACACAAGAGAATCGCCACAATCCAATGCCTCATCTACGACGGACCATCTAATTGTCCGGAAGAAGAAAGCACCAGAGCCCGCCAGAATGGCTAATCCGACGTATCCCAGTACCGAATCGCTGCCTATGACAAGCAAGAAGATGAAGACTGCAAGCAAGAAACCGAACCAAATTCTCACGAACTGTAGCTCGAAAACTTCGTGTCGGTTCTGGACAGAAATCAGCTTCATTTAGTCTCAGAGTGATTGCGCCGGCGCGACCGTCTGCTTTGGGTCAGGAGCCGCCAGAATAGCAGACATTCGAAGAACGGCAGGTTACGGCCAATTGCAGACTGTCAATACGATGTTGTTGATCTCTACTCTGGAGCAGAGTCCAAGATCTCCGCCTCACTTGGCCATCGTTTAAGCGAATCAAAATTGACCTTCCAGAGATCCATTTCCACCGGTTGATCTTCTTCTGAGGTATTCAAAACCGCAGTCACCAGCACCCCATCCTCATCAACGAAAAAGACCTCGGACACACCGAACTTCGCGACGGAAGCGTCTGGTTGGAACTTTAGGCTTCCCATACCGCCGTCGTCCATATCTTCTACGCTGAGACTGTCGAGTACCTTTAAGCCGACCTTGTCGAACAAGGCCCGGACAAGCGGCAATTCTTCTTGTCTCAGTTTTCTAGGCATCGATCGGCACCGTCGTCAACTGAAATGGCAATGTCTGCAATGGGTCAGGAGCCGTCAGAATAGCAGACATTCAACGAACGGCTGGTTACGGCCAATAGCGGCCGCTCTATTCGTATTCGTTCGCCTTCGATTCGGCTCGTTTTCGCTTAAGTTCTTTAAGTATTTCAAGGATCGCTTCTTCGGATTGAACTCGCTTCATATGGGCCGACCTGATAGCCGATTCGCGCAACTTCAGTTCAGGTTTGCTGCGGAGGCCTTGTAGCAAGCTCAAAACCTCCTTGTCGAGCGACTCGCTGCCGTTTACACCCTGAGTTGCTTTTTTGAAAGCTGAATCAGCTCTTGATAGTTCTTCAACTATAGGAAAAGCGTCGCGACCTAACTCAACAAGCACTTGCTGTATCGGGCCAGCCGCAAGCGCTGCCAGTTCTTCATCCGTCTGTGCGGTAGCTGTAGACATGTGGATGAAATCCCACTTCAACTCTCGTGGCGCAAAGAACGAGAAGTAGGCGACCTGCAGACTTATTTCGTCTAGTTCGTAGGTCGGGTTGCTACGTATATTCTCCAGCCAAGCTTTTGCCAGATCGCAGACCTGCTCAGTTGAGTAGTTTGCCAATCTTCTTTTTGGTGGAAACATATGGTCAAGAAAAAGCTCTGTGCGATCGAGCGCTAGAGGAAAGGGTGACTAGGTTTTCAATTGTCCGCTAAGGGTCAGAAGCGGTCACTGTAGCAGACGGCTGACAACGTCCGCTATCGGTGGATAACCGACCAAAAACCGCCTCCCCTACTGTCTTAGCTGAGGGCGGTCAGTCCTATTCAATGCTTGGCGAGATAACCCAATCGCCGTCTTCGTCTGACTTCAGATCGTCGCCATCCAGAAGAGGGAAGAACGTGAGCCCTGACCTTTGCTCGATCTCGTCTATATCAGTGACCTGGTCGCTAAGATCGCCCGTTGGCTGTTGTTCCATAATGAATGCCGCGGCTCGAACCGAGTTGCCGTCCTCAATGTAGATGATCTTCCAAAATGCCGACGGAATCGAATGGTCCTCATCAGCCTCGGGCAGCTCATCAACGAAGGCCTCGTATAGCGGGCCAGTAATCACCCAGACCTCCTGATGAAAGAGCACCAGCGTCCGCTCACGGCTTTCCAGAATCTTCCATACGCCGTTATTTAAATCCCGAGACTGTGGGACGATGTTGGACAAGAAGTTTGTGTCGCTGATGTTGGCGGAGCCCTTGAAGTTGGCCAAGGGTGCGAGGTGGCCGCGCTCAAACTGCAACGGACGGGCATTAGCTCTCGTGTAATCCGAAGGCTCCAGTCTCTCGTCCGAGTCCAGCCAAGGGTCAGACCGAAAGTTCCTGTTTCCCGAGATCGTACCGTAGGTCTCCTCAGGGGTTAATCGATAAGCCACCCAATCAGCGAACTTTGTTTCGCTGTTGTTACTGAGGGCGTAGGCGTCTCGGATAATCAGGTCATTCGTGTCCGGTGTGCCTTGTGGAAGGCCGAACAGCCAATGCTTCGAGTGAATCTCTGAAAACTGAGCTATAGCGGCCGGGGAAAGGGCCATCAGGACGAGCGAGACGAGCACAGACTTCATATCTGACACCTCTGGTCGTTTCCGTTCAGTCTACAAAAAACCGCCCCCACTGTCCTAGCTGAGGGCGGCTGCCATACCACGTAAGCTAACTTACCTTGAGCGGCGGCCTGCTTACATCCGAGAAAGTGTGCTTTTTCCTAAGTTTCTGCATGACATCCCAGCTGGCCTTGACTTGATCGTCAACCCTACTGACCAATAGATACAGAAGACTAGAAACATGACCCGCATCATCATCAAGGCCCAACTGCTCTTTGCACTCGATGTTCTGTTCTAGCTTCTGAAAGCCCTTGAGCTGTCCCATTCGAACGGCCAGCTCGTTAAGGACATCCCAGGCTTCCGTCCAATCGTCGTTTGCCTTCATTGCAGCGGACCAGTAAAGCCTGAGTTTCTATCACGCTCGGCGACACCCTGTTCAAATGTGATCTCTCCGCTCTGAACGCGATCATCAATGTCACACTCCCGACGAACCTCCGGGAGGTACTCCTCGTGGTATCCGAACTCGTATTGGTTATCCAAACTGTCCAGCGTCTCCTCGACTAAGCTTGCAAGAGTATGGATCGCACATTGAAGCCCGCCGATCTCCATCTCTCTCAGCCGAATAAACACGCCTCGTACTGCTGGGATACATCCACTGTTTTCGCCATCCCTGACAAGAACCTCTGAGCAGGCCTGTATTCCGTAGTTGGCCCGCCTGATTTCTCTTAGGTTTCTCTGAAGCTGTTCTTTCCGAATTGACTCTTTAGACATTGCTTAACTCCTCTTTGGAGCAAACAGGCGCACAAAAAAAGGCGCAACCGCAAAATGCGGATACACCTTCTTACTCGAATTTTTACCATCCATGCACCCGATGCTGTTAGTCACAACCTCGTGGTGCACACCTCCGAGGAGTCGCTACGGTATCACATTGTCGAGGTCTAAGACCTGCCAGCGAGATGATCTTCCCTGTAGTCTCCCAATCAATTGAAATCACTAGGTCTGGCATCTTGAAATTAGCGGCTATCGATCCAACATCTAATTTGAGGGCCAAATCTGCCCTCGGAACCAAGTTCGAGAGAGGTGTCTTTAATGACCAAACTTTTGAATGTCCGCACCTTGGCCTGTGTCGTGCAACATAGAGTCCTAGTCTGAGCGGATGGTTTCGTGCGACAAGAGAGCTAAGTCGCTGCAACTGATGTAGTTAAATCGTGAGTTCCAGAAGGCATAGCGCTGTCTGGTCGCGAACTACGCTTGTTTCGGCGCGCTTCGAAACTTGCACGGGTCAAGAAGCCCTGCTCCCGAGTGATTCGTGAGTGAGATAGGCTTGGGGTGAAAGACTAGGTATGGACTCTGGGCGGTGTCTCGGAGCAACCGGATTGCCGGGGAAAGCCCTAAAGTCGCACATCAGGCTTCGCCTAGACGATCTCCTTCAGGTGTTCTTCACACTTGTCTATGAACTCGGCAAATAGGGAACCTAGCTTTTTCTTGGGTTGTTCGAGATCGCCTTTGCCAGCTTTTTCGATATCAGCAACGATCTTGCACTGGTGCGTCACGGCCCTGGCTGCCATAGCGACGTTTGGATACTTGTTGTACTTGCCGAGTAGCTGAGATTCTCGATTGAACTGCTCAACATAGTCCTGTTGCTTGGCGTCGAAATTCTTCCAATTCGACGCAATCTCGTAAATAACACCAATCTGGTCTTTCAGCTCCTCGATTTCTGTGAGGACTAAATCGCGACGGCGCCGGCGAAAATTGCGTTTATCAGAAAAGACGTCCACGAAGTGATCAAGCACTTTAGTTGCAACCAGTGTGATTAGCGCAATGAGTAGCGTCTGCTTCCAGTCCATATCTACGCCCCTACGAGTGTTGGTCTATTAGACTAGCAGTAAGACTCTAGGATGACTCTAGAGCACTAGGTAGGAACAACCCCTTTTGTTTCGTAGCGGCGCGATAAGGTGGGTATTGACGATTAATCGGAAACAGAAATTTGCCCCCACACCTCCGGGTATATGGGACCCATACTCGTCCTGAGGAAAAAGTCTGAACTGGCACGCCCTAGTCTCATGTCATTCAGGTAGATAGACTAGGAGTCCGGCGCTCAACCGGCATCATCAGTCTTTCCAGAAATCGCTGAACCGATTCGATGCCAGCTCTGTGTATCGAACTGTGTGTTGAATGTTCTTGTGTCCGAGGTAATGCTGAATAGCTCGGGTATCGTGGCCATCATTGGCTAACTTGAAGCCAGTGCTGTGTCGGAGCATGTGAGGATGTACTGGCATGCCCAACTCTGCTTTCTCCCCTGCCCGGGCAACGATTTTTCGCACGCTGGAGGCTGTGAGAGGGCCGTTACGCTCGGTTCTGAAGACATACGGACTGTCAGGGTAGTCCCGCCCTAGCTGACGTAACATTCTGATCTCAGGGCCCCGTAACGGGTGTACAGAATCAACTCCGTTCTTTAGCCTGGACACATGCAGGAAGCCTTGTTTCAAGTCGATCATGTCCCAGCGGAGAGCTATCAACTCAGAGACTCGCAGCCCATGGCGGAACGCGAGGTTTATCAGGGCGAAGTCGCGATGACCATGGCGACCAATGGATTTAGCAGCCTTCGCCAGCTGCTGCACCTCTGATTCAGTGAGGTACTCGCGGGAGCGCCTGTCCTTGTTCTTGACTCGTCGGGGTGGAACTTTCCCGTTTTCGATGTTTGGCGGGCTGTCGTCTTTGGCGTCCAAAACCACGACATTGCTTGATCTGCCCATTTTTACTTTCCCGTTTACGGTTATTTATGGGAAAGTATCACACCACGCGCGATCACGCTCTAGGAATGTTGTGTCAAGTACGAGCTTGATTAGCAGGTTGGACGTTGTGCAGCTTCAACTTGCTGGAAGTGGGCCCAAGGACGTACCAAGAATTCCGTCCAATTCGCTTTTCAACGGCGGACAGTATCAGCCACCAGGCTTTTGGGTACTTCCATGAGAGATCTTCGATGGAGAGATTTCCCCAACCCTTAGTAAGGAAAATGGCGGTGTGGCCCGCTGACTCCAGTGCGGACGCGACGTGGGGTTGACTCAAAATCTTGAAGTCTATTGTGACAATCGTCCAATGTCCCTCGTCAGCAAGCTCGGAAATCCAGACGTCGTCATCGGTGTCCTGCGCGAATTTTTGCTTCTTGTGTACTACCACATGGTCTCGCGAGAGGCCTTGCAGGTACTGGGGTACCGCAGGCGGGACCATATTATCGAAGAAGAAATTCAAGCTGCGAATTGATCTTCAAAACTAACAGCGTCCAGCACACCCCGTTTAGACACCTGATAAAGCTCTGCAGTACGGTCTACACCATTGACCTTTGCTTGATTCGCGAGAATTGCGGTTGGAACCCAACCTTCGCGCACTAGCGGCATACCGAAGCTCTTTCGGGGATCAACAATTACTTGCCTATCTCTTCCAGCAGCCCACCATTGATACGGGCTACTCGCCTCATTCTGGTCAGGATAATCAAGGTCATGGAGGCTAGGGCCGACGACATCCTCGAATACCCACTGGCTGCTAACCACCTCCAATAAGGCGCCCGCGTCCTTGTCATCATGAGGCTGCAGATCTGCAAAAATTGACCTCCCGTCTGTCTTAAATATGCGAGTAGAAAAGGGGTGGTCGTGCTTAATGAGCGCGCGAGCCTTTCGGGCAGCTTTTCTTATCGTCTGAAGAGACACGCCCCTTGCGAGGAACTGTTGGATAACTCTCAACTCCATTAAGTCGAGGAACCCGGCCGCGCGGTGATTTCCAATGTTTCGCAGATTGGGCTGTTTTACCGGCTCATAATCTGAGTCTTTTCTCTGATAGCCATATAGCCAGCGAGAGATCGTATCTCTTTTCATACCCGCAAGTTTCGAGGCGTAGCCGAGCGTATACAGCCCTTGCCCAGACAAATTGTCCGTAGATTCTCGCTCCATTTCCTCGCCCGATTTCCTAGTCAGCGCCCCAATTATGCAGTGGACGGATTGATACCGCTATCAGTCACAATCGCTACTGGTCAGTGTGCTCACAACGTTTACCTGCTTCTCTTCCCATTGGCGAGAAAGCTGCTTGAACTTCTCACCCAACGACTCCATGGTCTCGCCGTCGCCACGAATGCTCGTGGGCTGGTTCCTGTGAAGCCTCTGCTTGTCATAGACGGTAGCTCCAGCAATCACTAGGTCCCGTCCAGACATGGGGACTCTGAGCAGTTTTCCATCCTTTCCGACCCTGAAATCTCCATCCAGGACTCTGTCTTTCGCCTGTTCGAAGGAGATGTCTATCAATTCCGTCATTTTAGCGTCAAGTTCCGCGCTTTTTTCACTGCGAACTTCTCCAGATAGGGTTTCCCACCAATCAAGTTTGCTCCAACTATGAACGGTAGATAGCGGAATCCCCGTGTTGTCCGATACCCGTTGTAGGTTTCCGGTTACAACATATTCAACGACGGCAAGCTTTCGATCCTCGTCGGTATATTTACTTCCACGCCCAACCATCTTGCTCATTTCATAGCCTCCTCAATACTGTCTCGGTATTCGTTAGACGCCAGATAGAGCTTCACGTAGAAGCCAATTACACACACCTGATATAGACGAATCAGGCCTTGCAGCGCTTTTCCATTGCCCTGAACGGCATGACAACTCGCCCACCATTCGCGAGTCGTAGGTAGGTTTCCAGGAGATTGCCAACCAAGGCAGATATCGAATTCCACCCAATTCATGGCAGCACCTCCTCAATGACCTCAGCCGTAGCTTGGTTAGTCGCACCTGTGATGTTTGTGATCGGCACCATGTCTGCTAGAGCATTTGCTCGTCGCTCCCGACTCATACTCGGGTCGATCATGGCGTCCATGACCTTTGCTGTGTCTCCCACAGCGGGGCCGAGCAGATTGAACAGCCGTCTGGAACTCGAATCCGTGAATCCATACCGATAAGGATTGGCCAGCATGTACGCGTATGTACCAGGCCCAGTTAGGCCAGCTCGATCTACCGCATCTGCCCAGCGCTCCAAATCACCCCGATCATTGTCCCGATCTTTGATGATGTCCCTCAGGAACTGGGTGTAATAGGCGATTGTCGTAGCTGCGGCCATTCCACCGATGACCCCACCCTTTCGGAGCGTCGGGGCGTCATAAACCTCTTTCAAAGCTCGTTTCAGGAACAGATTCGAGAACACGCCCGTGAAGGACTTGAACAGCAGCACGTTCGTCCAATGCGGGTCAGAGAACAGGAGAGGCTTGGTTGCAGCATTCGGCGTCGTGATCGCCCAGCGCTGGCCTCGCATCTTGGCGTTCTCCATGATGTTTGCGAGATGACCCTCTGTCGGCCTGCCTTCCTTAACCCACTGTATGGCTTTCTCCGGAGGAACACCGAGTTCTTCAAGCTGTTTTCGATAGAAGCCGCGGTTCTTGCCTTGCTTCTTTGTGAGAGCTTCCGCGTTTCGCTTGAGAACAGCAGATACCGTCTCGTAGGCGATGACACGCTGAGCCTCAGTTAGCAACTCCAGCCCCGTCGAGTTCATGAATCGACTGGTGAAGTAGCTCGAAGTTGAACTGAATCTTGCCGCTTGAAATGACTGCAACGGTGTAAGCGATATCGCACCCATGCTTTCCAGGGCTTCTGCAGCTTTCAGTTTAGGGATAGTCCGCTTGCCACGAAGTATTCGCTGGGCAGCACCTGATGCTTCCAAAATCGCATGGGCAAAACCTTTGGCATATGCCTTGGGCACAAATCCGAATTGGATAGCCGGAGCAACCGCCTCGGGAAACGAAGCCAAAGCTACCAAACCTAGGTGGAGTGTCGTTTCATAGTTAGCGATTCGACGGTTCCATTTCGCCAGGCTTAAAGACTGAATCGGCTTGTACTTTCCCTGTAGAGCATCGGCCAACCCGTACACATCACGAGTCAATGCTTCGATAGCGCGGTAGTTGTTCTCGATGCCTAGCTCTTTAATCGCTTTTGCTACACCAGCATTCAGACGTCCCTCATTCTTGCCGAAGATCCGTGCGTACTCGACACGCTGAGTTGCATTCCGGATATAGGCAGGAATTAAATCACCGATGTTGTTTAGTAGGAATTCTTCCGCCCTGGGCAGCGACTTTTCGGGGATTTCTATCTTGCGCGATCGCTCGAACGCTCCCTGGGCAGCGGCTCCTCGCTGTTTAACCCGTCCAGACCAAACATGGTAATCACCGGGGTTCGCGAGACGACCACCCGTTTGGTAGAACTCTGGCGACCCTTCGGCATCGACAATTCGACGGAGCGTGGTCTCTGCCATATCGCGAGTCATCTTCAAATCCTTCATCGCGAAGTTGACGAATCGTCTCGGATGGCGCTGCAGATACGGGACATTCCAGACTTGTGGAACATAGTTCTCTACACGACCAACGTCCGGCAGGACCTTCTGAACGTATTTCTCGACGAAGACATCCAGAAACTCTCGCATGTCCTTCACGCTCTGAACGTATTGTTTCGGCGACTTGCCCGTCCTCAACCCTCGTGTAATCGCCTCACCATGCGTCTTGCCCACGGTGTTGAAGCGCCCCTTGTAAGGCTCGATGATTGAATCCCAAGCCTTCATGAACTTACCGTGAGATTTCGCGGTTAGATCGACAAGATCCATCGGTCTTACACCCACCTTGGCATCTGCTTTGGTCGGGGCGTAGATAGCGTCAGCGATCTTATTCAGCGTCGGCGATTTCCAGTCTCTAAGAACCTGGACAGGCTTGTAGAACATCGGTTTAAGCAAGGCACTCACACCCTCGTGAGGTGTAGCTCCTCGCTCGCGACGCACCAACATCTCCTTTAGGCCCCCGAACGCTGCACCTTTGTCGCTCAGAGGCGCATCAGGGGCCGAAACTGCCTTTCCGGTTTTGATATCGACGTAGGCTTCAACAGCAGCAGGATCTTTCTTCTTCAGCTTCTGGATTACACGATTGCCGAGTGTCTTGGTGTTTCGAATCGTGCTTTTTCCTGGTGCCTTCATCATTAGGAACATCGGTAAGCCCTCGCCAGACGCCTTTCCGATTGCAGCTACCAGCGGGTTTCCATGTTCCAGATTGGGTTCGACCAAGTGTTTATCCGTGGGCTCAGAGATGTACTCTCGCCAGAGCCTATCCACAGCATTCAGGGCTGCCTCACCACCCGCTGTTCGAGGTTGGTACTGAACAACCTCGTTGACGTCGTGAGCGATTGCTTCGAACGCCGGCGTGTACTCGAAGGCATCTCCTTCTTTGAACGCGTTGTACGTTCCAGCACCAGTTCCAGCTAGCATTCCGCCCATACCCGTTGCCATGGATAGAACAGCTTCACCCGCCCCGAGAAGCGTAACCTTGCTCTTCTCCTTATCCTGGATCTTCTCCGTAATGCTATTCATCGGCGAGCGCCCGTATAACGTCATCCATAGTCCAGTCTTCGCCTGACGCCTGCTTCGCCTGCACGGCCTCTACGGCCTCGTCCCAGGAGTAACCCATGGCATCCAGCAGCGCTCGTTGTTCAAGCTCCTTGCCGCCAAAGCGCCCGTCTCTTGCCAGCCTCATCAAAGAGAAAGCCAGCGTAGACGCCAGGTCATCGTTGTTGTTGCCGAGCCAGTTCTCACCAATACCCGTCTTGTCCATGATGTTGTTCGCCAGATCCTCGGCGGTCTTCATGTCCATGGTGATCGAACCTTTCGGCGCGAGCTGGAGCCCCAGGGATTGCAGATAGACGCTCTGTTCCTGGTCAGAGATACCTTCGTACTCGCCCGTACGATTGAGTACTGATTTGGCAATATCCATCTTTCGTTCGATAGCCAACGACTTCTCCTTGTCGTCGGTCAGCCACGTCGCCCAGGCCTCGGAACCCGGCTCCAGTCCCATGGACAAGCCCTCAACCATACGTTGAGTCGGAGCGTATCCTGAGGGTCTCTCACCGATAGCCGCGCGAAGCTTGACGATATCGAACTTTTCCGGGGTGAGCCCTTGGGACTCCAGCTCTCTCATTGCGGCATCTCGGTTACCCGGAATGATCCGATCGGCCGCATCAACAAACGTCTCGAAGGCAAACTTCCTGGCGGATTCCTCCGATTGTCCGCTGGCGAGTGACTGCTCATACGCCGACAGCCCCGTCTCCACCATCTTCCGATAGTTTTCGCCCGCTTGTGTGTTCTTTACTTGCTCCCACTGCTCTTTGAATCGACGCTCTCGCTCTTCTTCAAGTCCTAACTGACGCTCTGCTCTGAGTTCCCTTGCTGCATGTGCTGCGTTTTCAAGTCGAATGGATTCGTTGGCAAGCTCTGACTGATCCTGCTGCTGACGAATAGCATTGCCCTTGTAGTAGTTGGTGACCGGCTCTGCCTGTATCTGGTTTGCGGCGATATTGAATACTGACATCAGATCCTCCTAGTGAATCGTCCGATTGCCCGCGACGTGAAATCGCTTGCGCTCGTTTCCTAGAAGTCTTGCGACGTACAGTCCCGCTGATACAAGGTCCATTCCTTTGGGAATTTCAAAATCATCATTCATGTGAGCCTCCATGCTCTTCATGTTCTTGGTTTTTAGTCGGTTTGGTTCTCTAACTCGTTGCCATCGTCCTTGATAGCTCTACCTTCTGGGGATTCGCGAAAGATCGAGTAACTCGTGTGCAATCTTGCTGTCACTCCAGCCCGCAGTTCGAAGCGTGGCGAGATGAATGCACCCAATCGTTTCGGCAATGGAGCCTTCGTTCACACCGTCATTTCGGGCTTTTTGAACAGCCTCTGCGATATCGTCTACAAGTTCATGACTCATAAATCACCTCAAAAAGTTCTCCTTCTTCCCACAGTAATTATCACCTCTAACTCTGCATTCTCTTGTCACGCTGTGACAATCAAACAGCGAAAACGTTGATCATCTTTAGTGTCCCTCAGATTCGGGATTTGTGTTGTCACACTGTGACAATGAACTCCATTTACCAGTGAATACTCCCGACAAAAGCGTTCTGTCATGTAGCTGCATGCTTGCGAGATTATTGAGCAGGTAAGTTACGCCCTCACTGAGTGTGCTATCACAATCCACGTTGCCCTGAATGAGCTTCGAGTCACTGAGGATTTGAACGACATCATCATTTACTCGCAGGCTGCAATTGAGTGCTCGATATCCCGCGTTTCGCCAAGCCCTGTTGCGTTGCTGCCTGATGCGGTCAACCTCACGTCGAAGCTCCAGCTTCTGTCGCTCAGGAGCGATCTTCCCTATTTCGTCTTCAAGTAATCGTTTATCCATGGCTTACCTCCATGTAAGCGCGCTCCAGCCAATACTCACCACGTATCTGCCAGATCCTCGTGAGGCATCGTCGAGGCAGGCCAGCGATCAGATAGGAATTGGGGATCTTGAATCGTCGTGCGCCAGGTGGAGCCATATTCGCCAACGACTCAGGACGAATCTGTTCAGAAAGCGTCACGACAGCCACGCTTGCACCTGCTGGACACGCACACGCATGTAGTCAGCGATGTCCTCAACGGTGAATCCCAGACCATGAAGCTGGATAGCTAGCGAGCGGGGATTCATGACCACCACCTATAGGGACATGGTAAGTAATAGGTGTTCGATATACGGCCTAGTAGAAAGCGAAAAATGTCCTGACTAGGCCTCTGGGCGGACCAGTCACAAGCCCCTAGTTCGATATACGGCCTAAGTTGGACCGTATAGAGAACTAAGTTAGGCCTCATAGCGAACTGGCATTCTATTTTTTCCATGACTGCCAATCTGCCGTGACCCAGTCGTTCGAAGCAGGCCCACCTTCGTCGTACATCAGCTTTCCGCTGAATTCCCCGACCGGTAAGAACGTCAATGCGTACAACGTGCAGCGGTTCAAACCACCTGGGCGAGTCACTTTTATCCAGCCCTTGGTGAGTAGTTCGTTCCGAGCCTTGAACAGAGTGCTGTTGCTCTTCCAACCGCAGCCCCTCATTGTGCTGTACGCCATACTCAGATCGCCATTGTTGAATCCCGTGAACCTGGCACTCAGCTCGAATAGCAACTTGCAGGCTTGGGGTGAAAGTGATCGAAAGTTCTCGCTTACAAGGCATCGATTCGGATACCTGATGAAGCGCTGTAGTGGTTGTCTGGCCATTCACGCTTCACCCCTAGCTCGGTTACTCCGAGATTCCGTTTGTGCTGAGAATCGGCCTTCTGACCCGTTTTTCAGCCCTAGAGAGGCCCTTTCTGCCTCAGGTACGGAGTAGTAGTCCAAGACCGACTCTGGAATGCGATCCGTCGTCGGTCTGACGTTCCATAGCGGGCATGAATGGACGGAACACAGGGTGATCTGGGCAAGACGGGTTCCGGCTGCTTTTTCGTCGTGAATGCACGACGAACACTTATCGTTTATGCTCTGCCTGAGCGATTGCTTTGGCATCGTTCACTCCTTTGAACGCCGCACTACCCAACGCCTCCACAGCCACGGGTACTGCGGCTTTCATCGTTAACGGGTTTGGGATTCAGCGATGTAGCGCTGATGGTTAGATGGGCTGTAGTGCCAGACGCCAAGGACTTTGGCTATAACTCCAGCCGCGACTAGCTCGTCGCGTTTTCGACCCGGTCGGGTCCAGTTGTAGAAAACACCCTTGTAAGGGTATTTGTTCGGATTCTTCTCTCTCCAGACTTTGTAAGGCTGACTGTCTGATTCCATGTCTGACTCCGCATTGGTTGGTGAGGTTTCACGCTGAATTGCCAGCGTTAATGCGGATTAAACAGATGGGTGAGGAGCTAGACGAACACGTTATGGCTCATTCAATTTGTGACTTATGTGTCTATCCGAGTCCTGGATAGGTAAGCCTGAATTGGATCGTCCTGCGAAGCTAGATACCGTCGATGATCAATCTTAGTCGCAAATTCCGCGGGACGCCTATGCGCAGCTGATTCTTCGGCATGCCCGTAATACTCTCTAAAGAGCAGCGCCAACACCTGCATATACGCGCCATCCTGGTATAGCGATACCTCAACAGAGTTGTATTCGAATGCTCTGCGAACGTAATAGGCTAGTGCCCTTCCTCTGTGTTTTGCAGGCGCTCCCTTCTTCACAGTCATTTGATCACCAGCCATGCCGCAGAAAACAGAGAAAGCTTCAATGACAGAGAGTGAGTCCCAAAACTCGGGTGCCTCTCTTTCCAAATCAGAACTTCCGACATCTGAAGCCTCTTGGTAGATTTCTTCTTGAACCGATGAAGTCGCCATCGCTCCGAATTCGGCGATACTGAGAACATCGATTACCTTCATTTGCTCTTCAAGCTGTTTGAAGGTCTGTCGTATTTTCTTTAATGCCTTCTTTTGCTCGGTTGCAGCCTTCGGGCCTTCAATGTGCTCTGCAAGCTCGATGGCCTGCATCGAATCGCTCAGCAATTGCTCGGCGATGTCTTCATCGACCGGCGTAGGCCGAAAAATTTCATGAAACTCATCTGCTATGTGTTCCTCAAAAGCATGAAGATCAATCACCAAGAATCCCCCTTGCCGTCTCAACCATCGCGCTCTGAACATGCGCGGTAGTTAGGTGCGAATACCGCTGAACCATCGACAGAGTCTTGTGCCCCAGAGCCTCAGCAATCTCTCTCAATGACTTGCCATTCATCGCCATTCTGCTCGCAAACGTATGGCGTAGATCATGAAAGCGGAAGTCTTCTAGTCCCGCCTCATCCCTAACCTGGTTAAACGCATTCTGGAAAGATGGGTATGTTCGCCTCCCCGGCTGATTAGGCCTAACGAATACCTCATCAGAATCGATTCTTCGAACCTTGCGTAATCCGTTCAACTGATCGATGACTTCAGGCAGTAGACCGAGAACACGGGAACTATCATTCTTGGTTTTCGGTAAAAGGACGCTCTGGTTCTTGAAATCCACGTTCTGCCAACGCATTGCCTCAATCTCCCCACGGCGGGCTCCTGTCGTCAGAGCGATCAGGACCATAAGGTACATATACGGATGAGAACTCGCCTTTGAGGCATCAAGGAGACGCTTTATTTCATCGTCATCGAGATGCCTATCCCTACCCCTTGGCTCTGTGAGCATGACCTTTTCCAGAGGATTCTTCTGAGCCCACTCCCAGTCTGTCACCGCTAAATTGAACGCATGCCGCAGAGTAGCCAGATAACGGTTCATCGTGGCGGGTGCCCTTCCCTCCTGAACCTCTCGATCTCGAATCTCGATAATCTCGGACCTGGACAGCGCGATGATACGCCGGTGCCCAATTCGGTCTGCCCACCAGTCACAATGACTCAGCAAAACGTCTGAACGGGCCTTCTTGATGGCCTCAGAGGACTTGTATCGTTCTAGGAGGTCCCTTACCTGCCTTTTGCGAAACTCTGCGTCAGGGACAAACTCATCGCGATTGATGGCGTCTTCGACGCTGGTTGCCCATTCCTGAGCTTCTCGCTTGGTCGGAAATGTCCTTCGCTGGGCAGGGGCATCACCACGACGGACTATCGCCTGCCAGGCGAAGCCGTTCTTCCTTTTTCGCTTTCTGAAAGTGGCCAAATTGAGCTCTCCAGAATCAAAACGAGAGCTGAGTGTGCCATTTTGTGCCAAAAACGCCAAAATGCGTCTTGTGGGATGGGAGCGAAAATCCTTAAGTTATTGTTTTTATTGGTGCCCGGGGCGGGACTTGAACCCGCACACCCTTTCGGATAGCGGATTTTAAGTCCGCTGCGTCTACCAATTCCGCCACCCGGGCATCGCGGCGCATTATAAGCCGTGTAATCCGCGGTAAACACCCGCCAGAAACGGTTAAGACTTTGTTTTTTCCGCCGATAAACGGCTATCCAGCTTGAATTCGCCGAGGAAGGAATGGCGCTGATCGAATGCTACGAGTGCAAGGGGCAGGTTTCCACGAAAGCCATTGCTTGCCCCCACTGTGGTGCGCCCTCTGAGACCGTCCGCCACGATGCGCCTGCATCGTTGCCGAGAGGCGGCACGGTTGCGCTTCCGTCGGGCACCGGAACCCTGGCCATCATGGCCGACGGTGGGAAACCGCACGTCATGACCTGGGTCGCGAGAGCCTATTTCACCATTGGTGGCCTGATTGCGACGCCTATCATGCCGACACAGGGTTATACCGCTCTCATCGCCTACCTCGCCCAGTACCTGCTGCTGGGACTGGGAATCGCGGTTATGGCTTTCGGCTACGCGCGTGACCCGCGTGACCAGATCGGCACCGGAGCGATACTGGCGGGCTGGGTTTACATTCTCGTCATCGCGTCAGCGATCGTCTCGGCAAATATTGTCAGGCTGACATAGAGCCTGGGCACCAGCCTCAGCCGTTGGATTCAGAGTAGAGCTGCCGACGAACTCGAGCACTGTCGAACGGACGAAAGACACCGATGCAGGCAATGGGCAGCGTGATCACCAGCGCCGCCAGCATGGCCTGTTCAAAATCAATCCGGGCCGTAGTGTAGGAATAGAGCAGCAACAATAAGAGAGTGACTGTCGCGACGCCGGTCGCGAGCACGATTACGCCGGACAGACGTGTGTGCTGCAAGATGTTCTCCCGTGGCCTTTCAACGACGCGCGATACCCCGTCGAATCGCGCCCGGACATTATTCACAGCACGGCCGGCTCGGCAACTGTTCGGGCACCGGTATCACTTACACTCGGCAAGACGTCGCCAGCACGGAGTTTTTTGTCGATTTTGTCGACAGATCGCGGCTTTTTCGAGCGTTTTGCCGACTTGCACAATCGACAACCGATTAGAATTTCCCGGTTGGCGGCACCCCCCGCGCAAACGCCAGCGCTCCCCTGATCCGCAACAGCAGGCGATTCGCAGGTGCCCTGCCCGGTCGGTGCGATGATCCCCGCCGACAATCAGACCTTTGCTTTTCGCACAAGCCGGATACACTCGGTTTGTGGACTGAAACGACTCGGAATCAGGGGGTAGCATCTATGCAAGGCAGGACTATTGCGGGAATCGGTTTCGTTGCATTGCTTTTGACAGGCTGTGCCACGACCCCGGACGACGGCACAGGACCTCAACCCATCGGTGATCGCATCGACGAGGTCCTCGATATACCCACAGACGGTGCCGAGGCGCCCGAACTCAAGCGGTGCCTGCGTGAGGGGCAGATCCGTAACTTCGAGCCGCTGGGTGACCGGCATATGTTGTTCGAAGGACGTCGCGGCGAATACTGGGTGAATCGGCTCAGGGGCCGCTGCCCTGACCTGAACGGCGGCACACTGCTGGCCGTCCGTACAACCGGACTGAGCAACCAGTTCTGCGATGGCGATCGCTTCAGCCTGCGCGACTGGTTTACCGGCGGCCGCGGTATGAACCTGAGTGCTACCTGTTCACTCGGCAAGTTCCAGGCGGTCAACGAAGCCCAGGTGCAGGACATCCTGTTCGAGATTGACCAGGATTAACCGGCCGGCGCGTCGTACGCACAGGTAGTTCGTACCGATCCGGCCGCCGTGAAAGAGCAGGCCGGCTAACGTTACAAGCGGTCAGGTCCTCTTGTCGATCATGTCCGCCAACAGCGTGAACATGGCGATATTCAGCGAAAACAGGAACAACAGCAGCGTGGCTTCTGTCAGGTCACGACGAACAAAAACATCAATTCCCAGGCTGACGTTCGCAGCCAGGAACAGGATGCCGAAGATCGGCATAAACGCCCGGACCGGCGCGAAATAGACGCCGGTGCGCAAAATCAGCGACGCGAACCGCAAGGTGTCCTGGATGGGCTTGATCTTGGATTTGCCCACCCGGGTCTTGTAATCAATGGGCACAAACCGGACCCGGCGATAGTTGGTCAGCATCGCTAGGGTGATCGTGATCGTGAAGCTGAACTTGTCGGACAACACACCGAAAAAGCGCTCGGCAATGTCCTTCCTGAAGACCCTCAGACCCGAGTTGATATCCGGCACGTCCTGATCGGCGAGCCACGAGACCCACTTGCGCATAAAGAATTTCGGGATACTCCGGATTTTTGAGTAGGTGACATTCGCCCCGGTTCGCGAGCCGACCACCATGTCGTAATCGCGACATTCTTCGACGAGCTCGGGAATGCGTTCGTTCGGATAGGTGCCATCAGCATCCGTGATAACAATCAGTTCAGATCGAGCGGCCCGAATGCCCGTTTTAAGGGCTGCACCATAACCACGATTGCGTCCGTGTGTGAGTACGCGGACAAACGCGTGTTCGGCGGCTAACTCATCAAGGATCGACGCCGTATCGTCCGTTGATCCGTCGTCAACAATCAGGATTTCGAAATCATCCGCACGGACATGTTCGACCAGTTCATCGATTGTGCTGCGAATGGCGAGTTCTTCGTTAAAACACGGGATGACGATGGCGAAACCGTGTTGTTCCGGACTGTTGCTCATAGTTTTTCGCGGTTCTTGTTGTCGATTCGATACGAGGCCGCCGACTCATCAGCCGGCAGCCTGCGGTTTCGTATCGGCTATTTTGCGCCGCGCAAGCAACCGCAGTACAGCGTTTATTTCAGCCAGCGGCCTGCGGGCCCGGGCGAGGCCCCACAGCAGCGGTTCTACGGCCGCGGTGGTGCGTACTTCGTCAGGTCGATGCCTTTGACGGCTGCCTGGTACTCGTGCAGCTCCGGCGTCCTGCCGAGAATCGTCGACAACACAACGACGGGCGTGGAAGCGAGCAGCGATTCCCCTTTCTTTTCATCGGAGTCTTCAACAACGCGACCTTTGAACAGTCGCGTAGACGTAGCCATCACGGTGTCGCCCTTCTCCGCTTTCTCCTGGTTGCCCATGCATAGATTACAACCCGGCCGCTCGAGGTACATCATGTTCTCGTAAGACTCGCGTGCGGCATTCTTCGGTGCATCGTCGTCGAACTCGAAACCCGAGTACTTGCGCAGCACGTCCCAGTCACCCTCTTCCTTGAGCTCGTCGACGATATTGTAGGTCGGTGGCGCGACGACCAGGGGCGCCTTGAATTCGATCTTGCCGTCCTGCTCCAGATTCTTGAGCATCTGCGAGATGATCTTCATATCGCCCTTGTGCACCATGCAGGATCCGACGAAGCCAAGGTCAACCTTCTTCGTGCCTTCGTAGTAGGAGATCGGTCGGATCGTGTCGTGCGTATAACGCTTGGACACGTCATCATTGTTGACATCCGGGTCAGCAATCATCGGCTCGATGATCTGGTCAAGGTCGACGACAAACTCGGCCGCGTATTTCGCATCGGCATCGGGCGTCAGCGCCGGCTTCTCGCCCGACCGGATCTCCGCGATACGCTTGTCCGCCATATCGATCAAGCCCTGCAGGACCTGCTTGTCGTTGTCCATGCCCTTGTCGATCATGATCTGGATGCGGCCTTTCGCGATCTCCAGCGACTCGATCAGCGTATTGTCCTCGGAGATGCAGATCGATGCCTTGGCTTTCATTTCGGCCGTCCAGTCCGTGAACGTGAAAGCCTGGTCTGACAGCAGCGTGCCAATGTGCACCTCGATGATGCGCCCCTGGAAGACGTTCTCGCCGAACTTCTTCAGCATCTGTGCCTGCGTGGCATGCACGACGTCCCGGAAGTCCATGTGGTCTTTCAGTGTGCCCTTGAACGTGACCTTCACCGACTCGGGAATCGGCATGGTCGCCTCGCCGGTGGCGAGTGCCAGCGCTACCGTGCCGGAGTCGGCACCGAAAGCGACGCCTTTCGACATGCGCGTGTGCGAGTCACCGCCAATGATCACCGCCCAGTCGTCAACGGTGATGTCGTTCAGCACCTTGTGAATCACGTCCGTCATGGCGTGGTACTCGCCTTTCGGATCCCTGGCCGTGATCAGGCCAAAGCGGTTCATGAAGCTCATCAGCTTCGGAATGTTCTTCTGCGCCTTGATATCCCAGACAGACGCCGTGTGGCAGCCGGACTGGTAGGCACCGTCGAGCGTCGGCGAGATGACCGTCGCCGCCATCATCTCGAGTTCCTGGGAGGTCATAAGACCCGTTGTGTCCTGGGAACCAACGATATTCACTTTTACGCGAACGTCGGATCCCGCATGCAGCGTCTTACCGGGCGCTACACCAACCGCATTGCGGTTGAAGATCTTCTCGACGGCCGTCAGGCCCTGGCCTTCGTGTGAAATTTCCTTCGAACCCGCGTAGACCTCCGGCATATCGATACCGAGAACACCGGCCGCGAACGTCTGCAGCTTCTTACCAAAGACAACGGCGTAGGAGCCCTCCGCCTTGATGAATTCAACCTTTTGCGGCGTCAACGCCGAGGCTATGTCGCACAGCTCTTCACTGCCGTCCGCGTTCAGGAGCTTCTTGTTCTTCAGATCGATCGTCAGCACGGTTCCGGTGTCAACGGAAAACACCTGTTCGAGTACTGGCTCGCCGTCGTCGTCCATGACGGTATTGCCGTCAGCGTCCAGCTTCTTTACCCAGTTCTTGAGATCAATGCCGATACCGCCGGTCACACCAACCGTCGTCAGGAAGATCGGTGAAATGCCGTTGGTGCCGCCAACGATCGGCGCGATGTTTATGAACGGCACGTAGGGACTCGCCTGCTTGCCGGTCCATAGCGCAACGTTGTTGACGCCCGACATGCGCGACGAGCCAACGCCCATGGTGCCCTTCTCGGCAACCAGCATGACCTGCTTGTCCGGGTGTTGTTCCTGCAGCTCGCGAATGCGCGTCTGCGCCGCCTCGTCGATCAGGCTCTTGCCGTGCAGCTCCCGATCGGAGCGTGAATGCGCCTGGTTACCCGGCGACAGCAGATCGGTAGACACATCGCCGACGGCAGCAACGTAGGTGACCACTTTGATTACATCGACGACGTCCGGCAGCTCGGTGAAGAACTCCGCCTTCGCATAGCTTTCGAGAAGTTCTTTTGCGACCGCGTTGCCGCTCTTGTAAGCCGCTTCGAGCCGCTCGGTGTCCGCCTCGTAGAGGAATACCTGTGTCTTCAGCACCGAGCAAGCCTTTGCCGCTTTGTCAGCGTCATCACCCAGCGCAAGGTCGAGCAGCACCTCAACCGACGGGCCGCCCTTCATGTGGGACAGAAGCTCAAACGCGAAATCGGGCGTTATCTCATCAACCGCTACGTCGCCAAGAATGATCTCCTTGAGAAACGCCGCCTTCTCACCCGCCGCACTCGTGGTACCCGGCAGCGTGTTGTAGATCAGGAAGTTCAGCGACGCTTCGCGATGCACATTTCCCGTGTCCTTGATCTGTGCAATCAGCTCAGCAACCAGCGCTGCATCATCAATCGGCTTGGCCGCCAGCCCCTGCTCTTTGCGGCTCTCAATCTCAGACAGGTAATCGGTGTAAAGACTCATGTTTCGGCTCATCCCCAAAGTCGACGTGAATTTCCAAGGCGGGCGATTATATCAGCGGATGGTCACCCGAATGGTCTCTCGCGTGAATACGACTTATGGTTATTGGTCCGGATTACAGCGATTTCATGGTCTGGACAACTGCACAACGACACCGGAGGCCAGGGTCGGAGCGATTCGTGAAAACGAATCACGACGTTGAAAGCGCCCCGCAGGGGTGAGAATCGGCGAAGGCCGATTCGAATCAATCGAACCCAGCGTAGCGGAGCCTCGGTCCATCAGTCCGTCCAGGATTTCAGGATTAAGGACGTACCCCGACCACAAGGTGAAAGCTCAGTCCTTCGTGGCTACCGCCAAGTTCAACAATGGCACATAAGCCGCGATTCCGGGACTAGCCTCCAAACAAAAAGGGGCCCCCGATTGGGGGCCCCTTTTTGTTTGGAGGCTAGGGTCGGAATCGAACCGGCGTCCACGGCTTTGCAGGCCGCTGCATAACCACTCTGCCACCTAGCCAGAGAGGGGCGCAGTATACCGGTCGCCCGACAAGAATCAATCAGATACGTCGGCTTACGGCGTCCACGCGTAACCCACCTTCATGAACCAGGTCCTGTCGGTGGCGGTCAGCGAGCTCAGCTCGTCGTTCTCTATCTGATTATCCGAATAACCGAGGAAAAACACCGTCTGCGGGTTCAGCTTGTAGGAGTACAGGAGCTGTGCTCCCACGCTTCTCGATTTGCGGTCGACCTCATCGATGTAGACGTCCGGGTTCCGGGTCACATCCTGCACCTGGGTCGTCAGGCGAAGGAAACTCAGGCGGTTGAACTGCCAGGTCGCGCGGACGTCGTAGACCTTCGCGTCAAAAATCGGTTCGTCATCTTTCGTGTCCAGTGCCACGTAGGTCGCCCGGAATCGCAGCAGCAGATGTTTGTTCACGTTCCAGTTCACGAACGGCGCCAGCCGGAGCTCGTCCCCGAGTCGCGAATTCGCAAAGTCGATCTGGTCGCCAATACGTGACGACAGGCCTATGGACAGCCCACCCATCGGCTTGACCTCACCGTAGAAGCTGATCTTGGTTTCCTCGAACAAGATATCGTCGAACAGCAGGTCACGATTCAGGCCACCGACCTGGATGAACGACTGCAGGGGCCCGTTGATACTGAAGTACGCCTCGACCTCTCGTTCCAGCAACCGGCCGTTGTCATCGTGCGTGATGTCCCAGTCCCCGTTGACCCGCATCTCGTTATACCAGTCGCCTTCGTCGCCGTGCCACGTCCGGCGACCACCTAACACCTGCGTCGACGCATTCACCTTGGGAATAAAACCCGAGTCGGCGCGGAAGCCTTCGTCTTTGTCGATATGCGTTGCGTAGAAGCCCCATTCGCGTGAGTTGTAGCGATACGTGGCGAACGCGCCGTTGCCGTCAAAACTGCCGTCAGGTTGGTCGAACTCCTCGGCAATGGCGTCGGGATACTCGGTATCTGTCCGAAGCACCTGCGCGAGGACCTCGTTCTGGTCGTTGATCCGCCATCGCAGGTCGAGGCCGGCCACGTTGTTGTGATAGTCATCGCCGCGACGTGACGTCAGCAGACCACTGATCGTGGATCCTTCACCGAAGCTGCGGCTGTAGCGTCCAACGAGCGCCGTGTTGCCGCCATCGATGGTCGTGCTGTCTGATCCGAACGGGCCGGGAAACAGGATATTCGTGACATCGTCTTCCGTGGCGAAAAAGCCGAACGTGTTGTTCTCGCGCTTGCCCGTGAGCTTCACGCCGACCGTTGGATCCGCAACCGTACGTGTGAAGATGGCGCGCATCGGCGTATTGAAGTAATCCGCTCCCTCGAGAAAAAACGGGCGCCGCTCGGGGAAGAACAAGGCGAATTGGTTGTTGACGTCGAGCTGGGCAACGTCGGCCTCGACCTGCGAGAAGTCGGGATTAACGGCGAAATTCGCCGTCAGGTCCGGCGTAATGCCCCAGCGGATGCTCACCCCGACCTCGCCATCGGCACCGTTGCCATCAAGCGGGACGAAACCGGGATCGTCCGTCGACTCAGTCGAGGACGCCGTCAACGTGGGCACTACTTCCAGGTCACGAGACGGCTTTGCGTCTTTCAGCCCCTGCACCTTGCTGAACTGACACAGGTAACAATTCACCTCTCGATCAAGCGCGATATTGGACAGCCGGTAGCGGTGTTCGCGCGGATAAAACCGCAGCAAGTCGATACCCCAGGTCTGCTTCTCCTGGTTGCTCGGGAAGCGCAGCTGGCTCAACGGGATCTGCATCTCGACAACGTAACCGTTCTCGTTGATCCGGCCTGCCGAGTCCCAGATCGCGTCCCATGACGAGTCCTCGTTGCCGTTGACGTCGTCGTAGGTCAGGTCCATCTGGACGCCAAGCGGATTGGCAAAGAACTCGAATGCACGGCGCTCGTCGTTAAACGTATCGAGCACGATGCCCACGAAATCATCGTTCCAGGCGGAGTCACGATCCCTGAGGTAGGCACGAATCGCCCGGGGATCCGGATCACGTGCATCAAACGCAACGTAGATGTTTTCCCCGTCCTCAATGATAAATGCCGTGGTCTCGACCTTGGCCGGCAGGTTTTCGCCCGGTCGTGTCTCCGTATCGATCGTTATGCGCGTGGCGTCCCGCCACGCAGCATCGTCCAGGCGCCCATCAATCTGAATTTCAAGTTGTGTGTTCGGCAGGCTGGAAACGCCCGCCAGAGACAGCGTGCTGGCAAAGAGAAGGAGCACGCCTGCAGGTAGTCGCAAAAAGGTCATCCCCATAACCCCGGCTCGTACAGATGGGGGTTAGATGCCGTTAGCCGCGACAGGTTTACAACGTGACCGAGTTTTTATCAGATCATTTGGGAATAAAACGACGACGCCAATCGCCGGCCGGCGGTCTCACCGGTCCGACTTGATAGACACTAATTCGCTCTATAGACGCTGAGTATTACGGAACCCACGCATAGCCGACCTTCATAAACCAGGTCCGGTCAGTCGCTGTCAGGTCATCGATTTCGTCGGTTTCCACCCGGTTGTCTGAGTAACCCAGAAAAAACACCGTCTGCGGATTTAGCTTGAACGAATACAGCAGCTGCGTGCCGACGTCGCGGCTGCGCTGGTCAATCCGACTCGACTAGCTTGCCGGATTGCGGTCCACGTCCTGCACCTGCGCAGTCAGTCGCAGGAAGCTCAGGCGATTGAACTGCCAGGTCGCACGGAAGTCGTGAACCTGGGCATCGAAAATCTGCTCACCGTCCTGCGTGTCGAGAGAAACGAAGTTGGAGTCGACGTCGAGCAGCAGGTGACGGTTGACGTTCCACTCAAGTGACGGGCGCACACTGATCTGCTCGCCAAGCCGTGAGTTGGCGAAATCCACCTGGTCGCCCCACTCGACATTCACGCTCAGTTCGAGGCCACTGACCGGCGTGAACTCCCCGTACACGCCAAATCCCTGCTCTTCGAACAGGATGTCATCGAACAGGCGATCACGCGTGAATGCCTCGAACTCGACATAGGACTGCAGACCGCCGTTGATGCCGAACTCCATCTCGACTTCGCGTTCAAGCACGCGGCCATCTTCGTCCCGGGTAATGTCCCAGTCAGCCGAGACCTCGAGCTGGTTGTACCAGTCGTTCTCATCGCCGATCCATCGCCGGCTGCCACCGGCGATCTGCGTGGCCGAATTCGCTCGCGTGATGAAGCCCGTGTCAGCGCGGAAGTCATCGCCGAATTCGCGGTGTCGCAGAAAGGCGCTCCACTCGCGCGATCGATAGTTATAACCGGCAACACCCGCTGCACCGGTAAAACTCCCGAGTGGCTGGTCGTTGTCTTCGGCAATCTCGGTCGGGTATGCCGTATCCGAATACAGGTACTGCGCAATAACTTCATGCTGTTCAGTGATGCGCCAGTTCAGGTCCAGACCGGCCACGCGGTTGTGATAACCGGTCGCCTCACGGCTGGTCCAGAGCACGCCGATCGAGGACGCATTGCCGAATCCGCGGCTGTAACGGCCGACCAGCGCATGATTGGACCGATCCAGCGTATCGGTCGACGAACCGGTGGGACCCGGAAACAACAGGTTAGTGACATCGTCTTCGGCCGCGAACAGGCCGTAAGTGTGGTTACCTCGTTTGCCGGTGATCTTGGCGCCGAGGCTCGGGTCCGCAATGGTGCGCGTGAACACTGCTCGCAGCGGCGTCGTAAAGTAATCGGCGTTTTCCAGGAAGAAAGGCCTGCGTTCGGGAAAGAACAGCGCGAACTGGTTGTTCACATCGAGCTGGGCAGAGTCCGCTTCAACCTGTGAGAAATCCGGGTTGATGGCGAAATTTGCCGTGGTGTCTGGCGTAATTCCCCAGCGAATGCTGACGCCGACTTCCGTATCGGTGCCGCTGCTGTCCAGCGGTACGACGCCGGGATCGTCGGTGGTCCGGGCATTTGACGCTGTCAGCGTAGGCACGACCTCGAGGTTGCGCGATGGACGTACGCCTTTGAAACCGCGAATTTCGCCGATCTGGCAGAGGCCGCAGCCGAGCTCTCGATCCAACGGGCTGCTCGCCAGGCGCAGTTGGTCCTCACGCGGATAGAAACGCAGGACGTTGAATCCCCAGGTCTGCTCACCTTCGCTGGCCGGGAACGGCAACTGGCTGAACGGGATGCGCATCTCCACGACATAGCCTGACTCCGTGATGGTTCCGGCCGAGTCCCAGATCGCATTCCACGCCGTGTCCTCATTGCGGTTGACGTCGTCATTTGTCAGATCCAGCTGCACGCCCAGCGGATTGGAGAAAAACTCGAAAGAACGGCGGCCGTCGTTATAGGTGTCCAACACGATTCCGACCAGGTCGTCGTCGAACGGCTTGTCCCGGTCCCGCAGGTAGGCCCGGATCGCCTCCGGGTTCGGGTCGCGGGCATCGAAAGCGATATACAGACTCTTGCCGTCTTCCATCAGCAACGCAGTCGTCGAGACAGGCGCCGGCAGGTTCTCAGCCGGTCGCGTCTCGATATCGATAACAACGCGTGTGGCAGATCGCCACGCTGCCTCGTCGATCACACCGTCAATCCGTACCTTGTCCGCGGTCTTTGGCAAGTCGACCACGGCAGACCACGCCGGAAATGCCGACAGCAACGCTAGACAAAGAACTGGCAGACGAACAAGACGCACGGTGAATATCAATTAAGTAGCCCCATGGAAGTATGGACCATTTGAGGGAAGACGGTCGTTATTCGGCAGGCGAATCCCGAAACTTGATTGCGCTGTAAACAAGAAGGGCGGCTCCTGGCCGCCCTTCCCGTTCGGTCACTCAGCGAGATCAGCTGCTGATCGGCTGCGCTTCGGTATCGAGCTCGACGATCTCGTAGCCCAGTTCCTGCAGGCTCTCGTAGATGGTCGACTTGTCGCCGACGACAACGATAACGGCGTTATCGATGTTCATGTGCTTCTTCGCCAGTGCATCCAGCTCCTCCTTGCCGACAGAGGCCAGGATATCGTTTTGCACTTCGATGAAGTTGTCGTCGAGGTCGTACTCGATGATCTGCGACAGGATGTTGATCTTCTGTGACGGCGTTTCGTAACGGCGTGCATCGCGCTGGCCAAGTGCCCGGCGCGTGAAGGACATTTCCGTTTCAGTCAGGCCGTTTTCGACAACACCGCGGATCTCGTTCTCGAACTGCACGATGCTGTCAGCCGTCGCGTCCGTGCGGACACCGGCGCGAGCCGTAAACGTGCCGTATTCCTTATTACCCGAGAAGCCGGAGCGTGCACCGTAGGTGTAACCCTTGTCTTCACGCAGGTTCAGGTTGATGCGGCTGTTGAACGCACCGCCCAGCGTGAAGTTGGCCAGGCTCGCACGGTAGTACTCGCCGTCCGAATCGTAAGTCAGGGAACGCTTGCCGATACGAATCTCGGACTGCGCTGCACCCGGCTTGTCGACCAGGTAAATTCGCGTTTCGCCCAGCTCCGGGAACTCCTTGAGCTCGGGACGCGCTTCCGCCTCGCCCTCCCAGTCTTCCAGGACCGTCAGCTTCTCGCGTACCGTCGCTTCGTCCATGTTGCTGACAACCACGATGTCGGCGATGCTTGGTGCCACGTAGCTGGCGTAGAACGCACGGACGTCATCGAGCGTGATCGCTGCAACAGATTCTTCGGTGCCGATGTTCATGTGCGCGAAGGCGTTGTCTTCGCCAAACAGCAGCTTCTGGTAGACCGTGTCGGCTGTCGATGCCGGCTGCGTCTTCGACTGGCGAATCGACTCGATGGTCTGAGCCTGAACACGCTTGAAGTCCTCCTCGCTGAACGCCGGCATCATCAGGCGCTCACGGGCGATAGCCAGTACTTCATCGAAGTTCTCGGTCAGCGCACGAATCGACAGCGTCATGCTGTTGTTGCCTGCCCCGATCGAGACAAAACCACCCAGCTTCTGAAGACGGTTGCTGAGTTCCTCATTGCTGGACTCGGTGGTCGACTCGTTGAGCATGGAGGCCGTCATGGAAGCAAGGCCCAGCTTGTCGAGTGACTCATCACGCTGACCGGCCCGGATGCGAAGGCGCATCGCAACCGTCGGCGTTTCCTTGTTCAACGCACCCAGGACCGGGATACCGTTGGCCAGTTCACCACGCCAGATTTCCGGCAGGGTCGCCGCCGGGTTTTCACCCTCACCCGGCATAACGCTGCGATCGAAGTCATCCGTCGCGCGACGGTATTCAAGGTCAGACTCGGCTACCGCCACGTATTCCGGCAGCGTGCGAACCGGGCGCGGGAAGTTGTCTTCGCGCACGACCGCATCCGGCTGGCCCTTCGGCACAATGCTCTTGATGACGGCCGGCTTGCCCTTGATGTACTGCTCATAGACGCGCATGACGTCTTCTTTCGTTACCGCGTCGTAGCGTGCGATGTCCTTGCCGATGAAGTTGGGCGATTCTGCAAACGTCGCGAACTGTGCCAGCCGACGTACCTTTCCGGCGACGCTTTCCAGGCCGAAGATCGCGCTCGAGCGGATACCCATCTTGACGCGAGCGAGATCGTCATCGAGCACACCGCGCTCTTCGAATTCAGTGAGGGAATCCAGAACGATCTTTTCGAGGTCAGCCAGCGTCGTGCCACTCGCCGGGTTCGGCAAGGCGATGACAGAGAAGCTGCAGGACAGTTCACGGCAGCCGTGGCCGGTGCTGGCCTGTACGGCGAGCCCTTCCTTGACCATGTTCTTGTACAGCAGCGAGGTTTCACCGTCGCCCATGATGGACGACAGCACGTCCAGCGGCGCTTCATCCGGGTGGTACTGGTGAACCGTCGGTACCGCCATGTACATCAGCGGCAGTGCGACGTTGTCCTCCATGGACAGGTAACGGTCACCCTCGAGGACGACCGGCGTTGGTTCCGGTTTTTCGACTTCCGGGCCACGCGGAATCGAACCGAAGTACTTGTTGATCCAGTTCAGCGTTTGCTCGGTATCAAACTTGCCGCCGATGGTCAGCGTCGCGTTGTTCGGGCCATACCAGCGAAGGAAAAACTTCTTCAGGTCGTTCAGGCCGACGCGGTTCAGATCCTCGATGTAGCCGATCGTCGACCAAGAGTATGGGTGCCCTTCCGGGTACATGGCCTCGCCAACGCGCTCCCAGAGCTGACCGTACGGACGATTGTCGACCCGCTGGCCGCGCTCGTTCTTGACCGTCTCGCGCTGAACCTCGAATTTCTCCTGCGTTACCGCGTCGAGGAAAAAGCCCATGCGATCCGCTTCCAGCCAGAGCATCTTTTCAAGCTGGTTGGACGGCACCGTCTGGAAGTAGTTGGTGCGGTCGGAGTTCGTCGTACCGTTAAGTGTGCCGCCGGACTCGGAGACAATGCGGAAGTGTTCCTCGTCGGCAACGTTGTCAGAACCCTGGAACATCATGTGTTCGAAGAAGTGCGCGAAACCCGACTTGCCGACATCTTCTCTTCCGGAACCCACGTGGTAGGTGATATCGACGTGCACCAGTGGATCCGAGAGATCCTCGTGGAGGATGACCGTCAGCCCGTTGTCCAGCTCGTACTTTTCGTACGGTATGACAATGGAGCCATCGGTAGACGGTTCGACGGTTTCGACAAGCGTAATGCCTTCCGGAACAGTAACAGCTGCGGTGGTTGCCTCTTCAGCCGGCTGGCAGCCGGCGATGGCGAACAGCGACAGAACGAGCGATGAGATAAACGTTCTTCTCATGATTACCCCTGGGTAGAAAACTGAAAGAGAGTAAGAGTCCTTTCAATCGCGCGGGTTCCGGCGATCAGGGCCGTCTCGCCCGGGGGCGATTCGTGGTCTCTATGGCCCGGCGACGTTTTGAGCAGGTCCCCCGCTTGTCGCCGCGCCGAAGGATGACTTAGACCCGGTCAAAATTCCAGTCTGACCTACGCGCGGCGGCAAACTGGGGTCAATGCTGGTGCAGCCTTGCCGCCTGAATCTGATGTCGCGTCAATAAATTGACGCAAACCCGCGCAGTTATTGGCCATATCCGATTCACGTGCATTCGAGCAAGGCGTCGCAAGTCTCTAACTTGCCTCGAAAAGCCGAATATGGTCGAAAAATTGTCCTTGATTTGACACGGGTCTGGCCGAATCTTTGCATTGTTAGAGCTGTATTAACCGACTCACGCCACGGCCAATGGAGGCCAATGACAAGCCGGTGAAACTCCCGGGAGCGCGTGAAGTCATACCGTTAAGGAGACAGCAATGACCGACAAACGCTTGAGAGACCTGGCCAGTAAGCCACCCAGCGCCTGCGAGATCGACGAGCTGGAAACCATCGCCAAGGCGCACGAGGACGCGGCGTATCGCTACCGCAGTGCGATCAGCCTGCTGCGCTGGCGAATGAACCAGCAAGACGAAAAGGCGAGACAACTGGGCTAGGTAACGCAAGATACGATCCGGCACTTTGCCGGACGACCGCTCGGCCCCATCCCGCACCGGGAGGCCGTTACGCTTTCGCTGCTTGCCGGCACCGACACGCTCTCCCCTCGACCCTCTATTTCTCTCCCCACTGTATCCCCAAGAACCACCGATTGTGATTGCACGACCCTGACAGCGCTGTCAGACTTGCTGCTGCACTAGCGGGGTTGCTTCATGCATTACAGGTTTGCCGCACTCGCGGCATCGATACTTATTGCCGGCTGCGGTGGCGGCAGTGGCGGTGGTTCTGCCGTGACGGCGGTCCCCGACCCGGACCCGGTCTCCACCCCGCCGCCGCCAGCGAGCGCCCCGTCGAACGTCAACATCACCAATCCGACGCTGACCTTCGCTGACAACAGCCCGATCGGCCCGGGCGGCGATATGACCCTGGTGTGGAGCGACGAATTCGACGGCGACGCACTGGACCCGGAGACCTGGTTTTTCGAATCCGGAGACGGCAGCCAGTATGGTATTCCCGGCTGGGGTAACAATGAACTCCAGTGGTATGAGCCCGACAATGCCCGGCTGGAGGACGGCAAGCTCGTCATTGAGTCTTTTCGCCTGTACAGCAACGGCAAGGACTACACGTCCGCAAGACTCAACACGCGCGACCGATTCGCGTTCCGTTACGGCCGCATCGAAGCGCGTATCCGCTTACCCAAGGGCCAGGGTATCTGGCCCGCATTCTGGATGATGCCCCAGGACGACACCTACGGTACCTGGGCCGCGAGCGGGGAAATCGACATCATGGAGGCGATCAACCTCGACGGCTCCGGCGGCAACACCGTCCACGGCACGATCCACTACGGTGCGCAGTGGCCGAACAACGTCTACACCGGCAACGATTTTGACCCGGCCGCAAGCGTCTCCGACGAGTTCCACACCTACGCGCTGGAGTGGGACCAGTCTGAAATGCGCTGGTACGTGGATGACGTGATGTACGGCATGCAGAACAGCTGGTTCACCGCCGGCAATGACTTCCCGGCCCCGTTTAACGAGCGCTTCTACATCATCTTCAACGTCGCCGTCGGCGGGAACTGGCCAGGGCCACCGAATGTCGACACGCGACTGCCGGTCAGCATGGAAGTCGACTACGTGAGGGTCTACTCGGGAACGCCGTAACCAGGATCTGCCGACGTTCCGGCGATCCATCCTTCGAGCGCATCCGCCGAATCGGGAATGCCGAAGCCGGGTCGTCGCGAAGCGACCGCCGCCTGCACAGCACACAACAAGGCGTCGAGTTCATCGCCCATAGGGTCGTCCGCGAGTCGCGACGGCGCCTCGACCTCAACGCCCGCTGCTCCCGAAGCCAGGGCTTCAAACAGCTTTTTCCGGGCTTCGGCCTGCGAATCCGTCTGTTTGTCCCGAACGTCCTGCTTGTAAGGGGTGCGACCCACCAGGTCTCTCGCGAGTTTCCCGGGGTAGGACTCCAGCGCGACCCGCGAGTCGTCCGTCGGCCGCAATAGCGGAATCGATACCGCGGAGTTCAGTAGCCTTGGCACGCCCTCGTAGAACATCAGGGCCACCGGAACCCCGTAGAGCTTCTGCGAACTCACGGCACCGGTCAGCGCATCAGTGACCCGTTTATGTTCCTTGTCGCCGGGCGCCCTGTCCCGCCGGTAATCATCCAGCAGCTCGCGAAATTCAGGTCGGGTCATGCTGGACACCGTCGCCGCATAGCCGGTCCATGAGTCCGGCCAGCCGATGTTCTCAACGAATCGACGTGCCTGGCCGAACGGAAAGTCCATGCCGGCAACCCACGGACCCGGGCTGTCCAGGAAGCTCTCGAAGTCGGCGAATTCCGACCAACGCTGCAGGCCGGCGTAGACGAGGCGATCGCCGACCAGCTGGGTTTCCACACAGGTAATGGGTTTCCGCCGGGTCGGCCGACTCGTGAAGTCGATGCCGTAGATCCGGGATGATGCCTGCGCCGATGCCCGGCTACCGCTCACTTGCGCTTTTCGGCAATGGCATCGATGACGGGCTGCGCCAGCTCGTCGAAGAAGGCAGACAGGTGCTCCGGCGGCCGCGCCGCTGCCGCATCGTTGTGAATATGAATATGTGCATGGTCCCGGCCGGGATCGATCCACTGCTGATGCATGGGCCGAACGGTGCCGAGGTACTGGCTGACGACTGAATGCGCCGTTCGTCCACGCTCGTTCACGTCCCTGAGCAGACGCCTTGCCAGGCGTACATCGTCAGGTGCATCGACGAACACACGAATGTCCAGCAGGTTGCGGACGTCGACGTCACAAAACAGGTGGATGCCCTCCACCACGACGATATCCGCCGCCGCGATCTCGCGCGTGTCGGATCGACGACGATGAATGGTGAAGTCGTATACCGGCGCCTGGATGTTGTCTCCGGCCTTCAGCGCAGCCAGTTGCTCGGCCAGCAAGCCGTGATCCCGGCTGTCGGGGTGATCGAAGTTAAATAACGCCGGGTCGAAATCGGACCGTGCCCCGTGGTCACCGTAGTAATCGTCTTCGGAAATGACCAGCGAACTCAGCGGCGATACCGCCCGAGCTGCAGCACGGGCAATTTCCGTTTTGCCGGACGCTGAGCCGCCCGTGACACCAACCAGAACTCGTTTCATAGGCCTAGTTTAAACGGAGAGCGAGGCATCGACGAAGTGGAGCGAGAAACCCAGCGCGTTAGGCGCCGATGAGCTGAGGGAAAGCGACCGGTAACGCGATGAACCACTACCATCGAGCAACTGTGAGGCCATGCGTTAACCTGGTCTGTTTCGAATACGAAAAAGGACCCTTCGAAGACGGGCCTTTTTCGTATTTGGAGCGGGAAACCCAGCG
>CAZSIQ010000018.1:3211-57885 GCA_964606915.1 uncultured Woeseiaceae bacterium | reverse complement strand
CTCGTCGGGCTCATAACCCGAAGGTCGCAGGTTCAAATCCTGCCCCCGCTACCACTTTTATATGCAAGGGACTCGCTTCGGCGAGTCCTTCTGCATTTGAGGGTGGGTAAGCCCAGAGGATGCCGTCTCTCGGCCGCAGCTCGACCCTACCCAACAGCGTCTTTAGCTGCTCACGAGCGCCCTCGATCTCCTCAAGGCGTACGTGAGGGTTCGATGAGATAGTTCCGATTTCTTCGACCAGCTGTCGCCAGCGTTCAACCAGAATGGGCACGACGTCGGGCAGAGATTCGATTTGAGCCTGTTTCTCTGTTGCTGCTTGCAGTCTCTGCAGGGCGGAATCGCGTTCATTCTCGAGCTTAAGAAGCCGTGCGGACAGCGTGTGGCTGATTCCCATAGACTCAATCGCATCGGCGACCTTCTCGATTCTCTCTTCGAGAGCGCGAATGCTCTGTCGTAGCTCTTTGGGATGCCCGCTTTCTGCCTCATGAATGGCCGAAACTGCGGTTTCAATCTGCTCGGTAACCCGAGCGACTATCGACTCGTCGAAGAGTTGTTCCCGAACATTTCTCAGAATCGCCGTCTCGGCAGTCTCCCGCTTAACACGCAGCTTGTTGGAGCACAGGTGCTTGCCACCATTAGTGTGGCTTGAGCACCCGTAGGCCCTGCTGTCATGCATGATGTAGTTTCCGCCGCACTCGCCGCAAACCATGATCCCGGAGAGAAGGTAGCGGCTGGGCCGCCCGCGGGGCGCAGTATTGTTCGGATGTGCGTTTTCGCGTACTGATCGCAAGCGGCTTTGGACCTTGTGCCAAACGACGTCGTCAACGATGCGAAGCTCAGGGTGTTCAGTTATTACCCATTCCGATTGCGGGCGCATCTCGCTTTTCCGCTTGCTGGTACCAGGTACCTTCTTCCATTTCCGTCGATTCCAGATCTGCTGACCGATATAGAGTTCTCGTCGGAGTATTCCGGTGAAGGTCTTTGCGGATCCGGAGATTGCGGATCCTGTCCAACCACGCGCGCGTCGTTTCGCGCGTTTCCATGACGACCCAGGCGAGGGTATGCCTCTTCGGTTGAGGTCGTCCGCTATCGACCTGGGGGACTCGAAATCCGCGTATCGCTGGAAGATCTCGCGGACTATCGACGCTTGTTCCTCGTCAATGACGAGGTTCTTCTTCGAGTCAGGGTCTTTAGGATCGACCGGCGCGGATATGTATCCGTAAGTTCTGCCACCAGCCGAAAAACCAGCCTTTGCCCTCTCTCGGAGCCCCCTGTGTGTTCTATCGCGAATTTTGCTTAGTTCTAGAGAGTCGATCCCGCCATAGACGCTTGCGAGTAGGAATGCCGTTTGCGACCTTGAGTCGAACCCTTTGCAGTCGATCAGGAACTGGTTTCGAAATGCGAGGATGTCAAGGAGACGAGGTAGCTCGCCGGGGCGCCTGGTCACACGGCTCGTCTCGTCAACAATAATTCCATCGAACTTACCGGACTCGGAATCCGCCAGTAGCTTGATGTAGCCAGGCCGTGAATCGTCGGATCCACTCATCGCCTCGTCACGATACTCGTCTACAACTGTCCAGCCGTGTCCGAGGGCGAGCGATCTGCAGTTTGCGAACTGTCCGTCGATCGACGTTTCATCTTGTTGTTCGGTGGAGTAACGGGCGTAGATGGCCATTTTCATAGCATTTGCCTCTTTCTGTCTCGCTCCCGCTTCTTGCTCACCCGCATGCGGCTGCCACACGCGTCAGAGCACCATCGTCCTTTTCTAACGTGGAAGTTCTCGCAGTCCTTTGCTTCGCATCGTTTAACGACTCCGTCTAGGCCTGCGTTGTTGATCTTCATGACGATCCATGCGAACGCAGTCGGAGCATCTGGATACTGAAGGAAATCGACTGTCGGTGAGATTTCGCGCCACGGACGATAGGAAATTTCGAACTGCTTGGTTTCTCGGTTCAAGCTGTAGGTGTGGACCAGCTCAACATCCCGAACATAACTATCTATCTGTTCCAACCATGGCTCGATGCCGTGCTTTGTAAGCCTCTCTGCCCAGAGTGTTGCGTGTTCTTCACCGTCATTCGCCCATGTCACCAATACAAGGGCGAGCTCTCTCGCGTTACAAGTCAGCGCGGCGGCGGCCAACCGTCCTTCATGTCTACCTAGTAACGGGTCTTTCAGCATATCTCTCGGATTGAAGCCGTAACGGGTTGTGAGAATACTTCCCCGTAACAGCTGAATCAACTGTTTCAGCGTTTCGACAGTTTCAGGAGAACCAGAGTGACACTCGAAAACATGGCCGTCGTGCAAGACATACGACTCTATAGGGAAGCTTCCGTGTCCAAAGACACGGGGAAGAGCAAGTGCGCAGAGCTAGAGGGAAAGGGTCTGATTAAGCCGACTCGAACACCAAGTGGGCGAGTTTGGCTCACACCCGTTGATGCTGAAACTCTGTACACCGCCCTGTCTGAGTGAGTTCTCACAAGCACATCGAAGCGATTTCGGACCTATTGGTTGCAATAGTCGTCCGGGAGTACCGCGCGGGAGCCGAATTCGAGCGACCACAGCGCCCTGAGCCTAGCTCAACATATAGGAGTCACGATGAGCAAAGAGGCTCTCGAGGCCTATTACCGGCTCCGCGTCAGACCGAGGATTGACGGAACGATGAACCTTGTTCTCTATCACTTATGCATGAGGCATAACTCCGACGTGAATGCGGCATGGCCGAGTCTCAAAGGCATGAGCGCAGACCTAGATGTAGCAGATCGGACGCTCTCCGACGCAATCACTAAGCTAGCAAATAGTGGTCTCATTACCCGCGAGAAGGGCGGAGGGCGTGGGAAGCCGACTCGATACAGATTGCCATTCCTTCGGTATCACAGGGCCTTTCCTGGGATCGAGGTTATCGAATGGGACCGTGGAAAACGATGCGGTCCACCGCACCCTTTACTCGACCAGGAAACAGTGCGGTCCAGCGTAGCAAACAGTGCGGTGGGACGTAGCGAAACAGTGCGGTCCACCGCAGACGAAAACAATAAATCAATCAAAACAGACCAGAACCTGGGCATTGCAGGGGGCAACGACCTTCGCAGGACCTTGGAAGCGAGGTACGGCCCTTACGAAAAACTCGGGCCTGCTGACCGAGCAATGTTCGATCGAGCGCTAGCGGAGCAGTCTATTCAAACGCAGGAACCCAATCGATGAACAGACCAGCAATCAGGTATCGACCTCCGGAAGCGGCGTTAAAGCTAATTCGAGAACACGGACTGACGCCGAACGACGTCTCACGGCTCACGGGCACCAACGTACAACAAATCAAGTCTTGGCTGGAGGCAGAGTCCAACAGCAAGGCATCAAAGTGGGCCGTGAGCGCCCACCAGCCGGAGAAACTGAAGTGAAGCAGTCCGCGACCCTGTCCAGAAAAAACACCCTAATTGTTGGGAAGCCAGCGATCCTGGATGGCGAGGTTGTCGACTACACCGATGCTGAAGAGATAGCGGTGAACCACATCATCAAATACCTGAGTTTAGGCTTCAAGATCATTCCGGATGAGTACATCCGAGCCATGGATGACAGGTCGACCGACCGCATCGATGACGATGACACTGAGATCGATATCAAAGACATCTCGAAGAAAGAGCTCCTTGCGATCGCCAACGAGATGGGGCTTGAGGTGGCAAGCAATGCGACCAAAGCAGACATCGCCAACGCGATCGGGGAAGAGCAATGAACAAGCCTATCTTCGGCGAGTATCACGCAAACGCTGTACATGCTGCGTTGAGAGAGAACCCAGACTGCGCCGTGGTGCTGGTTTATGTACCCGCACAGCAGATGCTCATTGCCGGCTACAGGCTCGGCGCCGGCAAGGTGCGATTTACTATCGAAGTGCCGGTCGGTCCCAATGAGCCTGACGAGCGAAAGGCACAGCTTGAGGCGTCGCAGCTCGTTGTCGAGGACTTCGACATGCGGACGGACTCTGTAGTGCCTCTCGATCTACGGAAGAAACACTAGTCGGCACCAACGATGCAACGTGAAGACCTCGACATCACTGTTGCTCTCCTCGAAAGAGGCCTTCGCGTGGATAGCAAGCGCCGCAGCGAATTGGCGAGGGCGCTTCGCGCCTGGATACGGGATCCGGACGGTTTTCCGATCGAGAGCTTCTTTGGGAGCGCCCGCGAGGTCAGGACGCTAGATGGCTACGAGCAACGCAACATTCTACTCAGCAGATACGCGTCAAGTACGAACCAAACGTCATTGAAGAAGTGCGCAGAGTCGTTGCAGGAGCGATTCTCATTCTGTCGCAGTGGAATTAAGCACCCGATCGACTACGGCCAACGTTTCGCAGAGCTCTATTGGGCCATGGAAGTGCTGAGGCTTGAGTTGCCAGAGGCTCGCACCATACGGCGGGTGCTGTCTGACGGTTGAATTGGATCCAAGTTGGCCATGCGTGGCCAACTTTTCGAAAGTCCGTTGTGTAAGTTCCGGCTCATGCCAAAGAACGACACAGCGATAGCGGGACTTCAGTACCGCGGATTTCGAGATGCGACGGCAGTCGTTGATGAGCAGCGAAGGGTCGTACGAGTGTCCTTCAGTTCAGAGCACCCGTATGAGCGCGGAGGATTTCTGAGCGAGGCCTGGGTGGAGATCCTTGGACATGCCAAGGACGAGTGCGACCTTTCGAAATTGAATGCGGGCGCGCCAATCCTCTACAACCACCTCCGCGGGCGCGCGGATCGCCTGGGCAAGGTCGAGCGGGCGTGGATCGAGGGCGGTCGCGGACATGCCGAAATCCGGATCAGCACTCGTGCTGACGTCGAAGACATCTGGACCGACCTTTCCGACGACCTTCTCGCAAACGTAAGCGTCGGCTACAAAATCCTCGAGCGGAAGCTCATTCAAGAGAACACAGACGGTCCGGACGAGTACCGGGTCACGAACTGGGTGCCGATGGAGATCTCCCTCGTCGACATACCGGCTGATCACACAGTCGGCGTTGGACGAGCGTTCAATCTGGGGCCCTCAGCGTCAGGCATAGCTTATCTGCCCCAGACGAGCGAGCGAGAGCCCACGGCTGCATCGGCACCCAACCTACCTGCAGGAGAAAACACCATGACCGGTAAGACTACCGCGAAAGATCAGTTCCGCCTGGAAGAGAAAAAACGGCGTGATCAAATTCTCGAGATTTTCGACAGTCATTTGACCGGCGACTCTGAGCAATTCCGGGTCCTGAGGGATGCCTGTATCGCGGACATCGATGTTTCAGTCGACCAGGCGCGGGCGCTATTGTTGGAGGAGCTCGGCAAGGACAGCACGCCAACTGGTGTTGGAAACGTACAACCGGATAACTCGTTCGGAATTGACACTGGCCGAGCAGCAGATTTTGCATCAGATTTCGTAGACGGTTACCTGCATCGCCAAGGCATAACGAAGGGAGAGCTATCGCGGGAAGCTGCTGCGATTGGCCTGAGCTCACTTCGGGATGTCGGCAGATCTATCCTTGAGATGAGCGGTTCATACAACGTCGGTATGTCGCCACGCGAGGAGTTCAGTCGACTTCACAGCACGTCTGACTTCAAGCAGCTCCTGGCAAATGTTGCCAGTAAGAGCATGATCGAGGGGTTCGACAACCCGGAGCTTGCCACACACCGTGAATGGACGACTAAGGTCGACGTCCGCGACTACAAGCCGCACAAATCGGTTTCGTTGAGCGAGTTAAGCGGCGGGCTGAAGCTTGTCAACGAAGGCGGCGAACTGACTTACACGACTCTGACTGACTCGGGCGTCGACATTAGGCTCGCTAGGTTCGAACGAGGAATAAAGTTCTCTCGTGAAATGTACATAAATGACGACCTGGGGGGATTCGCAAACATGAGCTTTCAGTTCGCGAACGCCGCTCTGCGTCTCGAGAAGGACATCGTGTTCGGGCAGCTGATCGCAAATCCTGCAATGGTCGATGGTAACCCGCTTTTCGATGCCTCCCACGGAAACGTAGGAACGGCAGCTGAATTGTCTGTCGATAGCGTCGGCGAAGCCAAGCGATTGATGAGGCTGCAGCAGAATGCAGAGAAAGAACAGTTTCTCGATCTGGTTCCGGCCTACCTTATCGTCCCACCTCACCTCGAGACAAAGGCCGAGCAACTCGTCAATTCGATCTATGATCCCGACGGCAAAGTGTCATCCACCCATAACCCGTTTGCGAAAAAGCTGAATGTGGTTGTCGAGCCGCGACTGAGCGCTGACTCGGAAACCACCTGGTATCTGGTCGCGTCTCCGAACTCGATTCACTGGTTCTCCCGCATCTATTTGGATGGAAACGAGATGCCTTACATCGAGGGGCCGACGGAAGACTTCGAGACCAGCGGGCTGAAGTTCAAGGGCCGACACGAGTTCAATGCTGCCCCTATCATGTGGCACGGCGCAGTGAGGAACGCGGGTGCGTAGCTGACACTCTTGAGCTGGACCCGCGCCCGCTCTAGCTACGGTAAACGAGTTGAAGTAAGCGCGGGTCCTTCCTGGAGCAGAATCAATACGGGACCATGACTCACGAAGTTTGAGCGTATTTCCAATCTGAAAACCCCGTTTCCGTTTCCGCGGGGTCGAGGAGATCTGAGATGAGCAACCAATCAACGGCAGACGTCGTTGTTCGCAGTCAGCAGAAGGGGAAACAAGTCTACGATCGGGTCCGGAAGCAGATGGACTCGCTCAAGAAAGGTGCCACGGCTGTCACCGCTGCCTTCGGTATTGCAGCCGGCGGCGTCAGCCTGCTTACGAAGCGATCGTTCGAGAACATCGACGCGTTGGCGAAACACGCCGATCGCATTGGTACGTCTACGACAAGACTTAAGGCGCTGCAGATCCTGACCGAGCTCAACGGCGGATCCAGCGAGAATCTCTCCAAGTCTCTACTGCGAGCTCAGAAGGCACTGGGTGAGTTCAACACGACAGGAAGCGGTTCGGCCGCCCCCTTCCTCAAGCAGCTGAACCTCGATACCGAGGCGTTGGCGAACAAAAAGCCCGACGAACTATTCGAAGTTTACGCCGAGGCGATTCGAGGTATGGGTACTCGATCGGAGCAGGTTGCCGCCACAACAGCACTCTTTGGCGACCGAACAGGCGAGATGCTAAACCTCATCGACCAAGGGACCGGTGTCCTCGAGAAGGCCGAGGAAGACGTCGACCGCTACAACTTGGCTCTCGATCGAGTTGACTCCGCAAAAGTCGAAGCGGCCAATGACGCGATGCTGATGGTCCGAGAACGTTTTCAAGGTGTCGGTAACACGATTAGCGCCAAGGTCTCACCGTTTGTTACCGCCTTTGCCAATCGCATCATAGACACCGGGACAGAGGCCGACGTGATGGGGAACGCTATCGACAAAGCGATGGACATCGCAGCCGTCGGAGTTGGCATAGTCGCCGACAGTTTCTTCGGACTGAAACTGACGTTCAAAGCTGTGGAGGTCGGTGTCCTGACGCTGGCTGGAAAATCGATCTCGTCATTCGCAGGAATCGAGAGCGCAGTAATCACTGTCCAGAATAAAATGTCCGAGACGTTCGGATCTGGCGCTATCAAGAACGCCGAATCTGGGATACTGAACCAGATGCAGGACTCGCTCGAGGCCTCCGCACAGCATGCCAATGAAATGCTTCAGAACCTGGCGGCCGCCGAGAGACCCTCAGTGGCGATAGGTAGAGCGATGACCCAGGCACGCCTGGATGCCGAGGCGAACGCAAAAGCATTGGTCAATTCGCGCAAGAAGCTCGAGGAGATCGAAATTGAACCATCTGAAGATGCTTCCGAGGATGCGATCGCAAAAGCTCGAGAGATTGCTGAGCAAACCCGCCTCAGGGACAGCCTGGCGAACAAGATCGCGATTATCGAGGAAGGCCTCCGGAGTGAAGAGGAAAGGGAGCTCTTCGCGCATGAACGTCGAATGGAGCTCATCGGCACCGCGTTGAACAACGAGCTCATCACCAAGGCTCGCGCCATGGAGCTCGAGGCCGGCATAAGTGAGCAGCATCAGGAGCGACTCAATAAGATCCACCTCAAGGCCTTGAACGAGCGACAGAAGTTCGAGGCTAAGTCCAGCAAAGACCGAGCAAAACAGGTGTTTAACGACCTGGACAACATCACGGCGGGCGTCGCTACGCACAACAAGGCACTCTTTCGGCTGAACCAGGCAGCGGCGATCGCTAATGCCGTGATCAACACGTCGGAGGGCGTAACAAAAACCCTTTCGGCCTATCCCATGCCGCTCGCCGCTGCGCTGGCTGCCACACACCTGGCTGCCGGCGTCGTGCAGATTAATGCCATTCGTTCAGCGCAGTTCGGGGGTGGATCCACACCGAGTGCGGTCGGGTCCACACCCACGTTCAATGGGCAGCCGCTGGATCGAGACTTCGGCGACAGTATCGGCGGCTCTGAACGGACGGACACTGCGCCTGGCGTTCAGATCTCGATCGTGGTTGAAGGTAGCCTCATAGGTGATGCCGGCATCCGAGAGGTCGTGGGTAACACGATCCGCGAGGCGGTCAACCAGGACGAGCTACTGATCGACCCGAATTCGCGTCAGGCGATCGAGATCCGCGAAGGCACTGGCACCGGTGGCTAGATCGATGATTTCGAGAGGTATCGGCCCATGCTGAGTTTCCTAAGCTATCTCGAGCGACGTATGGATATGAGTCCGAGTCGGATACGGGAGCATCAACCGAAAGAACTTGGGCCAGTCGATAGGGTCATCGCGTGGATCTCGCCCGGTTGGGCCCTTCGACGGGCGCGAGCAAGACTGACACTTACAATTCGTCGCGCCCGCGACCATGAGGATGCTTTGAACGACGCTTTGAACAGGGCCGTAGAACGGCTTTGGTCCGCTCAGTCGACCTTCGCGACAATCCGCGCGCGCTCTGAGGCGCATGTCAATTCATGTGAATTTTCTTTTCCAGAATCTTGCTGAACTCTTCGACGGTCTCTGAATACCGTTCGTGAATAGCATCCTCACCATCTCCGGAAAAGAACAATACTTCTCGATTGCATTCCTCTGGGGCGACGAATCCCGGATGATGTGACTCAACATACTTGCGAGCTTCAACGATTACTTCCGTCTCGATGACGGCTAGCTTCTCCCCAAGCTCCGTGAGTTCAGGCCTTAGGTCTGGCCAAACCACGGTAGCATCGTGGATAGCGCTGAGTCTTTCCTCCGTGCTCTCGAACACTCGTTGCCTGCGGGATCTGTACCGTGCCCACAGGCGCCGATACTCATAGTCGTAATTCGGATCATCAAATCCCGGCGGACCTAGAGGTACGTCTTCGTCGATCATCGTAGGAACAGGAGATCGGAATGCTCGAAGCGCCTTTGAAGAAAGATGCATACGTTGAAGTATTTTGAGCGCCAGGTTGTGATCTCTCTGTCCGAAAAACTGCTTCTTCCACATGTAGAAGCCAAGAACAGCTGCGATAAGCAGTCCTAGAGTCGCGAGTGAGCCGATCCAAGCAGCTATGGCCGTCCAATCAATAACACACATAAGGCTTCCCTCGACAGAGAGCGCGAAAAGTCTGGGTCTATAATTGGCCCAGTCCGACAAAAAAACGGAGACCAGTGTATCAGCCGAGCCCAAAGATCACCGGGGCACGTCAGTCGGCTCATGGACGTTACTACTCGGGACGGTCGATGACTCTGAGTGATACCGCCTCTGCAGCCTTAGGCGATCGATTTAGGACTTCCTGGGCTCGCTTCGCGGTGCGTTCAATGAGCCAGCCTGCGTTGCTAACTTCGTCCTCACAAAGCTCTTTCATGTCGATCGTGGACACGAGCTGCCCGAGAGTCTTTAGGTCAGTTAGGATCATGTTTAGCTCGTGGTAGGTGGACTCGTCTAGCAAGATCTGGTGGGTTGCGTTGTTGTCGCCGTGTGCTGTGGCCATCTTAATACTCCTAATTAGCTCTGGTTTTTGTCACTTCAGAGGAAATGGGGGCGGGGAAGTTTGCATATAAGCCGAATATCCTGCCCCCGCTACCAAACAAAAAAGGGTCCCCTTGGGGGTCCTTTTTTGTTTTGCAGTGGGGGATCAGGAGAGGAACCTCGTTCAACAAAACGCGCGAGCGTTTTGGACGCCGCAGGCGCCCGTCCGGATAGGAACGTCGGTGTTTTCGGATATAACGCACTATCGAGGAAGACGGGGTGAGGATCGGCCTAAGCCGATCCGAATCAATCCTGCCCCCGCTACCAAACAAAAAAGGGTCCCCTTGGGGGTCCTTTTTTGTTTTGCAGTGGGGGATCAGGAGAGGAACCTCGTTCAACAAAACGCGCGAGCGTTTTGGACGCCGCAGGCGCCCGTCCGGATAGGAACGTCGGTGTTTTCGGATATAACGCACTATCGAGGAAGACGGGGTGAGGATCGGCCTAAGCCGATCCGAATCAATCCTGCCCCCGCGGCCAGCGAAGCTGGCCTGCTAATGTAGGCACTCAAGCGAAGAGCCGGGATCGCCTGCGGCGACAGTGGTTCTTCATAGTTCCGTCCTAAAGATCATCCTGCCCCCGCTACGCACTAAGTCCTAAGTAAAACTTAGTCCATCCCGCTCCCGCCAACTAGAATCAATCTAACTGGCTTGGCAGATAGCGACGCAAAGTGTCAGTATGGCTACGAAGGCCATTCAAACAATAACTATAAGCAAGTAGCCATGTCAGATAACACAACCGCGGCAAAAGACCGCGTACCCCTGATACAGAAAGCGGCTTTCGGCTCCGGACACCTTGTGAACAACTTGATGCCCGGGGCTTTGGGCGTCTTTATGTTCTTTTTGCTGACAGCCTTTGGCATGAATCCTTTTTTGGCGGGATTACTCGGTGGCCTGCCGAGACTGGTTGATGCCCTGTCCGACCCGATCATGGGTTATATCTCCGACAACACCAACACTCGCTGGGGAAGACGAAGGCCGTTTATTTTCATCGGCGCCATCCTGACAGGTCTGTTGTTTATCCTGCTCTGGCAGATGGATGAGAACAATTCACAGACTTACAACTTCTGGTATTTCCTCACTATTTCCGCCGTTTTTATTCTGGCCAATACCACTTTTTCAACACCGCTGATTGGACTGGGGTATGAAATGACCTCGGACTACAACGAGCGGACACGACTCATGGGATTGGCCAATATCGTAGGCCAGATCGCCTGGATGGTTGTTCCCTGGTTCTGGGTCTTGATCGCGGATGAAAACCTGTTTGCAACACAGGCCGAAGGGGTTAGAACACTCGCTGTCATTGTGGGTGTCATTGCGATTGTCTTCGGTGTTTTGCCGGCTATTTTTTGCAAGGGAATTGATTCCAGCAAAATTGAAAATCGCCAGGAGATTTCGTTCAAGAACCTGATAACCATCTTTGCAAAATTATTCAAAGGCATGTTTGAGGTATTCAGGCACAAACCGTTCTTAAGGCTGTGCGCCGCGACTTTCCTGGTATTCAATGGCTTTCAAATCGTGGCCTCTTTCAGCTTCTTCATTATTTTGTTCTATCTGTTCAACGGCGATTATGCGGCCGCTGGAACCTGGCCAGCCTGGTTTTCGACCACGCTTGCAATCATCACCGCTGTCCTTGTGATTCCCCTGGTCGCGTGGATGGCAAACAAATGGGGCAAAAGAAAGGCATTCATTATTTCCACCGTCATTTCAATCGTCGGGTACGTTTTGAAGTGGTGGGGCTTTAATCCGGACAATCCTCTCCTCATGTTCCTTCCACTGCCATTAATGGCATTCGGGCTCGGCTGTTTGTTCACCTTGATGATGAGTATGACGGCCGACATCTGTGATCTGGACGAACTCGAGAACGGGATGCCACGCAAGGAAGGTACGTTCGGTGCCATCTATTGGTGGACCGTGAAACTGGGGCAGGCCCTGGCATTGATTGTCGGAGGGGCAGTCCTGAGTTGGGTTGGGTTTGACGGTAATGCCGCGACTCAATCTGCAGAAACCATCGCCAAGTTACGTATAGCCGACATCATCATTCCTTCTGTTACGGCGGCTTTGGCGATTCTGGTCATGTGGAATTACGACCTGACCGAAGAAAGAGCACGAGAAATAAAAACAGAGCTGGAGTCGAAACGAGGCGTTTTGTAATTTTGATCACACCAAGCAGTTAAAGAAATGTCAGCACAATCAATAATCATAATAGTGGGGCTTGTCCTTATAGGCGTGACTGTTCTCAGCAGCCTTGGCAAGAAGGACACCGGCACACAGCTCATCAATCCAAAGTTGGCTATACCCTTGGGGATCCTTGGCGTGCTGATGGTCATTTACGGTAGCTACACGTCAGATGTGCTGTATGTCAGCAGTCAGATGGAACAGATTACCCGGGGGAACAAGGTAGAGATTGAAGGCCCTGTTACATCCGTAAAAGTGATTTCTCCGGTTGAAGCAGACTCTGTCGATTGCAGAATTCTATCGATGGGGGTGTATCCGGACGGTCATGAGAAAGATATCTGGGTCGTACTCAAGCCTTCCGATGAAAGGTATTACCCGCAATCAGACCACACCAATACCTCCTACAAGAGAGATGGAGAATGGCAGGTCGTTACCCGGTTTGGTGGGGATCTTGAAGAGAAGTACGAGCTTATCGTCTACGAAGCCGATGTAACGGCCTCACAGTTTTTCAGTACAACGATCGAGGACTGGAAGAGCCAGGAAGCTTACCCCGGCCTCGAAGACGCCGACATACCTCAAGGTGCAACCGAAGTAGACAGGGTTAAAGTGTATCTGGGGAAAAACTGTCGCGGCGTCTTCTAACGAGTGCCCGGGCATACGGTTAACGCCTGTGAAACGCGTCAGGAGAGGCAACGCGTCGCTCAGAGAGCGTAAGTCGGATTGATGAGCATCATCAGAAACCTGCCCCCTTCTTGATAAGCAATACTTGCAGCCGTAGGTTGCTCGTCACTCGGCGGCCTGGTCGTTGATGTCAGTTGCAAGCCTGTGCCGGTGCGGGTGCCGGTCATTGATCCTCGTTCAAACGGTTGGCGACAGGGTGACCAGTAACACCTGGGCGCCGGCCGGCCTGGCGAGCCATCCATTTAACCGACCCATTATGTGACCGACGTCACAATCCCCCCGCGGGCCGCCTTTCGTCTTGCACGCCCCAAAAATGGCGCTGTTTGCTGAAATACACGCACTGTTTCAGGCCATGGATGGACCATCATCATGAAAGACCTTTTCGTTGTGTTGCTGGGAACGATTGCGCTGTCTCTACTGGCGGGCTTCGGCATTGCGGAGCTGAATGCCGATGAGATCGAGTCGATTGACGACACGCGCAGTTCGTACATCGTCGAAGGAAAGTCCATCGATGACGCGATCACCGCAGTACAGGCTGTCGGTGGCCAGATCACGCACGAGCTTCGCATCATTAACGCAGTCGCGGCATTGATGACGAAGGCGCAGCGCGATGAACTCAACGTCGCCAAGGGTATTCTTCGCATCTCGGCCGATGGTCCTGTGCAGACCTCGGCGGCCGTCGCTGGTGGCTCGCCCATGAAGTTCGCCGAATTTCCTGCACTGGTTAACGCCGATGACGTTCATGACGCCGGCATTACCGGCCACTCCGTCACCGTCGCGATCCTCGATTCTGGAATGGCCGCTATTGCCCCGCTGCAAAAAGACACCGATGGCAAAGGCCGCATGCAGGTTCGTTACAACGCGATGAAGGACAAGACCGGGCCGCACAATGACAAGTACGGCCACGGCACGCACATTGCCAGCATCATCCTGAATACGGACTACGCGGACGACGGCACGATGCGTCGCAACAGTATCTCACCCGACGTTCGCGCAATCTCGGTCAAGGCGTTCGACAAGAATGGCCAGGGTACCTACGCCGATGTCGTTCGCGGTCTCGACTGGCTTCTCCAGAACACGGAGACCTACAACATTCGTGTACTGAACCTGTCGTTCAGTGCACCGGCTCGCTCACATTACTGGGAAGACCCGATCAACAAGGCCGTCATGAAGCTCTGGCAGGCTGGTGTGGTCGTTGTCGCCTCGGCGGGCAACACGGGCCCCGACGCCATGACGATCGGCGTACCGGGCAACAACCCTTACGTCATTACCGTTGGTGCAATGTCCGACAACTACACGCCGGCAGACCCGACCGATGACGTTCTGGCTTCGTTCTCTGCAGCAGGCCCGACGGTTGAAGGCTTCGTCAAACCCGAAGTTGTAGCACCGGGAGGTCACATCACGGCGCGCAGCCGAAATACCAGCACGATCGCCGCGAAATACCCGCAGTTCCACGACGGCGATTCGTACTTCACGATGTCCGGTACGTCACAGTCCGCTGCCGTCGTCAGTGGCATCGCAGCACTGGTGCTCGATGCGAATCCGGGTCTTTCGAACGATGACGTAAAGTGTCGAATCCTGTCGTCGGCGAAGCCGGCCGTGAATGACGACGGAGAGCTCGCGTACAGCGTCTTCCAGCAGGGCGCAGGCGTTGTCGACGCGATGGATGCCGTATTCGGTGATGCACAAGGCTGCGCCAACCGCGGACTCGACATCAATCTCGATGTGACTGACCAGCGTCACTTTGCCGGTCGCGCAAATCGCGATGAGAACGGCAACTACTACCTGCGTGGCCTCGACGGTTTCATGTGGACCGATGGCTTCATGTGGACGGACGGCTTTATGTGGACAGATGCGTTCATGTGGACGGATGGCTTCATGTGGACCGACGCCTTCATGTGGACGGACGGCAGCGTTGGCAGCAACGGCTTTATGTGGACCGACGGTTTCATGTGGACGGACGGCTTCATGTGGACGGACGGCTTCATGTGGACGGATAGCTTCATGTGGACAGACTCACTGACCGAGAAAGCGGACGTGGTCCACTGGGTCGAACAGGAGTAACCGCAACTCAATGCCAGACGAGCCCCGCCGACCGGCGGGGCTTTTTTTTGCCTGCCAAAAGCACCGCTTCCTGATTGCGCAGGGTCGAAACGGGCAGGACGACCACGAGCTACGCGACCGTGTTCGCTTTCTTCGGCGTTGCCGGTTCTCAACCGGTTTCATGCACTCCAGTGGTCGGCAGTGTCCAGCCGAGTCGGATTTAGGTCTTGCCGACAGGGACGGAAGACCAGCGCCGTCGGATGTACTACTTTGCCGGGATGTCGCCAATCATCCGGGAGCGTCAGGCCGTGAAATCACTGAGTTGCGCGTTACTTGTCCTGCTGTTGCCTCTGGCCGTCCATGCAAGCGATTCTCCGCGCCCGAATATCGTACTTGTCGTCATGGACAACTTCGGCTGGGGAGAGCCGGGCGTTTACGGCGGCGGTATTCTCCGCGGCGCCCCCACACCCAGCATCGACAGCATTGCCGAGGAGGGGCTCCAGCTCCTGAACTTCAACGTCGAAGCCGAATGCACGCCGTCGCGTGCTTCCCTGATGACCGGTCGATTCGCCGCTCGTACGCGTCAGCGGCCCGGTGACGAGCCGGCTCGTTCCGCCTGGTTCGGCATTACGGCCTATGAGATCACGATCGCCGAGATGCTGTCGGACGAGGGCTATGCGACTGCCTTGTTCGGAAAGTGGCACCTGGGCAACGTGGACGGGCGTTGGCCGACGGATCAGGGCTTCGACGAGTGGTATGGCATACCCCGTTCGTCGGACAGGGCCTTCTGGCCGGACAGTACCCGCTTCGAGGCCGATACGGGTGTCGAGTTTGCGCACGTAATGACAGGCAGGAAAGGCGAATCTCCGAAAAAGGGGCCCGTCTATAACCTCGAGATGCGCCGGAATATTGACCGGGAGATAACGACTCGTACCACGGATTTCATTGAGCGCCAGGCCAGGGCAGGCAAACCGTTCTTCACATGGGTCTCGTACACGCAAACGCACGAACCTGTGGAGCCCCACGCAGATTTCCACGGTGCAACCAAGCATGGCGGCTATGCGGATGTGCTCGTCCAGTCTGACGCATACGTGGGTGAACTGCTCGAAACCGTCGACCGAATGGGCATCAGGGACGACACGATTTTTATCTTTACGGCGGACAACGGTCGCGAAGGCATTCCCGGTTCATTTGGTTTCACGGGCCCATGGCGTGACGGCATGTTCTCGCCATGGGAAGGCTCGCTGCGTGTCCCGTTCCTGGCTCGCTGGCCGGACAATATCCCGGCAGGCAGCGTATCCAATGACATCGTCCACCTTGTCGACCTGTTTCCGACCTTTGCCAACGTGTCGGGCGGAGAAATTCCCGATGACCGTGTCATGGATGGCATGGACATGGTGCCATTCTTTACGGGTAAGGCTGACAAATCACCGCGGGAATGGGTGCCGGTCTACATCCAGGAGCACTTGTTCGGTGTGAAGTGGCGCAACTGGAAGCTGCTGCTCAAGGAAATGGACTCCAAGAGCTACACGGTCCGCGACCTCGGATACGCGTCGATCTACAACCTCATCCAGGATCCGAAAGAGGAAGTACCCGAACTGAACTGGCTTCCGGACACCTGGGTAGAGTTCCCCCTGTACGGCGTGCTGGAAGAACACATCTACTCCATTGAGACCGACAAGGGGTCGCCAGACCCGTAGGCAGCCGCCCTTGCCGACAACACCGGTTCTCAGGAGAGCGCGCCTGAAGCGCTCAACCTCGACGTAGCGGCAGCAGCCGTCAGCCCGGCAGACCTTCGGCAAGTGGCATGCGCCAGTTGGCCCGCCCATAGGTATACTCGACCGCCTCAATCTGACTACGAGCGCCCTACATGATCCGACTGACCGCACTGATCCTGTTCCTTCTTGCCGCTGGTAGCTCCTTCGCACAGACCGATTACCAAACACCGGATGCCGCGCTGAAGGCCCTCGTTGAGGCACCCATGCAGCCGGGCGCCACCGTATCGCCTGACAAGCGGCGGGTGGCGACGCTCGAGTGGCGGTGGGTATCGCCGCTGGCCGAAGTGGCTCGAGATGAACTCAAGCTCGCCGGAATTCGAATCGACCCGGTATCGTTCTCGCGTTCACGCTCGCGACCATACGACTCGATCGTGTTTCACGACCTGGAAACCGGGGAAAAGACGCCGGTCGGCGGACTACCGGATGGCGCCCGGATCTTCTCGCCGTCGTGGTCGTCCGATTCCCGTTACCTCGCGTTTACCGTTGAAGAGGACGGGGCGCGGACTCTCTGGCTGAGCGACGCCGAATCCGGCAAGGCGCGACAACTTAACGACGCCGCACTGAATGGCGTGCTGACATCGACACCGTATCGCTGGTTACCGGATAGCTCCGCGCTGATCGTTAATCTTGCCGTCAATCATGGCGAGACACTGCCGGAACCTGGCATCGAAGCCGTTGCACCGGTGATCCAGGAAACCAACCCGGACAGCCGTGCCCCGGTGCGTACCTACCAGGACCTGCTGGCAACGCCGGCTGACGAAGAACAGTTTGAATTCCTGGCCACTGGCCAGCTGGCGCGTATCAACCTGAAGGGAAAATCCCGGGAACTCGGTGAGCCCGGCCTGATTACACGCTTTACCGCCTCACCGGACACGCGTTTCCTGCTGGTTGACCAGGTCCGCAGACCGTTCTCCTACGCCGTGCCGTTCAGCCGGTTTCCGTTGCGTTCGGACGTCTGGGATGCCGATGGCGACCGGGTGGCGCAGATCGCCGATCTGCCGCTCGCTGAGGATATTCCGAAAGGCTTTGATTCCGTACGTACCGGTCCCCGCAGTATTCAGTGGAGGGCCGATGTGGCAGCGACCCTGGTCTGGGCTGAGGCCCAGGACGGTGGCGACATGAGCGTCGATGTCGAATACCACGACCAGGTCTTCAGCCTGGCCGCACCGTTTGACGCAGAGCCCTCCAAACTGATCGCCACGGAACGACGCTATTCGGGTATCCAGTGGGGTAATGAGGCGCTGGCGATGTTGGTCGAGTGGCGGTTTTCTGACCGCATGCTTCGTGTGTGGAAGTTTGAGCCCGGTAACCCCGGGGCCGAACCGGTTCTGTTCAACGAGCGGTCGTACAACGACGCGTACCGCGATCCCGGCCAGCCGATCACGACCCTCAATCGCTTCGGCAGGTCGGTGATTCACACCGTCGACGAGAATACGATCCTGCTGGCGGGGCAGGGCGCGTCCCCCGAGGGGAACATCCCGTTCCTGGATCGCTTTGATCTCTCCAGCGGCGAAAAGGAACGCCTGTGGCACTCGGAGGCGCCTTACTACGAAAGCGTTGCCAGCGTCCTGGATGACAAGGGCGAACGGCTGCTGACCCGGCGCGAATCACGCGACGAGCAACCCAATTTCTTCGTGCGCGACCTGGCGGAAGAGACCATGAGCCAGGTCAGCGAGTTTGTGCACCCGCACCCGCAGCTGACCGGCATCTCGAAGGAACTGATCAAGTACAAACGCGACGATGGCGTTGACCTGAGCGGCACGTTGTACCTGCCGCCGGGCTATGAAAAGGGCGATGGTCCGGTGCCGGTCCTGATGTGGGCCTACCCGCTGGAGTATCGCGACCAGTCTGTGGCCGGCCAGGTCCGTGAGTCGCAGTACGAGTTCAATCGCGTCAGTTTCTGGGGACCGCTGGCGTATCTTTCGCTGGGCTACGCCGTGTTCGACGATCCCAAGATGCCGATCGTCGGCGTTGGCGAGGAACAACCCAACGACAACTTCCGGGAGCAGTTGGTGAGCAGCGCGGAGGCCGCCGTCGATACACTCGTCGCACGCGGTATTGCCGATCCCGATCGCATTGCCATTGGCGGCCATTCCTACGGTGCGTTCATGGTGGCCAACCTGCTGGCACACTCCGACCTGTTTGCCGCAGGCATCGCCCGTTCAGGCGCCTACAACCGCTCGCTGACGCCCTTTGGTTTCCAGGGTGAGGAACGTGACTTCTGGGAGGCACAGGACGTCTACGAGACGGTTTCTCCGTTCTTCCACGCTGAGAAGATCGACGAGCCGATCCTGATGATTCACGGCATGGAAGACAACAACTCCGGCACCTACCCGATGCAGAGCGAACGCATGTTCGACGCGTTGAAGGGGCTGGGCTCGGAGGCACGTCTCGTGATGCTTCCCTACGAGAGCCACGGCTACCGGGCGCGTGAATCGCTGCTGCACATGCTGTGGGAGCAGCAGGAGTGGCTGGCACGCTACCTGGGCGACGACTAGCGCGTCCCACGGGCTCTGATGCGTCGATGCGTTCGACGAGATAACCAGCGTTAGCGAACGAACACCCCGAAACAGGCAGGTAGCCGATGACCAATGAAACGACGGCAGCGCACGGCGGCGCTGCCCGCCCATCTTTCAAGATGCCGCACACGCTGGCGCTCATGTTCATGCTCATGATCGTGGCGCTGGTGATGACCTGGGTCCTGCCGGCGGGCAATTTCCAGACGGAGGTCAACGATGCCGGCCGTGAGGTGGTCATAGCGGGCACCTACGCGGTTATTGATGATCACCCCAAGCTGTCACCGCTCACCTTGTTTACGTCTATTCCACGGGCGCTGGCGGAAGCTCAGGGCATTATCTTCTTCGTGCTGCTGATTGGCGGCGCGCTGGCCGTGATTCGCGATACCGGGGCAATCGATGCGTTACTGGGACGCGCCATCGTGCACTTCGGCTCGGCGCCCGGGCTGCTGGTACTGGCCGGTGTCTTCATGTTCTCGTTCGGTTCCGCGACGATCGGTATGGCGATTGAGTACATACCGCTGGCTGGCGTCCTGATCGCGCTGTGCGTTGCGATGCGACTCGATGTCGTCGCCGCGATCGGGATTCTCGTCGTGGGCTATGGCATCGGCTACGGGGCGGCGCTGACCAATCCGTTTACGCTCGTCATTGCGCAAAATGTTGCGGAACTGCAGCCCATATCAGGCTGGGAATACCGGCTCGCCTGGTACCTTCCGTTCGTTTTAATCGGGGTTCATCACGTCTGGAGCTATGCGAAGCGGGTGCAGGCGGACCCGTCGCAGAGTCTCGTTGCTGATATCAAGGAAGCACAGCCACCGGAGCACGTCGAGCCGCCGCCGATGACCGGCACGCGCCTCTCGATCCTGTTGCTGACGCTTGGTGCACTGTTTGTTCTTGTCTGGGGCATTACCCAGCGTGGCTGGTACCTGACCGAACTCAGCGCGCTGTTCATAGCGCTGACGATCGTCGTCGGTGCCGTCGCTCGCCTGCATATCGACCGTGTTGCGGTGGTGTTCAGCAAGGGTGCGTCCGAACTTGCCGCAACGGCGCTGCTGATTGGCTTCGCGCGCGCAATCTCATTGCTGCTGGAAGACGGCATGGTGCTGCACACCATCGTTAACTTCATGGCCAGTCCGCTCGAAGGCCTGCCGGCCGAACTGTCCGCCGTGGGCATGCTCTTTATCCAGAGCATCATGAATATCTTTGTCGCCTCCGGTAGTGGCCAGGCCTACCTGACCATGCCGCTGATGGCGCCCATCGGTGATCTTGTCGGGGTAGAGCGGCAGGTATCGGTGCTTGCCTACCTGTACGGTGACGGTTTCATGAACATGATCGTGCCGACGAATGCGGTGTTGATGGGCATTATCGGCCTGGCCGGGATTCCGTACTCGCGATGGTTCCGCTTCATTCTGCCCCTGATCTTCAAATTGCTGGCCGCAGGGTCTGTCTCGCTGGTGATCGCCGTACAGATCGGCTACTCGTGAGCGAAGAGGGGCATCAACGCTGCTTCGGCCCGTGTCCCGGCGGCGCGGCGTTTGACGGCGCGCGTTAGGCCGGCAGGCGCTCAAGAAAACCAACATCAGGCTTGTCCCGACAATGCGATTTATATATGATCATTTGTTGAAATAAACATATATTGAATTGGTGGACCATTGATGACCACGCGTTCTGCGAAAGCGAAGCCTTCGAAATCGAGCTCTGCGCTCATCGAGCGGGCGGCGGGCATGATGCGTGCCGGGGGTGACCCGGAACGCCTGAGGATTCTTGAGTTGCTTCTCTCCGGAGAACACCAGGTCTCCGACATTGCGGATGCAACCCAGGCAGAGATGTCCACCACCTCACAACGATTACGGGTTCTTCTGAACGAGAACCTGGTCGCCCGGCGGCGTGACGGCAGGGACATGTTCTATCGGCTGACGGATGCCCACGTGGAAGCGCTTATCCGAAACGTCCTTGAACACGCCGACCCGGACGCGGACCTTCACACCTGAACCCTGGAGAACCAGACCATGACGCACAAAATCCATGAGAACCACGATCACCAGCACGGCCCGGGCTGCGGCCACGTCGCCATTCAGCACGGCGACCACGTGGGATACTTGCACGACGGGCACCTGCACTGTGCTCACGAAGACCACTACGACGAACACGCTATTGACGTGACCGACGTAAATCCGGATAGCTGCGTGCCGCATGACTGCAAAGGACATGATCCGGATCATGTGCACGGACCGGACTGCGGTCACCCGGCCGTGCCACATGGCGATCACGTCGACTACCTTGTGGACGGACATCTGCACCATCCGCACGGCGATCACTGCGACGACCACGGCCCGGTCAGCATCGTCAAGTAGGCCGAGGGTAAGCGCCTTCGAGTCGCCTTACTGCGGATGCAATGAACAGTGAAGGGGAGGCCGGTTGACTCCCCTTTAGCTGTCGCCCCCTACAAGACACTTTGCGAGCCGCGCCCGCATGTCGTCTGCACCGAGCTGGTTCATCAGCTCGATATTTCGCACGGGTATCTGCTCGGCGTGCTCGGTCGTTCGCAGGACGCGGTCGAGGCTGCGCTCCCTGAGCAAGTGCAACATCGGGTAGGGCGAGCGATTGGTGTAGTTCTCGGCGTCGTCCGGCCCGGTCCCCGCGAACTGGTACGCGGGATGAAAGTGCGCGATCTGGAACACCCCGGTCAGCCCCATCTGTTCCAGGAGCCCGTCGCCGAGCGCCAGGAATTGATTGAAATCCGGAAAGTCCTGCAAGGCGTCCGACAATACAAGCAGTGTTGTTTCCACGGACTCATCGTCTAGCAAGCGCTCGATCTCGACTTCGAGGTCGGTGAGGATCGCTTCGGGCCGGGTCGCGTTGCTGACTGCAACGCGGATCCGGTCGCCGACCAGCTCGCGCTTCGCAAACGGGCAGAGGTTGAGACCGACCACGACAGATTCAACCCAGTTGAACACGCTGCGCGCGACAGGATCCTCAGACTGAATCGTCGTCACAGGCGACCGGCTTTCAACGGGACCGCTCGGCTGCCAGGCTTCCCGGCTGACGACGCTCGGCACCGTTCAGCGCTTCGAGTGATGTTCGCATAACGGCTTCGTCAATATCCCGCGTGATGAAGACAATGCGCGAGCGACGATCCTCGCTCGGCCAGGTTTCCAGCGTGATGGGCGGATGCATGACGTGCTGCACGCCGTGGATGATGGTTGGACCGTCAGTCCCGACGACATTCAGGATGCCTTTGATTCTCAGGAAATCCTCGCCCCGAAACAGCAGCAGCCCTTCGAGCCATATTTCAAACGCCGCGCTGTGGATGGGCTCATCGAGCGTCAGGCAAAACGCCTGGATATGTTCGTCATGACGATTCACGTCGTCATGGTCATGGTCGTGATGATGGTCGTGACCGTGATGGCGATGGTCACCGGCTTCATGTCCGTGACCGCCCGCCTCAAAGATCTCCGCCTTCAGCCAGTTCTGCGCGTCCGTGGACTTTGTCGACGGATCATACTCACCGGCGTCCAGGACGACCTCAGGATCGACCGCGCCGTTTTGCACGATGATCTGCGGTGCTATCGGGTTCAGGGCGCCGAGGCGGCTTTGCAGTTCGTTCACAACAGCGGGCTCTGCAATGTCCGTTTTTGTGACCAGCAGGCGATCAGCCACCGCCGCCTGTTTGACGGATTCGACCTGGCGTTCGAGTGTGTTGGTGCCGTTGACGGCATCGACCACAGTAATCACACCGTCAAGGCGATACTGCCGTGCAACCGACGGGTCATTGATCAGCGTGTGGAGAATCGGCGCGGGATCCGCGAGACCGGTCGTCTCAATGATGACCCTGTCAAACCAGCGTTCCCCGCCGCGGGCAAAACGTCCGGGAGCCTCTCGCAGGGTTTTCGCGAGGTCGCCACGGATGGTGCAGCACAGGCAGCCGCTCGACATCTCGACGACAACCTCATCACTGCTTTGCGCGACAAGGTCATGATCAACGCCGATCTCACCGAATTCGTTAATGATGACGAGCGTGCGGTTCAGCTCCGGCCGCTGCATCAGGCTGTTGAGAATGGTGGTTTTCCCGCTGCCGAGAAATCCGGTCAGCAAGGAAACGGAAATACGTGGCGACGATGCGCGGCGCATGGAGGGTCCTTCGCCGGTCAAAACCTGGCGTTATCCCTTTGCCAGTTCCTTGCCGGCACGTTCGAACCAACCGATGACCGCCTTCCAGTGTGCGTCGCCGTACGTCTTGCGAAAGCGCGTCGTTTCTTCTTTGCTTTCGTCCCTCCAGGTCTCCAGGCGATCGGCAACGTATTCGGAGGTCAAGGGGATACCGCATTCCACCGTGATGCAGTGGTGCCAGTGTTCGTAGGTCTCGGGGATGGTGTCATACATCATGCGGCTCGGCCTCAGGGTTTCGTGGCCGGCATGATACCACCCACCTCCGCTAAAATGACGATGACGAAACGGTGAAAACGCTCGTTTTTTGATCACCCTGAGCCGACTTCAGCGAGCGAATTGGTCGGTGACAGTGTAAGTTTCGGAAGCCACAATGGGGATCACCGTCGCGCCACGGAAGATTGATTTTCGTTGCGATGCCGGATTCATGTCAGGACGCCTATCGGGAGCCACAATGAGCGACAAAATTCTCTACACCTACACGGACGAAGCCCCGATGCTTGCGACGTATTCGCTGTATCCGATCATCGAGCGCTTTGCGGCGGCTGCAGGCATCGATGTCGAGCAGGTGGATATCTCGCTGGCGGCCCGGATCCTGGCGGCATTTCCCGAGCGCCTCCCGGAAGGCCAGTCGTTTCCTGACAATCTCGCCCAGCTGGGAGAACTCACGCAGTTTCCGACGACCAACATTATCAAGCTGCCAAATATCAGCGCATCGGTCCCGCAGCTGACTGCCGCCATCGCAGAGCTGCGCAGCAACGGTTTTAACCTGCCCGATTACAAGGAAGACCCACAGACAGACGAGGAGCGTGATGCCGCCGCGCGTTATGCAAAGGTGCTCGGCAGTGCGGTGAACCCCGTGCTTCGTGAGGGTAACTCGGACCGCCGTGCGCCAAGCGCGGTCAAGAACTACGCGAAGAAAAACCCGCACTCGATGGGCGAATGGAAGCACTGGTCGCGAACGCACGTGTCGCATATGCACGATGGCGATTTCTATCACGGCGAAAAGTCGATGACCGTCGATCGTCCGCGGACGGTGAAGATGGAGCTTATTGGTGCGAGCGGCGAGGTGACCGTGCTAAAGGCGGAGATCGCACTGCAGCAGGGCGAAGTCATCGACAGCATGTTCATGAGCAAGAAGGCGCTCTGCGACTTTTACGAGGCAGAACTGGAAGACTGTCGGGAGGCCGGCATCCTCTTCTCGCTGCACGTCAAGGCGACGATGATGAAAGTCTCGCACCCGATCGTGTTCGGTCACTGCGTGCGCATCTTCTACAAGGACGCCTTCGAGAAGCACGGCAAGCTCTTCGACGAACTTGGCGTCAACGTCAACAACGGCATGGTGAACCTCTACGAGAAGATCGAATCCCTGCCGTCGTCCCTACGAGAGGAAGTCATCGAGGACCTGCACGCCTGTCACGAGCACCGGCCGCCGCTGGCGATGGTCGATTCGGCCAAGGGCATCACCAATTTCCATTCACCCAGCGATGTCATTGTCGACGCGTCGATGCCTGCGATGATTCGCTCCGGAGGCAAGATGTGGGGCGCCGATGGTCGCCAGCACGACTGCAAGGCGGTGATGCCGGAGTCAACGTTCGCCCGCATCTACCAGGAGATGATCAATTTCTGCAAATGGCACGGCGCTTTTGATCCGTCGACGATGGGCACAATCCCGAACGTCGGCCTGATGGCGAAGAAGGCCGAGGAGTATGGCTCCCACGACAAGACGTTCGAGGTGCCCGAAGACGGCGTCGCAAACATTACCGACGTCGAGACCGGTGAGGTCCTTCTGACGCAGGATGTCGAAGAGGGTGATATCTGGCGCATGTGCCAGGTGAAGGACGAGTCCATCAGTGACTGGGTGAAACTCGCGGTGAACCGTTCCCGCGATTCGGACACGCCGGTCGTCTTCTGGCTCGACCCGTACCGACCGCATGAAGCCGAGCTGATCAAGAAGGTGAAAAAACACCTCATCGATCACGACACCGACGGCCTGGATATCCAGATCATGTCCCAGGTTCGTGCCATGCGTTATTCACTGGAGCGAGTGATTCGAGGCATCGACACCATCGCTGCGACCGGCAACATTCTCCGCGACTACCTGACCGACCTGTTCCCGATCATGGAGCTTGGCACCAGTGCCAAAATGCTGTCGATTGTACCGCTGATGGCCGGTGGCAGCCTGTTCGAAACCGGGGCCGGTGGCTCAGCGCCCAAGCACGTGAAGCAGCTGGTCGAGGAAAACCACCTGCGCTGGGACTCGCTGGGCGAGCTGCTGGCGATTGCGGTGTCCTTTGAAGACATCGCGCGCAAAACCGGCAACGCCAAGGCTGGTCTCCTGGCAACTACGCTGGATGCCGCAACCGAGAAGCTGCTTGATGAGGGCAAGTCGCCGTCTCGACGGACCGGCGAGCTGGACAACCGGGGCAGCCATTTTTATCTCGCCATGTACTGGGCCGAGGCACTGGCGGAGCAGGACGAGGATGCCGAGTTGAAAGCGGCGTTCAAGGACCTCGCGGCGGAGCTCGCGCGTAACGAGGAACAGATTGTCGAGGACCTGCGCAAGGTGCAGGGCGAAGCCGTGGATCTTGGTGGCTATTACTTTGTCGACAGGGAAAAGACGGCGTCAGTCATGCGCCCCAGCGAGATTCTCAACAAAGTCCTCGCCTAGGTGACTCATACCCGCCGCGATCAACGGTGTCCGGGCTCATGAAGCGCTGCCGGATGCCCATCACAGTTGTAGCCGTGGTGCTCGCCGCGTGTCAGCCGAACGCCCCCGAGGGAGACAGTGTGTTGGCCGACGAAGGACCTCGCCAGTATTCCGCGACGCTTGCGGCACGCGTCGTCGTGCCGTTTGAGTCCCGTCTCCGTTTGCCGGCTGATGTGCCGGTGGCGATGCGTCTCTCCGGCAAGTTCACCCACCCCGAGATTCCGCTTCTGGATGTCCCGGGCAGTTACCCGGCTGCGTCTTTTGGTTCAGATCCGTCGGCGCCGCGGTTCACCGGTGTCCGCTTTCCGATTGATGGGCAGCCGCTGCAGGGATTTTCAGGTATTTCGGCCGGACCCGATGGAACGTTCGTAGTCACGCTCGACAACGGGTTCGGATCGAAGTCCAACTCGAGGGACGCGTTGCTGGCTTTCATCAGGCTTCGATTCCGGTGGGAAACGGGCGACGTCGACATCCTCGAAGAGTCGATCCTGCATGATCCGGACAGGATCCTGCCGTTTGCGATCGTTAACGACAGCACCGAGAAACGCTACCTGACCGGAGGGGATCTCGATCCGGAGTCTGTCCAGGTCGTGGGTTCGAGCGTCTTTATCGGCGAGGAGTTTGGTCCGTTCCTGCTTAGAGCCAACTTCGACGGGAGAATCACCGCCTTCTACGAGGCAACGATGGGCGACGACACGTTACGCAGTAAGAGCGATAACCCGTTGCCCAGCCCGGCAAATGTCCGGCGACTGCACGCCGGCAGCAAGGGTTTCGAGGGGATGGCGCTGTCGAGCGACGAGCGTTACCTCTACCTGATGCTCGAAGGGCCGATCGTAGACCCGGTGACTAATGAGCCGGAGTCCGTGAATGACAGCTCGGTATTGAGGATTCTCGTCTTTGACGTCGAGCAGCAGCGATTTACCGATAACAACTATCGGTATCTTCCTGAGCAGACTGGCAACCTGATCGGCGACTTCAACTTCATCAATGAACACGAGGCACTGGTTATCGAGCGGGGGCCAGGGGAGGGAGACGCTCGGCTGGCCTGCGGTGATGAGGTCACGCCGGACTGTTTTAACAATCCTGCCCGCTTCAAGCGGGTTTACCGGGTGAGTTTCGAGGGTCTTCAATCCGGCGATGCCGTTCGCAAGCTTGGCTATATCGATTTGCTCGACATTCAAGACGGTGACGAACGTTTTACGTTCCCGTTCGTCACTATCGAGAGTGTGATCCGCGCTGACGAGACGCATCTCATCGTGGCAAACGACAACAACTACGGGTTCTCCGTTGGCCGCACATTCGGCCGAAACGACGACAATGAGATCATCCTGGTCGAGGCGCCTGGCTTTCTCGGGGCGACTCGCTAAATCGGCTCTATAGTCGGGTCTCGTCGACCACGACAGCGCGTTCAGCCGCGCAATGCCTGCCTGAGATGGTCGCCTGCGGCCGGATCGTGACTCGGAATCACTAAAAGGTCCGGTAACGCCTCTTCCAGTGCGCGTACTTTTGCGAAGGAGTCCTTAAGCTGATCGGCATCGCCGATACCCGGCACCTGGTCCCGGTGCAGCGGGTCGAGTTCGTAGGTCAGGTCTCCGACAAACAAAAGCGGCGGCATGCCGGCACTTCGCACCAGCAGCGACATCGATCCTGGAGAGTGTCCTGGCGTCGGCAGGAGCACCAGCGAGCCGTCGCCCATGCAGTCATAGCAGACGCCGAAGGCCGCCAGCGCCGGATCTTCGGTTGGTGAAAACTCAATCGGCGTCCACTTCGTATTCGGCAGCTCGATGTGCTCGCGCAGGACCCATTCACGTTCAGGGTTGGGTTCACTGAGTTGCTGCCATTCGGCCTGGCTGACGAGCAGCTCAGCCTGCGGCACGTGCGCGATACCGCCAATGTGGTCGAAGTGCAGGTGTGAAATGACGACCTTGCTGACATCGCTGGCCGACAGACCGATAGTCTCGAGCTGCTGGTCGAGTGCGTCTTTCGGTTCGATATCCAGCCGAAAGACCTTCTTGAGGATAAACCGCCCGATCGGCGAGTTGATGTAGTTCGGGTCTGAAACCAGTTTGGGGTCGGCGCCGGTATCGAACAAAACCAGCCCATCGCGGTGTTCAATGGCGTAGGCCGTAATCGGCGCGCGGACCCAGCTCTTGGATGTCAGTACCCACCACATCAGCGGTTTCCGCGTGCCGTATCGATGCTCCTTGTGCTGTTCGACGTATCCCGTCGTAATTTCGTGCACCGCCTTGATCGTGGGACTCAGGTCTTCTGCTCGGGCAGCCATGACAGACTCCTGTAGTTCAGCCGGGGTTGTACCATCCAGTGTCTGACTCGTGGCTTCCAATGACAATCCGTAGTTGCCCCTAAGCGTACGGTTTGATGCACCACGCGGCCTTTGCAAATCTTGTCATTCGCTCGACGGTACTTTGCGTTCAGACTAGTACGCTGGCCACCGGGTTCTGACGGACATACGGAGATTCGACAATGAAACGATCGGCATTTATCGCGCTTTTCCTCGCGGCAACGCTGTGCAACGTCCAGGCATTCGCCCAATTCAGCGATTCACCCGCAGTAGAAGAGCAATTGCAGGAAATGAGGTTCCGGCTGAACCTCAGCGAAGAGCAACTGGTGCAGATGACGCCGATTCTCGAGAAGAGCATCGCTGATCGCAAGGCGATCTTGTCGAGCTACGGTATCGATCCCGAGGCGGCCGGTGGCGAGAGACCGGGGCTTCGCAAGATGCGAGCAATGCGCAAGGAGCTCGAGTCGGTCCGCCAGAACACGCTCAAGGAACTTGAACCTTTACTGAGCGAGGCACAGTTTGAGGAGTTCAAGGCGTTGCAGGATGAGCGCCGCGAGGAAATGCGTCAGCGAATGAAGGAGGGCCGCTAAGCGATCGAAATCGACTCCGTCCCGGAGGTTTTTGTACTGCGCTTCGTGGCTGCGGCGCTTCAGACCGGTTGAGTATCCGGCTACCGCTGAAAGAGCCGTCCGTGTAGGCTAACGAGATGATCGTAAGAAGCCTGGTGTTATCTCTCCTGTTCCTGCTCCAGGCCTGTGGCGGCGGCTCAGCACCGGCGACCCAGACAGATACGCAGACGCTGGCGCCGCCTCCGGATGACCCCGTTGAACCGACAAACCAGTTCAGCGTCGACGCCGATTACCTGTATAAGGATGGCCAGCGATTCGACCTGAAAGGCGTGGTTTACGTGCCCGGTGAACCCGGCTACCTGCCGTGGGAGATTGAGGGCATGGCAGCGCTGCCTGCCGATGTGCGATCGCGTATCGAATCCGACCTGTCCGGCATCCGGGTGATGGGTGCGAACACGGTCCGGCTCTGGGGTGCGCCGGCCTACACCTACGACGTTGTTCGCTCCCTCGGTGACCTGAACATCCTGCAGACGATCTGGTTCGATGGCAACGTGCCGGACTTCCAGGACGATACCTTCAAGACCACCTCCCGTGACTACATTCGCAGTGTTGTCGACCGTGTGTACGCTGCGTACCCGGCAAACAACCCGCCCGTTGTGGCGTTCCTCGTGGGTAATGAGCTGAGCGAGGCGAGTATTCAGTCGACGAACGCGGCACATCCGGGCATTACGTCGTTCACGGGCAACTACTTTACGGCCAGCAATATCAACGCGAGCGAAGCGTTTATCGCGGAGATGGCGGACTACCTCCGAACCTACGAATGGGAAAACTACGGTCGTACGACGCTGATCTCCTACGCCAACGAGATTCGCACCATAGACCTCATCGATACGCCATTCCTCGACTTTCGGTCCCAGAATGCCTACTCCTACGCGGTGCCGTTCTACCGGCCACAGACGTTAACAGGCTCAGCCAGCGGTACGCTGTTCCAGGGCTGGGTCGAGGAGCTCAAGTACCTGCATCCGGGCATGCCCCTGCTCATCACGGAGACCGGCTTAAGTGTGTCGCCGAATGCGGCACACCGGGGGCCGCCAAACTACGGCTACGGCGGCAACACGGAGGCCGAGCAGGCCGACGGCATCCTGCAGAATCTCGACGACATCGAGGGCGCGTCGGTAGCGATTGCCGGTGTCACGGTGCATGAGTACCTGGATGCCTGGTGGAAGTTCGGGCTCGAGGACTCCCTGTCGCAGGACCCGGATGACATCGAGGAGTGGTTCGGCCTGGTCCGGCTGGTCCCCGGCAGCGACGGTTACCGAACGGAGGCCCGTCCGGCCTACACCGAACTCCGTTCGAGATGGACTGCGACCAACTAGCGTCCGACGTTCCGGATTCTGCCACCCGTACAGAAGACTCGCATGAAGAAAAGCACCTCGATCCTTCTCAAGATCCTGCTCGCTACAACCCTCACGTTGACGAGCATCTACATCTTCGCGCCGTGGCAGTATGTCCTTCATTACCTGTCACCGTTGCCCGCCACGATCCAGCAGCAGGCTGACGAGGCGGTCGAGCAGGGTGTCGCCGGGATAATTCTGTACGTCGACCAGGAAGGCGCTGAGCCGGAGTTGTACGCGAGTGGCTGGCACAACCGGCAGGACGAAGTGCCGGCATACCCGGAGGCACTGTTCAAGATTGCGAGTATCGGCAAACTCTACGATGCGGCGGCGGTGAGCAGCCTTGTCGCTCGCGGCAACCTGTCACTGGACCGCACGCTGGCGGAGTACCTGCCGTCGCTTGCCGAACGAATCGAGTATTCGGACCAGATCACCCTGCGCATGATGGTCCAGCACACCAGCGGCATCCCGAACTTCTCGGACCAGGAAGGCTTTAGCTGGGATGGTGAAGGTCTCGATGTGTGGGCGCTGATGATGGACAAGCCCGGCTTATTCGAGCCGGGTACCGACTACGCCTATTCAAACAGCAACTACCTGCTGCTGGCGCGCATCATGGACGAGGCGCTGGGCTACCCGTACGGGCAGTTCATCAAGGAGGAGTTGTTGCAACCGCTCGGCATCTCCCGAACCTATTTCTCCATGGACGGATTTGATGAGAATGAGCTGATGAGCGGCTACTGGCTCGGCAGCGACACAGACTACAAGTATCTCGACCAGGGCTATGTCGCAACGGCCGAGGATGTCGGCGTTTTCCTGAGAGCGCTGAACGACGGCAGCCTGTTCTCCGACAGGGCGCGCGACGTCTACGCATCGCTGTACGAGTTCGAACACACCGGCTGGGTGCTGGGCTACTACAGCATTGCGCGCTACCACCGCGATATCGATACCGTGGTGATCCAGTTCGTGAACACGAACGGCGGCGACACGATACTGCTGAACGACATCGTGTATGGCCGGGTGCTGAAAATTCTGAGGAAGCGGAACAGCACTTAGCGTGTACAAGAAAAAGGGCCCTCAACGGGGCCCTTTTGCGTAGCTCCTTACGTCCGCCTGGTTAGCCGCCGTCAGTCGCTCGTGCATTCGCCGTTGTCGTCTACCTCGCAAAGCACGAGATCATCGAAGTAAACGCCCTGGCTTGCGTTACTGGCGGAGTGGTCCACGAAAATCGTGAAGGCCCGAATAAGTACCGTACCCTCCGGTGCGGTGGCGACGCCGGTGTCCAGCATGATCCACTCACCGACGGCACTGGTGCTGTTGACTTCCGCGGAGAGCTTCGCCTTGCTGACGCTGTCCGCCGTTTCCACGGAACCGAGGTCCTTACCCTGGGCGTCGAAGAACGACAGCTGGATAAGTCCGAAGGCGGGGCTGCCGGCCAGCTTCGTCGGCGTCAGCGCGTAGCCGGTCAGGCGCCATTTTGAACCCGCGCTGGCCTCGTATTCCTGGAAACCACCGGAGTCGTTACCGATCGTGTAGGGCGGCGTCGGCATCCGGCGGCTGTAGCCACCGTTGTACATCGACCATTCACCGCTGTGCGCATGGTTCTTCGAATACATGCTGATCTGGAACAAGCGCCAGCCGCCGTCATCTCCCGCGGACTGCGTTTCGAAGCCGGGGTCTGCGAGCGCATTGTACTGATCCGCCAGGCTGCCCTGAGAGAGCAGTAACACCAGCGCACCGGCACAGACTACTGACGTACGAAAACGTGAAAATCCCATGATCCGTCCCCTTTGATCTTTACCCCGACCAAAATCCTACCTGATTTTCAGGGAGACCGCGCGAAGCGGAGAGCCGGGATGACAGCATTCTGGGGGCATGCGTGGCAAATGGGTATCGATAGATGTACTGACGAAGCTCACGGCGGCCCTGCGCTATGATGGCTCATACCATTCGGCTTGGCAGGTTTATGGTTTCGGTAGTAATACCTTTTGTGACCGGCCAGGGGCGACCCGCGTGGACAGCGATGGTCTGATTCGCTTCTGGTTACCCGGGCATAGGGCGATCCGTTCGCGATCGCTTGCCGTTCTTGCCGTCTCGACGCTGGTCGCCGGCTGCGCCAACCAACACACCGAGCCCTATCCGACGCTCACCGGACGATTCGCCGCCGAAGCGGCAACCGAGCCGTTGCTCGCAGACTACGGCGAGCTGGGTCCTTCCGGCTTCCGACTGCGTTTTCGCCAGGGTGAACAGGTCTTCGAAGGCGGTGGCCGAATGACCATGCCGCCGTCGGACGAGCAGACCGGGCTGTCCGCCGACGGACCTTTCCTTGTGCCGCTCGAGTACTGGAACCCGGTCGATCCGGATACGGTTGCGGGCAATGAGTCCCCGGCCAGGGTGCTGGGTGTCAGCGACTGGCAGGAAGTCCGGAGCCGTTTGTTCGAGTCGGTGGTTCCCGTTGATGCCTTCGAGGGCGTCGTCGTGCATTTCGGTGTGGACGACTACTTTCTCTTCTACGACGAAAACCGGCAGATCCACGTCTCGGTCATCGACGAGAAGCCGGGTGACTATCGCATTGCCGCCCGGTACGCCTTCGCGGAGCTGCTGCAAAAGGGCTTTCCGGTCCTTGACCGGTTTTTGGAAGAGCGGCGCATCAGTGAGCCGCTTTTATTGCTGAACACCGGTGACACGGGCGCTTACGCCCTGCCGTTCCTGTTTGTTGATCGTGACAGGTCGCTGGCCGCCTTCGTGAAACTCGGCAGCGCATCGCGAGACTACATCGCCGGCAGCCCGGGCGACGCGATGCTGCAGGGAGCAGGACACGTGGTGACCAGTCATACCCTGATGATGATCAGCCGACCTTTCTCGTCCGCTTTACGGCTGGTGTTCCTTGCGACGGACACGGTAGGTGAGACCCTGCGATCAGAACCGGTCGGGCCCGTGGACCCGGATGATATCCCGCCGCTTTACGACGGACCGGGCATGGACCTCAACGAATGGGAGGCGGAGCTCGACCGGCTGTCGGGCAGCAAGAAGACCCGTGGCACCATCCGCTACCTGATTGACGGCGAGGACTTCTTCACGCGCTTTATCGACGCCGTGTCGGCAGCGCAGGAGTCGATCAGCCTGCGCATGTATATCTTTGACAACGACGACTACGCCCTGCGAATGGCCGACATGCTCAAGCGGCGTTCGAACGAGGGCATCAGGACGAAGGTGCTGCTCGACGGGCTAGGTACCATCGTCTCACTCGTTGAGGAGCAGGAAAGCCTGCCCGAAGGGCACGTGGGACCGTCGTCAATGCCGTTTTACCTCGCTGATGGCTCGGATATTCGCGTTCGCATGGCGGCCAACCCGTGGCTGACCGGCGATCACGTCAAAACGGTCGTCATCGACAAGAAACTGGCGTTCACCGGCGGAATGAACATTGCGCGCGAGTATCGCTACGACTGGCACGACATGATGATCGAGCTCGAGGGGCCGGTGGTTGATCGCATCCAGTTCGAGTTCGACAAGGCCTGGGCACATGCGGGCCTGCTGGGGGACGTCAGCTACTTCTTTCGACGCATCGGACCCCGACCCAAAAACGCCGATGACGTGGGTGACCCGATGCGCCTGCTGTTTACCCGCGCGGACCAGCCGCAGATCTTCCTTGCACAGCAACGCGCGGCGAAGCGCGCGAAGAAATACATCTACGTTCAAAACGCCTACTTCACCGACGACGCGATGCTCTATGAGCTCGCTAAGGCCCGCCTGCGGGGTGTCGATGTGCGCGTCATTATGCCGCTGATCACCGACCGGGGACCGATCACCAAGAACAACGCGCTGGCGGCAAACGCGCTGCTGGAACACGGCGTCCGCGTGTACATCTACCCCGGTATGTCGCATGTAAAGGCCGCGGTGTTTGATGGCTGGGCCTGCCTCGGTTCGGCAAACCTCGATCGCTGGAGTCTCAGGCTGAACCGGGAGCTGAATATCGCAACGTCAGAGCCGGTTGCCGTGCGCGAGCTTGAGGAATCGCTGTTCGAGGTCGACTTCCAGCGTTCCGTGGAGCTGACCGAGCCTTTCCCGGAGCGCTGGTCGGACTTCCTGCTTGAGCTCGTCGGCGATTACCTCTTCTAGTCGCCGTTCTACGACGTTTTGCGGACCGACAGCTTGGTCGCTCGCTGTCGATCGGCGCGGATCACCGTAACCCAGTAACCGTTCCACTCCACGGAGTCGCCCACCACCGGTATGCGCTCGAGCTTTTCCGTCACGAGGCCGCCAACCGTGGTCACCTCGTCTTCCGGTTGCCACGCGATCTCGAGCGCGGCCGACAGTTTCCTGAGGTCGACGGTTGCCTCGACGTACAGCGTGCCGTCCTTGCGTTTGACGATATCTTTCGACGGCTGGTCACTTTCGTCGTAGATATCCCCGACAATCTCCTCGAGCACATCTTCGAGCGTGACGATGCCCTTGATCGTGCCGTACTCGTCCACGACGATGGCGAGATGACGATGGCTCTCCTGGAAGGTCCTGAGCAGTCGCGGCAGCGTCAGGGTTTCAGGAACGGTCAGCACATCCTTGCGCAGGGACGTCCAGTCGATGGCGTCGTCGTCGTGGTGGAGCTGGCCGAGGAGGAGTTCCTTGACCAGGATCACGCCGGTCACATCATCGATTTCACCGCTCGGGGAATACGGAAACCGGCTGTGACCGGTTTCCCGTATCACGGCCATCGCCTCGTCCCGGTTCATGGTGCCGGACAGGAAATGCACCTCTTCGCGGGGCAGCATAACGTCACTGGCGCGGAGGTCGGCTAAGTGCGTGGCACCGACGATCATGCCGGCGGTTCGCTGGCCGACAACACCCTCGTTGCGACCCAGGGAGGCGAGCAGGCGAATCTCTTCCGGTGAAGTGACCGGCACCTCGGCATTGGCGCGAAGGGAGCGTGATATTCGCTCGCTGACGACGACCAGTGGCTTCAGGATGATCGTCAGTGTGTGAATACCGTAAGCGACCGGTGTGGCCAGCGCCGGCGCGTAGGAGACGCCCAGCGTTTTCGGGATGATCTCGGTGAACAGCAACACGGCCAGCGTGAACACGATGGTAAACAGCCACAGCGTGCTCGGGTCGAATACGTTTGCGTAACTCGCACCGGCGACAGCCGCACCGACCGTGTGGGCTGCGGTGTTCAGGATCAGGATAGCCGCGATCGGAACGTCGATGTTCTCCTTGAATCGCGTCAGCAGTGCGCCCGCTTTGCGTCCGCTGTGAACCAGCTTCTGGATTTGTGGCCGGGTTACAGACAGCATGACAGACTCGAAGATCGAGCAGAGAAACGAGACGATCAGTACGACGCTGACTGCGATGATGAATAGCAGCATGGTGGCTCCGTTAGCGCGGTTTGCGGTGACTCAAGGTGCGCGTGCCGCCGGTCAACAGTCCGCCCGGGCGGCTATCGATCGGCACCACGACGCTTCGCGAATCCCAGATTTGCGATTGAAACGGCAATTTCCAAGTTCGGGTACAGGCCAGATTGTCGTTTCCATGGATATCCCCGGGTCGGCCGTTCAAAGCCGGGCGGGGCGTGGTTTTGCTCCAATTCAGAGCATATCCGAAGCAAAACGTAACTGTTGTGTAACTTCTTCGGCAAGGCTCTTGTGCCGGCATCCCCGGATGGCTAAAGTCGCGCGCGCTGATCCCCCCAGCGCCTTTAATCGATACACAAAAAGGACCCTCGATAATGACCCCGAACACGGTTCCCCAGATTACGTTCAAGACCCGCGTGCGTGACGAAAGCGTTGGCGGCGACAACCCGTTCCGCTGGCAGGACGTCACGACGGATGACATCTTCAAAGGCAAAAAAGTCATCGTCTTCGCGCTTCCGGGCGCATTCACGCCGACCTGCTCGTCGACCCATGCACCGCGCTTTGATGAGTTGTACGGTGAGTTCAAGGATCTCGGCGTCGACGAAATCTACTGCCTGTCGGTCAACGACGCGTTTGTCATGTTCCAGTGGGGCAAGCACCTGGGCCTCGAGAACGTCAAGATGCTGCCGGACGGCAGCGGTGAGTTCACCCGCAAGATGGGCATGCTCGTCGCCAAGGACAACCTGGGCTTCGGTATGCGCTCCTGGCGCTACTCGATGCTGGTCAACGATGGCGCGATCGAACACCTGTTTGTCGAGCCTGAATTTGACGACAACTGCCCGACGGACCCGTTCGAAGTCTCTGACGCAGACACGATGCTGGCAGCTCTTAAGGGTGAGTCAGCCCCGGCCGACAAGCCGGAGCGCAATGCGTTCGTCGGCTAAACGAGCCTGAGACGTTTACGAAGAAAGCCGCTGGTGGTGACACCGGCGGCTTTTTTTCGTTGCGGGATTTTGAAGGGTCGGCGGCGGCGTAGACCTTCGCGGTAGGCGTGCCTCGGTCGGCATGCGCTACTATCGCTGCCGAGCCACAAGGAGACTGCCGTGACCGCATTGTTTGTTGTTGCCCACGTACACGCCTATGCCGACAAGGCGAATCTCGTTCGACAGGAGCTCCAAAAGCTCGTCGAGCCAACGCGGTCGGAGGCGGGTTGTTTGCGCTACGACCTGCACACGCACAACGACGATCCGGCGCATTTCGTCTTCTACGAGACCTGGGAGACCCGTGAGCACTGGCTGGCGCACATGGACACGCCGCACGTTGACACATACCGTGACGCGATTGCGGGTGCCGTGGAGTCGTTCTCGCTCGATGAACTGACGCTAGTCGAAAGCACAATAGCGTAATTAGAGACCGACACGTCGCCGGGGTCACTGTTTTCCAGCACAGCCGACCTTAGCGTCTAAGATAAACAGATCAGCCACCCGAGGGTGGCTGATCTGTTAGCGTCGATTTCATCTATTAAGGATTCTAGAACTGCGTGAAATAGATGCAGCGGTAAGGTGTTCCTGGTCCACACCAGAGTCCGTTGTCTCGCTTAATCCTGCTTCCCGTAGCACCGCCGCCGATTACAACTGGTACCCCATCTGCAAAGTTCAGAGGTGTGGTGTCGATGAGAGAATCCTCGGGAACATCGCCGTCACCTCGTCCTCCTTCCGAGTTTAGACCGTCTGGAGTCTCCACCGTGTCTTCTCGTGGATCTTCGTCAACGCACTCACTGCGTTCATACTGGGGATCCGGATCATCACTATTGTCCGGAATTCCAGGTGTCTGAGGAGGGTCCATGCGGTGCCTTTCACGTTCGTCAATCTCATTACCTTCGGAGTTCAGGATTCGCGATTCAAAAGGATCGGTCCCGCGAGTTATCGAAGCACCGAACTCATTGGTGAGGTGTTCTCTGTATCCTTCCGTAACAGTTCCCGAGACGCTTGGAACGACGCCAGTGATCTGCCCGGTCAGTTGAAACTCACGATACTGTTCAGTGGTGCGGGAGTGTCTCGCTGTATTAGTAATGCGATAGGTCGTATCCCTTAACGTTACTGTGTAGTAGAGATTTCCTGCGCTGGAAAACGGCGGATTTGTGAGGTGAAGTCGGGTCATCCCGGTCGCTGCCATCTCTAACTGAAGATCATCGTTTGATAGATACTCATTCCAACCAAGATCATGACCGAGCCCTGCTTGTCCTTCTTCGAGGTTTCCGCAGCCGATACACGGAGTGCTTGCTTCGCCTTCTGGTGCAGTGCAGGTAGCCTGACTGGTTTGGTACGAAATGCAGGATGACATCACTGCGATAAATATCAGTCGATTCATGACGCCTCCCTTGCCGCAGCAGCGCGGTCGAACAGTTTTTCCAATGCCATGTTGGCTTCTAACTGAAGCCCCTTCTGGTCTAGCTCAAGTTTTGACAGCAAGAGTTTTTCGAACCAGACCGCTTTAGGCTCTGGAGAGGCCATGGAGTCCGCGTACCGAAGCAGGGAATACATCTCGAGTTGACGTTGATAGTCATCACCCGCTATCGGGGTCATCATGACGTAACGGTAGATGGGCCCTGGTTTTCCTGACAGGTTTGTCGCGTGAATGGCATAGGCCATCCGCTCGTCAGAACGACGTGGTAGGCGCTGAACTAGAGCATCCGCAGCCATTGCGTCTTCGCTTGCCATTTGACGCAATTGTTCGATCGAGTACGCCAGATAGGGGTTGTAGTCGAGCTGGTTCCAACACACACGCTCGCCATCAATCTCAAGCACATCGCAGCTTGTGTCATTTTCATGGCGCGTTGTTGGAATTACATGGTGATCTGCCCAGTTGATCTGACCCTTGTTAGTTGCTTGTAGTCGGATCTTCGGACGTGTTTCTGATGCAGCCGTTGAGGTGCTGTAACCTCGGCTGTCAGCAGCAGATGTTGACGCGAGCTCTTCAGAGTCTGAAGGGGATTGTAGAGAACTGCTTGCCCGCTCAGAGAGAGGGGTAGTGCCTTGTGGTGGATTTGTACCTTGGTTGGTTGACGTAAAGAACCAGACGAAGGCGGCCGACGTACATACTGCGAGCGATAACACTCTTTTCTGCATTTTCGGATTCTCCTTTTCTCCGTTTTTTTTTTTTTCAGATTTTTGGATCCCAGGATGTTTCTTTTTGCGCGCGAGCAAATAGATATAACAATAAGTAATCCAAATCAAACAAAAATGGTAAAAAGAAAACTAGAAAGTCCTAATTATTCCATAAACGCTCAATATGGTCGAAAAACAGCAACAAGTTTTGGGGTCGCTTTGAGGCAGGAGACACGCAGCTAGATCGCATGAAACAAAAAAGCCCGGCCGAAGCCGGGCTTGGAGCTTGCTGCTTGTTTTGGCTTAGTCGTCGTCAATCGTGGTCGACTGGCTGCTGACTTCAATCAGCGGCTTGTCGTTCTTGACCGCGTCGGTCCACATGAAGGCGTCGGTCCACATGAAGGCGTCCGTCCACATGTAGGCATCGGTCCACATGAAGGCATCGGTCCACATAAAGGCGTCCGTCCACATGAAGGCATCGGTCCACATAAACCCGTCCGTCCACATGAAGGCGTCGGTCCACATGAAGGCATCCGTCCACATGAACGCGGCGCCCCAGGTCTGGTCACCCCAGAGCTGTGCGGTGTCTTCGACAAAGATGGCGTCCGGTGCTTCCGGTACACGCTTCATCAGCGGTGACAGCGCCTGGCCGTGGACAACACCGGTTTCTGCCAGCGCGGCATTGACGTCCAGCACGCCGGCACCGGAGCTCACCGGGTCGGCGGTGATCTTGCGAGCCGAGCGCATCAGGCGGGCCTTGATCGTGGACGGCGACAGCATCGGGTCCTGGTTGATGAGCAGTACGGCTGCACCGGAAACCGAGGCGGTCGACATGCTGGTGCCCGACAGTGAGAAGTAGGCTTCCGTGCAGACAACGCCGCAATCCGGCTTGCGATCAGGCATGTCGCGCTTCAGGCGGCTCTGTCCCGGCGTCGTCGAGATAACCCGGTTACCCGGGGCGATCAGGTCCGGCTTGACGACGTGGTCGATCAGCGTCGGGCCCCTGGACGAGTAGGTCGACACGTAGTCGTCCGAGAAGTCGTTCGGCGTGCCGTTGTCGGTCAGCGAGCCAACGGTGATCAGCTTGCGAGAGTGACCCGGGCTCGTGATGGTGAAGTTACCGTCGCGACCGAAGTTACCGGCCGAGGTGACGACAACAAAACCGGCGTCCCAGAGCTGCTCGGCCGCGATGACCAGCGGGTCAACCTCATTGGACTCGAGCAGAGCCTTGCCGATGGACAGGTTGACGACACGAATGCCCAATGCATTGCCGTGTTGCAGCAGGAAGTCCATGGCAGCGATTGCGTCCGACGTGTAGCCGATCCCGGCCTCGTCAAAGACGCGCATCGAGTAGATCGGTGTGCCCGGTGCGACCCCCGTGAACATGTTGCCCGAGGAGGCGCCGGTCGACGAAATCATGCCGGCGACGTGTGTACCGTGACCAAACGGGTCGTAGCTGTCGTAACCTTCGACGGCGATCGACAGGTTGTCGACGATGAAGCGCATGTCTTCGGTGTCGCCGTTCGCTTCAACGCGGAAGCGGAACATGGTTTCGCCGGTCAGGTAGGGTGTCAGTTCGACGGCTTCACCGTAACCGGTGGAATCGGTGTCAAAGACCGCGATGCCGTTCTTCCAGGTCGTGCCGCCGTCGGTGGAAATATCGAGCACGAACGCGCCGTCGTCATCATCAAAGGACGCCTTGTAGTCGAAAGTCAGGAACGCCGTTGCGGCCTTCTTGAGGCCGACGCTGCGTCCGACCCAGTCACCGTCATCGGCTTCCAGCATCGCGAGGCAGCTACCTTCATTGTCTTCGTCGTCGTCTTCGTTACGTCCAGTGACGCCGTTTTCGAAGCACTTGGAGCTCGTGGTACGGATCTCAATATCACCGCTCGACGCGTTACCGTCATCACCGAATTCGATCCACGACGAGCCGAGCCAGGACGATGAACCGTCGCTGTTCGCATAGTTTTCGGATTCGAAGTTGTCGGCAAACGTACCGGTGACGTCGTTATCGATGGCGTTGACGCAAGGCGTTGTCGAGACGATAGACAGCGCATTGGAACCCCAGAAACAGTCGAGACGCGCCTTGACGTCCAGGTCCGGGTGGTTTGCGACGCCCGAGTCGATAACCGCGACGCTGACGGTGTTCTGTACCGCCCGGGAGCGAATGTACGTTGCTCGCTTTTTCGAATTTGAACGCGTTGACACGGCACTCAGCGAAACCGGCCTGATGGTCGAATGACTGTCGATCGGCTTGTCTTCAACGACAAAGGCAACGTGCGGGTGCTTGCGCAGGTCTTCGACCTCGTCGACGTGGACGGTAACGGCACGCATGCGAACCTGGTTGAATTCGCGCTTGATGTCGGCGCCTTCTTTCGTGACCTGGTTAGCTTGGCCATGGTTCAGCGACTTGCTGTAGCCGATGATGACGTTGACGGTTTTCGACGCGTCAGCGCCACCACTAGCGCTGGCGATCGGAGCCGCGAGGCTGGCCGTCGCGATGATGAGTGTTGCCAAAAACGTGCTTGCTTTTGTCATGGTCGTCTCTTCTTTTGAGCGCTCTGTGCTCAATCCCAAACGTGTGATGTATTTCACTTCATTTACGGTCAATTGAGGCGTGCAGCCGCGAAGGGCGGTCGCGACCAGGGTGTGAACCGCGTCACATAATGCGAGTGTCAAATTCATGCGGCACCGCCCGGTTTTTCGATCTGCGGGAACTTCCCGGTGCCGACCTGCAGGTTGCCGCTGTGGCGAGCGCGGAACAGGATCGACGTCGGTTCGATGTTGTCGGTGTTGAAGCCGCGGCTGGCTGCGGCTTCGTCGATGCCGAGCAGGCCGACCCAGGCATTGCGCTGGCGCTTGGACTCGTACATCAGGTCGTCGGCCATGTTGATGACCTCGTCCAGGCTGGCTTTCTCGGCATGGCCGTTGAACAGCGGGAAGGCCACGAAGCCGATTGAGCAGGTCGTGCGGACGATCTGGCCGTCTTCGAGGACGAAGTCCGAGCGTTCGATGTGCGAGCGAATGCGTTCCGCCAGTGCCTGCGCTTCGCCCGGACGGCTCTGCTTGGCGACGACGACAAACTCGTCGCCACCCCAGCGAACCACGTGGTCCGAGCGGCGGCAGGTCGACAACAGGACGTCGCGAATCTCAAGCAGCACCTGGTCGCCCGCGGCGTGGCCGTAGGTGTCGTTGATCGGTTTGAAGTTGTCGAGGTCGATCACCATGAACACGAGGTCAGCCGCGTTGCTCATGTCGATACCGGTGCGCTCGGCAACGTGGTTACGCGCAGAGCGCTGCAGGTCCTTGGAGATTTCCTCGAAGACGAAGCGGCGATTGCGCAGACCGGTCAGCGGGTCGCTGAGGCTGCTCTGGTGCAGAGATTCATTGACCAGCGCCAGTTCTTCGCTTCGCTGCGCCAGTTCATTGGTCCGCTCACTGACCTCACGCTCGAGACGCTCGCTGTATTCTTCTTCGCGGCGAATCTTGCGGCGATGGCTGTACCAGAAGAACAGGCAAATCTGCATAAACGCCGCGACATAGCCTAAGTAGGCCCACCAGGTGTCCCACGGGGCCGGCGCAACCCGGACCGGCAATGCGACGCCCGCGTGGTTCCAGACGCCGTCTGCGCTGGCACCCTTGATGCGCAGGATGTAGGCGCCGTCGTCAAGGTCGGTGTAGGTGATGCGACGACGGTTGCCAAGGTCGATCCATTGCTCGTCAAAGCCCTCCAGCTTGTACTGGTAGCGGTTGTTCTGCGGCGAGGAGAAATCCAGCGCGGCGAACTCAAACGTGATGCTGTCGTCGTTGTAGTTGAGGTCGACCATGCCGGTGTCGGGCACGGTTTCCTTGCCGCCGCCGCCAAGGAAGAAGCCGGTCAGCACGATCGGCGGAATCGCTGCGTTTGCCGTCAATGCCTCGGGCTTGAACTCGTTGTAGCCCTGCAGGCCGCCGAAGAACAGCACGCCGTCTGCGCTGCGGTGGTGCGCACCGAAGTTGAATTCCTCACCCTGCAGGCCGTCTTCGCGGTGCAGCTGGCGGAAGGTGCCCATGTTCGGGTCGACCTGGGTGATGCCGTAGTTCGTGCTCAGCCACAGCCGTCCCATCGAGTCGGACTGGATACCGTTGATCACGTCGTTTGACAGGCCGTCATTCTGGTCGACGTTGCTGAAGCGAATGTCGTCCGGGCGCATGGAGCTGCCGACCACGCGGTCGAGGCCGGCGTCGCGCGTGCCGACCCAGATGCGATCCTGGTTGTCGACGTGCAGCGAGTAGATCGTGTCCGACGACAGGCTGCGCGGATCGTCTTCATCAAAGCGGAAGGCGTGGATATAGCCGGAATCCCGCATGTACAGGTTCAGACCGCCACCGTCGGTGCCGATCCAGATGTTGCCGTGTTTGTCCTCGGCAAAGGCGGTGACACGGGAGCTGCTGAGCCCGATCTGCACATCGGTCGCGAGTCCGATGCGTGAGAACGAATCGTCGGCCTCGTTGTAGACGCTGATTCCGCCGCCAAACGTACCGACCCAGATCGTCTGCTCGCTGTCTTCAAATACCGTCATGACGCCGTTGGCGCTGAGGCTGCCGGCATCGCTGGGATCGTTGAGGTATCGGGTCGCGGCACCCGTCTCCGGGTTCAGGCGGTTCAGGCCGCCGCGCATCGTGCCGGCCCAGACGGCGCCGCTGCTGGCGCGCAGGACACTCATGACGCGGTCGTCGCTGATGCTGGCCGGGTTGTCGGCGTCGTTGCGGAAATGCGTCAGCGAGCCGTCTGCGCGGTTTTTGGCAATCAGGCCGTCGCCGAAGGTGCCGATCCACAACGTCTCGGGCGAGGAGGTCAATGAGGTGACCATCGGCTTGGAGGCTTCCGTGGCGGCAATCTTGCTGCTTTCCTGCAGGCCGAGAGCCCAGGAACGCGGATTCCACTTGTTGACGCCCGCCATCAGCGTGCCGATCCACAGCAGGCCGCTGCGGTCCTGGATGATCGAGCTGACTGCGTCGATGCTGAGGCTGCCGCGGTCAGCGCCGTTGTGATTGAAACGCACAAAGCGCTCGGTTCCGCTCACGTGCAGGTTCAGGCCGCGCGAGGTGCCGATCCAGAGGCGGCCGTCATTGTCTTCGAGAATGCTGGTTACGCGATCGCCGCTCAGCGTGCTCGTTGATTCTCCACTGCGATACTGCGTGAACTTGCCGGATTCGGGGTCCAGGCGATTGAGACCACCGTCGAAGGTGCCAACCCAGAGCTGGCCGACGCTGTCCGTGTAGATTGAGCGCACGCGGTTTGAGCTCAGCGTGCCCTTGTCGTCGCGTTTATGTGTGTAGGCGCGAATGTCGCCGGATACGCGATCCAGCTGGAACAGGCCTTCATCAGCGCCGATCCAGAGACGTCCGTCCTTGTCCTCATGCAGGGCGAAAACACTCGCTGCGCCGTTTTCGATCAGCGGGTAACGACGAACGTTGCCTTCGCTGTCGAGGCTGTTCAGGCCACCGTCGCGGACACCGGCCCAGACGGTACCGCCGCTGTCGACCAGCAGGGTGCGAACGTTGTTGCCGGCAAGGCTGTTTTCGTTGTCCGGGTCGTTGCGATACGTGCGGAAGCTGCCAGCCTGCTTGTCAAACCGCGCGATACCGCCGCCCTTGGTCGATACCCAGATCGCACCGTCCGGTGCTTCCGCGAGGCCGTAAATAAAGTCGTTACGGAGCGCGTCGGGATTGCCGCGGTCTGCCTTGTAATGCACGAACTCGTAGCCGTCATAACGGTTGAGGCCGTTTTCAGTGCCGAACCAGAGGAAGCCCTCCGAATCCTGCAGCATCGTAACGACAGCAACCTGTGACAGCCCGTCGCGGAGTGACAGCTGCTCGAAGCGCATCGGGTGCGTCTCGGAGGCCGTGACAGTCGTGAGTGGCATCAGCAGTGCCAAAGCCGAAATCAGGCTGGCGATAAGCCAGCTGAAACGTGGTGGGCGTTTTGCTTGGTGTTGCATAGTGTTCCGCCTGTCTTCCCAGTTTGCTGTCGCTTTTCCTGAGAGTTGCGACAGCTGCTCCATTCAGTGCGAGCATGAAACCATGGCGGGGGCCCGGTAGCCGGTGCGAGACCGTCTACGAGCTTGAGAAAAAGTGTGAACTGGTTCTCATAATTCCCCGGTTAAATTCTTGTGTAACCAACGCTCAGTCGTCGCTGGACAGTTGTGCTGTGAGTGCGTCGGGCGAGACGGCCGGTGAGCGGTAGAAGCCCTGGTACTGGTCGCAGCCCATGTCCTTCAGGATCGCGAGCTGCTCCGGTGACTCGACCCCTTCGGCGACCACCGTGAGATTGAGGCCCTTGCCAAGCGACACCATGGCGGAGGTAATCGCCGTGTCAGACGTGTTCGACTTCAACTCAGTGACGTAAGAGCGATCGATCTTCAGCACGTCGACCGGCAGTTCCTTCAGGTAGGCAATCGCGGCTTCACCGGTACCGAAGTCGTCAATCGACAGGGAGACACCGAGTTCCTTCAGTGCATGCAGCCTCGCAATGATTTCCTTGGAGGGCGTCAGCGTCCCGCGTTCGCTGAGCTCGAGGTCGAGCAGGTGAGGCTCGACCTGGTGTTTTTGCAGGCAGTGTCGAACGAAGGCCGGGAACTGGTCGTTTGCCAGCTGGCATTTGGACACGTTGACCGACATACGCACCGCGGGCAGGCCGGCATCCCGCCATTTGGCGAGCTGGTTGCAGGCCGCATCGAGGACGAACTCACCAATACGGACCATGATGCCGGCGGATTCTGCGACCGGCACGAATTCGGCCGGTGACAAAAAGCTGCCGTCCGGCTGCGGCCAGCGCAACAGCGCCTCACAGCCGACGATCCGGTCACTCTGGATATCCACCAGCGGCTGGTAGGCGACCTGGAGTTCGGACTTTTCCAGCGCGGCGTGCAACTGGTTTTCGATATACAGCCGGTTGGCGATCTCTTCTTCGAAGGAATGCGAATGGCGCAGGTAGGTGAGGTTGCGACTGCGCGCTTCGCGCATGGCGGCCTCGGACTTGCCGAGCAGCTGCCCGAGTTCAGCGGTGTCCGTCGGGTAGACGGCGGCACCAATGCAGGGTGACAGGTATAACGACTGTCCGTCGATCACCATCGGCTGGGTGAAGCGACCAATGACGAACTGGCGTATGTGCTCGAGTTCATCGTCGCCTGCAGAGGCGGTCATCATGACCGCGAAACGACCGGGACCGATACGGGCTATCGATGCCGTTCGCAGGCCGTTTTCCTGGCGAATGAAGCCCACCGTGTCCGAGACGCAGAGTTTCAAAACCTCCGCGGCACGCGCGATGATCTCGTTACTCTTCTCAGTGCCCAGTGCTTCGGTGATCAGGTTGAATCGATTAAGGCTGATGACGGCGCAGAAGATGACGTTGCCGTCTTTCTCGACGGCGCGTGTGTTGCAGGCGATCAGCTTTTCGAACTTGGAACGGTTCGGCAGCCCCGTGACCGGTTCAAAGCTCTGCGCGGCGTTCGACTTCAGGCGCAGCTGGCTCGTCAGTTCAGCGACCGCGTCCAGCGAGCCATGTGCATGGTCTAAGTCAATCTCGCGGTGCAGTGCGTCCACGGCGTTCTTTATTCGTCGATTAATCAGTCGCCAGTCGAAGGGCTTGCGAATAATGTCGAAGGCGCCGTTGTCCATCGCAGACCGGGTTTCCACCGGCGAGCTGGTCAGCACGAAGACCGGTGCCTCGACGAGCTTTGACTGCAGAATTTCTTCGTACAGCTCGCTGCTGTCGTTGCCGCGCATGCGTGCCTCGACGATGATCGCGTCCGGCTTCATCGTCTCGATGTGTTCCAGCGCCTTGTCGGCTGTCTCGAGCAGGGTGAGCTCGAAATTGGATCGCTGCAGCCAGCGCAGGTCCCACTTCTTGAAACTGCGGGGATAACCGAACACGAGTACGCGTGACTGCTCGCTCTCAACCGGCGTGGCGGCGTCGACTTTGGCGACGGACTCGAGGGACTCGAGCACCGTGGTCACGGAATGCAGGATGTCGGTGTCGGACGGGAATTTCGGGAAGTTACTCACGAGGCGTCCTCCGTCTGGTCGACGAGAAAGGCGGTCATATCCGGTCCGCTCATCGGTTCGCAAAACAGGAAGCCCTGCAGGCTCTCGCAGCCCAGTTCGCGCAGTACCTCAGCCTGCTCGTCGGTCTCTACACCTTCAGCGGTGGCTGTCAGGCCGAGTTCCCTGGCCATGGCGACAATGGCGGAGCAGGCGGCCCGGCTGTTGGGGTCGTGATCCACCCCGGCCGTAAAGCGCTGGTGAATCTTGACCCCGGAGATCGGGCTCGCGGCCAGCGAATCAAAAGAACAGATGCCCGTGCCGTAGTCGTCGACGACCACGCGTGCGCCGATGTCGGTCACCGCGTTACAGGCCTGGAATCCACGGATCGAATCCTGCAGCAGCAGGCGCTCGGTGATTTCCAGTTCGATACAGCTCGTGTCCAGTCCGGTCGCGTCCACCCACTGCCGGATACAGTCGGGCAGGTCATCGCGACTGAATTCGCGGGCCGAGACATTCAGCGCGATACGCAGCTTGACGTGGCCGTCCTCGCGCCAGGTCTTCAACGCGCGACACGCGTTGGCGAGAACCCACTCGCCGATCGAGACGATGATGCCGGTGTATTCGGCGGCCCGAATCACTTCGCGGATCGGGTGCGTGGCAAACAGGGGGCGTGGCCAGCGCAGGAGAACCTCGGCCGTCGTGATCTCGCCGGCAGGTTGTGCGAAAACCGGCAGGAAGTGGATGTCGAATTCGTCGTTTTGCAGCGCGGATTCGAGCTCGACAAGGAGATCCTGTCGTTCGAGTGCCTGCATACGCACGCTGTTGGTGTGGAACTTGTGTGAGCTGGTGTGACTGAATCGTGCTTCGTTGGCGGCGACGATCGCACCGCTGATGAGTTCTTCGGCGCGCTCTCCGTCCTGCGGATACGCCGCGGTACCGGAACGAACATCGAGTGTGATTTCGCGGGCCTCGATCAGCATCGTTACTGACAACTCGTCGGCGATGCGCACGGCGACACGCGTTGCGTCATCCTCCGAGCCGATGTCCGGCAGCACGACGGCGAACTTGGTGTCCTCGATTCTCGCGACGGCGGAGTATCGCTCGTCGTCGAGTTCGTCCCGCTCGTTCGCGCCTCTGAGGTTTCTCAACAGTCGCGAGGCGACATTGGCGACGACGGTGCGCAGTCCTTCCTCGCCGTGGGTCTCCTTAAGGCCGGACTGCCCGTCGATCTCGAAGCAGATGACTGCACAGCGGCCCTGGCGCAGCTTGACACGATCGAGGATGCTGTCGAGTTCGTCATCCAGCCACTGGCGGTTGGGAAGGCCGGTTTCTGCATCGGCGTAGGCCAGGTCTTCCAGCTGTTGCTTCTCGGTGTGGGTGTCGGTGACGTCCCGGACGATCAGCATGACTCGCTTCGGGCCCTGCGGGATAACGATGAACTCGTAGCAGACTGCCGATAACTCATCCCAGACCTGCGCACTGAACGGCTGACGTCCCTGGGTTGCCTTGCGGATACTGTGCTTGAGTCGGTCAGCTGCGATGCCGGTCCATTTGGCATACAGCGAATCACCGCGCTGGATGTTGTCGGGCAGGGTGGTCGAGCCCCGAACCTGGCTGACGACGCTCTCCACCTTGCCGGCGGCGTCGGTCAGCAGAATGAGGTTGGCGTCGGGTCTGTCCTGGACGTCATTGTCGGCGCTTCGCTGGCGCCACAGCTGGACCGTGTGAGCGTCATCCGGTTGCTCATCGTCGTTGATTTCCGCCGCCTTGCCGGACTCGTTGGTCATTCCAGGAGTACCCCTTTGAGATACGCTCCATACCGCTGCGCGCATCCTCTCCCTGGGATGCCGGTACGGAGTTCATCTCCGCTCGTTAACGGCTGACCCACGCCGAGCTTTAGTTCGTATTCCTTGAGTGTCGGTCGGGGCCAGTACTTTCAGCGCCAGTGCATTCAGCCAAAGGATGATGACGACCGAAACCATGCACTCGACCCGACCATGTATATGGTCATATCCTCCCGATAACGTGTTGAGCGCAAAGGAAAGATTTGAATACCGGAACGGACTGACCGTGTAGACTGCGACCGGCTCGACGATTCCTGCCCAGCAAGTCAGCCAAACTTTCGTTTTCCGATTGGTCCAATAGGAGCTTTCGGGCCACCCATTTGACTTATTGACCGACTGAGACTGTGAAACCAGCGAAACGAACCCTTTTGAAGGTCCTGTTGACCTTCCTCGCCACGCTCGTGCTGCTCCTGCTTGCTGCCGTGCTGGTCACGCCACCGGTCGTCAGGCACGTGGCCGAGGACTGGCTCCGTGAGCAGGGCGTTGAGAACGCGGAGGTCAGCAAGGTCAGCTTCAACCTGTTTACCGGTGCCGTTGAGATCGACACGGTCAATATCGCCGGCGGTGACGATCGCAATGGCGCGCTCGATGTTCTCTCACTCGACATCGACATGCTGGCGCTGCTGTCGAAGCACGTTGAAGTTTCCGGTGTGACGATGCGTGGCGGCGAGTTCGACATCCACTCAATAGTGGAAGGGGGTGTGCATATCGGGGGGTTGCAGTTCCCGCTGGCCAATGTGGCGGCTGGAGAGGTGCAGGAGACTCAAGGCCCGTCCGCCTGGTCTTTCGGTGTTTACGACGTCCGGATTCGCGATGTCACGATCCGAATACTGGATCAGCGCCACGAGGCGGTAATCGATATCCGCGAACTGAACGTTGACCGTTTGCAGTCGTTTTCACCGGAAGCCAAAACCAGCGTCGACGCCGACCTCCGCGTGGACGGGGCGCGGCTGCAACTGGACGGTTCGCTAAGTCCTCTGTCCGAGAGGCCGGCGGGCGAGTTCGATCTGCGGGTCGATGAGCTCTCGCTCGCCACTTACGCATCGCTGATCCCTGTGTTGGACGAACCCGAAGGCGCACTGTCGCTCGACCTGAAAGTGTCGGTTTCGATCGATGAGGACCCGTCGACGCGCCTTGGCCTGCAGGTTGAGGGTACGACGGCGCTGTCAGGATTCCGGGCTGGCATGACGACACTGCTGGCGACGGTTGACGAGGTGGCATGGGACGGAGGCGTCACCCTGAGTATCCCGGGTGCGGAATCGGATGCCCCGCTGATGGCAGTCACCGGGGATGTCGAAGCCGACGCGATACAGGTGTCGCAGGACGACAGGACGCTGCTCGACGTCGACAGCGCCAGGATCTCTGGCTTCGATGTGGCCGGGGCCGACAAAGCGCTGCTGCCCTCAGTCGTGATCCGCGGCGTGAGCCTGCTCGGTACCGAGACTGCAGGTTCGTCGCTGAGCGTGGGTGGTGTGCAGATTCTGGATGTCGAGTACACGGGCGGCGAGGGGTTGGCGGTAGACCGTGTTGAAGTCAGCGACACATCGCTTGACGTGCGGCGCGACCCCGACGGTCGTATCGCCGGTTTGCCGACAACACGGGAATCGGCCCCCGAAGACCCGGCGTTTGCTGTTTCAGATGACGGGGTCAGCGGCTTCGCGGCGTCGCTGGATACCCTGAGCTTCACCGGGAACACCAAGGTGAGCTTCGAGGACGCAGCCGTTGAACCGGCGTTTGCACTGGACACGGAGATCAGCCAACTTGAGCTCCGGTCATTGTCCACCGACCCCGCGGCCGCGCCGGCTGCATTCGAGTTAAAGCTGAGCGGAGAGCAGACGACGGAACTGAGTGCGAGCGGGACCGCCAGCCTGGCGCCCGGCGGTGGCCAGGTTGCGATCGAGGCGGCGTTGAGCGGTTTCGAGTTGCCGCGGGTGTCGTCCTACCTGCCGGGTTACAACATTGAACGCGGCAGGCTGGCAGTCGAGACCGTCGCATCGCTCACCGACGGTGAGCTGACGATTGAAAACGCCGTGACGCTCGATCGGCTGAAGCTGTCGGCAGAATCCGATGACGGGCCGGACCTGTTGGGCGATGCGCTGGATATGCCGCTGGACCTGGCGCTCGATTTGCTGCGCGACGGAGACGATCGCATCAAGCTGGATATCCCGGTCACCGGCCGGCTCGACGACCTCGAGGTGGGTACCGGCGACATCCTGCGACTGGCGACACAGCGCGCCGTGCAGCGAGCGGCCGTTAATTACGTTACGAAGTCGCTTCAGCCGCTGGGTACCATCCTGTTTGTCTCCAAGGTGGCCGGCAAAGCCTCACGGCCGCGCTTCGAACCGATTATCGTGCTGGCCGGAACCGGCGAGATCAGCGGTGACGCCGTCGACTACGCCGACCGCATTGCCGAGATCCTCGACAAGCGTCCGAGGCTCAGCATCACGTTTTGCGGTGTCGCGACGACGGCGGATCGCGCTGCGTTGGAGGCCGAGCAGGCGGCGTCCGTTCCGGCAGAACCGGGCGACGTAGCGGCACCCGCGCCGGACTACGACGCCTTGCTGCAATCGCTGGCCGAGGCGCGAGGCGCCGCCCTGCAGACCTACCTGGTTACGGAGAAGGGAATCGATGCCGAACGCCTGTATCGCTGCCGGGACACGGTAGAGTCTGAAGGCGAGGGTAGTCCGCGCATCGAGGTCTCGCTGTAGCGCAAACCCGGGCCGAGCGGCCTGCTCGTCATGATTGTCGAGGCAGAGTGAACAGAATCCCCCGCGTTACCGGAAGTGTGGACTGGCACGCGGACGGATGCGGGGCCAGCGCCTAGGGTAAGGGTTCGTTTGTATCCAGGCCCGCCGTATTGAGCTCCTCTGTCGACATCACCGCGCTGTTCCTCGACGTCTGGCCGCAGATCATCACGTTTGATGTCAGCCGCTACCTCATCGCGGCCAGCGTCCTGAGCATCATCCTCGTGCTGTTTGCGGTCCCGTTGGCGTCACGCCGTATCCAGAACCGGCGCGCGTCCTTCGCTGATCGACGGCGCGAGTTCGGGCATTCGATGGTGACGATCCTGTTGTTCTCCGCGGTCGGCTTTTCGGTGCACCTCGGCAGCCAGTACGGCATTTTCAAGCTGTACGTCGGGGACTTGCCGTCGACCGAGCGTTTCCTGGTCGACTTCGTGATCCTCGTGCTGCTGCACGACGCGTACTTTTACTGGACGCATCGGTGGATGCACTCACCGCGACTATTCAGGACCTTTCATCGCGTGCATCACAAGTCGAAAACACCGACGCCGTGGGCCGCGTATTCGTTTGCGCCGAGGGAGGCCGTTCTCGAGGCCGGCATCCTGCCGCTGGCAACCCTGCTGCTGCCGTTCCACCAGCTGACGGTCATCCTGTTCATGACGCACATGATCATCCGCAACGTGATCGGGCACGCCGGGGTCGAGCTGTTTCCGCGCTGGTGGCTGGATGCGCCGTTGCTGCGCTGGGTGACCACGACCACGCATCACGACCTGCATCACTCGCACGGCGGCTACAACTACGGCCTGTACTTCGCCTGGTGGGATCGCTGGATGGGTACGGAGCATCCCGAGTATGAGCAGCGATTCCGTGAAGCCACCGCGGGAGGGCGAGTGCCGGTTCAGGGCAGCAGCGTGTTCCCGGTAGCGGACAGCGAATCGCGCTGACATTGCCCCGGAGCGTCCCACGCTCTAACCTTCCGGCTATTCCAGCTCCTGACAGGGTGGAACCATGGAAAACCTCGCTACGCTGTTCTCCGATCCGGCGGTCTGGATCGCGCTGATCAGTCTTATCGCAATGGAAGTCGTGCTTGGCATCGACAACCTGATCTTCATTTCAGTTTTGTCGAACAAGCTGCCGGAGCATCAGCGGGCCAGGGCCCGTCGTATCGGCATCAGCGCGGCACTGATCCTGAGACTGCTGCTGCTGGGCACGATTGCCTGGATCATCCAGCTGCAGGATCCGCTGTTCTCGATATTCGGCGAGGAGATTTCGTGGCGCGACGTGATCCTGATCGTCGGCGGCCTGTTCCTGGTCTGGAAGGCGACGACGGAGATTCACCACAACGTTGACCCGGATCCGGGGCCGGACATGATCAATCCGAAAGTGGTGACGACCAGCGTTGCCGCGGTGGTTACCCAGATCCTGATTCTCGACGTCGTGTTTTCGATCGACAGCATCCTGACGGCCATCGGCATGACCGACCATATCCCGATCATGGTCATCGCCGTGATCGTCGCGGTTACGGTCATGCTGCTCGCTGCGGAGCCGCTGGCAAACTTTATCCACGCGAACCCGACCATCGTGATGCTGGCACTCGGATTCCTGCTGCTGATCGGAACAACGTTGATCGCAGACGGTTTCGGTGCAGCGCTGCCGAAAGGCTACATCTACGCGGCGATGGCGTTCGCCGCGTTCATCGAGGGCCTGAACATGATGTCGAGGCGGGCGAGAAAACGGCGGGCACTCGAACAGCCGGGCACGGCGGAGTAGGCGCCGGCAGATCGCCGACGTATGATCGCCGCCATGAACTGGCAGGACATCGCGTCAGTCGCCCTGACGCTGTTTTTCATCATGGATCCGCTCGGTAACGTGCCGATCTTCCATGCCGTAACGGCCAACTGTGACCCGGCACGTCGCAGCCGCATCGTTGCGCGCGAATTGCTGATCGCGCTCGGCATCCTGTTCGCGTTCCTGTTTGCCGGAAACGCAATCCTCAAATTTCTCGGCCTGTCGCAGTCGTCGCTGAATATCGCGGGTGGTTTCCTGCTGTTCATTATCAGCCTGCGCATGATCTTCCCGCCGGGGCGGCACAGTGGTGTTGTCGACACCGATTCCGACGACGAGCCGTTTATCGTGCCGCTGGCGGTGCCGTTGATCGCCGGCCCGTCAACGATCGCGATCCTGCTGCTGCTGAGCTCCAGCCAGCCGGACCGGATGGTCGACTGGAGCATCGCCCTGTTCATCGCCTGGCTGGCAAGTACCCTGTTGCTGGTGGCGTCGCCGTGGCTGATGAAAGTGCTGGGCACGCGCGGCTCCCGGGCCGTCGAGCGCCTGATGGGCATGATCCTCGTCATTCTTGCGACACAGATGCTTCTCAATGGTGTGCGGGACTTCGTGGCGAGCCTGTAATACGGCGGGGGTCTGCGTAGGCTGATGCGTAGATTCCACAGTTCATGCGGTGTGTTTGCTTGCGTAATGTAGACACTGGTTCCGGTGGAAGGAGAGGGCCACCAGGAAACCAGGCTGAGTCCAGACCTCAGCTGACAAACACAACGGGCAACCCCCCATCTTGCCCGGTCATGTGACCCCGTCGTGGGAACACGGCGGGGTTTTTTGTGCCCCCGGCCTTTTCTCCTGAAATTTCCTGTTAATTGTCAGCGCTTTGTGCCGATACACAGCGCAGGGAACATCAACGGAGATGGATACATGGCGGGAAATACGTCGAATCGGGAACGCCTCGATTTCCTGAAAATAACCGAGGACACACGATCCGCGCTTCGCGAGATGAAGCCAACCATAGACCGTCGACTGCCGTCGGTGCTGGAGGACTTCTATCGCCATCTCGGCACATGCCCCGAGGTGTCGCGCCATTTCTCGGACCACCGGCATATGATGCACGCCCGGGACAAGCAGCTCGAGCACTGGTCGAACATCACGACCGGTCGTTTCGACGATCGCTACGTCGAGTCAGTCACCCGCATCGGCCGGACGCACAACAAGCTGGGCCTCGAGCCCCGCTGGTATCTCGCAGGCTATGCGGCCATCACGACGGATGTTGTTGAGTCCATGATTGAGGATCTTGACGCAGACTGCGGCGAAAAATCCCGCGTGAAGCGCCACGTCGGCGCCTTTTTGAAAGCGGTCATGCTGGATATGGACTATTCGATCTCCACCTACCTCGAGGCGGCCGAGCAGGACAAGCGGGAAACCCTTCAGCAGCTGGCGTTTGAGTTCGATAACAACGTCGGCAGCGTCATTGACAGCGTCGCGGCGGCCAGCGAAGAGCTGACGGCCACCGCGCACTCGCTGCAGAAAATCGCCGACGAAACG
>CAZSIQ010000018.1:0-3111 GCA_964606915.1 uncultured Woeseiaceae bacterium | reverse complement strand
CAGCGAAGAGCTGACGGCCACCGCGCACTCGCTGCAGAAAATCGCCGACGAAACGAATAATCGCTCCGAGACCGTGGCATCTGCGTCAGAACAGACCTCCACGAACGTGCAGAACGTGGCCTCGGCAACGCAGCAGCTGTCTGCCGCCAGCCGCGAGATCGCCGACCAGATCGCAACCGCGTCGCAGCTCGCGAGGCAGTCGGTCGAGGACGCACAGGCGGCAACCGACAAGGTTCGCGACCTGAACGGTGCCGCGGAGGAGATCGGCAAGGTTCTGAGCCTGATCAAGACCGTGGCCGAACAGACCAACCTGCTGGCGCTTAATGCCACGATCGAGGCCGCCAGGGCGGGCGAGGCCGGTGCCGGCTTCACCGTCGTGGCCAACGAGGTCAAGGCGCTGGCCAACAAGACCCGACAGGCGACCGAAGAAGTCGCCGGCAGCATCGTGAAGATGCAGGAAGAGACCAAGTTCGCGGCGTCCTCTATCGAGGGCATCTCTGTTGGCGTCGGCAACATTGACGAAGCCGCGGCATCCATCGCCTCGGCGGTCGCCCAGCAGAGCTCTGCGACCAACGAAATCGGCCGCAGCATCGAGGAGGCCTCGATTGGCACATCCGAGGTCAACAACAGCATCGCCTCGGTCAGCGAGGCGGCGGGCCAAACCAGCCATTCGAGCAACGGCCTGTTTGATGCCGCCAACGATCTTTCCGCGCAGTCGATGACCCTCAAACGTCGCGTCCAGGAGTTCCTGAACAGGCTGGAAGCCGCATAATCAAAGCGTTTGCGCGCTGGCCACGGATTCCCGTATAATCCCGCGCCAGCGCGCTGGTTCACCGGTGTTTTACGCAGACAGGAGTGTCTGCAGAGCACGAGCCTCCGTTACCAGTCATTAGGTTGATTGAAGCCCCGCTGAGGGCTTTTTTATTGCCTGACAGGTGCCGACTGCGCTGCTATGGAATGGGCCGTGTGCCCATTTTTTTGTTTTAAAACAAAGGTTTATTGATTTGGCGATGACAACCGATGAGCTGGTCGAACTGCTCGAGCCGACCATAGAACGGCTTGGCTACGAACTGGCTGATCTGGAGGTCAAGCTCGGTGGCAAGGACGGCGTCCTCAGGGTCTTTATCGACAAGGAGGGCGGCATCGATCTCGACGACTGCGAGAAGGTCAGCCATGCAGTCAGCGCGCTGCTGGATGTCGAGGATCCTCTGCCGGGCCAGTACAACCTCGAGATTTCATCGCCGGGCGTCGACCGTAAATTGACGAAAATGGATCATTTTCAACGGTTTATCGGTGAAACGGTGAAAGTGCAGATGCGCTTTCCCGTGGATGGACGCAAGCGTTTTCGCGGCTCGTTGTCGGCCTGCGAAGACGACACGATAGTTGTTGAAGTGGACGGAACGTCGTACAGCCTGCCGCTGGCCACGATCGATACCGCCCGACTGGTGTACGAGGCCCCGTAGGGCCCGGAGTAACTGCGAATGAGCAAGGAAATCCTGATGGTCATCGACGCCGTCTCGAATGAGAAGGGCGTTGATAAAGACATCATTTTCGAAGCGATGGAGGCCGCGCTGGCGCAGGCCACGCGCCGCAAGCATGGCGGCGAGATTGAGGTTCGAGTGTCCATCGACCGCGAATCCGGTGATTACGACACGTTCCGCCGCTGGCTGGTCTTCGAAGACGAGTCCACCGAGCTCGAGGAGCCGGAACGCGAGCTGCGGATGATCGACGCTGTCGATATCGACGAAAACGCCGAGCCCGGTGGCTTTGTCGAGGTGCCGATGGAATCGGTTGAATTCGGCCGCATCGCGGCACAGACGGCCAAGCAGGTCATCGTCTCCAAGGTCCGTGAGGCGGAGCGCGAGCAGGTTGTCGAAGAGTTTAAGGAGCGTGAAGGTGAGTTGCTGTCAGGCCTCGTCAAGCGCGTCGACAAGCACGGCGTCTACATCGATCTCGGCGGCAATGCCGAAGGTTTCGTACCGCGTGACCAGATGGTGCCGCGCGAGCCGGTCCGCCCGCAGGATCGCATCAAGGCGCTGTTGACCGAAGTTCGCTCCGAGCAGCGCGGGCCGCAGTTGTTCATGACGCGCACCTCGCCGCAGTTCCTGATCGAGCTGTTCAAGATCGAAGTGCCGGAAGTCGGCCAGGGCCTGATCGATATCCTCGGTGCCGCTCGCGACCCGGGTCTGCGCGCCAAGATCGCCGTGCGCAGCAACGACAACCGCATCGATGCGGTCGGTGCCTGCGTGGGTATGCGTGGCTCGCGTGTGCAGGCCGTGTCCAACGAGCTGGCCGGTGAGCGCGTCGACATCATCCTCTGGGATGACAATCCGGCGCAGTTTGTCGTTAACGCCATGTCGCCGGCAGAAGTCACGTCCATCGTTGTTGACGAAGACTCGCACAGCATGGATATCGCCGTGGAAGAGGACAAGCTGTCGCAGGCCATCGGTCGCGGCGGCCAGAACATCCGCCTTGCGAGTGAGCTTTCCGGCTGGGAGCTGAACGTCATGACGGCGGCGGAAGCCGAGCAGAAGAGCGAATCCGAGATGCGCGAGCTGATCGAGCTGTTCTCCAAGCAGCTCGACGTCGACGAGGAAGTGTCGTTGATCCTGGTGCAGGAAGGCTTCTCGACGATCGAGGAAATTGCCTACGTGCCGACCTCCGAGCTGGTCGAGATCGAGGAGTTTGACGAGGACATCGTTGAAGAACTCCGCAGCCGTGCGCGCGACGTTCTGCTGACGCAGGCGATCGTGCAGGAAGAGAAGATTGACGAAACCGAGCCTGCAGAGGATCTGCTGAACCTGGAAGGCATGGAAAGGAGTCTGGCGTTCGTGCTTGCGAGCAAGGGCGTTGTGACCCGGGAAGACCTGGCGGAACTCGCCACGGACGACCTGCTCGAGATCCAGGAGATGGATGCCGAGGAAGCGGCGGCGCTGATCATGAAAGCGCGCGAACACTGGTTTGAGGCTGAAGAAGTCGAGGCCTGAGGCCGGACACACGAGGTAAATGCATGGCCGACGTAACCGTTGCACAATTCGCTGAAGTCCTGAAAGTCCCCGTCGACAAGCTGCTGACGCAGCTCGACGAAGCGGGCATCAAGGTCAGCGGATC
>CAZSIQ010000017.1:0-58273 GCA_964606915.1 uncultured Woeseiaceae bacterium | reverse complement strand
CGGTCTTGCTCAGCGACTCGCGAGACGGGTTCGGGATGCGGTCACGAAACGCCAGCAGGCCGCCGATCTGGCCGCCGTTCAAGGCGTCATTCAGCGGCGTGATGTTGCCGGCCGCGGCATAGGAAATACGGACTTCCGTCGGGTCGAACCCGCTGCCACGTGCAGCGAGCGTCTGGGCGGTGGAACCCACCACGAGTCCCTGCCCGCTGCCGATAAAGACATTCAGCGAACCGTCGTCCTGCTCGAGTGTCTGCACGGCAACCAGGCGAGACAGGTCCTGCAGCAGCCGGTCACGCTGGTCGAACAGGTCATTCGGCAGCGCATCCACACCGGACGTCGAGATCTTGTTGTTCACATCAGCGATGGCGTTGGCGAGATTGTTGATGTTGGAAATCGTGTCGCGCAGGCGCTCATTCACTTCGCTGCTTAAGTTCGACAGCTGCGCATCGGCGTTCTGGAAACGATTTGCGAGGCCTTCGGCCTGTCCGATCAATGCCTGGCGTGTCGGTAGCGACGTGGGGTCATTCGAAAGGTCCTGCACGGCGCCGAAGAAGTCCTGCAGCGCGGTATTCAGGCCGGTGTCCGGGTCTGCCAGCAACAGGTTGACGCGACCGGTCAGCGAGTCCAGCGTCTCCAGTCGTCCAACGTTGGTGTTGGCCGACTGCAGCTGGCCGACCAGCAGACCGTCATAGGACCGCGCGATAGCACCCACCGCCGTACCGGAGCCCACGAAAACCTGGCCCGCGCCCTGGCCGACACGCGACACCAGGTTGACGTTCTGCCGGCTGTAACCCGGCGTGTTTGCGTTCGCAATGTTGTTACTGGTGGTATCCAGCGCCGCCTGGAAGGCCGACAGGCCGGTCAGGCTGATTCCAATCATTCCGGACATAACCGTTAACCTCTATAGACCGCTGATCGCGATGCCGTCCATAACGCGTCGCATTGTCGGTCCATCAAAAATTGCCTTGATCTTGTGGGCATACTGCGGATCGGTGGCGTAGCCACTGTCCTGCAGCGCCTGCGCGAAGCCCGCGACGTCGTCGCCCTTGCCGACAACATCCGCGTAACGAGGGTTGTTCGACAGGAACTCGGCGTAGTCATCGAACGTGCCGGACACGTCCGGGTACGCGCGGAAGGTTGCCGTCTCGCGACGCGCAACACCGTTTTCAAACTCCAGCGTCGATTTCGCGACGCTGTCTCCGCTCCAGCTCCGGCCGGCCTTGATGCCGAACAGGTTGAAGCTGCTGCCGCCGTTTGCATCCGGCATCACCTTCGACCCCCAGCCCGTTTCCAGCGCGGTCTGCGCGAGAACAGCGACTGGCGACACGTTCAGGAAACTCGCGGCCCGCTTAACATGTGGCCAGACGGCCTTGGCAAACGACTCCGGGTCCGTCCATTCCGGCGCGGGCTTGTCCGCGGGCGAGTCGACCGACGGCGGTACTGGCGTCGGCGCACTGCTGCTGATCGCCTCGTTCGCGCGCTGCGCCTGGAATTCACTGGCTGTCTGTGCGGCCGGTCGCGTTGGCAGGCGGAACACCGGTACCGAATCATCCACGGGCCCGGCTTCATGCGCCTGGCCTCCAAGCTGTTCCATGATCTTGTCGGCGAGGCCGATACCCCGACCGCTGGCCATGTCCAGCGCCAGCTGCTTGTCCATCATCTCGGTGTACAGCTCGTGCTGCTGGCTGTCGCCCATCAGCGGATCGCCGAACGACGCAGCACGCATGTTTTTCAGCATCATCTGGATGAACAGGGCTTCAAACTGCCCCGCCACCTCGCGCAGCGCCGCCGGATCATTTCGATCGGCGGCGGCACGCAGCGAAGTGAACTGCCCAAAATCCGTGATGCTTGCACTCATGGCGAAACCCGTCAGATCACCACGAGTTCGGCGCGCAGTGCGCCGGCCTGTTTCAAAGCTTCGAGAATAGCCACGAGGTCACCCGGTGCGGCCCCGACCCGGTTAACCGCCTGCACGATCTCGTTCAGGCTGGTACCCGACTCAAACAGGAACATGCGGCCCTCTTCCTGCGTAATCTCCACCTGCGAGCTCGGCAGGATCGCGGTCTGGCCCGCGTTGCTGAATGGCGCCTGCGGCTGACTGGCAAAGGGTCGTTCACTGATGGTCACCACGAGTGAACCGTGCGCGACAGCAGCCGGCGTCACGATCACATTGGAGCCGATCACGACCGTACCCGTTCGTGAGTTGACGATGACCTTGGCCGCAACAGCGCCCGGCTGAACATCGAGATTCTCCAGCATCGACAGGAACACCGTCCGGTGCTTCGTCTCGCGCGGCGGGCGAACACTGATCGACACGGCATCAATTGCCTGTGCGGTGCCCTGGCCCATCGTGTCGTTAATCTGCTTGGCGACCCGGTCAGCGGTCGTGAAATCCGGCGTATGCAGGTTCAGGACGATCGCGTCCTTCGTGTGGAAGTCGCTGGGTACGGCGCGTTCCACCGTTGCGCCATTTGGGATGCGGCCGGCGCTCGGGATATTCACCGTAACGCTGGAGCCGTCGTTGCCCGATGCGCCGAAACCACCGACGACCAGGTTGCCCTGTGCCATCGCGTAGACATTGCCGTCCGCGCCGCGCAGTGGTGCCATCAGGAGCGCACCGCCCCGGAGACTGCTGGCGTTACCAATTGACGAAACCGTCACGTCGATATCCTGGCCGGGCTTCGAGAACGGCGGCAGCTCGGCGTGCAGCGTCACCGCGGCAACGTTCTTGAGCTGCAGGTTCGTACCCGGCGGAATCGTCACGCCAAACTGGGTCAGCATGTTGATAATGCTCTGCACCGTGAACGGTGTCTGCGTGGTCTGGTCACCCGTGCCGTTGAGACCAACGACCAGGCCGTAGCCCACCAGCTGGTTACTACGAACACCGGCAACGCTTGCCAGGTCCTTGATGCGTTCCGCCATGACCGGCTGCGTCGTCAGCAGCAGGCCAACAAAAACGGCCAGCGTGGTTTTCAGTCCTTGTGTAAACCGCATCGCTTTCTCCCTTAGTACGGATGCAGGATGGAATTAAAGAATCGGGCGATCGGCCCCATCTTGTTGGCCGCCGCCATGACACCGCGGCTCGAGTAGCTGATCTGTGCGTCAGCAATACGCGTCGATGCGATCGTGTTGTCCGGGTTGATGTCGAACGGGCGGATGATCCCGGCGACGCGAATGAACTCGCGCCCCTGGTTCAGGTTCATCCACTTCTCGCCGCGAATACGCAGGTTGCCGTTCGGCAGGCGCTGCACGATCGTAACCGTGATGTCGCCATCGAGACTGTTGCTCTGGCTGGTTGAACCGGAGCCGTCGAAACTGGTTTCACCGTCGAGACTGCCCTGGAACAGCGGCTGGCCATCTTTGCTGAGCACCTGGCCAAACACTGTCGGGTTGCCCATCGTCGCCTCGGTCGACTTTGATGTCTGCGTCGACGAACTGTTGCTGGCGGCGGTCTGCTCGACGAGTCGAACCGTCAGGATGTCGCCGACCCGGCCCGCTTTCAGGTCTTCGAACAGGCGCGTGTCTGCGCCGGCCTGGTAGATGGAGCCCGAGGTCGGCGGTTCATAGACTGGCGTGATCGGCTCCGGTGGCTCCCAGGGCTCGCCGAGAATCTTCTGTTTGGCGGCGCAGCCGGACAATAGTGCCAGCGTGGTCAGGACAAGAAGCAGTTTCAGGATATTCATCTCAGTGCCATTAGAGGTTGTTGTTGACGTACTGCATCATCTGGTCGCTGGTCGAGATCGCCTTTGAGTTCATCTCGTAGGCGCGCTGCGTTTCGATCATGCTGACCAGCTCAGAGACGGTGTTGACGTTCGAACCTTCGAGCGCGCCCGACTGCAGCGTGCCAAGACCGGCGTTACCCGGTGTGCCGGATGTCGCCGTACCCGACGATGCCGTTTCGATAAACAGGTTTTCGCCAATCGCCTGCAGGCCACCCGGGTTCGGGAAATCGCTGATGTTGATGTTGCCGACCGTCGACGGCTGGGCCTGTCCGGCCTGCCTGACCGACACCGTGCCGTCAGCACCGATCGAGATGCTCTGCGCGTCGGCCGGGATCGTGACACCACCAGCCAGCAGGTAGCCGCTCGACGTCACGAGTTGGCCCTGCGCGTCGAGCTGGAAGCTGCCGTCACGCGTGTACCCCGGCGTGCCGTCCGGGCGCTGGATCTCGAAGAAGCCGCGTCCGTTCACCATGACGTCCAGCGCATTGTTGGTCGTTAACACCGAACCCTGCGTAAACATCTTTTCGGTGGAAACCACGCGCACGCCGGTGCCGATCGAGACGCCGGAAGGCAGTGTCGTGTCCTGGGTGTTGTTGGCACCCGCTTGCCTGACGTTCTGGTACAAGAGGTCTTCAAAGCTCGCTCTTCCCTGCTTGAACCCCGTCGTGTTGACGTTCGCCAGGTTGTTCGCCACTACCGACATGCGCGTTTGCTGCGCGTCCAACCCTGTTTTCGCAATCCATAGAGACTGTGTCATCGTGCTCTCCCGCGACTATCAGCCGAGTCGCATCATTTGCGCGGCCGCATTCGCGTTTTCTTCGGCCGTCTTGATTACATTCACTTGCTGTTCATAACGCCGAGCGAGCTCGATCATGTTGACGAGCGTCTTGGCGACGTTGACGTTGCTACCCTCCAGCGCACCGGACTGCACGGTTACCGTGGCATCCGCCACGGCATCCTCACCATCCGTCAGGCGCAGCAAGCCGCTTTCGGCCTTCTCCAGCGCTGCCGGATTCGGATTTACCAGCTTCAGGCGATCGACTTCCGAGATCGTCTCCGGACCCTGTCCTAAAGGCTGTACCGAAATCGTGCCGTCGTTGCCGATCAGCAGGCTGCTGTTGGGCGGTACCGCTACCGGGCCACCCTGGCCAATGACGAGATGCCCATTGCCGGTGACCAGCAGGCCGCCGGAGTCGACGCGAAAGTCGCCGCGTCGCGTATAGGCCTCGGTACCGTCCGGCGCCTGCACGGCGAAGAAACCCTCACCACGAATCGCCACGTCGGTTGCGCGCCCGGTTGTCTGGATGGCGCCCGTAGACAGATCGGTGCCGTAGCTCTCGGTGACCGAGTTGACACGGGAATCGACCCCGGGTCCGTCAATCGGCTTGGAGCTGAACGCATGCAGGTCGGCCCGGAACCCGGTCGTCGAGATATTGGCGAGGTTGTTGCTGTTGATGGCCTGCGCGACTTCGGTTTGCTTCGCGCCGGTCATCGCAACAAATAGCATCTCGTCCATGCGTCTACTCCGTCTTACCTATCCGTTATCGAATGTTGATGATCGTCTGCGTCACGGCATCCGACGTGGAGATCATCTGGGCATTCGCCTGGAAGTTTCTCTGCGCCGTGATCATGTTCACGAGCTCCGCGGTCAGATCGACGTTGGAGGCTTCAAGTGCACCGGACTGGATGTTGCCGAAGGACGCCGTGCCGGCCTCGCCGAGCAGTGCATCTCCGGACTGGAAAGACTCAGCCCAGTTGGTGTCGCCAACCTGCTGAAGACCCTGCGGGTTCGTGAAGTTCGCCATGGCGAGCTTGCCAAGCTCGGAGGACTGGCCGTTGGTGAATCGTGCGAACACGACACCCTCGTCAGAGACACTCAGGCCCGTCAGGCGACCGGTCGTGAAGCCGTCCTGGGACAGCGAGTTCACGCCGAAGGCGTTACCGAACTGCGTGGACACAGAGAAGTCGAGCGTGATGTCCAGCGGGTCAGCGCCGGTCGTGACCGGGAATGTGTTCAGCGGCAGCAGGCCACCCAGCGGAGTCGCCAGCGTGCCGTCCGGGTTAAACGAAATCTGCGGTGCGGCGGCACCCACCGGGTTGCCGTCGATCTGCACCTCCGTGTTCCACGTATTCGGCGCAGCATCCTTGATGAAGTACACCGTGGCCGTGAGCGCCGTGCCCAGCGAATCGTACGCCGTGAACGATGCCGTATGGTTGAAGCTTGACGGGTCCAGCGGATCGAAGACCGGGTTAACCGGCACCGGCGCGTCGGCCGGCAGGTTAACGCCGAACTGGGCCTGGCCGGTGGCCTGCGGTGCGCTGGCACCGGTAATCAGCTGCAGGTCCTGAGGCGTACCCGTGTTGAACAGGCCGTTGCCCGCAGACGGATACGACTGCAAACGCGCACCGGCTGAGTTCACGACAAAGCCGTCACGATCGAGACTGAACGACCCGGCGCGTGAGTAGTTGCGTGCGCCGTTCTGCGACAACACGAAGAACCCCTCACCGGCGATCGCGAGGTCAAGCGCGCTGTCGGTGAAGTCAATATTGCCCTGTGCAAACTGCTGGGAAATATCGGCGACTTTCACGCCGGCCCCGGACTGCTGAACGCTTTGTACGCCGGTCGCGAAGACCTCGGCGAACTCGGTACGCGACCGTTTGAAACCGTTCGTGTTGACGTTGGCAACGTTGTTGGCGGTGACCGCAAGGTCATCCGATGAAGCGTTGAGCCCACTCAGTGCGACTGCAAATACCATATGGCTTCTCCTGTCCTGGAAATCGAATTAGTTGATGCTGTAAATCTTGTTCAGGGCGAGCTCACCGCCGCCCACGAGGTTCAGTGTCATGCCCTGCCCCTGCTGGCCGAGCGTTACGCTGCGCACGTCCGAACGAATCAGGGTTGATACGCTTTCAACCCGCGATCCGTTCAGCATGCGCGCGCTCAGTTCGTAGTTACCGGCCGGCAGCTGCCGTCCGTTGAAATCCGTACCGTTCCACTGAAAGTCCACCTGGCCGGCCGGCTGTTCGCCGGTGGACAGGCGCTGTACGACCTCGCCCGCGGCGTTCTTGATGTCAATCTGCAGCCCGGAAACCGGCTCGTCGAGATCGACGGCGCCGCGCAAGGGTTGTTCAGCGCTCACATAACCGGTGTCTGACAGCGCAAGCACCGAGCGACCGACGAGGCTGGCTGCCTGCAGTGCCTGCTCACCCTGAATGGACGAGGACAGTGAGGAGAACGAGCTGTTCAGGTCCTCGATACCGCTGACCGTGCTGAACTGAGCCAGCTGGCCGAGGAACTCACCGTTCTCCATCGGCTTGAACGGGTCCTGGTTGCGGAACTGCGTAATCATCAGCGTCAGGAAATCCTCCTGCGCGAGCTCACCTTCGCTCCGGGTCTCCTCGACCTTCGGCGGGATCAGCGTGGAAAAATCATCGAGCGGGCGGATGTTGCTCATCAGTCAGGCTCCTAGCGTCCCATCTGCAGGGTCTGCAGCAGCAGATCCTTCGTGGTGTTTACAATTTCGACGTTGTTCTGGTACGAGCGCGAGGCGGAGATCATGTTGACCATCTCCTCGACGGTGTTGACGTTCGACACGTACACGTTGCCCTCGGCGTTCGCACTCGGGTGGTTCGGTTCGTAACGCGTCGTCAGCGGCGCGTCGCTCTCGTTGACGCCGGTCACGCGAACACCGGCGAGGCTTGAGTTCATGGAATCCCGGAAGGTCTCGAACATCGGCTGCTTGGCCCGATAGACCTCGGCTTCGTTGCCGTTAACGCTGCCCGCGTTGGCCAGGTTGCTGGCTGTCACGTTCATCCGCACCTGCTGTGCGTTCAGCGCGCTGCCGGCGACGTCAAATACCTTGTAGAAGGACATGTCTAGCGACTCCCGTCGTTTTTGGAGTGCGCGACGCCGTTGAGCGTCGCCTCACCCGTGTTCATATCTCCACCGAGAAGATGCCTGGCGTTCATCACCTTATTCACTACCCTTGATGGCGAAGCGCATGGTCTTGAAGTAACCGTCAACAAAGCGCAGTGACGTTCGATACTTGAGCGCGTTCGCTGCAAAGGCCGCCTGTTCGACGTCTGTCTCCACCGTATTGCCGTCCAGCGTCGGCTGGGTCGGCACGCGGTACTCAAGGCGCGCTCCCAGCTGGTTATCGACCCACGTGTTCTTGTGCATCGAATGTGTCTGCTTCATGGCAATCGACGGACGATCGCCGGCGACCTGCTTCATCGCGTCGGCGAAGTTGTAGTCGCGCGCCTTGTAGCCGGGTGTGTCGGCGTTGGCGATGTTCGACGACAGGACCTCGCCTCGCTTGGCTTGCAGGCCAAGGAACTGCTCGTGCGGTGTCGAAAATGTAATCGGCATAACCCTTGCTCTCAGTGTTGCTGCAAAGGTCTATGCAACCGGCGTGCCAAAAACAAAAATTGCTTGGGCTCAAGTTTTCGCGGGGGCCTGCCGATAGCGCCGCGACGGTGGCGGCAAGCGATTGCCGCTTCACCGGCAAGGCCCGGCAAGCCAGGCAGCAAACGCCTGTGGCACAAGGCCTTCACGGTTGGCATGTCTTTTGCAGCCCTCGGTGTGAGCTGCCGTTATTCCCGCTACCCGGGTGAGACGGCGAAACACACCAAGGAGCGCGAAGCCCCGTGAATACTCGACAAACAAGGATTGAAACCGGCGCGGAGAACAGCATCGATCTCGTCAGAATTTTGACGAGGCGCGAGAAACCGCGACGCAAATTTGACGGAATCCTGCGACTCACCGGCATTTTTGCCGCGCTGTTGCTGGCCGGTGCCGCAAACTCCCTGCCCGACGGGCAGTGGCAGCCGGTTGCCGAGATCGAGAAAACCGCGGCTACTTATATAAAAGGTCGTATCGCAAGCGGTGACGTGCAGGCCGGAGCGCTGGACAGTCGACTGAGGCTGCCGCTGTGTGACCAGCCGCTGGATCCGTTCCTGCGACCGGGCGCCCGAATCAAGGCACGAACGACGGTTGGCGTCCGCTGTACCGGCAGCCGACCGTGGAAGGTCTATGTCTCGGTCGATCTTGTGATCACCAAGGCTGTGCTGGTGCCAAAGCGGGTTTTACGGGTGGGTCACGTGATCACGGCCGATGACCTGACAACAGACACGCGCGATGTGTCGCGAATGACATCCGGCTTCTACGCGGCCCCCTCAGAGCTCGTTGGCCAGCGTGTACGGCAACAGCTCGTGGCCGGTCGCATCATTACGCCGATGATGGTCCAGGCCGACGACATCATCCGTCGCGGCCAGACCGTCACGCTGGTCGTCAAAAACGACGTCATCAATATCAACATGGCCGGCAAAGCCATGTCTGACGGGGCCCTGAACCAGCGAATCAGGGTCAGGAACAGTAATTCGGGCCGCATCGTTGAAGGCATTGTCCGGTCTCCCGAGCACGTGGAGATCCTGGCAGCTGCAACGAGCGGATTTTTTTCAGAAAAGCCTAAAGATCCGGTACCCGTTGCCGATATCCGGCTTAGCAACAATGATCGTTGAGGAAAAGACATTATGACAAACAGGATTGGTCCGGTGGATCAGAGTTCTATAGGAAAGCTTGGCAACAAGGTCGATGACGCCGGCCTGACGCGAGCTACAGGGGGAGAGAAAGCACCGGCGAATACCGGTTCGGGCAATGCTGCAGTGGGTGGCGAAACCGTCAACCTCACCAGCGGAGGCCAGCTTCTCTCAAGACTTGAACAGTCCCTGGCCGCTGCGCCGGCCGTGGACAGCGGCAAGGTGGCAGAGGTCAAGGCGGCGATTGCCAGTGGCAACTTTGAAATCGACTCATCGGCCATCGCTGACGCGATGCTTCGATTCGAACGCTCGCTGGGTGAATAGCCATGACGCTCTCAACAGAAAGCGCGCGAGCGCAGGTTGTTGAAATCCTCGGTTGCTCAATCTTCCACGCGAAGGGCTTGAGGGACTCGCTCGACAACGAGAAAGACGCCCTCGCCACCCAGGATATGGACGCGTTGATGTCGGCCATCGAGGACAAGGGCACGCAGGTACGTGAGCTCCAGCTCCTCGACGTAAAGCGCAGCGAGCTGTGCCGGGAATCGGGCTTCTCAGACGGTCCGGAGCAGATGGATCGCTTCACTGAATGGTGCGACCGCGATGCCGAAGTCGCCCGCTCGTGGAGCCAGCTGCTTGAGCTCGCCGATGAGTGCAACACGCTGAACATGTCGAACGGCGCCGTCATCCGTGTACGCCGACAGCAGGTCGAAGACGGGCTGTCGATCATCCGGGGCCAGGAGCCAGGCGCGCCGACCTACGGCAGGAACGGCGTTAATCGCGACGGGCTCGGACAAAGGGCCATCGCCGAGGCCTGAGGCCTCGCATCAACAGGGAATGAAACCATGCTGATAGTTAGTCGACGCGACGCAGAATCCATCTTGATACGGCCGGGTGAAGGTATCGACCCGACCATGACGCTCGGTGACCTGTTTGAACACGGTCCCATCGAGATCACAATTTTTTCGTCCAACGGCAACCGCGTGAAAATGGGAGTCCAGGCACCGGAGCAGTTGGCGATCTGGCGCAAGGCGGCAAATGAGGCCGTGTAGCGACGATTAACAACACACCAGGCGAGCGGGCAAGGATGATCCGCTAAGGGGCCTTTGGTCCCGGGGTGTTACGGACATTGAGAGACTTCGATGAGAATCTCCGCCCTGATTCTTGCGCCAGCTTTGGCCGCAATCGCCGCCTGTGGCGGCTCCGGGAGCCAGACCGGCTCGCCGGAAAAAACCGCGGATAGTAGCGCGACCCCCACCCTGCCCAACGTCAGCGACGTGCTGTCGAAGGTCTACGACCCCAACTACTCCGTTCCTGACGGCTTCTTCGTCGACGATCGTGCCTCCACGCCGGTCAGCTTCACGATGCACCACGTGCTCGACGAATCCGGTGACTTTGAACGCTGCAGCGACGACTTCGCCGAGGCGCTGGCCTGGGAAGAGGCGGACAATGCCTCGCGCGCCGTCCAGGGTCGATTCGTTGCGACCGTCGAGAACGACCGCTACTTCGAGTTTGCCCGCGAACTGTCCTACAACGCGTCGATCGGCAATGTCGGTGACATGGTCTCGCCGGGCTTCGCCCGCGTGTTCAAATGCAGCAACACGGAACGCAACGGTGTCGACCGCAACGTGCACGAGGGTTATGCGGGCCGAATCAATGCGAGGCCGCTGACCAGCGAGACAGTTCGGGTGTTTTCCGAGTATCTCTGGCAGTTCACCTTCTTCCCGACGGCACGAAAAAAGGTGCTTGAGAGCACCGGCTCCGTGTCTGCCGACGCCATCAACCGTACGCTGCTTCTCGGCTTCGCGATGAGCGGTGGCGCGAACGGCTGCGACACGATCGAGGTTGTCGAGTGGCGGTTTTCCACCAATCGCCAGACCGGCGAGACCCGCAAGTCCTGGCGGGTCGTCGACACCTTTTCAGCAGCACTTCAGAACGGCGGGCCGGTGCTGTGTAATTGACAGCGTTGTCAATTACTTACACGGATTTTTCTAATGAACGTTCAGTTCGTGAAAACCCTTTAGCGCACCATGAAATCAACCGGTTTCCGGTGCAACCTTGATTTGCAATCGTATACATTTTTCCCGGTACAGGGCTGCAGCAACGTGACCATGCAGCCTGCGCCTGCCAAATTTCCGAGGGAAATCAAATGTCTACGAGTCTCGAATCGTTGCAACAATGGATTAACGACGTCAGTGAGCTGACCCAGCCGGACTCGATCCAGTGGTGCGACGGTAGCGACGAGCAACAGCAGGCGCTCATCGAGCTGATGCTGTCCGACGGAACGCTGAAAGCACTGAATCCCGAGACCCACCCGAATTGCTACCTGCACCACTCCGACCCCCAGGATGTCGCCCGGGTGGAGCACCTGACCTTTGTCTGCACCAGCGACGAGGACGACGCCGGCCCGAACAACCACTGGATGGCACCGGCCGATGCGCACACGAAGATCGACGCCCTGTTTGAGGGTTCCATGCGTGGCCGCACCCTGTACGTCATTCCCTACTGCATGGGTCCTGTCGACTCGCCCTATTCTCGTTGCGGTGTCGAGATTACGGACAGCCCCTACGTCGTTGCCAACATGAAACTGATGACCCGCATGGGCGATGACGTCCTGGCGCGAATCGAGCGCGAAGGCCACTTCGTCAGGGGCCTGCACTGCACCGGTGACCTCGACCCGGAGCGTCGCTTCATCATGCATTTCCCCGAAGAGCTGACCATCAAGAGCTTCGGCTCGGGCTACGGCGGCAACGCGCTGCTTGGCAAGAAATGCCATGCACTGCGTATCGCCAGTCACCAGGCCAGAAACGAAGGCTGGCTCGCGGAGCACATGCTCATCGTGGGTGTCGAAAGCCCGGAAGGTGAAACCCGCTACATCGCCTGCGCCCTGCCGTCGGCCTGCGGCAAAACGAACCTCGCGATGCTGATCCCGCCCGAGTCGATGCCGGGCTGGAAGATCTGGACGCTGGGTGACGACATCGCGTGGCTGCACCTCGATGAAGACGGCCAGATGCGAGCCGTGAACCCCGAGTCCGGCTATTTCGGTGTCGTACCCGGCACCAACGAAAAGACCAACAAGAACGCGTTCGACATGATCCTTCGCGACGCGATTTTCACCAACGTCGCGACTACCGCTGACGGACAGCCGTGGTGGGAAGGCAAAGGCGAAGGCGAACCGGCCCGCGACTGGCAGGATAGAGAGTACGACCCGGCGAGCGGCCCGGCGGCTCACCCGAACTCACGCTTCACGGTTGCCGCAAAGAACAACCCGAGTTACTCGTCCCTGGCTGAGGCCCCGGAAGGCGTGCCAATCAGCGCGCTTGTATTCGGCGGCCGCCGCAAGGAACTCGCCCCGCTGGTCTACCAGTCGCGCGACTGGACGCACGGCGTCCTGGTCGGTGCCGGCGTCGCGTCGGAAACGACGGCGGCGATGGTCGGCGAAGTCGGTGTCGTTCGTCGCGACCCGATGGCTATGAAGCCGTTCTGCGGCTACAACTTTGCCGACTACTTTGCGCACTGGCTGTCGTTCAGCGAACGCAGCGACAAGCTGCCGGGCATCTTCCACGTTAACTGGTTCCGCCAGGACGACGACGGCCGTTTCCTGTGGCCGGGCTTCGGTGAAAACCTGCGGGTCCTGAAGTGGATCATCGACCGTTGCGAAAACCGCGTTGACGCGGCAGAGACACCGATTGGCTTCCTGCCCGTGCCCGAAGAGTTCCACACCGACGGGCTGGACATCGACAAGGCAGACCTCGAGGCGCTGACCACCATTGATCCCACCCAGTGGATGGCAGAAATGGACGCGATCGGGGACTACCTCGACGGTTACGGCGATCGCCTGCCTGTGGAACTGAAAGCCGAACTGGAGCGTGTGAAGGCAGCGCTGGGCGCAGGCACCTCGGAGCGAGCCGCCTAGATCTAGTCGATCGCCTTGTAGTGGATAGCGAGGCTCGACCCGGGTTCTTCGGAACGCCCGAGGCCGATCGTGCCCTCGCTGTCGAGTTCCTTGGTGTCGCGGCGAATAAACGACTCGTTGCCCTGCAGGTTTTGCAGGAACGTGCCGTTGGTGCTCTGGTCGATAATCACGAACTTGCCGCGGCGCATTTCCACTTTCGCATGGATGCGTGAAATCAGGTTGCCCTTGATGACAAGGTCGTTGTCGTCTGCGCGGCCGATATTGATGCTCTTCTTGCGGTCACTGACTTCAACGGTCTTGTTCTGGCAGGTCAGCAGCATTTTCGTCGCGCGTTTCTCGCGGGACTCCCATTCGATGGTCGGCAACATGCTCGTTGCCTCCTCGGGATTCCACAGCAATTCGTAAAGCGCGACTTCGTCAATGCGGCCGCGGACCGTCGCGACGTCGATCTGGCGCGTCTGTCGCCGCAGTTCCTCGCTCATCAGGTCGACGGTGCCGCCTGAAATCACGATCTGGCGGCCCTTGGCCTGTGAGGTCATGCGGTTCGCCGTATGCACAGCTGAGCCGAAGATGTCGTTCTGTTCCTGGACGACCGGACCGAAATGACAGCCGATGCGAATCGACACCGGGATTCGTCCTTCTTCGCGATTGTCGGCGCTGATCTTGGTCTGCATGGCGATCGCCGCCTTCATCGCAAGATCGACAGTCGGGAAGGTCGCCATGACCTCGTCGCCGATGGTCTTGATGACCGTCCCTTCGTGCTGGTAGGTCGCGTCTTTCATCGCTTCGAGGCACAGCGAAACCGTCTCGCTTGCCCGGGTGTCGCCAAATTCCTCGTATATCTGCGTGCTGCCAACGACGTCGGCAAACACGATTGCAACTTCAAGGTCCTTGGCCATTAGATGAATCTGCGTCCAGAATCTCAGGTGAGCTGCGCTGGATTATAAGCGCTCCGCCCGGTTTTTGAGCCCCAATAGTACCCGAAAACCAGCTTCAGGCAATTTATGTCTAAATCCGGCAACTTCTTAATTGTATTGGCTATTTTTCGGCGACGATATACGCAACCCACGCAAGGTCCGGGGTACCTGTCGGACTGGGGTCAAACTCCCCGTTTCCTTCGCCGTCTTCATCTTCGCCTTCCCAGTAAACCGTAACCTTGCTGAAACCGGCTTCGAGCAGCAGGTCCTTGAGTTCCGGCGCCGTCCACAGCCGCCACGCATAGCTGAACGCGCGATTGATCTTGGACCCGTCGGGGAATTTGAAGTGGATATAGCACTGCATGTGGTTGGTGACCGGGTGAAACTCGGCCTGCTCCCACACGTAGGTAAAGTTCTCGTGCTTGGTCTTCTCTTTCGACTCGTCAAACGAATCCGGTCCGCCGAACATGTCCATGAACAGGATGCCGTCGTCCTTGATCGCATCGAGACAACCCCTGAGGTACTGCAGCATCACCGCGCGTTCTTCGAAGATCCAGTAGCTGAAGTTGAACGCACACATCGCGTCGACCTGCGGTACATCGGCCGTCAGTACATTCGACTCGATCAACTGGACCCGGGCACGATCTGCAGCCGGCAGTTTGCCGATGCGGTTATCCCTGCCCCAGGCCAGCACATCGGGGTCGATGTCGATACCAACCGCGGTGTGTGAATCACCCTGGCGAACCCATTCGCAGCAGGCGCTGGCGGTGCCGCAGAAATCCTCGCGGAAACTCAGCGCCTTGCGGCCACGCAAGTCCTCGAACGTAGCCTGCATGAACTCCACCTCGGCCTCGACGTTTTGCACGGAGGCTTCATAGAGTTCGTGGATATCGGCCTTGTCGGCCATCGATGTTTTTTTCTTGTTGGTTCTTGCGCCCATCGATCTCTCACACGTTTTGTTGTGCGGCATTGTAACCGCAGCGCCGGCTTGCTGCTTACGAGAATCAGGCCGCGATCGCGGCACGGCGCTCCAGTGCGAGTTCAATCACCTCGAGACCCGCGGCGTGTTTGTGCGCTTCCTCACTCAGCGTGCGGCGCCAGGCACGTGCGCCGCCCTGCCCCGCAAACAGCCCGAGCATATGCCGTGTGATGCTGCCAAGACGTAAACCGGCCGCCAGCTGCATTTCAATATACGGCAGCATCTTGCGGACAACGGCCTCGCGATCCATAGGTACGAACTCCGGGTTGTCGATCTGTTCGAGTTCTGCCAGGAAGTACGGGTTATGGTAAGCCTCGCGACCGATCATGACGCCATCGACGTGCGCCAGCGCGTCGTTGACCTGTTCGACGGTTGTCAGGCCACCGTTGAGCGTGACGTCGAGTTCCGGGTAGTCCTGCTTCATCCGGTAAACACGCTCATAGTTCAGCGGCGGCACCATGCGATTCTCTTTCGGACTCAGCCCTTCAAGAATCGCGATGCGCGCATGCACGATAAACCGGCGGCAGCCCGCCTCGGCCAGCGTGTCGACGAAAGCGTAGAGAAACTCAACGCTGTCATGCTCATCGATACCGAGACGGCACTTCACCGTGACTGGCTTGTCCACTTCCGCCTGCATCGCCCGAAAGCACGCCGCAACCCGGTCGGGTTCGGCCATCAGGCAGGCACCGAACTGCCCGCTCTGGACACGATCGCTGGGGCAACCCACGTTGATATTGATCTCGTCGTAGCCAAAGGCCTCGGACACCCGGGCCGCTGACGCCATGCCGGCAGGATCGCTGCCGCCCAGCTGCACGGCGACGGGATGTTCGATGTCATTGAAGCCGAGCAGTCGCTGGCGATCGCCGTGCTCGATCGCGGCTGCCGTCACCATCTCGGTGTACAGGAATGCACTCGGACTAATCAGCCGCATCAGGTACCGGCAGTGCCGGTCCGTCCAGTCCATCATCGGTGCTACTGCAATACTCGCCGACACGTGCCCAACATTCGCAATTCAAGCCAGCCGGGATGATAGTCGGAAACTCAGGTTCAGGCTTAACTTCTTATTCCGAACACATACCAATTACCGACACCGTCGGCAGTCCGACTGCACCTGTAGGGTCGACCCATACGAAAAAGGCCCGGATAACCGGGCCTTTCGGATAAGTTCTGAGCAGTCTGAAATCAGGCCTGCAGCTTCCGTCGTCTGGCCGCGAAGCCCATCCCGACAAGGCCCATACCGAGAAGCGCCAGGGTACCAGGCTCAGGTACTGACACGGCGCGGTACTTGATCTTCAGCGTGGAGGCGTAAACGTAGAAGTCACCACGTGTCGTGTACAACGTGGTCTGGTAAACACCGTCGTAGAGCTCGTCGAGGTCGACGTTGACTGCGTAGCGGCCAAAATCGACTTCACCCAGCCCCTGGATTCCGGAGTCGCTAATGACTACGGCGTACTCTCGCGAGTCGAAAATAGAATCGTCGAAGATCGTGATCTTGAGCATCGCCGAGATGATCTCGTCGACCGCCGGGACGAAGTCGAAGATGTGTTCCCAGGTTACGTAGTCCCTACCCTCTTCACAGTTCGATCGCTGAAGCTTGTTCACAGATCCGCAACCGTGGTCGACGTAGTCGTCCGGTGAGTTCGTGCCTTCGCTGGAGAAGGTCGTGCGATCGGTCATCGTAATGATGTCCGCGTGCGCCATGCTAACTGTCATTGCGAGTGTCGCGATTGCCACTTGGAAGAACAGTTTCAGTCTCATTGAGAGTGCTCCGGTTGTCGGTCAGGTTGCAGATTAGTGATACTTCATTACAGCTATAGCAACTGTCGTGCCAACTTAATTTTCTTTATTTATTTCAGCTATTTAGAGAAATCGTACTCGGAGGCGGAACGAAATATGTAAGGTTTGTCGACGTTTTCGGCGCGCCGAATGTTACGGGTAATCGACGGTCTGCCCTCAGCTGCCAGGATCGCGATCCAAATATCGCGATCCTGCCAAAAAAAGCGAGAACAGATAGATCTATAGAAAATCAGGCTTGTAACTAATTGTTTTAACTAGCTGCCAATCGATTATTGACATGAAATCTATAGATCTATAGATTTTCTACCAGGAGTTGGGACATGACTGCCAGAACCATCGACAAACAGGAGCGAGCCGTACTGGCCGCCGCCGCCGTTTTCGCTGAAAAGGGCTACCACGGCGCCAGCACGACAGATATCGCCGATCGCCTGGGTATCAAGCAGGGCAGCCTGTACCACTACTTCCGCTCGAAGGAAGACGCGCTGGAGTCCGTATGCCTGCTGGGGATTCGCGACTACGTGTCCCGCATGGAAGCCATTGCAACCAGCGAACAGCCGTTCGAGGCAAGGCTGGTTGCCGCGGTAACTGCGCACCTGTCGAGCTACCGGGAGAAGAACGAGGCACTGAAAGTGCACAACGACGAACGCCTCTACCTGCCGCTGGCGAAGCGCAGTGAGCTGAAGCAGCTCGGCAGCCGCTATCGACAACTGCTGGAGTCGATGTTCCGGGAGGGGCTCGACAGTGGTGCCCTGCGACCGACCGTGGACCCGCACTTTGCCGCGCAGACCGTTATCGGACTCTGCAACGCATGGGGTGAGTTGATCGTCAGGGACGCCGATATGGATGTGCTCGATGTTGCCAACCGATGTGTAGACCTGCTGCTGAACGGTATCAGCGAGCGCCGCACCGCAAGACAGAACACATGATATGCAGCGTGTCGCTGCATCGACGAACAGGACCAATGACCATGACAGAACAAAAAGCCACCAACGTTACCTGGCAAGACGGCGACGTCAGCCGCGAGGAACGCAACAACCTGCTTCGCCAGCAGGGTGCAACCATCTGGTTCACCGGCTTGTCCGGCAGCGGCAAGAGCACGGTTGCTGTCGCACTCGAACGCGCGCTGTACCAGCTCGGCAAGCTCTCCTACCGCCTCGACGGGGACAATGTCCGCCTGGGCATCAACAAGAACCTTGGATTCTCCGAAGCGGATCGAAAAGAGAATATTCGCCGCATCGGCGAAGTCGCCAAGCTGTTCGGCGACGCCGGCACCATCAGCCTGTCCAGTTTCATCAGCCCGTACCGCGGCGATCGCGACGAAGTGCGTGAGCTGCACGAAGAGGCGGGGCTCGTATTCGTCGAGGTCTTCGTGGACTGCCCGCTTGAAGAAGCCGAGCGTCGTGACCCCAAGGGGCTTTACAAAAAGGCGCGCGCCGGCGAGATCAAGAACTTCACCGGTATCGACGATCCGTACGAAGCGCCGCTTAAACCGGAGATCCACCTGCAGACGGCCGAGATGACGATTGACGAAGAAGTTCAGCTCATCCTCTCGTACCTGATCGACAACGGCATCATCCGCACCGAATTCCAGACCCGCGCCGACGACGCGGCCTGAAAGGACACTGACATGATCAAACCTCACGGCGCGGACGCGCTGATGCCGCTGCTTGTCTTGGATAAGACCGAGCGTGACGCGCTGCTTGCAGAAGCAGAGACCCTCCCCTCCTTGACGCTAAACTCAGCCGCAGCCGCGAACGCGGTTATGCTCGGCGGTGGCTACTTCACGCCGCTGACGGGCTTCATGAACATCGGCGAATCGCTGTCTGTTGCGACTGACATGACAACAGCGAGCGGGCTCTTCTGGCCGGTACCGGTGATGAACCTGACGACCGACGCGTCCGCGATCGAAGGCGCCAGCCGAATCGCTTTGCGTGACCCGAATGTCGATGGTGAGCCCGTGATCGCGATCATGGACGTGGACGCCATCGAGACGCTCGACGACGCGCAGTACGAAACCATTGTCGAGCGCGTGTTCGGCACGCTCGATACCACGCACCCGGGCGTTGCGACGTTTGCATCGCTGGGACGTGTCTGTGTGTCCGGTGCCATCCAGGTGCTGAATCTCAGCTACTTTGACACGGACTTCCCGGATACTTTCCGCACCGCCGTGGAGATTCGTGAAGAGATTGAGTCGCTGGGCTGGGAAAAGGTTGTGGCCTTCCAGACGCGCAACCCGATGCACCTGGCTCATGAAGAACTCTGCCGCATGGCGAAGGAGCGCTTGGACGCAGACGGCATCGTTATTCATATGCTGCTCGGAAAATTGAAAGCCGGCGACATCCCTGCGGATGTCCGGGACGCCTGTATCCGTCGAATGGTTGAGGTCTACTTCCCCGCGAATACGGTGCTCGTTAACGGCTACGGTTTCGACATGCTGTACGCAGGCCCGCGCGAGGCGTTGCTGCACGCGGTATTCCGCCAGAACATGGGGGCCACGCACCTGATCGTCGGACGCGACCACGCCGGAGTCGGCGACTTCTACGGTCCGTTCGACGCGCAGGCTGTCTTCGAGGATCTGCCGGCAGGTGCCCTCGAAATCGATATTTTTGCCGCCGACCACACGGCCTGGTCAAAAAAGCTGAATCGCGTCGTCATGATGCGCGAGGCACCGGACCATTTGCCGGAAGACTACGTTTTCCTGTCGGGCACCAAGGTTCGCGAGATGCTGTCACAGGGTATCGCACCGCCGCCCGAGTTTTCCCGACCGGAGGTCGCCGAGATCCTGATGAACCACTATCGTTCCCAGGACGCTGCCTGAATAAACGACAGGCTTAAAACGAAAAAGCGGCGCATCAGCGCCGCTTTTTTTTACGGGCTGTCGGTGTAGAGCACGCTGACAAACAGTTCACGGCCCCTGCCCGGGAAATAGCGATAGTTGCCGAACGCGAAATCAGCGCGGTCCGCAATCTCTTCGTCAAGCAGGTTGCGAACACGAGCCGACAACTGCCATTGCGGCGACAAATCTATCCGTGTCGAGACGTTCACCAGTTCGTGCCCCGGGTAGCTGTGTTCGTTTTGCGCATCCAGGTAGTACTTGCCCATCGCGTTCAGGTCGACATCGACTTCTACGCGACCCGCCGGTCGATAGAGGACACTCAGCCGGCCCATGCTGCGGGGCGCCGTATCGACATCCCGACCGGAGACAAAGGTCTCGCCTCGATTGGCAACGAGATCGAAGTCGTAGGTGTGCCGACCATAGCTGCCATTGAAGGCGATTCGCCAGTTGTTGCTGATCGGCAGGCGCGCCTCGACGTCGATTCCCTCGTGACGGCTCTTGCCCTGGCTGACGTTGAAGCCCTCGGAGTCTCTTAGCACCGAGTCCCGCTTACGCATCGCATATGCGCTGACCTCCATGAACAGATCACCGCTCGCATGCCGTGCGCCGATTTCCAGCGCGTCGATGCGCTCTGAATCCAGGTCGGAGACCAGCTGGCCGCTCTGCAGGCGATACAACTCGGTCATTTGCGGCGCACGAAAACCGCGGCGCAGGCTGCCGAACAGTGTCCAGCTGTCACTCGCCGAGAAACGCAGGCCGAGCTTCGGTGCCAGGTTAAAGAAATCATCGTCACGGTCAGCAGGTCGCGTGTACAGGCAGCCGCCAAAGCCGCAGGCGCTGCCGTCGTCTCGCGTGTTCCCGTCGAGTGCCTGGTTGTCGTAACGGTAGTCGACAAACTCGGCACGCACGCCCGCCTCCAGCACCCAGCGAGCACCCAGGTCGACCGTCGCCTGGGCGTAAGGTGCAAACGACCACGACCGCACGTCGTAATCGTAATGCAGGCCTTGCGGTCGCGTTTCCTGCAGGAACGGCGATCCCTGCGTGGGTCCGTCCTGCGTCTGCTGCAGGAACACATCACTCCACTCGATGTCGAGGCCTGCCTGCCATCGCCAGGCGCCCTCCTCTGCTGAAAGCAGCGTGTTCACACCGGCACTGACGTGGCCGTTTTCTTCCAGCGGCTGGCCCGGCAAAAAGTGCTGCAGAAAACGCATGTCGCTGTGACGAACAAACGGCCGTACGTCCAGCAGTCGATCACCGGATTCGCGTTGCCAGATCGCGTACAGGCGCTGACTGGACGCTTCCCGAAACGCCTCCGGGTTTGGGTTGGAGCGGTTCAGGTCGGGATCAAGGTAAGCCTCGAAGCCCTGGATGAATCCGGCTGTTTCCTGGTCGAGATCGCTGAGGCTGAGTGCCGTCACCAGGGTGCCCCCCGCGAATTCGGACCGCAGCTTGCCGTGAAACTTCGCCTGGCGAAAACCGGTGTCATCCCGGAACCCCCCATCGTCCGTCAGCGACAGGTCAGCGCGCCATCGCGCCTTCGACGCAGCGCCGACCGTCAGCCGGCGGTACTCATTCGCACCGAGCTCGAAACCGAAGCGACTGGCATCCTCAGCGACCGTCGGCATCAGCACATTGATCGTGCCGTGCAGTGCGTTGGAACCGTACAGCGCATTACCGGGGCCTCGAACCACCTCGATCGAATCGGCAAATTCCGTCGCCAGCTCAAACAGCTGGTTGACGTTGCAGAAACCGCCCGGTCGTGTCGGCAGGCCGTCTTCAAGAACGAGAAACGCACCGCAGGAACCCGCGCCGGTGAGCACCGGTGAACGGATGGCCGTCAGGTGCTCCTGGCCGCTGCCGCGAGAGACCCAGGTGCCGGGCAGCTTGAGCATTAACTCGTGAATGTGCGCATGACCGGTGGCTGCGATTTCCGTCGCGTCGACACGTGCCGTATTGCCAACCTGAAGCAGTCGGCTAACAGGCTTGCGCTCAGCCGTGACGACGATTTCCTCGAGCTCGGACGCCAGCGACGGGGCCTGGAACAGGCACAGGGACAACAAAATGGATGGGGTTACGCGCATAGGTCTTTGCTTTTCCTTAAGCTTTTGAAAAACCGGTGAAAGTAGACCAGTTGTTAATGAAACGGGTTCTGTGAATCAGGTCTTGGGAATGGCCGTGACGGGGTTGTTAACCTGCTGTGTGACAGGAGGATGTCGATGGCTAAATCCCAGGGACTCAGGAAGTTCTTCGCGCAGGCGAAAAAAACGGTTCCGATCAAGATCGGCAACAAGCTGATGCAGTTCACGACGACGCAGGCCGTGCGTCTGGGTGAACTGGCTGACCGCCGGCGCGATGCCGCTGACGGTGGGCCTGCACAGGGCCTCGACCAGTTGCGCTACTCTCTTGAGGAAGCAGCCTTTCGACTGCTCCAGTCCGAGGATATGTTGCTTGCGCAGGCAGCCGATGGCAAGCACGCGTTGTACGTTGACATCGCAGGCCTCGACGGACGCTGGATGTGCCGCAGCCCGGACGGTGAGGTTTTGCAGTCGAACGTCCAGTCGCTTGATCGCGGTTTCCTCGCGCTGATCGACAAGGATGCGAGAACACTGCACCAGCAAGGTCATTGCGACGTATCGATACTTCAACTGGTGTTGCCACCCGATGAAGCGGCAGCCGACATCCCGCACAACGTGATGACCGCCTTGCAAGCCTGGGGCGATGCGCGCAAAGCGTTCCGTCTCGAGTCGCCGCTGCGCGTCGAACGTTCGTCAGTCGTCATGATGGCGCCGCTCGCCGGCGCGACCAACTAGACGTCTGAGAAGTTCCTGTTCGCCAGCGAGAGCAACTCCTCTCGCGTGGCATCGCTGATCAGGCCGTCCTCCGGCGCTTCCAGCAGGCGACTGACCCTGTGCAGCACAGCACCGGCCGGCGGCGATGCCGGCAAGCCCAGTCGTTGCAGCAACCCGTCAATCTTGCCCGTGTTGCTCGGCAGGGATACCAGCGGCGTTCCCATCCAGGCGGCGGCGATACTGTGGTGGAATCGCCCGGACAGCAACAGGCGTGATGACGCGATGGTCTGCAGCCAGTCGACCTCTGAGGTTGCATTCCGAATGGTGAATGCACCCGCCACGCGCGACTGCAACAGCTCGACAAACTGGAAGTCATCGACAGCCGGCGACGCCGCGGCACCAATCAGGAACTCAATGTCGTATCCATCATTGGCCAGGTTCTCGATAACCTGCGACACGCTGTCCAGGAAGTCTCCTGAAATTGCAGCACAGCCGGCAATCAGGATGCGGTTCGTCTTCTCCGGGCGCGCGCTGCCGATCACACGCTCGCAGAATAACGGCAGGCAGTCGAAGCTTTCCTCGACGTCGATACCCAGTTGCCGGAGCCGCTCTGCGCTGACCGGCTCCCTCACGACAGCGCGATCAATTGCCTGGTAGACCTTCTGGTACAGGTCGGCGTGACTGTCGGGCGGATAGCAGGAGTGGTTCACGATCTCGACGTGTTTGTCGAATCGCGTTTTTGCAAGGTAAGCAAGGTATAGAAGCGACAGGGATGGCGCGCTCGCGCCGTGCAACGTGCCCTCGCCGTTCACGATGACCCGATCAGCCTGCTCCAGTACGTGCAGCAGGTCGCCGTGGAGCTCTTTGACCTTGTCGAACAGGCCGTCACTGTCTAAGGAGTCCGCGTCACCGGGAATGGCGCCAAGACTCACCGTGCGCTGCAGTGGCACGGACTCGACCGGCCCTAAACGCTGCGTCAGTTCTGAATGCAATGCGATGCTCGTGCAGGAACACCCCCAGTGGTACCAGCCGCTGGTGTCGTTCAGCAGGACCGTAGCGTAGGACGCGGTTGACGGATGAATCACCGCCGGCGCGGCGTCGGCAGTCTTTGCCTTGCGTTCAGCCGGCGAAAAGTCTTCGACCGCTGCTTTCAACGCTGCGAGGGGTTCGTCCCATTGACCGCGTCGCGCCTGGTGGAAGAGCCTGAGCGATGCATACCACGGTGCGGTCGAACTGGAATGGGTCATCCAACGCCATTCGCCGGTCGCCGGTATCAACACGAAGGCGGGCACGCCGAGTGCGCCGGCAAAATGCACCGTGGAATTGTCGACACTGACCACCAGGTCCAGCGACGAGACGAGTGAGGCAAACCCGTCGAGGTCGGTCAGGGGGTCAACATCGTCCCAGTCGATAAGTCCGCCACCGGACTGCTCAATCTCGCTGCCGTGGTCGCCGTACTGCAGATTGATAACGTTGCAGTCATCACGCTCAAGCAACCAGCGAAACGACTTCAGCGACAGGCTCCGGCCCTCTTTGGCGCGCGCATCCGATCCGCCGCGCCAGGACAGCCCGACATTCAGCGAGCCTGGCAGGCTGGCTAGACGTTCACGGAAATCCTGCGACGTCTGCTCGTCCGCGACGAGATAGGGTTCACCATTACGGAAATCATCCGGACCGGTTCGGAATCGTGCGGGCAGAGACCCCATCGGCAGGCGCCAGTCAAATGGCCCCGCGGCGTGCTGTGCGGCCGAGCCGGCGACGGAATCAATGAGCTCCGCGTCGGGAAACGAGCGAGCGAACAGCGGCAACAGTCGTGCATCGCACTGGACGACGACGCGTTCGCTGACGGACAGCAGGTCCGGCAGGCAGGAGGCAAACATGACTTCGTCACCGACACCCTGCTCAGCCTCGACCAGTACGCTGCCGGCGTCACCTCCCGGGTAGACCGGAAACGGTACCGGCCGTGTTTGCAGCTTTGATCCGCTGTCGGCAGCGTAGTTTCGCCATTCGAGGCCCTTGAGTCCCTCTTCCAGCTCGCCATTCGCCAGCTTTAGCTGCGCAAGCTTCAGGCGGGCCTCGGGGTAGACCGGGTTGATTTCCAGTGCTCTTGCAAAGTGTGCTTCGGCTTCGTCAAACCGACCGAACTCCCGCTCAAGCGCGCCCAGGTTGTGGCGAGCCAGCGCCGAGTTGTCACCGAGACGTATCGCGTTCTCGTACGCACCCCGGGCACCGGTGCCATCGCCGCTATCGGCCAGGGCGACGCCGAGATTCTCGTACGCTTCTCGGTAGGTCGGCTGTATGCGCAGGGCATGGCGATAGGCAGCGATCGACTCGTCCAGCCGGCCGGCCCGTTGCAGGACAACGGCATGATTAAAGTGCATGCCGGCGTCCTTGCCATCCAGCGCAATCGCGTTCGAGATGAGCTGGTCGGCGACCTCGAGGTTGTCGACCTGGCTCGCCAGTACACCGAACATGTGCAGCGCCTGGGCGTTTTTCGGGTCGGCCTGGATGATCGCCCGATAGGCCTGCTCGGCCTCGGGCAGGTGACCCGCGCGGTGCAACCGAATCGCGTTTTGCAACGCGGCAGCGACTCGGGGCGACGCGGCTTTCTGCGGACCGCGACTAGAACTGCGTTTTGACTTGGCCAATGCCTGCACTCATGCGCCTGAATCCCAAAGGTATACCCGAATTCGATCCCGCAAAACACTGGCAGCGCGGCATCGCGATGCGAGGTGCAGCGAGCGAACTACCCGGCCGCTTTCGACCTCGCCCAGTCACTGAGACTCAGACCCTCGTCGACGAGCCTTTTCAGCAACGGGGACGGCGTCCAGTTATCGGCACCGAGTTGCTCGGCAAAGCCCTCGATGCGCTCCAGCACCGTCGCGAGACCGACGGTATCCGCGTAGAACATCGGCCCGCCGCGGTAGGCCGGGAAGCCGTACCCGTAGACGTAGACAACGTCGATATCGCCGGGACGCTGCGCGATGCCCTCGTCGAGTATGTTCATGCCTTCGTTGATCAGTGCAAACAGGATGCGATCGAGGATCTCCTGGTCTCCCAACTCGCGCCGTGCAATACCGAGATCGCCGGACGCGGCCTCAATGATGGCCTGAACGTCCGCATCAGGCTCGCGACGCCGGGTTTCCGCGTCATAGCGATAAAAACCGGCGCCGGTTTTCTGGCCGAGACGCCCCGACTCAACAAGCACGTCGGCGACGCGGTTTACCTTCTCATCGCCACGCTCTTCCGGCGGCAGGCTCTGGCGCGCCTTGTAGCCGACGTCGAGGCCGGCGAGATCAAAGACCGCCAGCGGCCCCATGGCCATGCCAAAGCCTTCCAGCACACGATCGACATCCTCGGGCTTACTGCCCTCGACCAGGCAGAGCTGCGCCTCACGGCCGTAATACTGCAGCATGCGGTTGCCGATGAAGCCGTAGCACACACCCGACAAAACCGGGACCTTGCGGATCGACTTGGCAAGTGCCATGCAGGTCGCCAGCACATCATCGGCTGTTTTCTCACCGCGAACGACCTCAAGCAGTTTCATGACATTCGCCGGGCTGAAGAAATGCAGGCCCAACACATCCTCCGGTCGACCGGTGGCCGCCGCGATCTGGTCGACATCCTGGTAAGACGTGTTCGTGGCGAGAATGGCGCCCGGCTTCGCGACACCGTCCAGTTTCGCGAAGATCTCTTTCTTGAGTTCCAGGTTTTCGAACACGGCCTCGATAACGAGATCAACTTCGGCGAGATCGCCAAAGTTGGTCGTGCCGCCAATTCGAGCACGCCGTTCGGCGGCCGCGTCCTCGCTGAGCCTGCCTTTGCCAACCGTGATCGCGTAATTCTTCTCAATGATGCCGAGACCACGTTCGAGACCTGCGTCATCAACTTCAACCAGCGTCACGTCGAAACCGGCATTCGCGAAACTCATCGCGATGCCACCACCCATCGTACCGCCGCCAATAATGCCGACGCGGCGAACATCACGTTTCGGGGTGGCCTTGTCCAGGCCGATGACCTTGGCCGCTTCGCGTTCGGCGAAAAACATGTGCCGAAGGCCCGCCGACTGGTCACCCTGCATCAGGCGCATGAAGGCATCACGCTCGAATGCCTCACCGTCGCTGAACGACCGGGTTGCCGCCGCGACTGCGCATTCCATGATTTCCAGCGGTGCCGTCTGGCCGCGCGCCCGCTTTTTGACCTGCGCTCGCAGGCCGTCGAGTTCTTCGTCGGAAATCGACGGCACCTCGAGGTCCGAGGTCTTGCGGACGCCCTTGCCCTCGTCGATCAGCTTTTCACAGAACGCGCGGGCGTTTGCTTCGAGCTCATCTGTGAACACCTCGTCGATCACGCCGGCGGCGCGTGCCTGCTCAACCGGAACGGGGGCACCGGAGGTCATCATCTGCACGGCAGTGGGCACACCGACAATGCGCGGCAGGCGTTGCGTGCCACCCGCGCCGGGCAACAGGCCCAACATGACCTCTGGCAGGCCGACTTTCGCGCCGGCCACCGCCACCCGGTAGTGCGATGCCAGCACCAGCTCAAAACCACCGCCGAGGGCGGTACCGTGGATCGCCGAGACAACAGGCTTCGCCAGGTTCTCAATCGTGTTGTACAGGTCCGGCAGCCACGGCTCTTTCGGTGGTTTACCGAATTCGGTGATGTCCGCGCCGGCAACAAAGGTTCGCCCTTCACAAAGAATGAGAACGACCTCGGACGCGTCCCCGGCCGCCGTCCGCACTGCCTCGTCCAGGCCCAGGCGCACGGCGTGGCCCATGGCATTAACCGGCGGATTGTCGATTCGAACGATTCCGAGACGACCTTCGAGGGCGTATTTAACGGGCGACGTCATGCCGTTTTCCTTGTGCGCTGGCGAGGTGGCCGGGATCATAGCAGCGATTCCACTGGAATTTTCCGCCGCAGCGAGTAGATTAGCGGGCTGGCGCGCATTTGCGCGCCTGGACAGACTTGGCCAAGCATGTACCGACAACTCACCGAACAAGCAGAAAAGTACCTTAAGTCCCTGAATACCGGGGATAATATTGCTGCACAGTTGAAGGGACGCCTGGCTCGCCTGATGGCACAGGGTGAGGCCAATGCGGACGCAGCCTGCCGCGCCCTGAAGCTCAGCCGGCGCACACTGCAGCGTCGTCTCAAAGCAGAACGCACCAGCTTCCAGGCCGTGCTCAACGAAGTGCGGGCAGAACTCGCGGTCCGTTACCTGAAGGATGACCGACTGAAAGCGCTGGAAGTGGCGATGCTGCTGGGCTACTCGAGCATCAGCTCGTTCACGACCGCGTTCAAGTCGTGGTACGACATGCCGCCCGCCGAGTACCGGGAAAAATTCCTGTCCGTCCGACTGTAAACCCCGCCCGGCCCTGTTAAACACACTGCGCCGTCTCCGGAGCCGCCGAAATGCGTGACAACCTGAAATTCTACATCGATGGTGAGTGGGTAGACCCCGTCGTCCCCAGCAGCCTCGACGTGATTAATCCGGCGACAGAGGAACCCTGTGGACGCATCAGCCTCGGTTCGGTCGCCGACGTCGACAAGGCCGTCGCGGCCGCCGTCGCAGCACAGGAATCGTTCGCGGCAACCACCCGCGAGGAACGCATAGCGCTGCTGGAAGCCATCATCGATGCCTTCAAGGCCCGCTACAACGACATCGCCACCGCGATCATGGAAGAAATGGGTGCCCCCTGGGGGCTCGCCAAGGGCGCACAGGCCGGCAGTGGTATTGGGCATCTCAAATCAACGCTGAAAGCCCTGAAGGACTACCACTTCGATGAGCGCCTCGGGACGACGCGCGTCGTTCGCGAGCCCATCGGTGTCTGCGCATTGATTACACCGTGGAACTGGCCGTCCAACCAGATCGTCTGCAAGGTGGCGCCGGCCCTCGCCGCGGGTTGCACGATGGTGCTGAAGCCCAGTGAGGTCGCACCGTTCGACGCCGTGGTCTTCACCGAGGTGCTGGACGCAGCCGGCGTCCCGGCCGGCGTATTCAACCTGGTCAACGGTGACGGGCCAACGGTCGGCACGGCACTGAGCCAGCACCCGGACGTCGCGATGGTGTCGTTTACGGGGTCAACACGCGCCGGCGTCATGGTTGCCCAAAACGCGGCACCGTCGGTGAAACGCGTCACCCAGGAACTCGGCGGCAAGTCGGCCAACATCCTGCTCGATGACGTGGACTTCGAGGCGGCGGTTAAGGCCGGCGCCGAGGAGTGCTTCGAAAACACCGGCCAGTCCTGCAACGCGCCCACCCGCATGCTGGTGCCGGCCTCGAAAATGGACGAGGCAGCGCGGTTCGCAGCCGAGGTTGCTGACGCAACGGTGGTTGGTCAGCCGACGAACGATGAGGTCGAGGTTGGCCCGCTGGTCTCCGAAGTGCAGTGGAACAAGGTACAGAACCTGATCCAGAAAGGCGTCGAGGAAGGGGCGACGCTGGCTGCCGGCGGTCCGGGCAAGCCGTCCGGCCTGTCCACGGGCTACTTCGTGAAACCGACCGTGTTCGCGAATGTCACAAACGACATGACGATTGCACGCGAGGAAATCTTCGGCCCGGTCCTGTCAATCCTCCCCTACGAGAACGATGACGATGCCGTGCGCATCGCCAACGACACGCCATACGGCCTCGCCAGCTACATATCGTCCACCGATCTCGACCGTGCGCGCCGCATTGCCGGCAGGCTGAAGTCCGGGATGGTGCACATCAACTACGCAAGCCTCGACTCGATGGCGCCTTTTGGCGGCTACAAGCAGTCTGGCAACGGCCGCGAATGGGGCCCGCTCGGTATTGAGGAGTTCCTCGAAACCAAATCGATCTACGGTTACGACGAGAACGCCTGAGCGCGATCGTCACGCCAGTCATGGAAGTCACTATGAAACGTATCCTGTTACCCGTCCTTTTTGCCCTTGGCCTCGCTGCATGCAGCGGCGACAGCTCGTTACCGGAACCCGATGGTGAAGGACAGGTTCGGGCGATCAACGCGATCTCGACGTCACCGGATATCTTCTTCCTCGTCGAGGAACGTCCGGTCGGGTCAGCAAACTACAAGCAGCAGGTGAATCCAGTGGCGCCGCTGGACCGGCTCGACGCGTTCAGCTACGTCTTCAACTTTGAAGCATTCCTTGTCGGCGATACGGAACCAAGCCGCCTGGCTTCGGTTCCGCTGACCGTGGCTGACGGCATCGAGTACACGTTCCTGGTGACGGGTTCGCTGGCTGCACCGACGATCATCGTCGCAGAGACTCCCATCCGTGAATTCGACGAAGGTGGAACCGTGTTCGAGTTGCGGCTGGCACACGTTGCCGAGGGCTTCCCGACCGTGGATGTGTACGTCGCGCCGGAAGGCACAGCACCGGCGCTGGGTGAACAGTTCGCAACACTGGCCTTCGGGGAAGTACTGCCGGCAACGGACGTCGCTAACGGCGACTATGTTGTGACGATTACCGCCGCCGGTGACCCGGCCGATGTCGTGTTCCAGTCGGGCCCGGTTTCCTTCGGCGCTGGCCTGGCGCTGCTGGTCGGTGTGTTTGCGCCGGACGCCAACGACGTCGACCCGCTCAGCGTTCGTGGCTACACCAGCACTGGCGCCGAGTCGATCATCGCGAATGCCGCCACTCAGCCAACAGTCCGCTTCGTAAACGCGTCACTCGACCTGGGACCGGTGGACTTGTACAACGACGCCGACCTGACGTCCCTGCTGGCCGCAAATCTTGATTACCAGCAGGTCAGCGCCGAAATCAGTGTGCCCGCCGGGCAAAACCCGCTGCTGGTAACGCCCGCCGGCAGCACGGCTACCGTGCTGCTGGACAGCACGATTAACGCGGCCTTCGGTGCTCGCAGCGATTCGTTCCTGATTGGCGCCGACGGCATCTACCAGGCGACGACGTTCATCCCGGACCGTCGCTCGATCGAAACACTCGCCCGGGTTCGACTTTTCAACGCGAGCCGCAACAACGAACTGGTCGACCTCTACATCCTTGAGGACGGCGCAGAACTGACAGACGAGACACTGCCCCGCGCTATCGGCATCCTCTCCGGAACACCGTCATCTCTGGTTGATGTGACTGAAGCCGGCAGCTATGACGTCTACGCCGCGCCGTTCGGCGATCGCACAGCCATCGCCGGACCGTTCGATATCGACTTCGCGTTGGGCGATGTCGTCGACCTGGCTGTGTTCGATACCGTTGACCCGAACGTGTCGAACATCGTCGAGTTGACAACACCGTAGGTTGTTGCGCTACTGACCTTCGTCGGGCTCGCGCAGGAGCCAGCCGAAGAAAGCAACGGCGATCATTGCTCCCGCAACCTGCGCGACAATGAACGCCGGCGCGTGCGGTGGATAGATGCCCGAGAACGTGTCGGTCAGCGTCCGACCAACCGTCACCGCCGGGTTCGCGAAACTCGTGGACGCGGTAAACCAGTACGCGGCCGAAATGTACAGGCCGACAGACACCGCAACGACACGCGTGCCGTAGCGCAGCGTTGCGAGTATCGCCATCAGCAGTCCAAACGTTGCGACACCCTCCGACAGCCACTGTGCCGGCCCGCTGCGCAGTTTTGTCGACTGCTGCAGGATGTCGATGTCGAACATGCCGTGCGCGAGCCATACGCCCGCCAACGCACCCGCCACCTGGCACAGCACGTACCCGGTCGATGCCTTGATAGCGATCTCCCCGCGAACGGCAAACGCCAGGGTGACCGCCGGATTGAAATGCGCGCCCGAGATCGGTCCGAAAACCCAGATCAGTACGATCAGGATGGCGCCGGTCGGAAGCGTATTCCCCAGCAGCGCGATGGCGATATTCCCGCCCGCGAGGTTCTCGGCCATGATTCCGGAGCCGACGACCGTCGCCAGCAGGAACAGCGTGCCAACGAACTCCGCTGCGCAGCGGCGCAGCATGCCGGCGTCAGGCATCCGGCGCTTCCCGGGCTTCGGCTAACGCGTGGATAGCGTTCAGCGCTTCTCGTGTCGAATCGACATCCAGCGATTCCAGCGGCAGCTGGACCAGTGCGTCGATGCGCTGGTGCAATCGTGCATAGGCATCGTCAAAGGCGGCATCCAGTTCATCGTCACTCGCAGCCGCCGGATCGGGTATACCCCAGTGCACCGTTAACGGGCTGCCGTTCCAGATCGGACAGGATTCGCCGGCCGCGTTGTCGCAAACCGTGATCACCAGGTCAAAGTCAGGTGCATCACCACCGGTGAACACGTCCCAGGATTTCGATGACAGGCCCGACGTCGGGTGCCCTTCACGTTCGAGTTTACGAATGGCGCCGGGATTGACGCGTCCGGCCGGCTGGCTGCCGGCACTGTAGGCGGTGATGCGATCGCCGCCGAGTTCGTTTAAGAGGACTTCACCGAGAATGCTTCGCGCGGAATTACCCGTGCATAACACCAGTATCTTCATCACCGTCGTTGGCCGCCTTTGATTTGTTTGCGTACATCGACTGGTCGGCCACGCTGACAAGGTGCCAGAGTTCTTCGCCGTGTTCCGGTATTAGGGCCAGGCCCACGCTCACCGAACAATGAATCTCTTCGCCCTTGATGATGTACGCCTCGGTACCGGTTGCAACCAGTCTTTCGGCGACATGTTTTGCGTCGTCGACGTCGATGTCGGGCAGCACAATAGCAAACTCATCACCGCCGAGGCGACCCAGAACATCCTCGGGACGCAGGCAGTAACCCAGGCGATGTCCGAAAGCCTTCAGCAAGGCGTCGCCGGCCTGGTGACCGAACTGGTCGTTAACCTGTTTGAAACTATTCAGGTCGAGGTAAACCACGGCGCCGCTTACGCAGTCGCGCAGGCGCTCCTGTGCCTGTGCCTCAAAGCCGCGACGGTTCAGCACACCGGTCAGCGGGTCACGCAGGGCCTGCTGAAGCATGCGGTCCTCATCAGCCTTGCGCTTGGTGATGTCGACAATGGTGATTGAGAAATCAGCGCCGATCGGTTCGGCGGTGATGCGCAGCCAGGTCTGGTTGCCCTCGTCGTTTTCGCAGGCGAATTCGAAAGACAGCTGACTGTTGCGACGCTGTTTGTTGGTGAAATGCGTGAGCAGGCGCTCCGGCTGCAACATGCCAAGATCATCCAGTCGTCGTCCGACCAGCGCATCGCCGTCACCACCGAGGTACGTCGCAGCCGCCGGGTTAGCAAAGATGCAGCGGAAGTACTGTGACTTGCGATTCTCGTCCTGTGCGAAACGCAGGATGCCGTTCGACGAGGTTTCGATCAGCGTGCGAATCAGTTGTTCGTTCTCGGCAAGCTGTCCCAGCGTGCGACGCCGCTGCGTGACATCACGGCAGACGACGACGGTGCCCTGCTCGTTGCCGCGGCGATCGAGCAGCGGCGCAGCGGAGACTTCATAGACCAGGTCGTCGGTCAGCTTCAGCGTCTGCGTCAGGTCCATGCTCGTGTTGGCGAGCAGGTCTCGTGCTTCCGGAAAGTTCTCCCACAGGAGGTGGCCGACCAGCTCGCGTTCGGTCACGCCGAGCATTTCGCAGGCCGCCGAGTTGGCACTGGTAATGCGGAGCTCACGATCAAGGACGAAGATCGGATCGCGGACGTGGTTGAACACGCTGCGATAGCCCAGCGGGCTGAATTCGGTAATGCGCAGGCTCAGCGCAACCCACCAGTACACCGGCAGCATTGCCGCAATAGCCGACGCGGTGAACGGAAAGTCAATCGGGCCGACGCCGACCAGCGTGTTCAGAAAACTGATTGAATACGGCAGCGCCGAGCAGCCGAGCAACAGCATCAGTTTGCCGCGATGCGCAGCTGCGATCGCGCCGAGTCTCGATGCGAGTGCGATCCACGTGTAGGCAAACAGGCCGTAGGAATATGGCGCGAAGACGGCGCGGAACCAGAGGTGCTCATTGACATCCGTGAAGCGGATACCGGTTTCGGTCATGTACGACGACCAGATCAGCCCGTGCCACGGATTCGTCAGCGCCATGATGATGGTGATACCCGGAATGATGCACAGCGCGGAAACGAAATACGGGTTGAAGCCGCCCTCGGTGTACTCACGGTAGAGCAGGTAGAAAACAACCGGCAGGAAGCCACTCCCGACAAAGGTCAATACGCGGCCGATTCCGTAGCGAACCGCGTCGTCGGTGCCGTAGAAAAACACCGGACCGGCCACGATCAGGCCGAACAGGATAATGAACAGGCCGATCAGGCTCTGGGGCGAGGTTCGCAACAGGTGCACGGCGAGCCCCAGGTACAGGATACTCGCAAGCCCCAGCAGGGCTGGTGTGACGGCCTCAAGCAGCATCGTTAAGGCCTTTCGGCGGGGAATTTATGTAATACGCGGCGCATACCGGGAATGCTAGCCGCAAACCCGGTTTTTTGATGAGAACTACGCCCCGTTTTCGGCGCTTTCAGGCCGTTCAGGGCGCCATTTCATTACCCCGCGAACCGCCTGGTCAGAGCCCCCGCGCCGTGTCCTCGATCAGCATGTCGACGACCGACTTAAGGGCGTTTTCGTGGGTGGCACCCGCGGCCCGTTCAAGCTCGTAGGTTTTGAGCTGGCGATGGGCACTGGTGCCGCGGGTCAGGATGTCGTGTGCGTGGCGAACTTCCTGTTCGCACTCGAGCTCATCGGCATCCTCGGCCACCAGCGCGAGGATTTCCTCGAGGAGCTCCTCGAACGGCACGACCGTGCCCTTGGCGAGGTCGATCAGCCCCTCGTCGAAGCTGTAGCGCATGGCCCGCCAGCGGTTCTCGTTGATCAGCATCGGCGTGTACATGCGCCAGCGCTGGTTGGAGCGTCGCAACCGGTACAGCATGCGCAGGATACAGACCAGCAAAGCGGCCAGTGCCAGCGCATCGTCGACCCGGGTGCACACATCCATGACCCGAGTCTCCAGCGTCGGAAAACGTGCACTCGGGCGCAGGTCCCACCAGATACGCGTGGAGTCCTCGATCAGGCCCGCGTCCATCAGGATGTTGATGTGGCGCTCGTATTCCGCCCAGCTCGCAAAACGTTCCGGCAGGCCCGTCCTTGGCAGAGCGTCAAACACCGTCAGCCGGTAGCTCTTCAGGCCGGTGTCCTGGCCGTCCCAGAACGGTGACGAACAGGACAGCGCCAGCAGGTGCGGCAGGAAGTACGACATCTGGTTCATCAGGTCAATGCGCAGCTCATCGTTGTCGATGCCGGCGTGCACGTGCATACCGCAAATCACGAGTCGGCGAGCGGCGCCCTGCATCTCATGGGTCAGCGCGTTGTAACGATCCTTGTCGGTCTGCTTCTGCTGGGTCCAGCGACTGAAGGGATGGGTCGAGCTGGCGATCGGTGCCAGGTTATACGCAGCAGCCTTCTCGATGATGATGCTGCGCAGGCGCGTCAGGTCTTCCCGAGCCTCGCTGATGTTCTTACAGACCTTGGTGCCGATCTCAATCTGCGATCGCAGCAGCTCGGCAGTCACCTGGCCGCCGATCACTTCCTCGCATTCGGCCATGAGGTTTTCGGGTGGGTCGATGACGAGCTCTCGAGTGTCCTTGTCGACGAGCAGGTACTCCTCCTCGACGCCCATCGTGAAGGCCGGTTCTGACTTCCTGCGCATGCTTCCCCCTCGTTGGTATTTTTTTCAGGCCGTGCCGGCCTGGATCTTCAGTCCGAGTTTCTGTGGCATGTTGCCGATGATCTTGTGCAGCAACTGCGCAATGCGCTGCTGCCCGTCTCCGTGGGTAATCAGGTCCTGTCTGACCTCCAGTGCAACGTGCGGGAGGCCGCCGCCCTCGGCGTGGTGATCGACCGTGAAGTCCTGCGGCGCCTTGCCGGAATACGGTTCGTTATCGCCAACGAGAAAACCGGCATCTTCGAGTCCACCGATCAGTATGCGGGCGCTCGCCTCGTCCTTGTCCCACAGAACGCCCATCTGCCAGGGGCGGGACTCGCCGTTGAGCACCGGGGTAAAACTGTGAATCGAGACAAACATGGGCGCGAAGCCCATGCCCTGCAGTCGTTTGACTTCCGCATCGATCGCGTGATGGTAGGGCCAGTAGATTGCGTCGCTGCGACGTTGCTTCTCGAGCCGCCGAAGGTTGGTGTTGCCGGGCACGATGATGCCGTCGCCGTACGGCAGGAAGGCGCCGGAATCCAGCAGCTCACGGTTGCAGTCGACGACCAGGCGGGAGTAATTGCAGAGCACCGCCGTGGCCCCGAGGCTGCTGGCCAGTTGCTCAGTCACCGCGCCGGCACCGATGTCGACCGCAAGATGGCAACGACGGGCGAACGGGTCGAGGCCCAAAGAACCGAGATTGGCGGGAATACGGTGACTCGCGTGGTCGCAGACGAGGAGGATGGGCCTCGCAGCATCAGGGTTCAGGACCCGGAACGGCGCGGGTTCATCGTCGGCGAGTAACGGCTCGAGGCCTTCTGACATAGTCGTCACATAGAGATAACACGCGTCGAGTGTACCTCAAGGCTGGTCGGGGGTAATGCGGGAAAACCGACAGCCGAAGGGAACGGGAAAAGACCTGTTGCGAAAGGTATTTCGGGCTGGAAGTCGTCGGGAGACGGTATCACCGGTATCAGACGTGATCAGGCAAGAAGTAGTGCGGAGTCCGTTTTCTCGGCACCAGATAGTTAGTCAGGCGAGAAGTAAGGCGGAGTCCGTCTTCTCGGCACCAGACAGTCGGTCATGCAAGAAGTAGCGCGGAGTTCGTTTTCTCGGCACTCAGTTGCTGGGTCAGGCAAGAAGTAATGCGGAGTCCGTCTTCCAGGGCTCAAACGATTCGGCGGTTGTTGGGCGGGCGATGTAATAGCCCTGCGCAAACTCGATGCCAAGGCTCGCCAGCTTGTCGAGCACTTCCTTGCTTTCGACACGCTCGGCGATGGTTTCGATGCCCAGCGCCTTACCAACGTCGTGAATGGCCTGAACCATGCTCTCGTCCACTGGGTCATCGGTAACGTGGCTGATGAAGTGACCGTCGATTTTCAGGTAGTCGACCGGCAGATTTTTAAGGTAGGTAAACGACGACAAACCGCTGCCGAAATCGTCCAGCGAGAAGCGACAGCCGAGCTTCTTCAGTTCCTGCATGAAATGCACGACGCGCGACAGGTTGGAGATAGCGGCCGTTTCGGTAATTTCGAAACAGACGGCACCCTCGGCAAGATTGCGTGAGCCCAGCTCCTCGATAACGAATTCAAGGAAGCGATCCTCGCTCAGGCTGTTACCGGACAGGTTAATGGCGACCGTATAGCGCGCCTTGTCGCCGGGGTCGCGGTCGGCGAGCTCGTCGAGCGCGTGGCGAACCACCCAGCGATCGAGCGTCGACATCAGGTTGTAGCGCTCGGCCGCCGGGATGAACAGGTCGGGACTGACGATCTCGCCGTCCTCGTCGCGCATGCGCAGCAGTAGCTCGTAGTGCCCTCGCCGCTCCGCACCGCGTTCACCGATGCCGATGATCGGCTGGAAGTACAGCTCGAAACGATCTTCCTCGACGGCACGCGAGATGCGCGACACCCACTTCATTTCCTCAAGACGTATCGAGCCGTCGTCTTCACTGTGCATGTGAATCTGGTTACGCCCGGAGTCTTTCGCCGTGTAGCAGGCAACGTCGGCGCTGCTCATGATCGTTGCGACGTCGTCGTCATCCGCCGTTACCAGGACGATGCCGATCGAGCACCGAACCGAGGCGAACGAGTCTTTCCACTCGAAGCGGAAATTTTCGACCGCGTTTCTCAGGTCCTCAGCGACCTCCTTCGCACGGTCTTCTCCGCAACGTTCCAGCAGGATGCCAAACTCGTCGCCGCTTAGGCGCGCGAGAATGTCCGAAACACGGATGCAGCCCTGGAAATGGTTGGACAACTGGCGCAACAACTCGTCGCCGGCCGTGTGCCCGAACGTGTCGTTGACGACCTTGAACTGGTCGAGATCGATATACAGCAGCGCATGCGTCTGCTCCGGATCTTCACGCAGCCTCGACAAACTGGCGACGACCTGGTTTTCGAATTCGGTTCGGTTTATCAGGCCGGTGAGCGCATCGTGCGACGCCTGGTAGCTCAGCTGCCTGAACAGGCGCGATTCCTTGCTCGTATCGTGGAACACCAACACGGAGCCGATGATATTGCCGATGCGGTCACGGATGGGCGCGGCCGAGTCCTGGATGGGCACCTCGTCGCCGTCGCGCTTGATCAGGATCGAGCCGGAGCCTATCGAGATGATCCGTCCTTCCTGCAGGCAACGCTGCACCGGGTTCTCGATGGTTGCCCGCGTATTCTCATTGACGATTGTCATGATCTCGTCGATCGTGCGGCCGGACGCGCTGCGCGAGTCCCAGCCGGTCAGGTCCTGCGCGACAGGGTTAATGTAGTCGACTCGTCCTTCGGCGTCCGTCGTTATAACGCCGTCACCGATCGACTGCAGCGTGACCTGCGCGCGCTCTTTCTCCTGGAAGATTCGAGTCTCAGCGCGTTTGCGTTCGGTAATATCGGTAATGGTGCCCTCGTGCGCGACGATTTTGCCGTCCTCGTCGTAAACGGCGCGTGAGTTTTCGAGCACAACGATCTCGGAGCCGTTCTTGCGACGCAGGCGATACTCGAAGTTCCTGACAAAGCCCTGCGCCTCGAGGCGCGCAAACACACGTTCACGGTCAATCGGGTTGACGTACAGTTTGGAGGTCGAGCCGACCGACTTCAGGTCGTCCTCGCTCGCGTATCCGAGCATCTGTACCAGAGCCGGATTCGCCTGGATCAGTTCGCCGTCACGTGACGCGATGTAGACACCGTCAACCGTGTTTTCGAACAACCCGCGATACCGCGCCTCGCTGGTGCGCAGGCGCTCTTCGTCATGGTGACGCTTGATGGCGATGCCGGCGAGCCTCGCCATGTGGCTCAGCTTGTCGAGCTCGTCGGTCGTGGGCGGACGACTGGACTGGCAGTAGACGTCCAAGGTGCCGATCACCGTGTCGTTGGCGCCGCGCATCAGGAACGACCAGACCGCGCTGACGCCGGCGTCCTCGGCCTGCTCCAGCCGGGTTACCCAGGTCTCGTCATTGGCGATGTCCTCGCTTAGTCGATCCTGTCGGTTAAACACAGCCTGCGAACAGGTAATGCCATCACGTTCCACCGGCACGAAGTCGAGACTGCGCCGCAGTGACTCGTTGAGTCCGGGCGCTTCCATCAGGCCGAGTGCGTTGGCGTCCAGGTCGTACTGCATGATCGCGCCGCTGAGTTCAGCGTTAACGCGTTCCACGAATCGACAGATCGCGCGCATGGTTCGCTGGTTTGGCGAACTCGACGCAATCATCTCGAGAATCTTGTTTTGTGCGAAGACAATAGACTCTTCGCGTTTGCGCTCGCCGATGTCGGTAATGCCAACGCGGATCAGCCTGCGTTGTGACGACGGCATGCGGCTGAAGCGCACCTCGCAGGGGAACTCGCGCCCCGTGGAGTCCTTGTGCAGCCATTCAAACGTCGGGTGCTCGCCGGCCAGTGCGCGGTCGAGGTGGCCGCGACGCACGCCAAATGATGGCGTACCGTCGGGTTGTGTATCCGGACTAATGGCCTCGGGGCCTACAGACAACAGATCGGCACGCGGCATGCGGAACAGCTTCGCGGCATTTTCATTGGCATCGACCAGGCGGTTCTGGTCAATGTCGTAGACGAGGATCGCTTCCGGCGCGTTTTCAACCAGGACGCGATAACGCTCTTCGTTTTCCTTGAGCGACTCCTCCGCCTGTTTGCGACCCGTGACGTCGCGCAGGCTGATGACGAACACGTGGCCATCAACCGTACTGATGCGATTGGCGTTGAGCTCAGCATCGAAGGTCTCGCCGTTGATGCGCCGCGCCGTGACGTCATCACCGAACGACACGGGGTGCGTTGCATCCGGATCCGCCAGGTAGGGTTTCAGGAAGTCTTCGAGAGACAGGCCCTTGGCGGCCGGAATCAAATGATCGATTCGCGACCCGATCAACTGGTCCTTGGTCAGGCCAAAGTAGGCAGCACAGACCTTGTTGCAAACGCGGATCGCGCCGTTGGGGTCGACAGACAGCAGCGCCTCGGTGACGCTGTCGAAGATGGTTTCGATCGGCGTGGTGGTCGCGATCGACTGCGTGATGGTTTGCTCCATCCGGTCGTAGTGCGCATCGATCAGGCGCAGCAACTCAACGAAGTTCGTCGACTCGCCTTCGGTGGCCTCCGCCACTTCCCTGATTTTGTCGCGCAAATCCTGGCTCATACAGCCATCGCCCCGGTGTATGCCGTCTGTTGGCGCCGCATTAGGTTAAATGGGCGCTCCTTATTTACCTCGCCAAATTAGAGAGATTTCCGAGTTAAATCTGTGACTTGGCGCCCGGTTTTCACGGGGCTCTCAGTACCGGGGCGGAACTGCGTCACGTTTTGGTGGCGGCGCGCTCAAGTTGCCAAAGAAAAGGCCGCCCCGCCCTGTCCCGGGCGAGGCGGCCATGACTACCCGATGCTTACTGCTTCGCCGGCAGGGAGCGAACCAACTCGCCCGATTCCGTCTCGACGACCGAGCCGTTTTCCTGCAGCGCGCGCGGACCGTCGCCGACCTGCAGGGGAATCGCCGTGACCGTCGACATCGTGCCGTCCGCCGTTTCCACCTCAGCGGCAACGTTCAGGTAAACGCGGCCTTCCCGCAGCGGCACGACCGTCACCTGGTGAGACGCGAAACGTTCACTCAGGCCATCCAGTGCATTGGGTGCGACGGCGACTTCACGCAACTGGTCCTGCGGAATCTGGAGTGCTGTCGTGTCCGGTACGCGGAACGTCACGGCGATGGGCGCATCGCCCGCGATCGACGCGAACCGAAGGTCGACCGTCATCGCCTTGCCGACCACGGGCTCGCCGACGAACCGGTAGCTGATGCGGACCGGACCGTGTTTCTTGCCGACGAGTTCGGTCACTCGTTCTGCCTTGAAGGTCACTGCAGGCGTGTCGCCCTTGATGTCCACCGTCTCGGCAACGGGGGTATCGACCGATGCCTCTTTGCCGCAGGCGGCGAGTGTCAGCAGGCAGGCTGCCGGCAGCAGAAATTTTACGCTCTTCATTGCTTGTTCCTCTGTACTGGGCCTATTGCGGCGCCATGCTGACGTCCCAGCATACCTGCGACGGGAAGGTGTCTGCGGTTTCTGAATCCGCGTAGCGGAATTCGTTCACATCGATGACGTGGGTTCCGGCCAGCAACGAGGTCTGCGTCGGGAACACTTCCTCGTTCGCCACGCCGCTGGTACCAATCGCTACCAGTGTGCCGCTGTTGTAAATGCGAATATCCGGGTCACTCTGGTCACGCTCGTCCGCCGGATCGTCCGCCGGCAACGGCGTCGATGTCGACTCGAGTATGACGCTGACGTCGTACACGCCCGGCGTCGTAACTTCGGCTCTCAGGAAGCGACGCGTCGCCAGTTTGTTGCCGTCGCGGCGATCGTCATAAACATCATTGGTGCAGATGTTCACCGGAGTGCCGTCGGTCGGCAGATCCGTGTAGATCGGCAGCACGTCGGACACGCCCTCGGCAAAGTCGGCCAGGCCGTCGTTGTTGCGATCGATAGTCGACGTGTCGTTGTTTTCGTTACTGCCCCAGATATTCAGGCCGGTGGGGTTCATATCGAACTTGCGGAACTGGTCGTCCATCAGCAGTTGATCCGCCGGCGGGAGATTCGCTCGAAGTTCGGTCGCAAACGAATACACCGTCGTGAAAGCCTGGGTATTCCGCTGTTCGTTCACCATGGTTTCGTAGATCGGTCCGAAACCGATGGAGACGGGATCACCGATGGCGCCCGGGTCTTTCGACAGGTTCAGGTCGTTATTCGTATCCCACAGGTCATAGATGAAGCGCAGCACCGACACTTCGTCGTACCAGCCCTCGGCGTCGTAGTTGCCGTCCTCGTTGCCGATACCGAATCCGCCGGTGTTGTTGTTGCTGAAGTTGGTGTCGCAGTACAGCTGCTCGCCGAGCGCCATGCCGGACAAGGCCGTCGCCCAGCCTTCACCCCACGCCAGGCGTGCGTCGATCTGGTCGCCAATGGCGTGCGGACCGCCGCGCGAATCCGACCGGGACAGCGTGTCTTCGAAGTAGTGGCCCCATTCGTGAACGATCACGTGGGTATCGAACTCCTCGGTGTCGAGGCCGTTGACGAAGTCACCGACGACGAACAGGGAGTCGAGGTCACCGCGGTAGAAGGACGCACCCAGCTCGCCTTCATCGATATCCGTACCCGTGCTGACCAGGGCGTTATTCACGCTCCAGAAGGCATCCAGCGGCGCAAACTGCACATCCGGGTCCACCGAGATGATCAGGCGCATGCCGTTGTAGATGGAATCCATGATGGCGAACGGCCCAGCGGCACGCGGGCCGCTGTAGGTGGTGCCGTCCCAGCCGGTGGCTGCAACGAGATTCTGCGTCGCCGTGGCTGAGGAGACCGAGAACGACGCGCCGTCGAGTGCGTACTTGGGTCGATCGGCCAGCGCTGGCGGACTTGCCTGGCCGGACACCACGTTATCGCGAATCTCGACGTCCCAGCTGACGGTACCCGTCTGCTTGAGTTCGGACAGCACGCGGACCTGCACGGTGGTGCCGTCCGTGACGGCCGAGAACGCGTAGTCGCCGTTGTCGTCCGTCGTGGTGGTCTGCAGGACGCTGCTGGTGTCGTCCAGCAGCTGCACGGTTGCCTGGCGAACCGGGCGAAGTTCGGTCGCCGGGAAGTTCAGGCCCCGGCAGCTGGCGTTCGGCGGTACGAATTCGAACTCAACTTTGCCGGAAATGGCCGTCGAGCCGCCGCCCGAGACCGACGTGTCGCGTACGGTGACCGTCGTCGTGGCACGCGTGAATTCGGTGCCGTCCGATACCTCCAGCTGGAAGGTCAGTTGCGTATTGACGTCAACCTGCGGCGCCGTGAAGGTCGCCGTTGCCTGGTCAGCGTCAGTGATCGTGACCGTCGGCGAACCGGCCGTCTGGGTCCATGCGTAGGTCAGCGTGTCGCCGGCATCGGCGTCGGTGCCTGTGCCGGTCAACGTGACCGTCGCGCCCTCGTCGACCGTCTGGTCGGTACCGGCATCAGCGGTGGGCGCTGAGTTTACCGGCGGAGGCGGTGGTGGCGGGTTGGGAGACGGAGATGGCGAACTGCCTCCGCCGCCCCCGCCGCAGCCCGCGAGCGCGACCAGTGAGGCAGCCAGAATTCCCAGGTGGCGCCCTTTTGCGCCCGACGTCAAATGTTTAACCATTCGCTCACTTTCCTTTCCGTTCTTCCCTAACGGTTTGTATCGGCATGATACCCTGCGCACCTGAACCGAAACAGAACCAATGCTGTGTGCTTTCGCCGACAAAACGCAGTTTTTTCAACTGTTTAATGTGCGAAGCAGGTCCGGTAGACCAAGCCTAGTATTGCTAGTCTTCAGACAAATGACCCTACGCGGGTTCACAAAATTACTTTTTGATACTTAACGCGGTAATTTAACCTAATGGAAACAAAAGTCATCCTGGTAACCGGCGGCGCCGGCTACATTGGCAGCCACGTTGTGCGCCAGCTTGGTGCGCGCGGCGAAAAAGTGGTCACGCTGGACAATCTCTCAACAGGCTTCGAAGCCGCCGTGACCCACGGTGATTTCGTGAAGGGCGACACGGGCGATGCGGCCCTGCTCGACAAGCTATTCGAAGACTACGACATCGACACGGTCATGCACTTTGCGGCGCACACGATTGTGCCGGAGTCGGTGTCCGACCCACTGAAGTACTACAGAAACAACACGGCGTCGAGCCGCACCCTGCTGGACGCGGCCAACAGGCACGGCGTCAAGAACTTCGTGTTCTCGTCAACGGCTGCGGTCTACGGCATTCCGGAAGGCGGACACGCGTCGGAGGACTCGCCGACGCAGCCGATTAATCCGTACGGCACGTCGAAACTCATGACCGAGTGGATGCTCCGCGACCTGGCCTTTGCCGGCGGACCGAGCTACGTCGCCCTGCGCTACTTCAACGTGGCCGGCTGTGAGCCCGGCGGTACGATCGGCCAGTCGACACCGAAAGCGACGCTGCTGGTCAAGGTGGCCTGCGAAGCGGCCGTCGGTAAACGCGACGTCATGAAGATCTTCGGCACCGACTACCCGACACCCGACGGGACCGGCCTGCGCGACTACATCCACGTTGAAGACCTCGCGACCGCACATCTCGATGCGCTGGACCACCTGCGCAAGGGTGGCGACTCGCAGGTGCTGAACTGTGGCTACGGCCACGGCTACTCGGTGCGTGAAGTGCTGCAAATGGTCGAAAAGGTCAACGGCGCACCGCTGAACATCGTCGAGGAAGACCGTCGCCCCGGCGATCCGCCCGAGCTCATCGCGGTGGCCAATCGCGTTCGTGACGTCCTGGGCTGGACACCACAGTTTGACGACCTGGAGACGATCGTTCGCACCAGCCTCGAATGGGAACGCAAGATCGCCGCCCACGACCCGACGGCCTACTGGGCCGCCTAGGAGCCCCGTGAAGTTTCGGCGCCCGCAATCGCTTAACGGACTGATCCTGCTCGGGTTCGGTCTCGTTGCGCTGCCGTTGCTGGTTGCCGTGATCTGGGCGCTGGTTAACCTCGATCGTCTCGCCTCGCAAAGCGAGGAACTGGTCGATACCGGCGGGCGCGTCGCTGAATACAACCGGCGGCTGGAAGGCAGCATCGTCTCGCTGGAACGATCGGCCAGCCAGCACGCGGTCCTGCAGAGCGACGAGACCCTGGACATCATGCGCCAGGACCTGCGCAGGCTGAATGCACGCCTGGCCGAAATGTCAGACCTCGCTGAGCGCGCCGATGCCTCGATCCTGACGGATGCCATTGGCAGCAGCGCCAACACCATCGTAAGGTTCCTCGCGACCGAAGGACTGTCGACCGAGGACGCGGCGGAATCGCTGGCCCTGTTTGCACCGCTGCGCGGCCAGGCGCAGAACCTCGCAGAGATCCTGACCAACCACGTCGATGCCCAGCTACGAGACCTGCAGGCCAGTACACGAAGCGCGCAGCGCATCTCGGCCTGGCAGACGGCAGCACTCGTGCCCGGCACGCTGTTCCTCGTCCTTCTGTTTACGCTGGTCATCGGTAAGCCGATTCGCCAGATCGACAAAGCCATTCACCAGCTCGGTGAATCCGGTTTCTCGAAACCGATCACGATCAAGGGTCCGACCGACCTTGAACGTCTCGGTCGACAGCTCGACTGGCTGCGTGTGCGCCTGCTGGAACTGGCACAGGAAAAGAACCGATTCCTGCGTCACATGTCACATGAACTGAAGACGCCCTTGGCGAATATTCGCGAAGGTACCGAGCTTCTGCTGGACGGTACGGTGGGCGATCTCGACAAGCCGCAGCGCGAAGTCACCGACATCCTGCGCATGAACGGCCTGAAGCTGCAGAATCTCATTGAGAACCTGCTGAGCTTCTCGGCCTGGCAGACCAAGAACGAGGTGCTGACGCTGTCGGATTTCCCGCTGCGCGCGCTCGTGATCTCGGTCGCAAAGGAACAGCGGCTGGCCCTAAAGTCGGCCGGCATCCAGCTGAAACTCGACGTCGAGGACATCGTCGTCAACGCCGACCGCGACAAGATGCGTTCGGTGCTGGAGAACCTGCTGTCAAACGCCGTAAAATTCACCCCGGAAGGTGGATTGGTGACGATTCGCGCAGTAGGAACACCGTCGAGCTTCGTTATCGACTTCGCAGACACGGGACCGGGGATACCCAAGGACGAGCGACCGCGCATTTTCGAGGCGTTCTTCCAGGGCCGGCGAGAACAAGGCGGCCACGTGCAGGGAACCGGTATTGGCCTGTCGGTCGTGATGGAGTGTGTGCAGGCACACCAGGGGGCTGTCGAGATTATCGACAGCAGGGAATTCAACGGCGCGCATTTCCGCATCAGCATTCCGCAGAAGCACGCGTCGGCCGCGCAGAAACTGGCGGCTAACGGATAGACTTGATGGAACAAGGCAAAACACAGACTTCGAATCGGCTTCGGCAGGCACTGCTCATTACGATGATTGCGGTGACCGTGGCGGGCTGCTCGTCGACCAAGAACTGGCTGAATAATGTGCGTAGCGGCGGAGGTGGGTCTTTTAGCGGCTCCGACCCGGTATTGGGAGCGCCCACAGCGGACGCGTACATTGAGGAGCTGGGCCTCCTGTCGAGCAACGACCCGATCGCCCAGGCAGAGATCATCGCGGACTCCAAGGCCGTCGCCACGCTGACGCCAAACCCGTCGACGCGGCTTCGCTATGCGCTGGTACTGGCGACACCCGGCCACCCGGACAGCAACCCGGTCGAGGCCCAGAACATGCTGCGGGATATCATGACGCAGACGGAACTGATGACCGCTTACGAAATCGCGTTGGCGCAGATTTACCTCAGGAACGTGGAAGAGCGCCTCGTCAACGCGAACGAGACGCGGCGCCTGAGGGCCAGCACATCCCGCGCACAGCGAACCCAGGAAGCGGCGCTGAACGAACAGCTCGCCCGCATTCAAACCGAAAACCGCGAATTGCGCGCAGCCCTCGAGGAAGCCGAGAGCAAACTCGAGGCGATCACGTCGATCGAACGCTCGATTCGCGAACAGGAACAGGACCCGAATTAATGGTGGCTAACCGGCACGAGTTCAAAGGCAAGATCCTGCTGGTCGATGACGACCCGGGGCTGCTGCGGCTTCTGAGTATCCGCCTGCGTTCCGAGGGCTACGAGATCGAGGCCGTCGAGAGCGCTGAGGCAGCGCTGGGCGTCGTTAATCGCTTTTCCCCGGATCTCGTCATCTCTGACCTGCGTATGGACAAGATGGACGGTATCGAGCTGCTGAAAGAGCTGCAGTCGCGTTCACCGGGTCTGCGCGTCGTCATCGTCACGGCGCACGGCACGATCCCGGACGCCGTCGTTGCAACCCAGGGCGGCGCCTTCGGCTTTCTGACCAAGCCGATCGACAAGGACGAACTGATGGAGACCGTCGAGAAGGCGATGAAAGTCTCCGGTTCCGTCGAAGTCGAGGAAGGCTGGGCGTCAGAAATCGTCACGCGCAACCCGGCGATGAAAGAACTGCTGAACCAGGCGAGCATGGTCGCCGCCACCGACGCGCGCGTGCTCGTCAATGGCGAAAGCGGCACAGGCAAAGAATTGCTGGCCCGCGCGATCCACACGGCGAGCCCGCGCCGCAACAAGCCGTTCGTCGGCATCAACTGCTCGGCCATGGCCGAGAACCTGCTCGAGTCCGAATTGTTCGGTCACGAGAAAGGTGCATTCACGGGCGCAACCAGCCGCCACGAGGGCCTGTTCCAGGCCGCCGAGGGCGGCACGATCCTGCTCGATGAAATCGGCGACATGCCGATGCGTTTGCAGGTGAAGCTGCTGCGCGTGCTGCAGGAAAACCAGGTGCGCCCGGTCGGCAGCACGGATGCGATCGATGTCGACGTGCGCGTCATCTCGGCGACGCACCGTGACCTGCAGCAGATGATGAACGACGGCACGTTCCGCGAGGATCTCTACTACCGCCTGAACGTCGTCAACATCAAGATTCCGCCGCTCGACGAACGCCGCGAAGACATCCCCCTGCTCGTCTCGCATTTCCTGCAGGAGATCGCGAAAGAAGCCGGCCAGGAACGCAAGGTCTACGCACCTGAAGCCGTCGAGATGCTCGTGACGGCCGACTGGCCGGGAAACATCCGCCAGCTGTCGAATGTCGTGCGTCAGAACGTCGCGCTGTCCCGCTCGCCGGTGATCTCGGCCGAACTGGTGCAGCAGTCGCTTGGCGAACACGCCGGCAAGCTGCTGTCGTTCAGCGACGCCCGCGACGAATTTACCCGCAACTACCTGTCACAGATCCTGCAGATCACGATGGGGAATGTCAGCCAGGCCGCGCGACTCGCGAAACGCAACCGCACGGACTTCTACAAGCTTCTGGCGCGGCACGATCTGAACCCGGATCAGTTCAAGACGCGTTGAGGGGTCCCTGCCGCTGGGTGGCCGTTGCGGCCGCACAGGCGCGGCGCTAGGAACCGGCCGCTTTCTTCGAGTAACCCTCAGCCGACAACCCGTACTTGCTGAGCAGGTCGTACAGGGTCGGGCGCGTGACGCCCAGCAGTTCCGCTGTCTTCGAAATATTGCCGTAGCTCTTCGTCAACGCGACCCGGATGGCCTTGGTCTCGGCCCGCTGGCGTACCTCGCGCAGGTTCAGACTCTCGCCCTCGTCCTCGCCGTTTTGCAGCAATCCGAGGTCGCCGGCAGTCACGAACTTGCCGTCGGCCATGATCACCGCGCCCTTGATCTTGTTCTCCAGCTCGCGAACGTTGCCGGGCCAGTTGTAGGACTCGATTGCCGAGACGGCATCGTCAGAGAAGCCGCTGACCGCCCGCTTCTGCAGCTTGGCGTATTTCTGCAGCAGGGTGCGTGCGAGGATCAGACGTCCCTCTTCGCGATCCCGGTACGGCGGAATGTTGATCGTGATCTCGGCGATGCGGTAGTAGAGGTCTTCACGGAACAGGCCATCGCGAATCAGCTGCTCCGGGTTCTGGTTGGTCGCACAGACGACGCGCACGTCGACCGGAATCTCCTTACGACCGCCGACACGCTCGATAACCCGCTCCTGCAGGAAGCGCAGCAGCTTCGCCTGCAGCGGCAGCGGCATGTCGCCGATCTCGTCGAGGAACAAGGTACCGCCGTTCGCCACTTCGACCTTGCCGGGCGTGGTCTTGACCGCGCCGGTAAATGCGCCCTTCTCATGACCGAACAGCTCGGACTCGAGCAGGTTTTCCGGAATCGCCGCGCAGTTGATCGCGACGAAGTTTTCGTCGGCGCGCGGGCTGCACTTGTGCACGGCACGCGCAAGCAGTTCCTTACCCGTGCCGCTTTCGCCCAACAGCAACGTCGTCACGTCCGTTGGCGCCACCTTCTCGATCATTCTGCAAACGGCGAGCATGGACTCACTGGCGGCCACGATGCCGTCCAGCGGTGACTCGTGTGCCTGGTTTTGCAGGCGACGATTTTCCGCTTCGAGTTCAGCGATATTGAAGGCGCGATCAACCAGTAACTTCAGCGTGTCGGTATCGACCGGCTTCTCGTAGAAATCGTAGGCACCCTGAGCGATCGCGCTCAAGGCGTTTTCCTGGTCGCCGTTGCCGGTGACGACGATCACCTTGGTGTGCGGCGCGAGCTTCAGCGTCTCGGCGAGGGTCGCAAACCCCTCCTCGACGCCCTCAGGCTTCGGTGGCAGCCCCAGGTCCTGCAGGACAACGACGGGCTCATGGCGACGCAGCTCGACAATGGCGGACGCACGGTCCTCGGCTGTGAAGACCTCGTAGCCCTCAAAACACCATTTCAGCTGGTTGAGTAACCCAGGATCGTCCTCGACGATCAACAGCTTCCTTGACTGTTCGCCCATGAATCCCCGTTGCGAAGCGTGGTAAACGCAAATGGTGCCATGAACCCGGCCGGAGTTGTACGGGCGGGTTCACAGGGCAAACCGTGACCCGCCACACCGTCAGTCGGCGGATTTCGCCAATTCGCGCCCTCGGTATTCCCGGATAGCTGCGAGCCCGGACCTGTGCGTAAATGAGAATCACATCACATCCAGTCTCATTTGTTATTGACAATCATTCTCATTCGCAGTTGAATAGCGTCAAGGATTAGAGGAGACCGATGTACGTTTGTATCTGCAACGCTGTCACTGACAAAGATATCCGCAAAGCGGCGAAGGCCGGTATGACCAGCCTGGCTGCCCTGCAGGAAGAGTTGGGTGTTGCCATCAACTGCGGCTCCTGCGCCGACGACGCCTCCGAGATCCTCCGCGAGGCCCGCAAAAGCAAGTCTGCCCTCTCCTACCCGAAGCCGACGCTTTACCGTCCTGCAACCGCCTGACGGCGCCCTGTCGCGAGCTAGTCTCAGCCGCGATAAGTTCCTAATTAGTAATGATTTTCACTACGCAAATAGTGCTTGCGTCCGTGTGAAACGCGGCTAGACTTCGCGATCTGTATCGAGTCTAAACCTGACGAAGGAGCGACAGAATGAAGGGCGACGCAAAGGTTATCGAGTACCTGAACAAGGTGCTCAAGAACGAACTCACGGCAATCAACCAGTACTTCCTGCACTCACGCATGCTGAAGGACTGGGGCCTCGACAAGATGGGGGACTACGAATACAAGGAGTCCATCGAGGAAATGAACCACGCCGACTGGGTCATCGAGCGCATCCTGTTCCTGGAGGGCCTGCCCAATCTGCAGGATCTCGGCCGCCTGCGCATCGGCGAGGACATCAAGGAGATTCTGGAAGCCGACCTGGCGCTGGAGCACGACGCTATTCCGGATTTACGCGACGCCGTCGAGTACTGTGAATCTGTGCGCGACTACGTCAGCCGCGACCTGTTCAAGAAAATCCTCGACAACGAAGAAGAGCACGTCGACTTTATCGAGACCCAGCTGGGCCTGATCGAGAAGGTTGGCCTCGCGAATTACCAGCAGTCGCAGATGGGTTCGCTCGGCGACTAGGAGCCTGCCCGGATTGACACCAAAAGCCCTCGCCTCGCGAGGGCTTTTTTTGTTGGGCCCGACTTTTGTTAACAGGGTGTCGGAGTTCTTGACAGGAACAACCACGGTGAAATTCTAACCATCTGTTTTTTATGAATAAAATAAATTGGCACACCGATTGCTTTATTAACAGTGAGTAAACGCTTTGGGACATTCACGGATGAAACACTCTTTTTTCAGAGGCTCTGTCGCAGCACTGCTGCTGACCGTATCTGCGGCGGCCAGTGCAGACTCGATTGTCGTGACGCCGTTATCCGGCGGCGATGACGGAGGCCAGGTCGGCAACGGCGACGTCACTTATGACATGACGCTCATTCCGGGCGGCCCGCTCGATGAGAACGATTGCCTGGAGACACCGGAAGGCCTGACCGGACAAATCTGCTTCGTCGGCGTTAACGGTTCGGATTCAGACGTTCGCTACGAAGAAATCGGTGATGGCGAGGGCGAAGTGGACTGGTGGCAGTATGCCCATGACGGTGTTTTCGTCACCAACCAGAACTACCTCGAGATCCTGCTGCCGGCAGGTACCCGCGCGATGTCTATCTGGACGGGCGCGTCATTCAATGCACTGGCATGGATCCAGGGCGCCAATGGCGAGTACACGACCAGCGAACACTACTTCCGCATCAACGATGGTGTCACCGCGGGTTACGCCGTATTCGCGGCGAACAGCTGCGAGACGATCACCAGCGTCATCGTTGACCCGCTGGCGGACTGGGGTGTCGGCAACCTGTCGATCAGTCAGGACCCCTGCGCCAGCGTTCCGGAACCCGGTCCGCTTGCTCTTTTGATGATGGGTATCCTTGGACTTGGCATCAGCCGTATGGCTCGAAAAGCCTGAACAGGCAACACGCAAATTTCGTTCGAAAGACCGGCCGCTGGCCGGTCTTTTTTTGTCTGCGCGTTTGATCACGCTCCCCTATAATCGGCGCACAACAAAAAGATACAGGGGCAACCTTATGCGTTACTGGCTCACGGCCGTTCTCGGCCTGGTACTGTCTTTCCCCGTACTCGCTGACGACGATGAAGCGTCGAAACCGGGTTTTAATGAGTCCACCTTCAAGGGTCTCGAATGGCGCTCTATCGGTCCGGCCTTCATGTCCGGCCGTATCTCCGACATCGCGATCCATCCTGAGCGACAGAGCACCTGGTACGTGGCCGTAGGGTCTGGCGGCGTCTGGAAAACCGAGAACCGCGGAACGACGTGGACGCCGATCTTCGACAACGAAGACAGCTATTCGATCGGCAGCCTCGCCATTGACCCGAACAACCCGAACGTCATCTGGGTAGGCACCGGTGAGAACGTCTCCGGCCGTCACGCCGGTTACGGTTCCGGCCTGTTCCGCTCACGTGATGGTGGCCAGAACTGGGAGAAGATGGGCCTCGAGGACTCGGAGCGCATCGGCATGATTCGCATCGACCCTCGCGACTCGAACACCGTTTTCGTCGCAGCCCAGGGACCGCTGTGGTCCGGCGGCGGTGATCGCGGTCTGTTCAAGACGACCGATGGCGGCGAGACGTGGGACAAGGTCCTTGGCGACGGCCTGGGCAACACGGACATCGATGACCAGTACACCGGTGTTTCCGAAGTGCACATGGACCCGCGCAACCCGGACGTGATGTATGCCGTTTCCTGGCAGCGCATTCGTTCGGTTGCCGTTTTGCTGGACGGCGGCCCGGGCACCGGTATCCACAAGTCCGTGGATGGCGGTGAGACCTGGCGCGAGCTGACCAAAGGCCTGCCCGACGAAGTGTTGGGCAAAACCGGTCTCGCCGTTTCTCCGATTAACCCTGACGTGATTTACGCAACGATCGAACTGGCAAACCGCACGGGCGGCTTCTGGCGTTCTGCTGATGGTGGCGAGACCTGGGAGAAGAAAAACGACTACCTGTCGAGCGGCACCGGCCCGCACTACTACCAGGAGATCTTCGCGAGCCCGCACAAGTTTGACCGCGTCTACCAGATGGACGTGCACCTGCACGTGACCGAGGACGGCGGCGACAACTTCGAGCGTCTCGAACACGAGACCAAGCACGTGGATCATCACGCGATGGCGTTTGATCCGAACGATCCCGAGTACCTGCTCGTCGGCAATGACGGCGGTGTCTACGAAAGTTATGACCTGGGCGAGACCTGGCGCTACGCCGCGAACCTGCCAATTACGCAGTACTACAAGGTTGCCGTCGACTACGACCTGCCCTTCTACAACGTCTACGGCGGCACGCAGGACAACAACTCGCAGGGCGGCCCTTCACGCACGATGAGCGCCCACGGCATCACCAACGAAGACTGGTTCGTCACGCTGTTCGGCGACGGCCACCAGTCTGCCGTTGACCCGAACAACCCGGACATCATTTACGCAATGTGGCAGCAGGGAAACATGGTGCGCTATGACCGGCGAACGGGTGAACAGGTGTATATCCGGCCGCAGGCGGCCGAAGGCGAACCGCCCGATCGCTACAACTGGGACGCACCCGTGCTGATCAGTCCGCATGACTCGAAGACCGTGTTCTTTGCGTCACAACGCGTCTGGCGCAGCGACGACTACGGCGACTCGTGGACGGCGATCTCCGGCGACCTGACCCGCGACGAGCGTTGCGTGGACGCGCCGCTGATGGGACGTACCTGGAGCTATGACGCGCCGTGGGACCTGTACGCGATGTCGGAATTCAACACCATCGTGAACATCTCGCAGTCGCCGCTGGACGAGGACCTGATCTACGCCGGCACCGACGATGGCCTGATCCAGGTGACCGAGAACGGCGGCCAGACCTGGCGACGCATCGACAAGCTGCCGGGCGTGCCGGATCGCTTCTTCGTCAACGACATCAAGGCTGACCTGCACGATCCGGATACGGTGTATGTCGTCGTCGATGATCACAAGAACGGTGACTTCGCGCCTTACATCCTGAAGAGCGAAGACCGCGGCCGACGCTGGAAGAGCATTTCATCCGACCTGCCGGAACGGCATATCCTCTGGCGCGTCGTGCAGGATCACGTCAAGCCGGGCCTGATGTTTGTCGGCTCCGAGTTCGGTGTGTTCTTCACCGTCAACGGCGGCGACAGCTGGACCAAGCTCAAAGGCGGCGTGCCGAATATCCCGTTCCGCGACCTGGCGATCCAGACCCGCGAGAACGACCTCGTCGGCGCGACTTTCGGTCGCAGCTTCTACGTGTTGGACGATTATTCGCCGCTCAGGGAGGTAACCGAAGACATGCTGGAATCCGGGCAGGTGCTGTTCCCGGTCCGCCAGGCGCCCTGGTACGTGCAAAAGCGCGACCTCGGCTGCAGCGAGAACGGTTGCCAGGCCTCGCAGGGTGACGCCTTCTACGTGGCAAAGAACCCGGACTTTGGTGCCATCCTGACTTACTATCTGGCCGAATCGGTCATGACTGACAAGGATGCCCGGCGAAAGGCCGAGAAAGAGAAAGAGAAGGAAAACGAGAACGTTCGCTTCCCCTCCTTCGACTCAATCATCGATGAAGCGCGGGAAGACGATCCGGCGGTGATCCTGACGGTCACCGACAGCAACGGCAACGTCATCCAGCACGTCCAAGGACCGGCCGAGGCAGGCTTCCATCGCGTCGCCTGGAATCTGCGCTACCCGTCGCTGAACGCCTGGACGCCAACCGCAGAAGACGATTACTTCGACCCCGGCTTCGGTGTCATGGTCGCGCCGGGTAACTACGAGGTCAGCATGTCGATCCGCAAGGACGGCGTCATGAAGCGCATTGACCAGACAATGCCGATTGAAGTGGTATCGATCCGACCTGATCCGGTGCTGCCAGGCTCGAGCCAGGAAGACCGGGTGATCTTCGACCAGCAACTCGACGAGCTGCTTCGAGTTTCCGACGGCACCCGTAGATCCATCGATCGTCTGAACGTCGAGCTGGGTGCTGCGATGTCGGCCCTCAGGCGTTCGACAACCGACGGCGCTCTGTATGAGATCGCTGTGTCATTGAAAGACCGTCTGCTGGACCAGAAAGAGCGTTTATCGGCCAACTCGACGCGTGACATCTATCACGACTGGGAAGAGATGACACTGGCCAACCGACTGTGGCACGCACGCTTCGCGCCGGGCACGAACGTCTACGGACCGACACCGGCCCAGCGTGAGTCGTACCGGATCGGCCTCGCGCTCTACAACGACATCGTCAACGAGCTGGACGGCATCGACACGGAATACGAAGCGCTTAAGGCGGCGATGGACGCGGCGAAAGTGCCGTGGACGCCTGGGCGGTAAAAGAAGTTAGCAGCGCCCCCTAGGGGGGCGCGGCGGCTATTCGACGATCTTGGTCGCGGTGTTCGAGTAGCGGCTCTCGACGCCACTGGCGTTGAACGCCGTTGAAACGAACTCGTACGTACCCGGTGTCAGGTTCTCGACAACAAAGGTCGAAATACCGGGGTCGTCGATCGTTACCGAGTCCGTGTACACGCCGGGCTGCGTACCCCAGTAGAGCCTGTAACCCGCGAGATCCGTAAGTGGACTGCCGTCGTCATTCAGTGTCGGTGGCGTCCACGTCAGCGTGGCACTACCCAGGCTGACAGCATTCACCGTGATTCCGAAAGCCGGCAGGCTGGACTCAGCGAGGCCATCGCTGACCGAGATCACAATGCCCGTATAGACACCCACGTCAGCGTCACCCGGCGTTCCCGAGACTTCGCCGGTGCCAGAGTTGAAGGATGCCCAGGCCGGGAGGCCGCTTACCGAGAAAGTTAGGCTATCGCCGTCGGCGTCGGTCGCCGTCGGCGTAAACGAGTAGGCCTCGTTGGCATTCACTTCACTCGGTGCAGAACCGGAGATAACCGGCGCCGAGTTGGCTGCCTCAACGGCAATTTCAAAGGCCGGCAAGGTAGCGGTTGCAGCACCGTCGCTGACGGTGATCGTGATTTCGCCGTAAATGCCGACGTCATTCGCTGATGGTGTTCCGGACAGTGCGCCGTTGTTCGGGTTAAACGATGTCCACGACGGCAGATTCTGGATGCTGAAGGTGAGCGTGTCGCCATCAGCGTCGTTGGCCGTGGGCACGAACATATAGCTCGAACCAACCGTGACCGTCTGCGGAGGATTGCCACTAATGGTCGGCACTGCGTTGCCGGAAGTGGCCGAGTTTACCGTCAGCGTGAACGCTGGCAACGACGCGCTAAGGTCGCCGTCCGTTGCCGTGATAACGATCCCCGCGTAGCTGCCGACGTTGTTCTCGCCCGGCGTGCCGAAGAGACGCCCGGTTGAGGTTTCGAACGTCGCCCATGACGGAGCGTTGGCGATACTGAAGCTCAGCGTGTCGCCGTCCGGATCGGCCGCCGACGGCTGAAAGCTCCAGCTGCTGCCAGCGGTTACAGACGGTGAAGGATTCCCAGAGATCGTCGGCGCCCGGTTCTGCGGATCCGTGGAAGACACACGACCGCCGGCCACATCGTTGATCATCGAGATCACTGAACTGTCGGCAGACGCCACCGAGTCGGACAGTGCGCCAAGCGTTGATCGGTAGTTGTCCGGCACCAGGGAGCGGATAAGCGTCGCGCTAGAGCCCGCCTGCAGACCGTCAAGTGCTGCCGCGAGTGACGCAAGCGCATTATCCGAACTGACCGCCGAGCCCGCAGCCACACCGACGCTCGCGAGTCGAATCATCGACTGCGTTACCGGCAGGTCGCCTGTCAAAGGACTGGGTGAATCACCCGTGACGATAGCGGCCGCATTGTCCATCGCAGTCGTCGCTGGCGTGCCATAGACGCGCAATTCGTTCTGCATGGACTCCAGCAAGACTTCCGCAGCTGTAACCGTCATCACCGCGGAAACACGCGCATCGGTTAGCGCGCCACCGCGACCATCCAGCACACCGTCGGTCAGATCGGAAGCAACGGCCCGAATGACCGAGTCGCCTGTTGCCGAGTAACCGGCACTAGAGAGTTTGTCGCGCGTACGACGAATGGCCTCACCCATGCCCTCAGAGGCGCGGATGATGTCGGCAACATTGGACACCGTGATGTCGGCGTACATGGCACCGTGCGCGTCGAGATCCGTGAGGCCGAAGTCGAAGCCGTCGTCCAGGATGCTCTTCGCCTGGTTGACGTTGGCCGCAGTGAGGCCGCCTGACAGGCCCGAGGCAATCTCGAAGGCCATCGTTCCGTACGGGTTAACGTTTGCCGTGGTCGACTGGCCGGGATTCGTTGCGACGCCGTGCAGCGTGAAATCAGGTGCGCGATCGGAAACCAGGTCAGTGCCGCCGATCGACGTTATCCGCAGCGGATACTCACCCTGCGCCGCGTCGACCAGGACGTCGTATTCCGCCGCCGCATCGCTGACCGCCTCCGTAAGGACGGAACCGCCGACGCTTCGGACCGTAATCTGCGCGTTGATCACCGGACCGTCACCGACGCTGCCCGTAATACGCACGGCTGCAATGCCCGGTGCGGCCTCTTCAGATTGTTCTGACTCCGACAGGCACCCACTCAGGAGTACGGCCGTCGCAGACAGCATCAGCGCTCGACGCGCTTCAGAAACTATTCGAACTGTGTTCACCAATGTACCTGCCGTTTGCCGGCCGGATCGCTCTTACAGAAGGTGGATTGCTGCGCGCCGCGATGCGGCACGTGGACGTGAAACTGTCCGCTGGCAACCCCGCTATCTTAGGTAGAGACCCTTAGACCGGAAGCTTTGCGTCCCGGGCTTTCACCCGGTTTGCCTAGATTTGATGGTGAAGCTAGCACCTGAAGATTGCGGTGCAAACCGTCGCCGGAAAGCGACAAGTAGAATTCACTTTAAATAAAGTGAATTATGTAAACGACGTAAATCCCTATTGGAAATAGGAACATACGGCCTGAGAGTGACGCAGTTCACACGTTTGACCGTAGGGATTTAGTAAAAATTCGTCTGGAAAAATCCTGAGATGGATCACGTGAACCGAGAATTAGTTCACGAGTTGCGCAAACCGGATCGGTAGCAAGTGCGCAGAGGCCATGACTTACGTCAAATGGCAGATCCGGGAAATTGGCTGGTTGATGTAGCGATCAGTTTCGACCCAGCGCTGAGTAATCGTTCAGCGCCCACGGTTCCTTTGTTTGATCGGTCGCGGCCCGACTAGTGTTTTTGTCGACGCCGTCCAGCTATCGCGATCACCAGCAGACCGAGTCCCAGCAGGGCGATTGTGGCTGGCTCAGGAACGGCTATGACGTACCCCCGCACGCTCTCCAGGGTATTCCGGTAGTGACGACCATCGACTTCCTTGAAACCCGATCCGAACGTCATCGAGAAGTTAACAGGACCGGACTCTACGCTGAGCGTAACTGCTAGCTGCTGCGCCTTTTTGTCGCCGGTCAGAGCGCCTGCGATGTCTGACTCGCTAAACGTGTAGAAATTTCCGCTGGAATCCCAAACCTGAAGCGATAGTAATTCGTAGAAATTATTGCCATCGGCGTACCCAGCGACATCAAGATCGTCGAAATCGAAAACGAATGTAGTGTCTCCGGCATGCAAAACATCGAAGACCATCTTCATCGTCAACGAACCCTTACACTTGTCTTGCTGGTCGTTCTTGCAGTCGTCAGAGACAAGGGTTCCGTCATACGTCTCAGCGCCGCTTAAAGGAATGTAGAAGTCGTACCAGCCATCGCCGGACGCTATTGCGAAGTTGTCGGCGTCTACAGCGACACCGGTGATGGTGTCTGCATGGGCCGTATTGCAGATAAGCAGAACAGACAGTGTGACTAGCGCCGATAGACTTTTAATCATGATCGAGTTCTTATTTTTTTGGCAGAAATAGCGTTATTACCAGCAGAGTTATGCAAAAAGCCCGCCAATCGTTAAAAAACAAGAAAATCAATTACTTACGTTGACTAACCTGATCGTTTCTTGAAGCCCTGTAAAGAAAGCTGACAAAAATTTCCGGAAAAACACCCCATAGTCCCGATGAGAAGTCTTGAATTCGCTTACAGGATGCTCAGGCCAACGATTTTCGCCGTGCAAGCAATGACCCTTTTCTGGGCACCAAAACACGTGCGGTTCAGGGAACAGCAAAACTCACTCAGAGAGCAACAATGGGTGTAGTTCTTCGTTGGTATAAAGGAGTCGAAGACGCTTAGAAAACAGATTCGGCTTCAGTAGTTATCCTGAATCGCCCCCACACCATTATTCAGTGGCTATTTCGACGCGCAACAAAAAGGCCCGCTGGAAGCGGGCCTTTCTGAAGATATGGCGTCCCCAAGGGGATTCGAACCCCTGTTACCGCCGTGAAAGGGCGGTGTCCTAGGCCTCTAGACGATGGGGACGTAGGAA
>CAZSIQ010000016.1:0-59424 GCA_964606915.1 uncultured Woeseiaceae bacterium | reverse complement strand
GATCGACGGGAACGCTGATTCTCGGAATCGGCAATATTCTTTGGGCAGACGAAGGCTTCGGCGTTCGTGCTGCGGATTACCTGCATACGAACTGGGATTACGACGACACCGTCACGATCATGGACGGTGGCACCCAGGGCATTTACCTGTTGCAGCACGTCGAGGGCGCTGAGCTCCTCGTCATCTTCGATGCTATCGACTACGGGCTGGAGCCCGGAACCCTGAAGCTCATTGAGGGTGACGACGTCCCCAACTACATGGGTGCGAAGAAGGTCAGCCTGCACCAGACCGGTTTCCAGGAAGTGCTGGCCATGGCGGAGATGCTGGGCCGGAGCCCGCGCGAGCTGCTGCTGGTTGGCGTTCAACCGAAACGCATCGAGGACTTTGGCGGCAGCCTGCACGAGATTACGCGGCGACAGATCGAGCCTGCGGCGAACGCCGCCGTAGAGTGGCTGGCCGCACGCGGCATCACGCTGACGCCCCGGCGAACGCCGCGTCCCGAGTCCGATTCCATCGCCGGTCACGAAATCGATATGCAGCGCTACGAGGAACAACGGCCTGATGCCGATGTCGCCTGTCGAGTCGGCGACGACCGTGTGCTGTCGTCTGAACACTACAAGCTGGCACCGCGCCGGTCGCCGGCCGGTACCGTTAGCGTCGACGTCGATCACCGGGGCAAATACTGATGTGTCTCGGTGTCCCGATGCAGGTCAAGGAGACCTGCGACGGTTTTGCGATCTGTGAGGGCATGGGCGAACGCCGGCAGATCAGCACGATGCTGGTGGGAGACCAGCCACCGGGTACCTGGTTGCTGACGTTTCTCGATGCCGCGCGGGAGGTGCTCACCGCCGAGGACGCGGCGCAACGCACCGATGCGCTCACCGCCGTTTCGATGGTCATGAACGGTGAGACCGACATCGATCATCTTTTCGCAGACCTGATTGACCGCGAGCCTTTGCCGCCGCCGTCCATGCCAACCACGAAGCAGGGAGACTAGGTATGTTCTCACCCCCAATTAAAGCCATGATCGAACGCGAGGGCTATTCGGCACTCGACGGGCCGGAGTTGAAGGCGTTCATCGACCAGCACGAGGACGTCATCCTGGTTTTCGCTGAAGGTGTAAAGCGACTGCCGGAGGCAGACGACCTGGCGATCATCCTGCCGGAGCTGATGCACGCCTTCCCGGGCAAGTATCGGGTCGCTGTCGTGCCGTTTACCGCGCATCGCGATTTCAAGCTGCACTACCACTTCCTGAAGCTGCCCACGCTGCTGTTCCTGCGCCGCGGCGAATACATCGGCGCTATCGAAGGCTTGCTCGACTGGTCGGACTACCTGGCCGAAATCAATCGCCTGATCCTCGCGCAGCCGTCTGAGCCGCCACCGATGATCCTGCCCGGCGACGAAACCGCTGCCGCTGCCGTCTGAGTTCGGAGACCAACATGAAGAAATTCCCAATACCTGTCGTCGTTCAGCCCGGTTCGCAGCCTGCCGATGAGGACGGCGTCGTACTCGACTACATGCGCATGCCGGATGGCCCGTGGACTTACTCGATGCCGGTGATTCCGGAGCCGGAGGATGTCACCGGACTGGAATCCGGTCTCGCGTGCCTGCAGGCCTTACACGATGCACTCGCCGGCTACGACAGCAGCGAAGCGGTCAGCGTTATCGAGCTGGATGCGCTTGACGGTCCGAACCGCGAGCTCATCGACCAAGTGCTCGGCAACGGTGAGGTGAGTATTCGCTATGAGTCGATGCTGCGGGCGCGAATCCAGGAATCGGTGCTGGCCGGCGCCTGGCGTGTGCAGTACCTGAACGACAAGGACGAGGTGGAACGCGACGTTATCGAGGTCGGTCGCATACCCAGCCTTGTCAGCGACGGTGTGTTCGGCAAGGCGGCCGACACGCTCGACCTGTCAACCGACGGTTTGCCGCCACAGGTGGGCAACGCGCCGTCGCTGCTCATAGAGATTGCCGACAAGGTCGACACCCGAAAACCCGGTGACGATGCGCATGTGATCAACTTGTCACTGCTGCCGAACACCGATGAAGACCTCGACCTGCTGGCCACGCGGCTCAGCACCGGCCCCTGCGTCATCTTGTCTCGTGGCTTCGGAAACTGCCGCATTACCAGTACGGGACTGCGTGACACCTGGTGGGTGCAGTTCTTCAACTCCGAAGACACGCTGATCCTGAACACCATCGAGATCAGTGATGTACCTGAGGTCGCCTGCGCCGCGCCGGAGGATATCGAGGCAAGCGCCGAACGTATGGCCGAAATTCTCGAGGTCTACCGGTGAGAGAAGAGTTTTTTGCAGGTTCCTACGGCGGTGACGCGAACAAGCTGACCGACTGCACGCGCCTCGAGTGCAAGATCTGCTGGTATGTCTATGATCCGGCCGTCGGTGACGAGGTCTGGCAGGTGGCGCCGGGAACCCCCTTCTCCGAGCTGCCAGAGCACTGGAGCTGCCCTGAGTGCGACAGCGAAAAGGGCGGCTTCATGGTCCTGGAAGACTGAGAGGGTATATGCAGCAGTCTCCGCAAACGGTCGCTCGCCTGCTGGAAATGACCTACGCGCTGATCCAGCGTGAGCGCATGGCCGACGTGCCGATACTGCACCCGGACATTCGCGTCGAGGCCGTCGGCTTTCGCGAGTGGCAGGGTCACGCGGTCGGTATTCTTGTCACGCCCTGGTTCATGAACCTGATGCGGGTGTCACTCGAGGATGCGAAGGCGCCGAGTGCGAGGGCCGTTGGAGAGAGTTTCGATGTCGCATTGCCCTCGGGTAGCGTCGAGTTTCTTCAGGGTCACGAGGATGGTTTCGGTAACTACGCGATGTGTTCGTTGAGTTCACCGATGTTCGACTACGAAAACCACGAGGCGGCGATTGCTACCGCCGAGGCCGCCATCGAGGCGTTCTTCGACGCCGGCGAGGAACCCGCCGAAGAGCAGGCAGACACCCCGGCACCGAGCAAGACGGTCAGTCGTCGAGCGCTGTTTACCGGCCTGGCGGAGGCGGCTGAACAATGAGTTTCGCCGGCGCCATCAGGATCGACCTGCACCGCTGCCAGGCTGGCCCGCACGATGTTCTCATTCACTCGAACCGTCCGGTGCATGCAGCGCGCGCGCTGCGTCAGCGCACGCCGGCACAGGCGACCCAGCTGGTGCAACAGCTGTTTACGTTATGCGGAACAGCTCAAGGCATCGCCTGCCGGAACGCACTGCGACAAGCGGGATCTGCTCCTCGCCAACCCGACGACCTGCCAGACCGACGTGCCCTGCTGCTGGAAACCGTGCGGGAGCACCTGTGGCGAATTCTCGTCGACTGGGCCGAGCACACCGACTCGGTCGTCGACGCCGACAGCCTGCGACGTTGCCGGACGCTCGCCGAAGACGCTCGCCCCGACGACCTCGCACGCCAGCTTCGCAGCAGCGTTTTTGGCGTACCGCTGCAGCAGTGGCTGGACATCGAGCACAGCGACGACCTGCTGGACTGGGCCCGCACGACCGACACGGTCGCGGCAAAAATGATCCACTCACTGCATCGTCGCGGCTGGTGCCGGGATGGCCAGAGTAAGCAACCGTTTCTGCCCGACACACCGTCAGATGCGTTACACGAAACACTGGCGTCACCGGACGCCGACCGTTTCATCGAACAACCGGTCTGGACCGACCAGCCTCACGAAACCTCGCCGCTCGCGCGCACGCAGCACGCGCTGCTGGTGCGTTCGGTGCAGTCACGTTTTGGCCGCGGCCTGCTGGCCCGGCACGTAGCACTCCTGGTGGAGCTTGCCGAGTCGCCGTCGCGACTCAACCAGCCGGCGCCCCTGCGCAGCGACAGCGTTGAGCTGCCGCCGTCGATCGGCGTTGCCCAGGTTGACGCGGCGCGTGGCCGTCTCGTGCACCGCGTTGTTGTCGACGACGGCCGCATCGACACCTACCAGATCGTCGCGCCGACCGAGTGGAACTTCCATCCGAAGGGAACGCTGGCCGAAGCCCTGTCGGCACTGGGAGACGGCAACCGCAGTGAGCTGACCGAGAAGGCATCACTGCTGGTTAAAGCGGTTGATCCCTGCGTGGGATTTGAACTGGAGGTGCACTGATGCACGAGATGGCCCTGTCGGAGAGTGTCCTGCAGATACTCGAGCAAAGTGCGCGGGCGCAGGGATTCAGTCGCGTCCGCAAGGTCTGGCTGGAGGTAGGCGATCTCGCGGGCGTGGACCGCGAAGCCATGCGCTTCAGCTTCGGCGCCGTGGTGAGCGGCACGCTGGCGGACGATGCGGAGCTCGAATTCGTCGCCAGCCAGGGCAAGGCCTGGTGCATGCGTTGCGCGGATCACGTGGAGATATCCAGCCGGGGAGACGCCTGCCCCGTCTGTGGCAGCTACCAGCTGCAGGTCGTCGGTGGCGATGAACTCAAGGTTAAGGAACTGGAGGTAGAGTGATGTGTGTAGTTTGTGGATGTAGTACGGAAGAGGGTCAGGCGCACGATCACGAGCATGACCATGACCACGGTCATGATCATCAGCACCATCACCACCACGAGCACGATGAGCTGCATCACTACGGCCAGGGTCCGGCCCGAGCCCATGCGCCGGGACTCAGCCAGTCGCGCATGGTCGAGATCGAGCAGAACATCCTCGGCAAAAACGATGAGTACGCGGTTGCAAACCGTCGCTGGCTCGCGGAATCCGGCGTACTCTGCCTGAACCTGGTCTCAAGCCCGGGCTCCGGTAAGACCACGCTGCTGTCAAAGACCATCGAGCTGATGTCCGGTGATGTGCCGGTGTCGGTCATCGAGGGTGATCAGCAGACCTCGAATGATGCGGATCGCATTCGCGCCTCGGGCGCCCGTGCCATCCAGGTCAATACCGGCAAAGGCTGTCATCTCGATGCACACATGGTGGGGCACGCCATGGAGAGCCTGAAGCCCGAGAAAGACAGTGTCCTGTTCATCGAAAACGTGGGCAACCTGGTTTGCCCCGCAGCGTTCGACCTCGGTGAAGCGCACAAGGTCGCCATCCTGTCCGTGACCGAAGGTGAAGACAAGCCGCTGAAGTACCCGGACATGTTTCACGCGTCCGACCTGATGATCATCAACAAGGTTGATCTCCTGCCTTACGTTGATTTCGACGTGGACGCCTGCATCGCCAACGCGCGGCGCGTCAACCCGGGGATCCGCGTTTTGCAGGTATCGGCGACCAGCGGCGAAGGTCTTGAATCGTGGCTCGGCTGGATCGGCGCGGCCGGCAGTCTCGCGCGGACGGGAACCTGATATGTGCCTTGCTGTACCTGGACGTGTACTGGCGATCGACGAAGCCTGTGACATGGCAACGATCTCGCTGGGCGAGGTAAGAAAAGACGTGTCGCTTGCCCTGCTTGATGACGTCAGCGTTGATGACTATGTGCTCGTACACGTTGGCTATGCGTTGAACCGAATCAGCACCGAGGAAGCCGAGCGGACCCTGGCGCTGTTCGCCGAGTCCGGTATCGATCCGGTTGAAGCGATGAGCGGAGAAACCACGTGAAGTACGTTAACGAGTTTCGCCAGCGCGACGTCGCGGCCAAGCTTTCATCCGCCATTGCCGCCGAGGCAGACACCGGGCGGGACTACCACCTGATGGAGTTCTGCGGCGGTCATACCCACGCCATTTTTCGTTACGGTGTGCAGGACCTGATGCCGGACAACGTGAACTTTGTGCACGGACCGGGTTGCCCGGTCTGCGTCATGCCAACATCCCGGCTCGACGGGGCGATTCACCTGTCGAACGAACACGATGTTGTTCTCTGTATTTACGGCGATCTCCTGAGGGTGCCGGCGAGCAGGCGCCAGAGCCTGATGAAACTGAAAGCGGCCGGCGCTGACGTGCGCATGGTCTATTCAACGCAGGATGCCTTGCGCATCGCGCGTGACAACCCGGACCGCGAGGTCGTGTTCTTCGCCATTGGTTTTGAGACAACGACACCGGCGACGGCGGTCGCGATCCAGCAAGCCGAGCGCGAGGCGCTGCAAAACTTCACCGTGTACTGCAATCACCTGCTGACGCCGGCCGCGATCCAGAACATTCTCGAGTCGCCGGAGGTGCGTGAGCTCGGCCAGGTCTCAATCGACGGATTCCTGGGTCCCTCGCACGTCAGCTCCGTGATCGGCAGCCGCCCCTACGAATTCTTCGCGGAGGAGTTTCGCAAGCCGGTGGTTATCGCCGGGTTCGAGCCGCTCGATGTCATGCAGTCAACGCTGATGCTGATTCGCCAGGTCAACGAGGGCCGTCACGAAGTCGAGAACGAGTACACCCGGGTCGTCACCCGCGACGGAAACCGCAAGGCGCAGGCACTGGTTGCCGACGTTTTCGAACTGCGTCGCTCCTTTGAGTGGCGCGGCCTTGGGGAGGTCCCGTACAGCGCGCTAAAGATCAAGGCGCGCTACGCGGACTTCGACGCAGAGCGTCGATTCGAGATTCCGGTGAAGAAGACGCACGAAGTCAAAGGCTGCAAATGTCCGTCGATCCTGAGGGGTGTCTCCCGGCCAACGGACTGCAAGCTGTTTGGCACCGTCTGCACGCCCGAGAACCCGATGGGCAGCTGTATGGTGTCGTCCGAGGGCGCCTGCGCGGCCTACTGGAGCTACGGCCGTTTCCGTAGCACCGACGATAAATCCAAGGAGGCTGCTGCATGAACGCGCTACCGCAACGCTTTCCCGTCAAGCTGAAAACGCGTGGAACGTCTGTCGACATGAGTCATGGTGCCGGCGGTCGCGCTATGGCCCAGCTCATCGAGGACCTGTTCATTCGCCACTTCGATAATCCGCTGCTTCGTGAGCAAAACGACCAGGCGGCCTTCGACATTGCCGGCGGGCGCATGGTCATGAGCGTCGATGGTCACGTCATCTCGCCGCTGTTCTTCCCCGGCGGCGATATTGGTTCATTGGCGGTGCACGGCACCGTCAACGATGTCGCCATGTCGGGCGCCAGGCCGCTGTATCTGGCGGCAGGCTTCATCCTCGAGGAAGGCTTCCCGCTGGAAGACCTCGAGCGCATCGTGATCAACATGGCTGATGCGGCACGTAAAGCCGACGTCGCTATCGTCACCGGCGACACCAAGGTCGTCGAACGCGGCAAGGGAGACGGCGTGTTCATTACGACAACCGGTGTCGGCGTCGTACCGCCGGGTGTCCGTCTGTCCGGTGACCAGGCCGCGCCGGGCGACGCGATCATTGTCAGTGGCAGTGTTGGTGACCACGGCGTTGCGATCATGTCCAGCCGCGAGAACCTCACCTTCGAAACCGAGGTTGAAAGCGATTCGGCCGCCCTGCACACGCTGGTTGCTGATCTCGTTGAGTCCGGTGCGACACTTCGCTGCCTGCGTGACCCGACCCGCGGAGGCCTGGCAACCACGCTGAACGAGATCGCGAGCCAGTCCGGTGTCGGTATGCAGATCGATGAAACCGGCGTACCCGTGAAGCCGGCCGTTGAGGCGGCCTGCGAGTTGCTCGGGCTCGACCCGATGTACGTCGCCAACGAAGGCAAGCTGGTTTGTATCTGTGACTCGGCGGATGCCGAGCAAGTCCTCAGGATCATGCATGATCACCCGAACGGGCGTGATGCAGCGATCATCGGCCAGGTCGTCGAAGACCGGCATGGCTTCGTACGTATGACGACCGGTTTTGGTGGCAGCCGGGTGCTCGACTGGATGAGCGGCGAGCAGCTGCCAAGGATCTGCTGAACCCATGCGCATCCTGTTCCTCACGCACAGTTTCAACAGCCTCGCACAGCGGCTGTTCATCGAGCTGCGTGCCGAGGGGCACGACGTATCGGTCGAGTTCGACATCAACGACGCCACCAGCATAGACGCCGTTGATCGTTTCGACCCGGATCTCGTGATCGCGCCGTTCCTGAAGCGCGCGATTCCGGCGGCCATCTGGCGCCGCCGGACCTGTTTTATCGTGCATCCCGGCATTGTGGGTGACCGCGGTCCGTCCGCGCTGGATTGGGCGATCATCAACGACGAGTCGCATTGGGGCGTGACGGTCCTGCAGGCCAACGGCGATATGGATGCCGGTGATATCTGGGCCAGTGAGACCTTCCCCATGCGGGCGGCCAGCAAGGCCAGCCTGTACCGAAACGAAATCACCGAAGCGGCGGTTCGGGCCGTGCGCCGCGCGGTCGGACGATTTGCCAGCGGCCGCTTCACGCCGAGGCCGCTGGATGTCCGCGACCCGGCGGTGCTCGGCCGGGAGCGTCCGCTACTTCGTGCGGCGGATCGGCGCATCAACTGGGCGCTGGACGATACGGCTACGGTGCTGCGCAAGATTCGCAGCGCCGACAGTTTTCCGGGTGCGCTCGACGAACACGTCGGTCGCCGGCTGTATGTCTATGACGCATGGGACGCGCCGACACTGGACGGCGAACCGGGCGACTGGGTTGCGTGCTCGGGTCCCGCGGTGGGTATCGCCACCCGCGACGGCGGCGTATGGATCGGCAGTCTGCGAGACCCGCGGAGCGAGCATCCGTTCAAACGCAGGGCGCTGGACGTCCTCGGCGTTCAGGGACGCCCCGCGCTCGACATACCGGTCGACGACCCTGCCGGCTATCCGCTGATACGTTACGAGGAGCAGGACGATGTCGGCTACCTGCACTTCAACTTCTACAACGGTGCGATGAGCACAGATGATTGCCGCGCCCTGCTTCAGGCCTACCGACGGGCGTTGAGCAAGGAGACCCGCGTCATTGTCCTGTGCGGCGGGCCGGAGTTCTGGTCCAACGGTATGGATCTGAACAGCATCGAGTCTGCTGACAGTCCGGCCGACGCGTCCTGGGAGAACATCAACGCCATCGATGATCTTGCCGAGGCGATTATCAGCACGCGCAGTCACCTGACGGTGGCCGCGTTGCACGGCAATGCCGGTGCGGGCGGTGTGTTCCTCGCGCGTGCGGCCGATCTCGTCTGGTCACACGACGGCGTCGTGCTGAACCCGCACTACAAGGACATGGGCAACCTGTACGGCTCCGAGTACTGGACCTACCTGCTGCCACGGGCCTGCGGCGAGTCCAATGCTGAACGTATAACGCAGGCGCGCTTGCCGGTCGGGGGTGCAGAGGCAGTTGAGCTCGGACTCGTTGACGCCCTGCTGGCTACCGACCGCAACAGTTTTGCCGATGTCGTTCGTCAAAGGGCCCGTGCCCTGGCGCGATCGGGCGACTTCGACCGCGGCCTCGAACGCAAGCTCGGACAACGCGATGCAGACGAGCAACAGAAGCCGCTCGCCGAGTATCGCGATGAGGAGCTTGAACGCATGCGCATGAACTTTTACGGCTTCGATCCGAGCTACCACGTTGCGCGCTACAACTTTGTCTACAAGGTCCCTAGGTCAAGAACCCCGATGACGATCGCCGCGCACCGGCGTGACGACGGACACCGATCAATAAGGAACGCATCATGAGTGATTCCGCGACCATCCTGGTTATTCATTCGGACGAGGACACACGCTCTACGCTGTGTCGCATGCTGGCCGGGACTTTTGACGTGCAGAGCGCCGGCAGCAGCGATGCGGCATTCGCCGTGATGGAATCAGAGTGGGTCCAGGTCGTGCTGTGTGAACAGGGTTTCGGAGACGGCAGCCAGCTGTGCAATATCACGGAACGCTGGCCGGACGTGATCAGTATCCTGCTGGCGAGTGATGTCGGTGTTGACGAGTCGGACTGCGAGTCAGTGTTCCAGGTGATAACCCAGCCGTGGCAGGACAGCGCCGTTCGACGCGCCGTACAAACGGCGGTCGATGTCTTCCGCCTGCGTCGCCAGAACGAACTGATGTCGCTGGAGCGTCGTGTTGCTGGCGAACGTCACGAGCCGGTTAGCGGTGTCGAGGAAGAAGACAGTATTGTCCGGGCACTGGACAGCCCGATGAACGAAATCTGCGACCGGATTCGCCAGGTTGCCCCTTTTGACATCCCGGTACTCATCAGCGGCGAGTCGGGAACCGGCAAGGAACTGGCGGCTCGCGCGTTGCACAATCACAGCCTGCGCTGGCAACAGCCTTTCGTCGTGGAAAACTGCGGCGCGCTGCCTGATGACTTGCTCGAAAGCGAGCTGTTTGGCTACCGCAAAGGCGCCTTTACCGGCGCCGTCGAGGACCGCATCGGCCTGTTCGAGCGCGCCAACGGTGGCACGGTGTTCCTCGACGAGATCGGCGAGATTTCGCCCGCCTTCCAGGTCAAGCTGCTGCGCGTATTGCAGGAACAGGAAATCCGCCCGCTCGGTGCATCGGAGACCCGCAAGATCGACGTCCGCGTCGTGGCGGCGACCAATCGAGATATCGAGGCAGAGGTTGCCGAGGGACGGTTTCGCGAAGACCTGTACTATCGCCTGTCCGCGGTAACCGTGCAGATTCCGGCGCTGCGCGAACGGCCGGGTGACATTGCGCCGCTGGCGAACGCGCTGCTGGGCACGGCGGTCGACGGTCTCGGCAAACCGTGTCGCGGTTTGAATGCCGGGGCGCTGGCTTCGATGCAGGCCTACCACTGGCCCGGTAATGTCCGCGAGCTGCAAAACGAAATTCAGCGCATGCTCGTCGAGTCCCGCGATGACGTCCTCGGTGCGGAGCTGCTGTCGCCGCGAGTCCTGCGTGCCGCACCCCCGGGGAGCGACATCGCCGAACTCAACGCCAATGCGCTGACTGGCACGCTAAAGGCGCGCATCCAGTCGATCGAGATCCAGATCCTGCGCGAGAGCCTGATCCGGCATCGCTGGAACAAGAGCCGCGCGGCCCGGGAGCTGGGCCTGTCGAGGGTCGGTTTGCGCAGCAAGCTTGAGCGCTACGGCCTCGAGCCAGCCGAGGCAACAGCCGCAGGTTAACGCATGGTCGCTGAGTCCATTCGCGTCACGGGTACCGTTCAGGGCGTTGGTTTTCGACCGACCGTCTGGCGCCTGGCGGGTGAATGCGGCGTCACCGGGCGCGTACGAAATGACGCCGCCGGTGTGCTGATCGAAGCCTGGGGCGAGTCGTCGTCGCTGGATCGGCTGGTCGACCGGTTGCGTCACGAGCCGCCTCCGCTTGCGGTTATCAGCGATATCCAGCGCGTGCCACTGAGCGCCGATGACCCGCCGCCGGCCGCATTCGACATTGTTGAAAGTATCGATGGCGAAACGTCCACCGATATTGCCGCTGACGCGGCAACCTGCGATGCCTGCCTCGATGACATCAGTGATCCGACAGGCCGGCGCTATCGCTACCCGTTTACCAATTGCACGCACTGTGGTCCGCGAATGACCATCGTGCGCACCGTGCCTTACGACCGTGCCAACACCAGCATGGCCTCGTTTTCGATGTGCCCCGAGTGCAAGACCGAGTACGATGACCCGGCCGATCGTCGCTTCCATGCGCAGCCGAACGCGTGCCCGGTGTGTGGTCCTCGCACCTGGCTCGAAGATCGCGATGGCAGAGAGCTGCCGGTTCGCGGTGTCGACGCGATCGAGGATGCCGCCGGTCGCCTGAGGGCGGGCGAAATCGTCGCCATCAAGGGTCTCGGCGGTTTTCACCTGGCCTGCCTCGCCGAGAACGCAGAGGCGGTTGAGCGCCTGCGCAGGCGCAAGCGTCGCTACCAGAAAGCCCTCGCCATGATGGCCCGCGATGTCAGCGTCGTCGGCCGCTATGCCGACATGGGTGACGAGGCTGAATCACTGCTTCGCGACCGCCGTGCGCCGATCGTCGTCATGGCTGCAAAAGGCAGGCCTTTGCCGGAGGCGATCGCACCGGGCCAGGACACCATCGGCTTCATGTTGCCGTATACCCCGTTGCACCACCTGTTGCTCGAGTCCTTCGACGAGCCACTGGTCATGACATCGGGTAACCAGAGTGACGAACCCCAGGTCATCGACAACGACGTCGCCCGCGAGAGCCTGTCCGGTATCGCGGACGTGTTTCTCATGCACAACCGGGACATCGTCAATCGCCTCGACGATTCGGTTGTCGCGGTGCCGGGGGCACAGGTGCTGAGGCGAGCCCGCGGATTCGCGCCCGAGCCGATTCGGCTGCACGACTCCTTCCGGTCGTCGCCGCCGGTGCTGGCGATGGGCGGGGAGCTGAAGAACACCTTCTGCCTGATGAGTGACGGGGAAGCCGTCGTGTCACAACACATCGGCGACACCGAAGATGCCGAGGCACTGGACGACTACCTCGACATGCTGGAGCTCTACGGAGACCTCTACGACTTCACTCCGTCGGTCATCGCTATCGATCGTCACCCGGACTATCTGCCCAGCAAGGTCGGTCGCGAGATGGCCCACTCGGCCGAGCTGATCGATGTCCAGCACCACCATGCACATGTTGCCTCGTGTCTCGCGGAGCACGGCAGGCCGATCGACCAGGCGCCGGTTCTTGGTGTTGTACTCGACGGCCTGGGCCTCGGCGACGACGGCACCATCTGGGGCGGTGAGTTTCTCCTCGCCGACTTCGTCGACAGCAAACGTCTCGCCCGCTTCCAGCCGGTGCCGCTGCCCGGTGGATCGCTCGCCATGCGCGAACCGTGGCGCAACACGTGGGCACACCTTGATGCGGCTTTCGGCTGGTCACTGGCCAGCAAGCGCTACCGCGCCCTCGGTCTTGTTCATCGCCTCGCCGAGAAGCCGGTGTCGAATCTCGCAGCAATGCACCGGCAGAACATCAATTCGCCGCTGGCATCATCGGCCGGGCGTCTTTTCGATGCCGTCGCGGCGGCCTGCGGTCTTTGCTTTGATGACATGACCCATGAAGCGCAGGCTGCGATGGAGCTCGAAACCCTGGCCGCGCGAGCACTTGGATCGACATCGGTTCAGCCTTATCCCGTGGATGTCAGCGACGGCGATCTGCCAACACTCAGCTGGCAGTCCCTGTGGCGACACCTGCTGGACGACCTGTCCTGTGGTGTTCCGGTTGAGCAGATTGCTGCCCGCTTCCACCTGGGCGTTGCCGATGCGCTGGCCTGCGTCGCAGCGAAGCTTGCGAGTGAACACGGGGTAGACACGATCGTCCTGTCGGGCGGTGTGTTCCAGAACCTTGTGCTGCTCGACGCGGTTACGCAACGTCTCGGTGGTCGTGAGTTGCATGTGCTGGTCCCGGAAAGGCTGCCGGCGAATGATGGCGGCCTGTCGCTGGGCCAGGCCGTGGTCGCAGCCGCGAGGTTACGTAGCCGACCCTAGCCCCAGCCGATCTCGTGCAGGTGGTCGTCGTCAATGCCGAAGTAGTGTGCAATCTCGTGCACGAGAGTCGTCGCGATCTCGTTGCGCAGTTCGTCGTCGTCGAGACCCATTGCGAGGTGAGGCTGGCGAAACAGGTAGATCACATCCGGCATTTCGCCGGCGTAGTTGGAGTCGCGCTCCGGCAGGGGTAAGCCGACGTAGAGTCCAAGCAGGCCCTGGCCGTCGGGGTCCAGCTCGTCATCCGCTTCATCGAGCACCTGGATACTGATGTTGTCGAGCGACTCGTGAACCCAGTCCGGCAGGCGTTCGAGCACGTCATCGACAACGCTTTCGAATTCGTCCGGGGTCATGACTCGCGACCTCGCGCCTGCGGCGATGTCTGTTCGCCGCGCCGGCGTCTACTGGCGGCTCCACTCCGTGTTCGGGCCATCATCCATCGGTAGCTTTTCACGAATCGTTGCCTTCAGGAGTCGTTGCTCCTCCGACAGCGGTTCCGGGTAGAGCTCGTTGACCATGCCGAGAATGGATTCGGCCTGCGATCGCGTAAACGTGTCGCCCGTTCGTTTCAGCAAGCCTTCGAGCTGGGTATGAATAACCTGCGGTGCGCCCAGCAGGTGCGTCGATGAAATCAACAGCTGGTGTGCATTCGTGCCGGTGAGCGAGAAGGTGGATACGAAGGCCTGCTCGATGCCCTGTTTTTGTTCCGCGGTCATGTCGCCGTCAGCCCTGGCCATTCCCGTCACCAGCAGCGCGGCAACCTCCATCGGGTCCTCGACCGCGTAAATCGGGTCACCTTCGTAGCGCTCACGGAAACGTCGCCGCCGAGCCCAGTCGAACGGGTTCAGGCCGCCTAAGTCGACGCCCAGTCTGTCAAGCATGTACAGGATCGTGATGACGGACGTCAGGAATCCAAGAATAATGTGCATTGAGACGACCTCCCCGGGTTCGTCCTGCTGTGATTTGTGTCCAAAAGCCCCTGTCGGCGGCCTGGTTCTTCAGACCACGGCGCCCATTTTCCAGATCGGCAGGTAGCTTGCCACTACCCATGCCGCAAAAACGAACAGTGACAGCAGAAAGCTGCCAACGGACAGGCCAACGCAAATGACCCGCGTCCTGGCATCCGAACGCCGATTCAGTGCAAACAGGATGAACGGCGCGAAGCCGAGGATACCGAGCGCGAGGAACCACGGCCCTCCGGCGAGGAACAGGGCCGTTATGGCGGGCAGGTCGGCGCCGAAACCCGCGTAAAGCGTGGAGAATGAAGGTGTTGCGAGGAACATGATGCCGTAGACGATTGCCGAGAGTATCGACATCAGCGCGCAGGCGGTAAGCGCCAGGACACTCGCGGAGGGTGGTTGGGGAGCCACCGGGTTCACTGCCGACATAGATCGTCCGAAAAGAGCAGGTGGTTCGATTTGACCACAAAAATACCGGATATGGAACTTTCGTTCCAAATGGTACGAATTTCCGGTCTAGAGCTGCAGCGCCCCGGTCAGCTCGCTGACGCTGCCGAATCCGTGGCGACCCAGGTAGTCGGCGATACCGTCGTTGATTTTGCGGCAGGCCAGCGGGTCGTAGAAAAGGGCGGTACCGACACCCACGGCTGAGGCGCCGGCGAGCAGGAATTCGATCGCGTCGGTCGCGGTCACAACCCCGCCCTGGCCGATGATCGGCACGTTGTGCGGGCCGGCGACCTCATAAACCTGCTGAACCTTGAGCAGAGCGATCGGCTTGATCGCCGGACCCGACAGGCCACCGCGAACGTTGCCAATCACCGGCTTGCGGGATTCGGCGTCGATCGCCATCCCCATCACCGTATTGATGACGGCAAACGCGTCACTGCCCGCTTCGATACACAGCTTGGCGTTCAGCGCGATATCGGTCTGGTTCGGCGACAGCTTGGTGATGATCGGTTTGCGGGTGTTCTTGCGACAGGCTTCGACGACGCGAGCCGACATGTCCGGGTCGTTACCGAACTGCACGCCGCCTTCCTTGACGTTCGGGCAGGAAATGTTGATCTCGATCGCATCGATCGGTGAGTCGTCGAAGCGTTTCGTCACGCGCTCGTATTCCTCGATCGTCGAGCCGGAGACATTCGCGATGAAACGGGTCTCCGTGAAGTCGAGTCCCGGAAGGATGTTGTTGACGACGTCATCAACGCCCGGGTTTTGCAGGCCGATGGCGTTCAGCATGCCCTGAGAGGTTTCCCAGACACGGTGTGGCGGGTTGCCGAGTCGTGCGTCGCCGGTCGTCCCTTTCAGTACGACACCGCCAACATCCGCGTTCGAGTAGCCCTCGACCCGCGTGTACTCCTCACCGAATCCGACGCAGCCGGACAGCAGGACGATCGGCGTCTGGAAATCAAGGCCACAGAAATCGATGGCAAGTGGTGACTTGGTCGCGTCGGGAACAGCGTTCATGAGCGGGAATTGTAACCGTCAGAGGTAGCCTTTGCGCTGCAAATTAAACAACTGGGCGTACTGGCCGTCCTCCGCCATCAGGCTCTCATGATTGCCGCGCTCAACGATGCGGCCGTCCTGGATCACGATGATCTGGTCTGCTGCCCGTACGGTCGAAAAGCGATGCGAGATCAGGATGGTCATCTTGTCGCTGCTCATGGAGCGGAAGTGTTCAAAGATCGAGGCTTCCGAGGCCGCGTCCATCGCGGCCGTGGGCTCATCGAGTACGAGGATGTCGGCATCACTGCGCATGAAGGCCCGCGACAGCGCGATCTTCTGCCACTGTCCGCCCGACAACTCGCGCCCACCCTTAAACCAGCGACCGAGCTGAGTGTCGTAGCCTTCCGGCATATCACCGATAAACGGCGCCGCCATACCGGTCTCCGCGGCTTCCTGCCAGCGCGACTCGTCTTCGAAATGCCGAACGTCGCCCGCGCCGATGTTCTCGCCGACCGAGAACTGGTAGCGACCGAAGTCCTGGAAGATGACCCCCACTCGCTGACGAAGCGCCTCGATGTCCCACTCGCCAAGCTCAAGCCCGTCAAGGAGGATGCGCCCTTCGGTTGGTTCGTACAGCCGGGTGATGAGCTTGATCAGCGTCGTTTTGCCCGAGCCGTTCTCCCCGACCAGCGCGAGGCTCTGCCCCGGTTTGAGCTGGAAACTGACCTGCGACAGCGCCGGGCTGTCGGACCCCGGGTAAGTGAACGAGACGTTATCGAGTACCAGGCCGTCTTTCGGATCCGGGCCTTCGACCAGGTCGCCGCTGCGGGCGGTAACCGGCTGGCCGAGATACTCGTACAGATTCGACAGGTAAAGATTGTCCTCGTACATACCACTGATTGCCGTCAGGATGGCGGCGACCGCCGACTGACCCTGCCGGAACAGCAGTAGGTACATGGTCATAGCGCCCAGCGTGATTTCACCGTTGATCGTCGACATGACGATCCACGCGTAGGCGCCGTAAAACGCCGCCGTGGAAATCAGGCCAAGGACAAAACCCCAGCCGTCACGGCGCAGCGTCAGGCTGCGGTCCTCGGCAAACAGCTTGCGGAAAATCTCCCGGTAGCGCTGCAGCAGCCGCGGACCGAGCTGGAACAGTTTGACTTCCTTGACGCCGTCTTCGCGAGCGATGACGGTCTCAAGGTACATCTGCATGCGCGTATCCGGCGAGCGCCAGCGGAACAGGCGAAACGCGTCGCCAGAGAATTTTGCTTCGGCAAAAAAGGACGGCAGGCCGGCGCCGACCAGGATCAGCACCGCCCACGGTGAAAAGGCGAACAACAGCACAGCGAAACTGGTCAGCGAGATCAGGTTCTGCACTAGACCGAAGGTTCGATTGACGAGGCTCAGGGGTCGGCTGGAGGCTTCGCGTCGCGCCTGCGTCAGCTTGTCGTAAAACTCGGAGTCCTCGAAATGCGACAGCTGCAGCGTCAGCGCCTTCTCGAGGATCATGACATTGACGCGTTGCCCGAGCAGGGCGCGCAGCAGGGACTGGCTGGCCGAGATTCCGCGCTGGCAACCGGCAAGCGCCGCGACAACCAGCGCCTCGAAGACGACCAGTCGCAGCACACCGGCAGTGTCCGGGTTCTCCGCGTTCATGGCTTCGACGACACCGTCGACGATGAGCTGGCCGATGTAGGCGACCGCCGCTGGCAACACGCCAGCGACGATGGTCAGAACCGCGAGGATGAACGTCAACGGCCGGCTGGTCGTCCATACCAGCTCGATCGCGCGGCGGCTGTAGGCAAACACACCGACTGCGCGACGAAGGAATCCGGCTTCTTTGGTCTCACTCATACCTGCTCACACTATGAAGCCGTTACACTCAGGTTCAAGCATGCTGCATCTTATTCTTTACGAACCCGAGATCCCGCCGAACACGGGAAACATCATTCGTCTCTGCGCCAACACAGGGACGAACTTACATCTAGTCGAGCCGCTGGGGTTCGAACTCGATGAGAAACGCCTGCGTCGAGCGGGACTCGACTATCACGAGTTCACCAGCGTCAAAACCTATCCGTCACTGGCTGATTGCCTGGCGTCGCTGAACCAGCCCCGCGTATTCGCACTGTCGACCCGCGGCCGCACGCGCTATGACGAGGCCGACTTCCAGCCCGGGGATGCCCTGTTGATGGGCCCGGAAACCCGGGGTCTTCCGCAGTCGATTCTCGACGAGTTGCCTGACGAACAGACCCTGCGACTACCGATGCGCCCGGACAACCGTAGCCTGAATCTGTCGAATGCGACCGCCGTGATTCTTTACGACGCGCTGAGACGAATCGGATTCGAGAAAGCCGGTCTCGGCTGACTCACGGTTGATCATCTGTACGGCCTATCCCGGCCCGGGTTCTGCCAGGATGACGTCGGGGCAAATGTCCTCGAGGATTTCGGGCAGCGAGCGACCCTGCCACGGTTCGACGGTCTGAATCGGTAGTCCTCGAGCCGCGGCCTCTTCAAGGAACTGGTTAAGCAGCTGGTCAACCACCTGCGACTGCGCGTCCCGCACGAAGAATCCGTCAATCTCGGCGAGATCGCCGTTCGGCCCTGTCCACGCATCCGAGGTCAGTGAAACAACCATCTCCTGGTACGCGTTGTAGGGCGACCATTGCCATTTGTCCTCGTTCGCGACTTCATCGAATTCTGCCTCGCTGATCCAACCGAGAGAAACGGCGTCATTGCCGTACACGTAGTACAGGCGGCCGACCTCGGCCAGCGCCGTGTAGCGACCGTGCAACGCCGCTTCGCGAAACCAGAAAGCCGCGTTTTCAAGGTTCTGTCGGGTCTCCGGGTCGAGCTCGCTGAAGGTAGCCTCGTTCCCCACAACCGGAACTTCGTTCATCAGGTAGTCCGACGGTTCGACACCGCTGATGCCCAGGGCGTCGAGTTCGAACTGGGTCGCCAGAACGGCCATGGCAACCGAGTCTCCCTGTGCCGCGAGCGACTCTAGCTGTTGCCTGCCCTGGCCCCGGTAGTCGACGAGCGATGGGGTCCGCGTCATGTATGGCTCCAGTCGCTGCTTGTCGGCGGCGATCTCAGGAATATCGTCGCGCGGCGTGTTGCGGAGGCATTTCCGGAGAAGGTCTTTTTCGATTTCCAGATACCGCGGACTCGCCTCCGGAGTGACTTCGTTCGTTTCGCCTGTCTCTTTTGGCTCAACCCGGGGCTGGACGGGCTCGGCAACGGACTCGGCAACCGGCTCCCGGGGCGGCACCGGTGGCGTATCGTTCGAATCCCTCGGCACAACAAGAACGACGATTCCGGCAACCAGGAGCACGACGAGCAGCAGCAACAGACTTCGCTTCATCGAGCCGGCCCGTCCACAGTCGGCGAAGCAATGTTCGGGACAGGACTCGTCATTGCTGATTTCTCTCTTCCAGGATTCTTGCCTTGTCGTCCTCGCACAGACTATTCATTAACTCGCTGCTCGATAGAATGCCAGAGAGATCGCCAAACTCGGGCCTAAGTCCACGCTCTTCCTGTGCGCTGGTTACTTTTGCGGCGATCTCGGCCGCCAGCGCGTCGCCACGTTCTGTCAGCCTGGACGCGGCGAACGCGATCTCCAGGAGTACGCCGTCGCCGCCTTCCGGCAACAGCATGTAACCCGCCTGCCGGAACACGTGCCCTGGATGCGTGCTGGCCTGGTCGTTGCGGCTAAGCTCGTCGTAGTCCTCCTGGCTGATCCAGCCCTGCCCGACGGCATTGCCGGCGACGCGGCCGTCGATGGTGCCGATCAGCTCCATGGCCAGGTATCGGCCGTGCAGGACCGATTCCATCAGCCAGTACCTGGCTTCGGCCATCAGTACCAGCTGCTCCTCGTCGTACTCCTGCTTTCTGGGTAACAGCAGTTTCCGGTGCGCCTCGTGGTCCGGGTGGCGCTTCTCATGCATGGCCATGGGATTCAGCAACGCCGGCGCACCCAACGGGTCAAGACTGTGGGCAGCGAGAAAATACTGTACGCCGAGGACTGTCATCGCCGCCGAATCGCCCTGCGAGGCGAGTGCCTCAAGCTCGAAAGCGCTGTTGCCGAAATAGCTGTCGGCGTAGTCACCGTGCAGGCTGACTTTATCCATGTAGCTGATTTCCTGCAGGAAGCCCATGCCGGCTTGAAACTCGGTCAGGCAGTTTTCTGATGACGTTTCCGGAGCGGCCTGCAATCCCTGATCTGGTGCTTCGCCCGTGTCGTCCTCCACGGATGTGTCTTGAGCAGTGATCAGGTCCGGATCGTCGGGCGGCTTCGAATCAGACCAGGAAAACAGGAGGTACAGAAGCAGGAAAGCCAGCAGTGACAAAGGAATAGCCGTCCAGCGCACGTGACCTCCTCGCCGAGTCGTTACAGTTCGATCTCGGGTCCGATGTCGCGGCTGAGCAAAGCCGCAACTGCGTCCTTCGGCGCGACGCCTTCGTGCAGGATGCGGTAGACCTGGTTGCAGATCGGCATTTCGACGTTGTGCGTACTGGCGACGTCGCGCACGGCGACCGCTGCCTTGACGCCTTCAACGACCTGCTGGATTTCGGTCTGCGCGTCCTCAAGCGTTTTGCCGGCGGCAAGCGCAAGACCCATGCGGCGATTACGGGACAGGTTGTCCGTGCAGGTCAGCACGAGATCGCCCATACCGGCGAGCCCCATGAACGTGGCGGCGTTGGCGCCGAGGGCGACGCCCAGTCGGGTCATCTCGACGAGACCGCGCGTAATCAGCGCGATTCGGGTGTTGGCGCCGAAGCCCAGGCCGTCCGACATGCCGGCGCCAATGGCGAGCACGTTCTTGACGGCGCCACCGACCTCGACACCGATGATGTCATCGGAAGTGTAGGCGCGAAAACCGTCGCTGGTCAGGGTCGTGGCCATCTCCAGCGCATAGTCGGGATCCTCGGAGGCGACGGTCATCGCCGTCGGCAGACCGTCGCCGACTTCCTTGGCAAAGGTCGGTCCGGACAGGACGGCCTTGCGGCGGTCGGCTTCGAGTACGTCGTGGGCCACCTGGTGGGGCAGCTTGCCGGTGGACAGTTCGAAGCCCTTGCTCGCCCAGGAAATCCGGTCGCCGGCCTGTAGATAGGGTTTTACCGCAGTCAGGGTCTCGCGCAGCGCATGGCTGGGCACTGCGATCAGGATGTCGTGCGGTTGCTCGACGACATACTGCAGGTCGTTGCTTGCGACCAGGTTGTCCGGGAATGCGGCGCCGGGCAGGTAACGGTCGTTAACCCGGTCGCGCTGCATCGCGTCGCACTGTTCGGCGTTACGGCCCCAGAGCCGAACTTCGCGGCCGCCGCGGGAAAACTGCAAGGCCAGCGCGGTGCCCCAGGAGCCCGCGCCGATAACTGCGACCTTGCCGGCTTGGTTTTCGATCAGTGCGACTCCGGCGGTGCCTCGGCCTGGGCCTGTTCCTGCAGCGACTTCAGGTACAGCGCGTCGAAGTTGATCGGCTGCAGGACAAACTCGGGGAAGCCGCCTTTCTGCACCATGCCCGCGATGGTCTCGCGTGCGTACGGGAACAGCGAGTTCGGCGCGAAACTGCCAACCAGGGCACCCATCTCTTCCTTGTTATATCCAACGAGCTCGAACAGGCCGGCCTGCTGGATCTCGAGCAGGAACAGTGTCTTCTCGCCTTCCTTCTCTTTCGCCTCGACGGTAATCGTCAGCACGACCTCGTGAACGTTTTCTTCAACCTGCTTGTGCGAGCTGCGCAGGTTCAGGTTCGTGTTCGGGTTCCAGTCCTTGACCTGGAACACGCTCGGCGCATGCGGGGACTCAAAGGAAAAGTCCTTCACGTAAACCTTGATGATCGAGAGACGTTTTTCGGTGGCCTGTTCTTGCTCTGCCATGCTTTATTCCTGTTGATTAACGCTCGCGCTATCCCGCGAGCAGTGAGTCCAGTTTGCCGCTCTTGTCGAGTTCGTAGAGATCGTCGAAACCGCCGACGTGGGTGTCACCGATGAAGATCTGCGGCACGGTGCGGCGGCCGCTGCGCTCGATCATCTCGTCCCAGATCGGTGTGTTCTTGGAAACCGGAATATCGGTGACCTCGACGCCTTTCTGTTTCAGCAGCATTCGGGCGGCGCCGCAATACGGGCAAACCTGGTTGCTGTACATCGTTACGGTCTGCACGTCCGTCATTTCTTTTTGCCCTTCCCTTTGCCCTTTTTGCCGGTGTTGGCGGCCACCGTCTTCTTGCCGGTGACGACGGGAAGGCCCTCCTGCGACCAGGCGGCCATGCCGCCCTTGAGGCCGAACGCCTTTTCGAAGCCGGCTTCGCGCAGCGACTTCACGGCACGGTTCGAGGTCATGCCGGCATCACACACCGTAATGATCGGCTTGTCCTTGTAAGCGGCCAGCGAGTCCATGCGGCCGGGCAGCTCCTCGAAGGGAATGCTCTTCGCGTTGACGATGTGGCCGCGGGCGTGCGCGTCGATGCTGCGGATGTCGAAGACGACGGCGTCGCCGTTGATCAGCTTCACGGCCTCGGCGGCTTCAACGTTGATCAGCCCGGACGCCTTGCGGCGCAGTTCCGAGAACACGAGCAGGAAGAAGCTCACGAGCAGGGCGAGCATCAGTAAGGGGTGATTTCCGGCAAATTCCAGGTAGCGGTCCATGGGTCGTACGGGTGGGTCCGGTTCGGCGAAAGGGGCGGGATTATAGCAGTTTTGACCCGGGGTGCTTCTCGACGGCCATCACGGCCAGTACACTCTCGGGGCGATGCGCCTGATCCTGTTTTTCTGCCTTTTTCTGCCTTCAACCGCGGCCTTTCCCGACCAGGAGGCCGAGCGCGAAGTCACCATCAAGGAAGAGGAGCTCGAACAGGTACAGAGCCGCATCGAGGCCTTGAAGCAACGCCTCGACCGCAACACCCGGGAGCGGGACCGGGTCACCAGTGACCTGCAGTCGGCCGAGATTCGAATTGCCGAAACGCGTCGCCGGCTCGACGACCTGAAGCGCGAGCAGGACTACGCGGAGCGCCGCAAGGCGGAACTCGATGCCGAAATCGTAGCCGAGGAGCGGGTGCTTGAGGCCGAGGTCGAAACGCTGGGCGAGCAGGTGCGCAGTGCCTACATGAGCGGTAACCAGGAGCGCCTGAAGCTGCTGCTGAACCAGCAGGACCCGGCGACGCTCGGCCGCATGCTCGCGTACTACGAGTACTTCAATCGCTACCGTGCCGGGAACATCACCCGGGTCAACGAGCTGCTTGCCCAGCTGAATGGCCTGCGAATCGAGGCGGCAGCCGAGGCCGCCCGGCTGTCGACCATAGCGCAGCGCCGCTACCAGGAGCTGACCGAGCTGAACACCGTTCAGGAAGAGCGCCGCGCACTCCTGGCCGACCTGAATGAGCGCATGCAGAGCCAGAGCTCAGAGATCGAGACGCTGACCGTGCAGGAGCAGGAACTGCAGCGACTGCTCGATGAGTTGTCGACTATCCTGTCTGACTACCCGATCCGTTCGCAGGAACCGTTCGAACAGTTTCGCGGCCGACTCACCTGGCCGGTGTCCGGCAACCGCCTGCACGATTTTGGTGATTCGCGTGCGGGCGGCAAGCTGAAATGGAACGGTGTCGTTCTGCGTGCACCTCGCGGTCGCGAAGTCCGAGCGGTCTATCACGGCCGGGTCATGTTCGCCGACTGGCTTGCCGGCATGGGCTTGCTGCTGGTGGTGGATCACGGTGATGGTTACCTCACGCTGTACGGCTACAACGAAACGCTCCTGAAGGACGCCGGCGACTGGGTGGCGCCCGGCGACGTTGTTGCGACCGTCGGCGACAGCGGCGGGCAGGCGGAGCCGTCGCTGTATTTCGAGGTCCGAAAAGGCGATCGACCACTGAACCCGTCGGACTGGGTCACCCGTCTTCCCGGACAGGCTGGAAATCGTTAAATCGCGTTGGGCCCGTCCATAGCCCTGTGCTAAGGTCGAGCCAACACCGTTCCCGGAGCCTCCGGAAGGAACGTATGTCTTTGAAAGTTCGCGCAATGCTGGTCATCGTGATCGGCACCGTCATGGGTTTGAGCCTGTCACTTGGCGGCGGCCTGTTGTCGGAAGAACCTGCCGCACCGACCGTGGCGGAGCTGGAGCGCGAACAAGCCGAACTGCTCGCTGAAGTGATCGCCCGCGTGAAGCGCGACTATGTCGAGCCTGTCGATGATCGGGAGCTGCTTGAAGCAGCCATCCGCGGCATGGTCGGTGATCTCGATGACCATTCCGAGTATCTCGACGCCAGTGAATATCGCGACATACGCATCTCCACGACCGGCAGCTACACCGGTGTCGGGGTGGAAATCGCCCAGAACGACGGCCGCGTTACGGTGGTCACGCCGATCAAGGGTTCTCCGGCAGCGCGATCCGGGCTGAGGTCCGGTGACCAGATCGTGTCGATCGACGGCGTTGTGATTACCGAAGACAACCTGACCGACACCATCGGCCGGATGCGCGGTCGACCGGGCTCTCGTATCGAAATCGCGATCCGCCGGGGCGAGGATGTCATCCTGCATTCGATGCGCCGGGAGATCGTCCGTGTGGCCAGTGTCAGCCACCAGTTCCTGTCACCGGCCTACGGCTATACCCGCATCAGCCAGTTCAGTGAAACCACGGCGCGTGAGCTGGCGAGGTCGATCGACATTATGCAGGAAGAACATGGCGGCCTGCTGGACGGACTGGTCCTTGACCTGCGCAACAACCCCGGCGGCGTGCTCGACGCTGCGGTCGACGTGTCTGACCTGTTCCTGGATTCCGGCATCATCGTGACAGCCAGCGGTCGCACACCGGATGCTCATTTCTCCCGCTCGGCGCACCGCGGTGACATTCTCGACGGCGCGAACATCGTCGTGCTCGTTAACGAGGGGTCGGCGTCGGCCTCGGAGATCGTGGCGGGTGCTTTGCAGGATCATGGGCGCGCACAGGTGCTTGGCACCTCGACGTTTGGCAAGGGCCTGGTGCAAACCGTGATGCCGTTGTCGAGAGGGCGAGCCATCAAACTGACGACGTCCCGCTACTACACCCCGTCGGGTGATTCGATTCACGAAACCGGGATTACTCCGGACATCTACGTTGAGGACATCGCCGGCTATCCGGACATGAGCCTTGATGGCTACGTCGACCGTGAGAACGACCAGCAGCTTCTGGAAGCGATTGCCCGGCTGCAGCGTCACAACATCCTCCACAGCCAGGCCAAATGATCCGACTCGTCTCCCTGCTGCTCGCGATGGTCATCGCGAGCCCGACCCTTGCTGAAATGTCACCCCGGATCGCGATCATCATTGATGACCTCGGCTACAACCGCGAACTGGGTTTACGGGCGATTGCGCTGCCGGCCGAGTTGACGGTTGCGATCCTGCCGCATGCGCCGCGCGCAAGGGCGATGGCTGAAGCTGCACGCGAGTCGGGCAAGGAGATCATCGTGCACCTGCCGCTGGAGGCCATGAACCCGCGCGGTCCGTTCGAACCGAACCGGGTTACGCTGGAGATGACTGAATCCGAGGTTCACGAGGTGCTGCATCAAGCGCTCGAGGCCGTCCCTCACGCCGTAGGCATCAACAACCATCGCGGCAGCCTGGTCACCCGGCAGCAAAGCCACATGCAGTGGCTCATGGACCGGATTCATTCAACCGGCCACCTGTTCTTCGTCGACAGCTTCACGACGCATCACAGCGTCGCCATGGACGTGGCAGAGCAGGTCGGCGTACCCGCCGTTCGCCGCGACGTTTTCCTCGACCACGTTCGTGACCCGGCGCATATGCGCTATCAGCTTGAACGGCTGAAACAGCGCGCACGCTCGGAAGGCCAGGCCGTGGCTATTGGCCACCCTTACCCGGAGACGATGGCGATGCTCGAAGAAGTGTTGCCGGAACTGCTGGCCGAGGGCTTTGAGCTCGTCCCCGTCAGCAAGCTGGTGCAGCCGGACACGCCCGCCAGGAACCTGACCACCGGCCGCTAGGCGAACCCCGGGGAACCCGGCGTTATGGCTCGACTCCAATGGACGGGGACGCCAGAATACCGCTTATGAAAACGACACTCGCATTGTTACTGGTCCTTGTCGCCGGACAGGGGCTCGCCGATGAATTCGACCAACGGGCGCTGTTCCAGGAGGCACCGTCCGGGCAGTCGCTGCAGGCTGAGGACGTTGTCTGTACGCAGGAGTACCGGCCCGTCTGTGCTGAGGACGGCCAGACCTACAGCAATGCCTGTGTCGCCAATGCAGCGGGAGCGGTCGTCGCGTTTGAGGGTGTGTGCGGTGCCGACCAGACAGACTGCGGCGCGGATATCGATCCGGTCTGTGGCGCGGACGGCAACACGTACGCAAACGAGTGCTTTGCTCGCACGGCCGGTATTTCCATTGCCGGTCTCGGGGAGTGCACTGCGAGTGGCTGTCCGCCAAACAGTGAACCGGTGTGCGGCGTCAACGGCCGGACCTACATCAATCGCTGCGAAGCGGAGGCCCAGCGCGTCCCGATCCAGAGTCTTGAAAGCTGCGATACCGACAACTGCCCGGCGGCTATCGTGCCGGTCTGCGGCGATGACGGCATCACGTACAACAACGCTTGTTTTGCTGACGCCGCCGGCGTCGAGACCTTCACGCCGGGTGGCTGCGAGGTTCGCCAGTGCCCTGACCTGTTTGTCCCGGTCTGTGGTTCCGACGGCATGACCTACGGCAACGCCTGCCACGCGGAACGACTGGGTACCCGCATTGACTACGCCGGCGTTTGCGAAGAACAGGGCGAGAACTGCCCGGAAACCATTTCACCGGTCTGCGGCATGGACAACGTCACCTACGAGAACGCCTGCCAGATGGAGAACGCAGGTGTCAGGCAGAAATACGCGGGCAAGTGTATCGGGCCCTGATGCTCCGGGCATGAACCGGCAAACACAAAAAAGGCGGCCAACCGGCCGCCTTTTTTTGTGGTCTTGTCCCTCCCCGGTCAGGTTGCCGGGTAGGTGTAGGACGACTGGATACCCAGCGGCAGTCCGATCGTCCAGTAGATGATCAGGAAGATCGTCCACGTGACCAGGAACCACAGCGAGTACGGCAGCATCATCGCGGCAAGGGTGCCGATGCCTGTGCCTTTCACGTAGCGCTGGCAGTAGACGACAACTAGCGGGAAGTACGGCATCAGCGGCGTGATGATGTTCGTGCTTGAGTCACCGATGCGGTAGGCGGCCTGCGTCAGGTCGGGAGAGATCCCGAGCGTCATCAGCATCGGCACGAAGATTGGCGCCAGCAGGCCCCACTTGCCACTCGCCGAACCGACGAAGATATTCACGACACCGGTCAGCAGGATGATGCCGATGATCGTCACGAACGCCGGCGAGCCCTTCAGTGCTTCCGCACCGTACAGCGCCAGCAGCGTCCCGAGGTTGGACGCGCTGAAGGCCGTAACGAACTGCGCGATGAAGAACATGATGACCAGGTAATAGGCCATGCCGTTCATCGCCTGCGACATGCCGTCGATAATGTCCTTCGAGCTCTTGAACTTGCCTGTGGTGTAGCCGAACACGATGCCCGGCAGCAGGAAGAAGAAAAAGATCAGCGCGACAATGGACTGCATGATCGGGGCTGTGAAACTGGCCAGCCTGCCCTGGGCATCCCGCCACGGTGATGCCTCCGGCAGCAGCGAGACGATCAGCAGGACGATGCCGGCCAGCATGATCAGCAGCGCACGGCTTAAGCCCTTGCGCTCATCGTCGGTCAGATCGTGCAGCTCCGGCAGTCCTTCTTCATCGCCATCAACCGGCGTGTTTGCCAGCCGCGGCTCCACTTTCTTGTCGGTAATCCACCAGCCGAGGCCGATAATCAGCAGCGACGACGCCGTGGTGAAGAAGTAGTTGTTCAGCGTGTTGACCTGGATGTCCGGGTTCAGGATCTGCGCGCCGCTCTGCGTCAGGCCCTGCAGCAAGGGATCCAGCGCCGACGGCACGAAGTTCGCCGAGAAACCACCGGACACGCCGGCAAAGGCCGCCGCGATACCCGCCAGCGGGTGACGACCGGCCGCGTAAAAGATCACGCCGCCCAGCGGGATGACAAGGACGTAACCGGCATCGACCGCGGAGTGGCTGACGATACCGACGAGGATGATCATCGGCGTCAACAGTGCCTTCGCCGTGACGTTCAGCAGTGCGCGGATGCCGGTCGTGATGAAGCCCGAGTATTCGGCGACGCCGATGCCCAGCATTGCAACGAGTACCGTACCAACCGGGCCGAAGGTCACGAAGTTGGTCACCATGCCCTGCAGGAAGCCGGTAAAGCTCGAGCCGGTCAGCTGGTTGAGTACGACAATGGGTTCGCCGGTCCGCGGGTCGACCACGCCAAAGCTGAAATAGGACAGCGCCCAGGACAGTATCCAGACGACGAACAGCAGTCCGACAAACAACATGGCCGGGTCCGGTAACTTGTTACCCACCCGTTCAACGGTACCGAGCCAGCCTCCGCCGGCCTTTTCTACTTGTTCTGACATGGTTTCCCCCACGAAAAGCAGGCCAGAGTGTAATGTCTGCCCGCGCCGGCGTCGACGGGTGCACGGTTGCGACGCCGAGGTAGTACACTAGTCGAAAAAATGCCGCAGAGGACACTGTGCGCTCGAACGAAGACCTGCAGGACGGATTCCGACTAGGGGAATGGCTCGTTTATCCCAACCGCGAAGAGATAGTTCGCGGCGACGAGGTGCTGCGCCCGCAGCCCAAGGTCTTCCAGGTGCTGATGGCGCTGGCGAGACGCGACGGCGATCTCCTGACTCGCGACATGCTGGTGGATGAGGTCTGGGGCGGCCGCCCGACGGCCGACGATCCGATCAATCGCTCGCTGTCCCTGCTGCGAAGTGATCTTGGCGATCGCAGCACGCCACACAAGTACGTTGAGACGGTTCCTCGCCGCGGCTATCGACTGGTGGTGCCGGTTGAACCGCTGTCCGAAGAGCCCGCTTTCGTAGAACAGCCACCGCCGAGGATTTCGGCGGCATCGGTCGTCCGCATCCTGTTTATCGTTGCTGTCATTCTCGTCACCGCCGTCGCCATAGAGCGCGCTCTGGACGGAACGGCCGCCGACCCGCCGGAGTCCATCGCCGTGCTGCCATTCTCGACCATGTCCGTGGAGACCACGCCGGAGTACCTGGCCGTGGGCTTCAAGGAGGAGCTCGTTGACCTGTTGCACAACGCGGGCCCCTACGTAGTGAAGAGCAGCAACGTGCTCTACGAGGGCGAGGCTACCGAGATCGCTGATCGACTCAACGTCGACAGCATCGTGACCGGGAGTGTGCAGGTCATCAACGACCGGGTGAAGATCTCTTATGAAGTTATCGATGGCGAGAACGGTAACGTTGTCGCGGTCGGGAATCTGACCGGCGGTATGTCGGGGCTGTTCGAGCTGCAGGAGCGTGTCGCCAGCCGGGTTCATGAAGACCTGCTGGGCGCGAGACCGGCGACGCGTATCGAGACTCGCAGGCCGCCGGACCCTGCGGCGTACATGAGCTACATGCGCGGTCTGTACGCGTTTGAAAACCGCATTGAGCCTGGCAACCTCGAACGTGCCATCGCGTTCTTCGAGCAGACCACGGAGGAAGACGCGGACTTCGGCCCCGCCTACATTCGGCTCGCCAATGCCTATGTCCTGCTTCCTGACAACGCACCGGTCGACGCCAACGACGCGCTGGACAAAGCGATGGCTGCGGCCGAACAGGGCAAAGCGCTGGATGAGGACCTGCGTGGCCCGGCGAGCGCTGTGATCGGTTTTGTGCATGCCCAGCGGCGTGACTGGCAGAACGCCGAGCGGTTCTTCCAGGTGGCGATGAATTCACGCGTCATCGACGCGAATGCCCATCACCTGTATTCGCGCATGCTGTCGAGCGTCGGCCGTCTTGAAGATGCGACCAGCCAGGCGCGACGGGCGCACGAACTGAACCCGACGTCGGCAGCCATCACCAGCCGACTGGCGCTGATCCACACCTGGCGCGGCAGCAACGATGAAGCGCGCCACTACTTCGGCATGGCCAACGAACTGGGCGCCGGCGGACCCACGCATTTCCTGGGCTACGCGGTGCTGCTCTACCGCACCGGAGAGCTGGCGGATGCGAAGCTGGCTACGGCATCCGGGCTCGCCGGCACCGGTATCAGCGATGCCTGGATCGACCCCGTGGTTTCTGCGCTGCGCGATCCCTCACAGCGAGACGCGGCTCTGACCGTCGTCAACGCCGAGGCGGCCGCCGGACGCTTGTCACTGCAGATCGAGGTGATGGTACGCAGCCTGCTGCAGGACACGGAAGGTGCGATGACGGCGGTCAGCCGCCTTGAATCGCCAACACGGTACCCGTTTGCGCTGGATGTTTTGTGGATTCGTGAGCTGGATTCGCTGCGACGACACGAGTCCTTCCCCGGTCTGATGACGGCACTGGGGATATCGACTTACTGGGAGTCGACACTCTGCGAGTTCCGGGACGCGACGGTGCGCTGCACGTCCTGACGGCGAAGAGTGCACGGGCGGACATTGCGTCCGCCCGCTGTTGAGTTACGAGCCGCAGCCTTCGTTGTTTTCCTGCGCCCTGTCTACTTTTTCGCACTAAGCCTTGGCATCGGATGACGTCGAAGCCTGCACTTCGGTTTCCCAGTTCTTGGTAACGAATCCAATAAGCAGCAGGATCACGCCAAGAACAACGCTGACCTGAACGATCTGCAGATACAGCCCTGGCATCTCGGCGACGTTCTCGGGATCGAAGTTGCCAGCGAAGATACCGGCAATGATGTTGCCGATTGAATAGGTCAGCACAAAGACACCCATCATCTGTCCGATAAACCGTCGCGGCGAGAGCTTGCTGACCGCGCTGAGTGCGACTGGACTCAGCACCAACTCACCGACCGTGTGGACGAAATACGTCATGACGAGCCAATAAGGTGCCGCCTTCAAACCTGATGCGGCAATGTGGGCTGCGAAGTACATGATGATGAAGCCACTTGCCATGATGATCAGGCCAATAGCACATTTGATGCCGTAAGCCGGAGACACCATACGTTTACCCAGCCAGACCCAAAACGCCGCGAAGAACGGGGACAGAAGGATAATGAAAGTGGAGTTGGCGTTCTGGAGCCAGGTGGTCGGAATCTGGAATGTCCCGATCATGCGGTCCGTGTAATCACGACCGAACAGGTTTAACGATGAGCCGGCCTGCTCAAATCCAGACCAGAACACGGCCGAGGCGAGACAGACGACAACCAACGCCCCCATGCCTTTTTTCTCGATCGGCGTAAGCTGACCGAAGACAAAGATCGCACCGAAATAGAGAACAAAAAACAGAACAAAGAGGGCGGCGACATAACGCGCGACAGCGACAGGGTCAATCGACACGACCTGGAATATCAACAGGGCGGTCAAAATGGCCAGCGTTACCAGGAAGCCGGCAATAAAAAGCCAGGCGGTGCGAGCGCCCGAGGGTGACAGCGGCTGATTGGGTTTAGCGCCTTCACCCTTCAAATTGTTCGACGTGTAGTAGAACTGTATTAACCCGAGTGCCATACCGATGGCCGCGGCGCCAAAGGCCCAGTGCCAGCCAACGTTCTCCGCGAGATAGCCGCAAACCGTATAGCCAATGACGGAGCCGATGTTGATTCCCATGTAATACAGGGCGTAACCACTGTCACGGCGGACATCGCTGGCCGAATACAGCTGGCCAACCAGCGCGCCGATGTTGGGCTTGAGCAAACCGGTACCAAGCACAACCAGGACCAGGCCCACATAAAAGGTGCTCTCGTTGGGAATGGCGAGAACGATGTGGCCGCACATGATGATGATGCCGCCGTACCAGACCGTGCGCTGGCTGCCGATCAAACGGTCCGCGATCCAGCCGCCCGGTAGCCCCATGAAGTAAACAAATGCCGTGTACAACGCATAGATCGACGTCGCCGTAACCACCGTTAGCTCGAGGCCGCCTGACATCATTGCTTCGGTCATGAACAGCACGAGCAGTCCGCGCATGCCGTAATAGCTCATGCGTTCCCACATCTCCGTGAAGAACAGTGTTCTTAGGCCTTTCGGGTGCCCAAAAAAGGCCGTATCGCCGGCGTCAGCGGCAACGGCGTTGGAATCCGAGGCAGTCGTATCGGTCATAGTGATCTCTCTTAGATGGCTGCGCGCACCCTGTCAGGCGCAGCTTGTTATTCTTGTCGGCCGGACCCCCATCCGCGCCGTAAGGCCTTGGAAAATACCTTATTTCACGCGCAACTTTCTACTGGCAGCAGACCGCCTGAATAAGTATGGGGTTTAGGCAACGCCGTCGTGTCAGGCCTGCTCGCCTTCGGTGACCGGGTCTTCGTCCGGTTTGCGCCTGGGTGAGAACAGGCGCGACATCAGGATGCCGAGCTCGTAGAGCAGGTAGACCGGGACGGCGAGCAGCGTCTGGCTGATGACGTCCGGCGGCGTCAGGAACATGCCAATGACGAAGGCGCCGAGGAACACGTAAGGCCGCACGCTCTTGAGTTTTTCCACCGACACGAGGCCCGTCCAGACCAGCAACACCGCGGCAATCGGCACTTCGAACGCGAAACCGAACACCAGGACCAGGGAAATCAGTAACTGAACATAGGGGACTACGTCGGGCATCAGTTGAATGCTGCCGCTCTGCTCGGCAATCAGCGCGACAAAGTTAAAGATCAACGGCGCGACAACAAAGTAGGCGAACGCAGCGCCGAGATAGAACAGCACGATGCTGGTTAGCAGCAACGGAAAGGCGAAACGCTTTTCCTTTTTGTACAGCCCCGGCGCAATGAACGCCCAGAGCTGGTAGAGGATCACCGGCATGGCAAGCAGCAGCGCAAAGTAGAACGCCAGCTTGAACGGCGTGAAAATGACCGCGAGGCCGTTGATCGCAACCAGCTCGCCGTTGGGTATCGCGGCAAGTGCCGGTATGGCGGCGAGATCGAACAGGCGCTGATAGAAAGGTACAAGCGGAATAAAGAAAACCAGGATCGCGACCGATGCCTTGATCAATCGGCCACGCAGTTCGACCAGGTGCGATAGCAGCGTACCCTCGGCGAGCTCTTCGTTAGCTGTTTCCTTGTTGCTCACGGGGCTTCTCGGTGTCGACATCCAGGGTGTCGGAGGCGGCTTTCGCGATGCTCTCTATCTCAGGCTCGTGCATCGGTGAGTAGGAATCGTCGTCGTTGGGTGTATCGACCAGCGACTTCGGGTCGAAGCCGAGATTCTTTTCGACGTCGAGTTCTTCTTCGAGCTGTCGCTTCATGACCCGCGTCATGCGCTTGGCTTTACCGATGAGCGTGCCCAGCTGGTTGGCAACGCGCGGCAGTCGCTCCGGGCCGAGTACGATCAGCCCGATAAGGAACAGGAGGAAGACCTCCCCGAAGCTCCAGCTGGCACCCATGGGCGGTTCGTCTTAGCTCTTGGGTTCTTCGCGGGTTTCTTCGACCGGTGTGTTGTCGAAGTTGGCGTCGGGCTTGTCGGTGATCTGTTCTGCCTTGTCGGCCTCATTCACCGCCGAGCGAAAACCCTTGACCGCACTGCCCAGGTCGGAACCCAGCGTACGCAGCCGCTTGGTGCCAAAAATGGCAAGAACGATCGCCAGGACGATCAAAAGCTGTACCGGGCCGATGTTGGAAAACATCCTCTCTCTCCTGGGGTGTTCAGACCCCTGTTTCGTGTTGTCCGGGCCGGGAATGATACCCCCGGAAAGTCAATTTTACCCGGATGTTATGTGCGACAGTGTCGACTACTTCTCGTTCAGCCGCATAGCGATTTTTCACGATTCCGGCGACGGTGGGAATTCAGGCCTCCAGCCAGAAGGTCACCGGGCCGTCGTTTACCAGCGATACTTTCATATCTGCGCCAAAGCGGCCGGTTTCAACGGTCTCCAGGCGCTTTCTGCATTCGGTCACCAGCAGGTCGAAAAAGGTGCTGCCGAGCTCCGGTGGTGCCGCTTTCGAGAAGCTGGCGCGCATGCCTTTGCGCGTGTCTGCCGCCAGCGTGAACTGCGGTACCAATAATAGGCCCCCGCCGATGTCCGAGACACTGTGGTTCATGCGGCCGGTTTTGTCCTCAAACACCCGGTAGCCGGCCAGTCGCTCGGCGAGGCGGCGGATATTCTGTTCGTGATCTTCGCGTTGCACACAACACAACACCAGGAGTCCGCGCTCAATCTGGCCGACAGTCTCGCCGTCGACCCGGACCGAGGCCCGGGATACACGTTGTAGCAAGCCGATCATGGTTATCACCCGGGGGCTGGAAACGCCCGACTTTATCGGTGCACCGCCGACAAAGGAACCGTGGCTCGTTACGCCGGCTGTGGGAACCTGCATTGACCGGCCGGGGGGCGAGTACTGCGGCATATCGCAGCTCACTGTACTGACCAGGGAAGGCGGACAACGCCTCTCGGCTGGACTATTTTCCCACCCGTCAGCCAATAAACCGCGTTTCGGACCCCAATTTCCAAAAAAATCAGGTAGTGAGCCCCACATTTATTTCAAATACATAAAAGTGGGAAAAACAGACTAATAAGCCATCAAAAACAGGTTGGTCGTGGCTGACATTCCCTCGTGTAATGGCGCTTGGCCTGATGCGGCCACGTCAATACACTTGGTTTTTTTCCCGGGATGGAGTCTTCATGAAGCGTCGTTATTTCGTGGGTGGTCTCGCCGCCGCAGCGGGCCTCACGGCCTGCGCAAAGGAGAGCAGCACGGACTGCGCCGAAGGCGCGGGTTCAGCCGGTGAGGTGTTCAACTGGTCGATGGTGACCTCTTGGCCGCCGGGCTTTCCGGGCCTTGGCGCCGGGGCCGACAACTTTGCCCGGCGGGTGGGCGAGGCATCCGGCGGACGCCTGAACATCAAGGTCTACGCAGCGGGCGAGCTCGTACCGGCTTTCGAGGTCTTCGACGCTGTCAGTCGCGGCACCGTCGAAATGGGCCACGATGCGTCCTACTACCATCGCGGAAAGGTCGATGCCGCACAGTTTTTCACGGCGATTCCTTTTGGCATGAACATGTTCGAAATGAACGCATGGCTGTACTACGGCGGCGGCCTCGACCTCTGGCGTGAACTGTACGAACCGTACAACCTGGTGCCCTTCCCGACCGGCAACACCGGTGTGCAGATGGGCGGCTGGTTCAATCGTGAGATCAATTCCGTCGACGACCTCAAGGGACTCAAAATGCGCATTCCCGGTCTTGGCGGGGAAGTGCTGCGCCGCGCCGGCGGCACGCCGGTCAATCTGCCGGGTTCGGAAATATTCACCTCGCTGAGCACGGGCGCTATTGACGCAACCGAGTGGGTCGGGCCGTACAACGATCTCGCCTTCGGTCTTAACAAGGCGGCCAGGTACTACTACTACCCGGGCTGGCAGGAGCCGGCACCCGCTCTGGAGACGATCATCAACGCCGAGGCCTGGGCGTCATTGCCGGATGACCTGAAGGCAATCGTCGAGGTGACCGCCCAGGCGATCACGACGGACATGGCGGCTGAGTACACCTACGGCAACACGATGTCCCTGCAGCAACTCAAGCAGGACCCGGACGTCGAACTGCGACGCTTCCCAGACGACGTGCTGCAAAGGCTGAAAGCCATCGCAACAGAGATCGTTGAAGAAATGGCCAGCGAGGATCCGGCGGTTCGCAAGATCTATGACTCGTTCCGTGCTTTCCAGATCGTTGCCGAGGAGTACCAGAGGATTTCCGAGGACGCGTACCTCGACACGAGGAACTAGGCGGAACGGGGTGTGGTTCCTTGTCGTACCGTTATACGAAGATCGTATACCGACTTGCAACGATACGGCCGATCATTGAGCGAACCGTTGCGCCGCAGCGGTGGATAGAAGGTGGAATGGAAGTCCGCCGAGAAGGGACAAAGAGTGAGCAAAGACAGCGAAAGCAGTCGGCTGGACGTGCTGGCGTCGTACGACATCATGGACACCGCTGCCGAGAAGGTCTTCGATGACCTGACCCGGCTGGCCACCACGATTTGCGGAACACCGATCAGCCTGGTCAGCCTCGTGGATGAAAACCGCCAGTGGTTCAAGTCGCGCGTCGGACTGGACGCCGAGCAGACACCGCGTGACCAGGCCTTTTGCGCACATGCCATCCAGGACGACGTGCCTTTCATTATCGAAGACGCAACGAAAGACGCGCGTTTCGTTGACAACCCGCTGGTCACGGACGACCCGAATATTCGCTTCTACGCGGGCATGCCGTTGATCGTTGAAGACGGATCCGCGCTCGGCACCCTGTGCGTGATTGACCGGAAACCGCGATCACTCACCGATGAACAAATCCGCTCTCTCGAGGTACTGCGTGACGCCGTTGTATCCAACCTTGAGCTGCGCAAGGCAATGCACGAGATCCGTTCCATGCGTCAGATCCTGCCGTTGTGCGCGTGGTGCGGAAACGTGAAGGAAGAAGACCTCGAGTCCGGCGACGTCACGTGGTTGTCTATGGACGATTACATCGAACAAAACTCCGCAGTGACGCACGGGATCTGCCCGAGTTGCAGTCGTGAGATGGTGGAGTCGAGCGTCAGCGGACGCAAACGGCCTGACTAGTCGCCAAGCGGTTCCAGGAACTCGATGATCCGGTCCATGGTTTCATCGAACATCGGGTTATAGGTCAGCCGCTGCATGGGCTTGAAGTCGTCGGGAATCCCGGCAGTCAGTTCACCACGCCAGTTGTTGTCTCCCGCCTCGCAGGCCCTGACGTCTTTGCGTCGAATGATGGGCAACACGGCACCACAGTCACGGAAGGATGATTCGCGGCCAAAGACGTCGTTGTCCTCACGAAACGGGAGGGCGACATGCGCCATGTCCCGGATGCGGGCCCCGGAGTCGAAGACCGACTTAACATGGCTGCGATCGTCAGGTGCCTGGCCGGTCGTCGCATAGATCGCGAGGCGGCTCGCCGGGTGTTTAAACCGCTCAACAAACTCTCGCGCAACGCCCTCTCCGTCCACCGTCAGGTCGTCATAGCTGACGACGACATACGCCGGCGTCTGCAAACCGGTCTCGGCCAGTTCGCGATACTGGCTGATCAGGATATTCACCTGGGCAACCGCGTTGGTCGTCATCGCCTGGTAACGCACCGGCAACGGCGCCTCATCGGTATTCAGCCACGTCCGGATCGCGCTCAGCCAGCTGGCCTGGCGCGACAGGAATTCATAGGTGGTTTTGAGCGCGGGCGCGAACAGCACGCCGGCAAGGATCTCGTCGTCCTCCAGCATGACAATGGTCGACAGCAGGCCACCCAGCGAATAGCCGCCGATGTAAACCTCGTCGACGTCGCCCTTCAGGCTGCGAACACCAAAACGCACCGCCGTCAGCCAGTCCTCGGCCGTCACGTCGATCATTTCACCGGGCCGGGTGCCGTGACCCGGAAGCAGAATTGCGCGGACCAGGAAACACTCTGCCTGCAGACGCCTGCCGATATCGCGCATGGCAAAACTTGTATCGAGAATGCCGTGCACCAGCAGGATGCCCCGCGACGGGCCGTCACAGCTCGCCGCTGGTTCAAGCTCAAACGGCAACACCATCTCGAGTTCCTCGTCGCGTCGATCCGGGTTCAGAAACACCCGCTGCTGTCGCACGTGGGAACGCATGGCCACCTGGTAGGCGTGGAAATTCGCGCGACTGAAATCAAACAGGAAGTCGCGCTCAGCCGGTTCCAGCGGGTCGTCGCTGGCGAACGCCGCAGACGACAACCATACGAGGAGCAGAAGGAGACGCTTAGCTGCCATAAAGAACCGACGGTAACCAGGTGACAAAGCCCGGGAACAGCGCCAGCAGGACCAGTGCGAGTACCTGGATGGCAACGAAGGGCATGACGCCGCGATAGATAGCGCCGGTGCTGACAGACGCCGGCGCCACGCCGCGCAGGTAAAACAGGGCGAAGCCAAACGGCGGCGTCAGGAACGAGGTCTGCAGGTTGATGGCAATCATGACACCGAGCCACACGGGATCGAGGCCCATCGCCAGCAGGATCGGCGCGACAATCGGTACGACGACAAACGTGATCTCGATGAAGTCCAGCACAAAGCCGAGCAGGAACATGACCAGCATAACCAGGATGACAGCACCCACAACGCCGCCCGGCAGCGACTCGAGCACCTGGTGAACCGCGTCGTCGCCGCCGTAGCCGCGAAACACCAGCGAGAACAGTGACGCGCCGATCAGGATCAGGAACACCATGCTGCTGATCGACAGGGTGCTGCGCATGATTTCACGCAGGCGATCAAGGTTGAGCTGGCGACGCAGCACGGCAAGCAAAAGGGCACCCATACCGCCAACGCCGGCGGCCTCCGTCGGCGTCGCGATGCCCGCCAGGATCGAGCCCAGTACGGCGAAGATCAAAGCCAGCGGCGGCACCAGGGCAGAGAACACGCGAGCCAGTGTCACCGAGCTGCCGTCGTCCTCGTGCGGCGGCATCGACGACGGCTTCACGATTGCGGTGACGACGATATACAGGATGTACAGCGCGACCAGCAGCAGGCCCGGGATCAGCGCGCCGGCAAACAGGTCGCCAACCGACACGGTCTTTGGCGAGAAGATCCCCATCGTGAGCTGCGCCTGCTGGTAGGCCGTTGTCATGACGTCGCCGAGCATGACGAGGATGATGGATGGCGGAATAATCTGACCGAGCGTGCCGGACGCGCAGATCGTGCCCGTCGCGATCTCCGGCGAATAACCGCGCTTGAGCATGGTGGGCAAAGACAACAGACCCATCGTCACGACCGTGGCGCCGACGATGCCGGTGCTGGCCGCAAGCAGCATGCCGACGACGGTTACAGAGACACCGAGACCGCCACGAACCGCCGAGAACAGGGCGCCGAGCGTTTCGAGCAGGTCTTCAGCAATACGTGCCCGTTCGAGCGTTACCCCCATGAAGACAAACAACGGCACCGCGACAAGGGTTTCGTTGGTCATGATGCCGAAGATGCGGTTGGGCAATCCGCTCAGCAGCGCATCGTTGAAGGTGCCGGTCGCGACACCAACACCCGCGAAGACGAGTGCGGTACCGCCCAGCGTAAACGCGACCGGAAACCCGGCCAGCAGCAGGCCGATGACAGCGGCAAACAACAGGAAAGCCATCCACTCCATCAGCTGGCCCCTGCGAGTCGACGGTAGGAGCGGAGCACGATGGCGAGCCCCTGCAGCGCGACCGTCAGCGGCATCAGGACGAGCACTGTCTTGAGCATCGGAATCCACGGGTACGGCAGGCCGCCCGCTTCCCGTGATGCTTCGCCGATCGACCACGACACCGCGACGAAATCCCAGGCGGCCCACGCAAGGAAGCCACACATCGGCCAAAGGAACGCGAGCACACCAAACAGGTCGACGACAGCGCGGCGACGTTCGCTCATGCCGCGATAGAAGACATCCACTCTGACGTGTTCGTCGTGTTGCAGCGTGTGTGCGGCACCGAGCATGAACACCGCGGCGTGCATCCAGGTAACTGACTCCTGAAGCCAGATCAGGCCGGCATCAAACACGTAGCGCATGACGACAACGATAAAGGTGATGATGACCATGGCGAGTGTCATCCACGACGCGGCGCGTCCAATGCGGTCGTTGATCCGGTCGATCAGGCCGGTTTGCGTCGCGGTGTCGTTCACGGGATCAGCGTTGCCAGAAGGTTGGCGTGAACAGGACCAGCAGTGTGAAAATCTCGAGTCGGCCGAGCAGCATGCCGGCAATGGCAATCCACTTCGCCGTGTCCGGGATCGTCATGAAACCGGTCGCCACATCCCCCAATCCCGGGCCAAGGTTATTCAGCGTGGCCGCTACCGCGGAGAACGCCGTGACCTGGTCAAGACCGGTGGCCATCATCGCGGTGAGCATCAGCGCGAACACGATGACGTACACGGAGAAGAATCCCCAGACCGCTTCGACGACGCGCGGACCAACCGCCTTGTTGCCCACCTTGATCGGAATCTCGGCGCTCGGGTGAACGAGACGTGTCACCTCGCGCATGCCCTGCTTGTAAATCAGCAGCCAGCGAATCACTTTCATGCCGCCCGCCGTCGAACCGGCCGATCCGCCGACGAAGCTCGCCAGGATCAGGATCACCGGCAACGCGGCCGGCCAGAGTGAATAGTCCGAGGTCGTAAAGCCGGTGGTGGTCGCGATCGACACCGCCTGGAACACGCCGTTGATGATGTTGCTGCCCGGGTCGGCGTAGTAGCTGAACTGCACGAGGATGGCAGCTACCACGACCGACAGCGCCAACAGCACCGTTGCGTAGGCCCTGAACTCGGGGTCCTGCAGGTAGTGCGCGACCGAGACGTTTCGCCAGGCGAAAAAGTGCAGTGAGAAGTTGATGCCGGCGGCGAACATAAAAAAGATCGCGACAATGTCGATGGCCACGCTGTCGAAGTGGCCGATGCTGGCGTCGTGGGTCGAGAAGCCGCCGATAGCAACTGTCGAAAAGGCGTGGCACAAGGCGTCGAACCAGCCCATGCCGGCAAACATGTAGGAGACCATGCAGCTGACGGTGAACGCGAGGTACACGTACCAGAGCGCCTTGGCAGTCTCCGTGATGCGTGGTGTCAGCTTGGAGTCCTTGACCGGCCCCGGCGCCTCCGCACGGTAAAGCTGCATGCCGCCAACGCCGAGCATCGGCAGCACGGCGACGGCGAGAACGATGATGCCCATGCCGCCCAGCCACTGCAGCTGTTGCCGGTAATAGAGGATCGACTTCGGCAGCGTGTCGAGCCCCGTGAGCACCGTTGCCCCGGTGGTCGTCAGCCCGGAGATCGATTCAAAGATTGCGTCGGTCAGCGATAGGTCCAGCGTACTCGCAAAGAACAAAGGCGCAGCACCGAAGGTGCCCAGTACGGTCCAGAAAGCCGCGACGACCAGGAAGCCATCCCGCAGCCGCAGGTCTTTCTTCGAGCGATGCACCGGCAGCCAGCACAGCAGTCCGGCGAAGAAGGTCAGCGCAAAGCCTTCGATAAACGGCAGTGCCGACTGGTCCTTGAAAATGAAGCTGATGACGATGGGCGGTAGCATCGTGAAGCTGAACAACATCAGCAGCAGGCCCAGGATGCGTTGTACCGTCGTCCAGTTCATCGCGACGAATCAGATAAAGGACACGCCAACCTGGAACAGCTTCTCCAGCCGCTCGATCTTTCGCCGGTCGGTCATGAAGATAATCACGTGATCGTCGCTCTCGATGACCACGTCGTGGTGCGCAATGATGACCTGGTCGTTGCGGACCAGCGCGATGATGCGTGTGCCCATCGGCAGGTCGATGTCCTCGATCTTGCGGCCGACCACCAGCGAGGTTTCCTTTTCACCGTGGGCGATGGCCTCGATTGCCTCTGCGGCGCCACGACGAAGTGAATGCACCTTGACGACGTCGCCACGGCGTACATGCGCGAGCAGCGAGCCTATCGTGACCTGCTGCGGCGAGATAGCGATATCGATACTGCCGGATTCGACCAGCTCTACGTAGGATGCGCGATTGATCAGTGCCATGACCTTGTGCGAGCCCAGCCGCTTCGCCAGCATCGCACTGAGGATGTTGGCCTCCTCCGAGTTGGTCAGGGCGCAGAACACGTCAACGTCGTCGACGTTTTCCTCGAGTAAAAGCTCCTCGTCTGCGGCATCACCGACCAGCACGATCGCGCGGTTCAACTGCTCGGATATGGTGCGGGCGCGTTCCGGGTCGCGTTCGATGAGCTTGACCTGGTTGGTCTGCTCGAGCGCCAGCGCCAGTCGCAGCCCGATGTTGCCACCGCCGGCGATAACCACGCGGCGAACCGGGTCCTCGAGCCGGCGAATCTCACTCATGAAGACGCGGATGTCCTTGCGATCAGCAATAAAGAACACCTCATCGCCGTCTTCGATGACGGTGTCGCCTTTCGGCAGCAGCGCCTTGCCGGCCCGGTAGATCGCCGCGATGCGGCCCTCCGTGTTCGGCACGTGATCCTTGAGTGCGGCGATTTTCTGTCCGACCAGCAGCCCGTCGCTGTCGGCGATGACGCCCACAAGTCGTGCGCGGCCGCCGGCAAAGTCCAGGACCTGCGACGCGCCCGGGTACAAAATCAGTTGTTCGATGTAGTTGCAGACCAGCTGTTCCGGGCTGATCCGCACGTCAATCGGGATCGAGTCCTGCGTGAACAGGTCCTTCGCATTCATGTACTCGGCGGCGCGAATGCGGGCGATCTTGGTCGGCGTGTGAAAGCGGGTGTAGGCGATCTGGCAGGCGACCATGTTGGTCTCGTCAGAATCGGTGAGCGCGACGACGATATCGGCATCGCCGGCGCCGGCGCGTTCCAGGACATCGGGATGTGCCGCATGGCCCACGACGGTCCGTATGTCGAGGCGGTCCTGCAGTTCACGCAGGACATCCGGGCGCATGTCGACGACGGTTACCTCGTTGGCTTCCTCCCGTGACAGGTGATAAGCCGCGGAAGATCCAACCTGGCCGGCGCCGAGAATGAGAATTTTCATTGTTCTTGAATGCCGCGCTTCGTCACGGCCAGTTTACATGAGATCGAGGTTCGCGTAGCTCAATACCAGCCATTTTGTGCCGGCGTTCTCGAAGTTGACTTCGACCCGTGCATGCGGACCGCTGCCCTCGTAATTCAGGATAACCCCGTCGCCGAATTTGCCGTGACGCACCCGCTGCCCGAGACGCACACCCATCTCCTGATCCTGGGCGCGGGCAACCGAGGTCTGACTCCCACGATTCGGCAGCCGCGTTGGCCGCGACACCTGCACTTTCGGTCGGATTTCCTCGACATGTTCACCCGGAATCTCGCTGATAAACCGGGACGGCATGGAGAAGTTTTCGACGCCGTGCAGCCTGCGTTGTTCGGCATGCGTGATGTACAGCGTTTGCTTGGCCCGGGTGATGCCGACGTAACACAGCCTGCGCTCTTCCTCGAGCCCCTGAGGGTCCGCAACCGACCGCTGGTGCGGGAACAGGCCGTCTTCCATGCCGACCAGGAAGACCAGCGGGAACTCGAGGCCCTTCGCCGAGTGCATGGTCATGAGCTGCACGCAGTCGTCCCAGGCGTCGGCCTGGCCTTCGCCCGATTCGAGCGCCGCGTGCGACAGGAATTCGTCAATCGGCGTCATGTCGCTCTCGGGATCGACTTCGAAGCCTCGCGCGGCGCTGACCAGTTCCATGAGGTTGTCGATGCGCGTCTCGCCCGTCTCACCTTTTTCCTTCTTGAAAAAGTCGATCAGGCCGCTCGCGTATATGACGTGGTCGACCTTGTCATGCAGGTCGAGGTCGGCGGTGTCTTTCGCCATGCGCTCGATGAGATGAACGAACGCGAGCACGGCATTCGCAGCGCGACCGTTCAGTTCATCGCTGGCGATCGCACCGGCCGCGCGCCACAGCGAGCAGGCATTCGCTCGAGCGTACGAGCGCATTAACTCAAGTGTGCGCGCCCCGATGCCGCGCGTCGGCTTGTTGACGATCCGCTCGAAGGACGCGTCGTCGTCGCGGTTGGAGATAAGGCGCAGGTAGGCCAGCGCGTCCTTGATTTCCATGCGCTCGAAGAAGCGTAAACCGCCGTACACGCGATACGGGATACCGGCATTGATCAGCCCTTCTTCCAATACGCGCGACTGCGCGTTGGATCGGTACAGGATGGCGGACTCGGCACGCAGGTTGCCCTGGTCGATCCAGTCCTTCAGGCGAGCAACGATAAAGTCCGCCTCGTCGCGCTCGTTGTAGGCGGCATACAGCCGGATCGGGTCGCCGTCGGCGCCCTCTGTCCAGAGGTTCTTGCCCATGCGGCCGTTGTTGTTGGCGATAACGGCATTCGCGGCGTTAAGAATCGTGCTCGTCGAGCGGTAGTTTTGTTCCAGCTTGATGATGTTGGTGCCGGGAAAGTCCTTCTGGAACTGGTAGATGTGCTCCACTTTCGCACCACGCCAGCGGTAGATCGACTGGTCGTCGTCGCCCACGGCGAACGGCGTGGCACCACCGCCGGCCAGCAGGCGCAACCATGCGTACTGGATGGCATTGGTGTCCTGGAATTCGTCGACCAGCAGGTGCCGGAAGCGGCGCTGGTAATGACCGAGCAGTTCCTCGTTCTTTCGAAACAGCTCGTGTGCTCGCAGCAGCAGCTCGGCGAAGTCGACCAGCCCGCCCCGCTCGCAGACTTCCTGGTAGGCGGTGTAGAAGGCGATCATCTGCCGGCGTTCCGGATCACCTTCGTCGGCAATGTTCTCCGGCCTGGCCCCTTCGTCCTTCTGCGCGTTAATGAAGTACTGGATCTCGCGCGGCGTGTAGCGGCTGTCATCGACGTCGAGGCTCTTCAACAGGCGCTTGATAATGCGCTGCTGGTCGTCGGCGTCGATGATCTGGAAGTTTTGCGGCAGCTCGGCCTCGCGCCAGTGGCGACGCAGCAGGCGATGCGCAAGTCCGTGAAACGTGCCGATCCACAGGTTGCGAACCGGGATGCCGAGCAGTGCCTCGATGCGCCCGCGCATTTCGGCGGCCGCCTTGTTGGTGAAGGTCACGGCCAGCAGGGCGTTGGGCGATACCCCCTCGACGTCGATCAGCCAGGCCGCGCGGTGCACCAGCACGCGGGTCTTGCCGCTGCCCGCACCGGCAATGACCAGCGCCGGCTCCGAGGGCAGCGTCACCGCCTGCCGCTGGGCATCGTTCAGGGAATCGAGAATAGGGGTGACGTCCATGGTCCAACCGCGTTTCGCAGGCGGCGCAGTGTAGCAAATCCGTCTGTGCGGAAGGCGGGTCCCGAAGGGGCGTTTACTGGCGCCAGGACACCGACAGCATGAACTGGTTCTGGTCGAACTGGATACGCGAGTCGTTGGAGACGGTTTCGCGGTGACGCAGCTCGCCAAGCAGGCTCAGGCGGCGCGTCAGGCGCCACTCGGCTTCGACGCTGCCGGTCGCTGATTCGAGGGTTTTGCGGCTCAGCTGGTCGTTGTTGAAGGCAAACGCGTTCGGGAAATCGTACAGGCTGTAGCGCGCATTGGCCTCGATGCTGAATCGAGGCGACGGGCGCCAGCGGGCTTCGAAGCCAAAGGTGTCGCGAATGTAGTCGTTGTAGCCGACGTAGCCATCGGTGCGATCGGTCCGCTGGTATTCAACGCCGAACCAGGCTCGACGGGTGATGCGCTGTCGTGCCGTGACTGACGCAATCAGGTAGTCGTACTCAACCGTGGGGTTGCCAATACGCTGCTGGCCGTCGAGATCGAACGACGGACGGTCACCGTAGCGCCGGGTCATCGCCTCGACGTCGATACGGATCAGCGATGTGCGCGTGAACTTGTACTGCCCGTGCAGGCCCAGCATCAGGTATTCGTGATCGTACTCGGGCACGACCTCGACATCTTCGTAGTTGCGAAGCTGGCCCTTGAACTTGAAGCCCAGCGCAAGGCGCTCGCCGGCGCGGCGCACCCGGAGCTCCGGCCCATAGCGCAGGAAGTTCAGTCGATCGCCGATCCCGACGCCACCGATGTCACGCTCGAGGCCGTCGTCCGGGTCGAAGTAGGTTTCAACGTGCTGCCCGATCTTGAACGCACTGAACACCGTGGTTCGTACGCCGTCTTCCCGTTCACGAATGAACGAGTTTCCGAAGCTCAGTTCCTGGACGAACTCGTTCGCGTTGTCGAGTTCCTTGTCCTGGTAGTAGTCACCCTTCAGGCGATAGGCAACGTAGAAGTTTTCAAACTCTGTGCTGTTCAGGTTGTAGCGCAGCGTGAGTTCGACCGGCAGGAACGCACCACTGGTGACTTCCGGCGTAACCAGCGGCTGTGCCTGTGCCGCGAGGTCGACGTAAGGAGACGCCGGGCTCCGGTAGATGTTGTCATTGTTGCCAAAGCCAATGCTGGCGCGGATATCCAGCTTGGTCGTACGACGTTCGGGCGGCCGCCGACGAGGAACCCGCTCGGCGACGGCCTCCTCAACAGCCTGCGACTCACTGAGCCGGGCAATGGCACGCCGGGCCAGGCTGGCCACCTGGGCATTCTGGTTCTGTGTGCGAGCGCGCCGCAACCAGCGCATCGCCTCGTCGGTACTGCCGGCTCGCCAGGCGTTGAGGCCCAGGTTGTAATGGGCCAAAGGGGCAAGCTGAGAGAATTCTGCGGCTTTTGTCAGCGATTCGCGGGCGCGTCGATGCTGCCCGGCCTTGTAGTGCGTGACGCCCATGTTGTAGTGCAGTCTGGGCGTGTCCAGCCCGGCGTCCAGAGCCTGTTGGTAACGCAGCAGTGCTGCCCAGTACAGGTCGTCACGAAACAGCCGGTTTCCGTCCTCGAAGTAGTTCTTCGCCGTATCGGCGAACGCCGTCGACACCACCAGGCAGGCGGTGGCAACGATCAGCAACTTGGCGGTGAGTGATTTGGCCATCGAGGTCTTGCGTTATGTAAGAACGGCAAGGTTACCGAACTCACAGGGGAAAAATATGAACCCGTTCAAGAAAATCCCCCGCCGTGCAGGCACGACGGGGGATTTTTCAGGATTTACGGCTGTCTAGACGGGTTCTTCGCCGTCGCCGTCGTCTCCGCCATCATCGGAGCCATCGCCTTCACCAGAGCCGTCGTCGTCGAAGCCGTCGTCTTCTTCATCGGATTCCTCGTCCGCGAAGTCGTCGCCTTCCTCGTCCGATTCCTCATCTGCGAAGTCGTCGCCTTCTTCATCCGACTCTTCGTTCTCGAGGTCGTCGCCTTCCCCTGACTCGTCCTCCATGTCGTCTTCGAAGTCGTCCTCGGAAGCGTCGTCTTCGAAGCCGGTGTCGTCGCCGTCACCCTCTTCCTCGTCGTCGCCTTCTTCTTCCTCTTCTTCGTCGAACTCGTCTTCCTCGACTTCTTCGCCTTCTTCGAAGTCGTCGTCTTCATCGACCTCGTCTTCTTCCTCGAAGTCGTCGTCGTCCTCGAAGTCGTCCTCTTCCTCTTCGTCGTCCTCGAATTCGTCTTCGTCTTCGTCTTCGTCTTCGTCCTCGTCAGAGTCGTCTTCGTCTTCTTCGTCGTCCTCGAACTCCTCGTCTTCGCGGCGAGCGTCATCCGAGTCGTCCTCGTCCTCTTCGTCTTCGCCGTCGTCGTCGAGATCGTCCTCGCCGTCTTCAGGGTCACGCGGGCCGCGCATGCGGGTGATCTTGTCGAGATCATCGTCGTCATCGAGAACCTCGAAGGTCACCTCGAGATCGTCCAGGTCGTCCTGTGCGCGTACTGAGGTCGGCAGGAATGCAAAGCACACCAGCACGAACACGGCGATAAGAATTTGAAGATGTTTCATGTCTAGCTCTCCGTTGCCTGAGCCGGCACCAGCGGGCCGACATCAATATGTATCTGGAAGGTCTGTTCTCGGTTCATGTGCGACAGACGTGCAAACACTTCACCACTGACCGGCTTCACGGCAACCAGCGTCAGCGGCAGGACGTTCTTTCCTGCGGCGAGACTGGTCTCCCAGGTCACCTCCTTCTGTCCCGGGAAGCCGTCAAGCTCGATACCGTCAGGCAGGCTGACGGTCAGCATCGCGTTCTCGAGCGGTTCCGCCGATCCGAACATCAGGTTGATCGTGCGCGGTTGTTCCAGCGCAATCGTGATGCCCGGAATACTGGATTCCGGTGCCGGGATGTCTGGTGAGTTGGTGAACATTCCGAACAGCAGCAGCGCGGCAATGCCGGCAGCCATCGCAGACCCGAATCCGGCGAACATCCAGCGGTTTCGCTGGCGTCGCGTTCCTTCGCGGCTGGCATTGAGCAGCGCGCGATCGTAAAAAGCGGCTTCGGCCTGGGGCATCGGATAGTCCTTTAACAACTCGTCCAGTGTGTGGTCGTGTTTGTCGTCCATTGTCATGTCCTTACCCCCAGTAACGGAGTTGCTCAGGAAAAGGTTCCATCAGCGAGCAAAATTTCCTTCAGGCGCTGACGGGCCCGGTGCAGGCGGGACTTAAGTGTGCCCGTCGGTGTGCCTGTAATTGATTGAATTTCATCAAGTTTATAGCCCTCCGTGTCATGCAGGAGCACGACGAGACGGTGATCGTCCGAGAGCTGGTTGAGGGCTGCGTCGAGGCGCTGCAGGCGCTCATAGCGGGCCTTGTCAGCCACCGGATCGAGATCACCTGCAATCGCGGCAAACCCATCGCCGGGCAGGTCGCCTTCAGCGACGGTACCCAGGCGCTGCCGCTTGAACCGGCGCTGCTGGTCGATGAACAGGTTGTACATGACCCTCGCCAGCCAGGGTCCCGGCTTCTCGATATCGATCAGCTCATCGAGCTTCGCGTAGGCCTTGATCAGCACTTCCTGGAACAGGTCCTCGGCCTCCGCACGGCTGCCCGCCAGTCGCCAGGCCAGCCGGTACAGGCGATCGAAGTGCGGGCGCGTCACCCGCTCGAACAGTGCAGAGGTATCGTCCATCGCGCCCGAGTGTAGCGTGGCTTCGGCGCAAGTTAATGATTCAGTTCTCTTTTCGGACGGTTGACGGGCTTCCGGTATGATCGCAGACGGCCACTGCAAACAGACACGATGCTGAACCCCCGAACCCTGCTGCTGACGGCTACGGCCATGATCGCGTTTGCCGCCAACTCGGTGTTATGCCGCATTGGCCTGGGTGCCGGGCTCATTGACGCCGCGAGTTACTCGAGCATTCGCCTGCTGTCAGGAGCCGTCATGCTTGCGGCCCTGGTCCTGCTGCGCGGTGGCAGTTTGGGCACACGACCGGATCCACGCATGGTGGCCGGCCTGCTCGTGTATGTCGTCTTCTTTTCGTACGCGTACCTGACACTGGATACGGCTACCGGCGCACTGGTCCTCTTCGGAGCGGTGCAGCTGACGATGTTCGCCGTGTCTATTGCAGGTGGCGAGCGCTTCAGCGGCCTGTCGTGGTTCGGGCTCGTTCTGGCACTCGGCGGCCTCGTCTACCTGCTGCTGCCGGGCGCTTCGTCACCTGACCCGCTAGGCGCTTTACTGATGGCAGTTGCGGGTGTCGCGTGGGGTGCGTACTCGCTCTATGGGCGTGCGGTCACGGACGCCACGACCTCAACGGCGCTGAATTTTCTCTACGCGACTCCCGTGGCTGTACTTGCCGGGCTGCTATTACCGGGTGACACGGTCGTCTCGGTGCTGGGCGCTGCTTATGCAATCGCCTCCGGCGCGGTGGCGTCAGGTCTGGGTTATGCCGTCTGGTACCGGGCACTGCCCGGGCTCGCCGGCACACAGGCGGCAACCGTTCAGCTGTCGGTCCCTGTCATTGCCGCGATCGGCGGCCTCGTCTTCCTGTCCGAACCATTGAGCATTCGGCTCGCTGTCGCGACGATCGCAACGCTCGGAGGGGTTGCCATCGTATTGCGAAGACCGGGATCATAGGGGGTATGGACCGACTGCTTTTGATGGACGGAAACCCGCTGGATCGTCAGCAGGCCGCTGTTGCCGGGGGCTCCCGCTCGCCGGGAATGGTTTACGAGGACATGCTGGTCAGCCTGTTCCCCGACATGCAGGTTGATCGCATTAACGCTGCGGAGCCAGGCGACGTGCTGCCAGCGAATACCGCACTCGACGACTATGACGGGCTCGTCATTGCCGGTTCAAGCCTGCACGCCTACGACGCTACGCCGGAGATTACCCGTCAGATCGATATGGCCCGTGCATTCGGTGAAACCGGCAAACCGGTACTTGGCTCCTGCTGGGGATTGCAGATCGCGGTGCTCGCCGCGGGTGGCGATATTCGACGTTCGCCGAACGGCCGTGAGCTTATCTTCAGCCGCGACATCACGCTGACGCCGGAAGGCCGGGAGCATTTCCTGTACTCCGGCAAGCCGGATGCCTTCGACGCACCGTGCATTCATCTCGACGAAGTATCGGTCTTGCCCGAAGGCACCGTTGTGCTGGCCTCGAACGACCACAGCCGTGTGCAGGCAGCGACCTTCACGATGGGCAAGTCGGAATTTACCGGCGTGCAATATCACCCCGAGTTCGACCTGCGGCACCTTGCCGACCTCGTGCGACTGTATGCCGACATGATGAACGACGAACATTTCGAGTCCGACGCTGAGCGCATCGCGTATCACGGCAAGCTCGAGGGTTTGTCGACCAGCCCGGTTGCCGGCGAGCTGGCTGATGCGCTGGAGGTTGATGAGTGGATCCTCGACGACAGCAAACGCGGCGCCGAGATCATCAACTGGGTGGGTCACTACCGCTCGACCTGATCTGCTCGGGACTGCCGTTAACCCCGTTGCCGCTATACTGGCGTTTAAGGATCTGTACCGTCACTCAGGGGAGAGGTCGTCATGAGATCAACGCTCGTTCTTGCAGCACTTCTGTTCACTGGCGCATTTAACCCGGCGTTCGCCGATGACAAGGACAGTCCGGAACCTGCACGGCATGAGAAGGTCGCGCTCACCAAGTTGCTGGACGCTGTATCTCGCGAGACGGGAAAAGAGTTCCTGATCGATGCCCGGGTACCGACCGAGGTTGTCGTTGGCACCTTGGCGATGCGACAGGTCGATTACGACGCGTTCGCGACCATCCTGAGAAACAACAGCCTTGCGGCCATCAACGGTGAGCGCTTTATCAAGATCGTGCCGTCACGTATCGTGCGCCAGCAGGCCTTGCCGCTCGTTGGCGACAGTGATCCGTCTATCCCCGGCGACGCCTGGGTGACGCGCATGGTGTTCCTCGAGAAATTCAACGCGGCACAACTGGTACCGGTTTTAAGACCGATGATCCAGCAGGAAGGGCACCTGGTCGGCATGCCAACGGCAAACATGCTGTTGATCGTGGCGCCCTACGGAGTGACCGAACGACTCGTCGATATCGCCAGGGCAGCCGACGAGAACTATCGGGAGCTCCCGTCCGGTAACTGACCCCGTTCGAGCAGTTTACGACTGCAGGGCTGCCTCGACGGCCGTTACGGTTCGATCGATATCCTCGCGGGTCGTGCGGAAGTTGCTCAGGGACACGCGCATCACGCGCATGCCGTTCCACGTTGTCGGCCCGAACCAGGCTTCACCGTCCTCGTTGATACGGTGTATGACCTGGTCAGTGCGCGCGTCATGATCACCGTTGGCGTCGAGGAAGCGCACCAGGCCCTGGTTGATGATCGGCGTCGCGAGAACCTCGACGCCGGGTAGCTCACCCATCCTCTCCACGAGCTCCCGCGTCAGGTCACAGCAGCGCTCGATAATCTCCGAGACGCCGTTGCGGCCCAGCGTCCGCAGGGCGGCATACAAGGGAATACCACGCGCCCGGCGAGACCACTCCGGGCCCCACTCAAACTGGTCACGGACATCGTCTACGTCCACCTTGTAGGCGGCCGGGATAGTCATCGCTGCTTTGTGTGAGTCAGGGTCGGCAACGAAGGCCATGCCGCTGTCGTAGGGGACGTTCAGCCACTTGTGCGCGTCTGTCGCCCAGGAATCCGCCTTTTCGTACCCCTTGACCAGGTGCCGGTAACGCGGGCTCGATGCCACCCACAGTCCGAAAGCGCCGTCGATATGCACCCAGGCATTGTGCGCATGGGCGATATCGCAGACTTCATCGAACGGGTCAAAGGCGCCCCGATTCAGGTCGCCGGCGGCCAGCGCAACGATCGTCGGCATATCCGGGTGTTTCTCGAGCTCCGCCTTCAGGGCCTCAACCTTCATTGTGCCGTCGTCGTGCATGGCGACCTGGATAACGGCATTGGTGCCGATACCCAGGTGGCGCAATGCGCGTAGCAGGGTCTCGTGGTGTTCACCGACGATGACGCGGATCGGCGGGCTGCCGGCCAGGCCCTGCTCTTCAGCGGACCAGCCCTTGTCGGCGAGTACCTTGTGGCGTGCAGCGGCGAGCGCGGTGACATGCGCCATCTGGCAACCGGTGACGAAGGCGTAGGACGCCTGCTTCGGCAGACCCAGAATCTCTTTAAGCCATTCGCCGACGATTTCCTCGATGACCGCAGCCGATGGCGCGCAGGCATACGCCGCAGCGTTCTGGTCCCAGGCCGAGGTCAGCCAGTCGGCGGCGACAGAAACAGGAACGCCGCCGCCGATCACCCAGCCGTAAAAACGCCCGTTGGTGGTGTTCAGCAGGCCCTCGCGGATGTCCGCAGCCAGTTCATCGATGACCTGCAGAGACGGCACGCCATCATCGGTCAGTTCCTTCTGCAGCTTGTTGCGGATGGACTGCGGGTCCGGCTCTTCACTGATCTTTAATTGATCCAGCGAGTCGAGATAGTCGGTGGCGAGCTCCGCCGCGCGCTTGAGTTCAGGATTCACACGATTCCCCCCGGTGCGAGAACCCGGATTATTACCCACGACATGGCCGTTGGCCACGCACGGTCTGCCGCCGGAGTCGCGGCGCTGGCGAAATCAGTGATTCGACGCCGTCAGGCGTTGTCCGGCGAGTCTTTTAGCGGAGCAACAGCCGAAGACTTGGGCTCCCTGAACGGCATCAGGAACATTTCCGGGTAGGTGGGCTGCCGGCTGCCGATACCTGTTTCAACCGTATCGGCATCGGAAAAGGTGCCGAAAACCCTGTCCCACAGGATGCAGGCGCAGCCGTAGTTGGTGTTGCTTTCTTCCCGCACCATCGAGTGATGGTGGATGTGGTAACGGTTGGTCGTAAAGAACAGGCCGATCAGTTTCGAGTTCAACGCGAGGTTGCTGTGCGCCATGAGTGTCGTGACCATAAACAGCGAACCCACGGCAACGCTAACGACTTCGCCGCCAAGCAGGTAACCGACGAGCATGCGCGGCAGTAACAGGAACACGGGTTCAAACGGGTGGTTCGCCAGCGTGTTCAGGGCGGTCAGGTTCTTGAAGGCATGATGGGTGCCGTGCCCGGACAGTTTCCACAGCCAGCCCCACTGGTGCGCGCCGCGGTGGTACCAGTAGTTCACCAGTTCGTAACTGGCAAAAATCAGCAACACCTGCACAAGCATCGGCCAGTCGCTCGGCCAGATATCCAGGCCCAGCTGTTCGCGAACGGACGCCAGCCACGGGAACAGCGTTTCATGAAACAGGCCTTCGAAAAACCCGTAGGCAAAGAACGCCACGATCACGAAACCGAACAGGGCAGATTTCTCCCGGAGCGAACCCTGCCAGTCGGGCCGTGCGGGAATGAGCATCTCGAGCACGGTCAGCACGATCAGTATGCTGAACCAGAACAGGAAGTGCGTGTCTTCGCTGGCGCCCGCGAGCGGCAGGGCGAGGGCCATCACGATGAGCGCCGGCTGCAGGCCCCAGTAGACCAGTGTCCGGATGTAGTGCTTAAGCGCTCCTGCGGCGTGATCGACGCCCTGGGTCATACGAATACCTCAGATGAGTGACTGAATAGCCGACAGGGAGCAGCACGCAGGCCTTGACGACTCGACGCAGGTTAGCAAGATTGAATTTCAGGCGCATGGCCTCAACCCACGCAAGGAACCTGTGTGCAGGAAGAAGACCCGGACATCTGGTCGTCACCGGAGGCGTCGGCAGCCGAACCCGACCTCAACGCCGTCTCAAGAGTGTTTGCCGTCATCGGATCCACCGTGGCGCTGCTCCCTGTGCCGATGCTGGCCTATACCGCGGTAAGTCTGTTGTTGAATTACCGATCGATGGTGGATACCGCTGAGGGCGATCCGCAGCTGATGTCCGGTCTGTTGAGTGAACAGCTCGTTCCGCTGGTGTTGTCGCTGCTTGTTGGCCTTGGTGGCTTTCTCATCGCGATTTGCGCCGCGGGTTTCGGTGGCTACAAGACCCGCTGGTTCTTCTGGGCCCTGATCGCCTCAGCCTTGATTTACCTTGTCGCGTTTCCCGTGGGCACCGTGTTGTCCCTGGTCGCTGCCGTTGTCGTGTTTCGCAACAGGACCCGATTCCTCGGCGGCCAGGTTTCGGAGCGCAGCTAAGGCGTCGAGCCCTGTTTGTGGGCCGCAATCTCATCGTCGCTCAACTCCAGGAAGCGCGCCGCGTTGTCGTAAAAGATGGCTGCCTTCTGCTCAAGGCTGAGGCTCGAGGAGTTTACGGTCTCAATGCCGATACTGATCGTCTGTGGCCAGACCATCTGGTCGGAGCCGAACATGATGCGATCGCCAAAACCCGCGTCGATGAGGCTCTCAAGGTAGGCATGGAGTTCTCTTTCGGGTAGTGCCCAGTTAATGGCCGATATGTCGACATACAACTGCGGATGCGCATAGAGCATCGCCTTCAGGTCCTCAACGTAGGGCCAGCCGCCGTGAATGATGTACACCTTCATGCCGGGGTGCCGAACGAGAACCTCCTCGAGTTGTCGGGGGTTGGCGTTGGCTACCCGGGCGTCCTTCATGCCGAGCAAATAGATGCCGCCCGGCGGACCGCCGGGCATGATATGAAAACCGACGGGCACGCCGAGGCGCTCGGCCAGTGCGAACAACGGGGCCTGCGACGGGTGGTCGGCCCGGATGCCTGCATAGAATGGATTCAGCTCACCGATGGCATCCAGCATGCCCGCCTCGTGCATGGCAACCATCTGTTCCTCCGGCAGGTTGCGGACACTCACCATGATTCGATCAGGGTCGTAATCAACCCAGAGCTGTCCGTCCGAGGTCAGCGCCTTCACGACATTGTACTTGTCGAACTGCTTGCGGGTTTCTTCCCACTGCGCCTCGGGTGTGGGCACCGACGGAAACGTCTCTCCACGCAGCGTCGGGGGATGCGGCATGCCGAACATGCGCTGACGTTCGTCGTACGCATGGACGTGCATGTCGATGATGGGGCCGGTGTAGCGTTCGGGCTGGGTGGTTTCCGTCGACGACGGTGGTGCGTTGCACGCGACGGCGAAGAAGGCCGGAAGCAGGACAGCGAGAAGTTTCTTCATGTGGCCGAGTATGTCGAAGATTGGCCGGACATGCTCGTTCGCTATACTCATGGCTCGCGATGTCAGTGACTGGCTCAGCACGTTGTTCATGAACGAAGCGCTCACAACCAAACGCCGCCTTTCTGCCGCCGCGGGCGGACTGGCAACCCTGCCGTTTCTGCTGCTGGCCGCCTGTGCCGAACCAGACGACGGTTTTACGGAGGGCGTGAAATATGGACGTACGCTGTCTCCGGATGGCGAAGTCAGCGCCTTCGTTTATCACTACGACTCGCCTACCGGCGGGCTGACACAAGTCGGTCTGGACTTCCTGGCGCTCGGGTTCGGTTGCGGAATGGGATCTGCCGCCTGGCATGAATACGATATGGGCGTCGAGCTGCGCTGGGTCAGCGCCGAGATCCTCGAGGTTAGGTATCCAGACGGTAATCCTTACCGACACAATGCGTCTGGTGATTTTCTCGGCTGCATGGATCGTCCCGTGCGCGTGGTCATGGTGCCGCGGGGAAGTGCGCTGACCGGCGATGGGGCGTATTCGGAACCCGTGGAGTCCGATCACACGTTGTCACCCGACCTTATGAATAAGGCATCGACGATTCGCTACGATTCGCCCTCCGGTGGCGTTACCCAGGTCGTCGTCAACTTCGGCAAGACGCGCGGCTGTGAAGACAGTGCGGTTACCTTCTACGACCACACGGTCGAGCTCGCGTTTGAGTGGACAGGCGAACGAACACTGGAGGTCCGTTACCCCGAAGGCGAGGCTTTTGATCTGCCGCCCTGGGGCTCAACGATTCGCTGCGTGACTGATACTGTGGAAGTCACACTGCGGCCGATTCGGGTGGGGCGAACCCTCAGCCTGTTGACTGAGCACACGGTCTTGTCGCCGGGCGCCTGATACTCGTCTGCTATGCTCATCGCACTCAATCCAAGCGAGCTATAAGGCCCGGATAACCACGGTGACGATCCAGTTTCAGCGCGAAGGCCTGACGCCCGCGGAGCAATCCGTCGTCTCAGACGGGTTTGAGTCACACAGCGCCGATCAGGGTGCGCCCGCCTATCAAAAGACCCGGATAAAGTGGGTTTCCCGCGATGAGCAGGGACGAATCCAGGCGGTTCTTGCCGCTGACAATCTGTGGGACTGGATCTACATTGATGAACTGTGGGTATCGCTGCAGGTGAGGGGACAGGGTCTCGGCCGGGCGCTGATGGTGCTTGCGGAAGACTATGCCGCCGCCGAAGGCCTTCAGGGCCTCTGGCTGTGGACACAAAGCTGGCAGGCTGAAGGCTTCTACACGCGCCTCGGTTACGAGGAATTCACGCGATTCGACAATTTCCCGGCGGGCCACTCGAGGATTGGCTTCCGCAAGACACTGACCTGACACGGTCTCATCGTGACGGCAGATGGTGCCTGCGACGTCGGGTTCCGGCCAGCTCGGCCCATCGGCCAAACGTCAGATCGCTGAGCTGCATCAGGTCGTCGATTGATGAAGGAATGCGTGCGCGGATTTCATCGGGGTCTGCCGCACCCTCGGCAAACACGCCCTGGTGGTCCGGCGTCTGCAGCCAGCGCTCGATAAGCGGTGCATCGGCCTCGAGATGAAACTGGAATCCGTAGGCCGTGCTGCCGTGTCGAAATGCCTGCACGGGGCAGGTGTCTGAACCCGCCAGGCAAACTGCGCTCGACGGCAGTTCGATGATGTCGTCATGCCACTGGAAGACCTGGTTCTGCTGTCCAAATGACGACAGCACCGGGTCGTCGAGACCGTGCTCGTTAACGTTGACCTGGTGCCAGCCAATTTCACGACCGCCATCGGCATGAACGACGCCGCCCAGTGCCCGTGCAAGCAACTGGGCGCCGAGACAGATGCCGAGGATGAGTATGTCGCGCTCCAGGGCATCGCGAATCAGCTCCACTTCGGCCTGCAGGTGTGGGTAGTTGTCGTAGTCGTCGGCGTTCATCGGACCGCCGAGTACGACGATGGCCGAGTAGCCGTCGAGACTGGGCCGCTGATGAGGGTCACGGCTGAAATTGGCGTAACGAATACGGAAGCCAAGCTTCTTCAGCAGCGGGTCCAGCGTGCCGAGTGGCTCGTAGGGAACGTGCTGGACCACCAGTAGTTTTTTGGATCGCGGCATGGCTCGACCGAACAGGACGGTGTTTGTTGTGGACCGTTACTCTACCGCATGCGTGAGGTTCGGCCGCTCGTTATTGCACGGGCCAGTGTGCCGGACCCGACCGCCGGACAAACCCTGGTCGTCCGCTATACTGATTCATACAGACTGACGATTGTCACTTATCGCGATCGTGGCAACAGCGCGGTGCGAACAGTAAAGGACAGGAAAACCATGTCGCCAAGCATCATTCCAACGCTGCGCTACCATGACGCCCCGTCAGCGATCAGCTGGCTTTGTAAAACCTTCGGTTTCAAAGAGCACCTGGTTGTTCCGGGTGACGACGGACAGATCCGGCACGCCCAGCTCACCTTCGGTAACGGCATGATCATGCTCGGCTCTGCCCGGGATGATGACTTCGGCAAATTGCAGGCACCCCCGGGCTCCCTTGACGCCGTGGTCTGCCAGAGCCCCTACATCGTTGTGCCGGAAATCGACGACCACTATCAACACGCGGTTGCAGCCGGCGCCGAGATCGTGATGCCGCTGACCGCCGAGGACTACGGCGGCAAGAACTACTCCTGCCGCGATCCGGAAGGCTACCTGTGGAACTTCGGTAGCTACGATCCCTGGGCGGAGAGCTAACCTCAGCACCGGCCCCGCTGTTGCGAAAGAGGAACACGCTTGCTATCAATAGGCGAGGGGACGTACCGAGACAAGAACACAACAAACCGCGGGCGGGGAAGACGATAGAACCCAGGATTTCTTCATGAAACTGGTACGACAGTCACGTCTGTTCTACCAGGAGGGCAAGTCCGACAAGGTCTATGAGACAGACCTTTGCGACGTGTCGACCCGCTTTGCGCCTGACCAGTTCGTCGTCAACTTCCGCTACGGCCGCCGTGGCGCCACGCTGCGCGAAGGAACCAAGACACCTGATCCCGTTTCCCGGGAGAAGGCCGACCAGATCTTCGACAGCCTCGTTGTGTCCAAGCTCAACAAGGGCTACCAGGAAATGTCGGGCGCGACAGCGCCACAGGCAGCCGCCGCAGCGCCAACTCCGAGACCTGCATCGTCATCCTCGCGTTTCGACGGTGCGATGGAGCGTGTTCGTGCCGGCCTTTCTGATATAGCCACCGGGCAACTGGATGAACGCGCTGCGAGCCGGTTGATCTGGCGAGCCGGTGAGCTTGGCGCGCCGCAATTCGCAGCCCCGATGCTCAAGCTGCTGTCGGGCAAGAAGCACCGACTGGACTACGCGTTGTTGTGGGCGATCGGCCGTTGTGCTGACGAGTCGATGTTCGACCAGATCAGCCCGCACATCCAGCAAGGCGGTGCCGAGATGGTCCAGAGGATGGCGCTGTGGGCGAGTGCCCGGGTGGCCAATGACCAACAGCGTGCCGCGATTCTGGACCCGGTCAAGGGTCGCCTGCCGCACAGCGTCGCATCCGTGATCGACTCTGACGAACTGCTGCCGATTCAATCCGCGCTGGATGACTTTTTCGCAAACGACGACAGCGCCTGCAATGCGGCATTGCCCGATCTGTACCTGCTGTCCTGGGATCGCAAGCTGTTGCGCACGGCTTTACTCAGGGTTTTGAGCATTGTGCCCCTGAAGCCGAACTATTTTGGCGGCGTTCGCCAGGTCTACAAGGCCGCCGAGTTTTTAAAGGACGCCGACGTCTTTGCCCTGCTGGCTCGTCGCTTCGACACCAGTCGCTCCTTCTATGCATCGCCTTCCTGGGGTACGCATACGCCGGTGTATACGCCGCGCTACGAGTACGTGGACATCAAGAAGGAGATGAAACAACCGTCGCCGCGCCTCGCGTTCTCCAGCAAGACCCGGGATTACCTGCGTAAACGCAGCTGGCGCTCGTTGCGACGCCTGGGCCAGCTTGGCCTCGACGATTACATCGAAATGGCTATGGGTGTGTTGCTGGCCTACCGGCCGGAGCATACGCAGGATGCGCGACAGTCCCGCCTGTTTTTCTGGGACAGTTCGTCCGGTCGTTCCAATGAGGTGGTCATCGGCTACGACGAGTACGCCAGCTTCGTTTGCTTCAACTACATCCTCGAGTACAACGGCGAGAAGTACGCCGCGAAGGGCCGCGCCAGGGCCTGGCAGCTCAATGACGACTACACGCCGGACAACGCGCGCAGCGAGGCCTTCCCGGAACTGTGGGATCGTCACCCGGACGCCCTGCTGACGCTGCTGGAAGACGCGACGCTTGAGCCCGTGCACATCTTTGCGGCTCGAGCACTCAGGCTGCAGAGTGAGTTCTGCGCGAACATCCCGGTGGCCACGCTGGTCAAGCTGCTGCAAAAACCGTTCGAGAGCACGGCAGCGTTCGCGTTCGATATCGCCCGCGATCGTTACGACCCGGCGAATCCCGATTTCGAGCTGGTCATAGCGCTGCTCGATTCCGTTCACCCGCCGGCCGTGGAGCTGGCCAAGCAATGGGTTACCGACGATCCAGCGACGTATGCAGCGTCGGTGGACTTCGTGATCAAGCTGATGACCGCCCGCACGGAGGCGATGCGTCACTGGGGCCGCATGGTGGTCGAGGCGGCCGCACAGCGGGACCCCGGACCCCTGGTCGAAGCGGTTCTGCTGCGCCTTGTCGGTTACGACGTTGATGCGCTCGACAGCGCCATGGTCGCGGACGTGCAGTGGGCGCTGTTGGGTCCGCTGAAGCACGCCAGCAGCAAGGTCGAATTCACGCACGTACTGGCCCTGCTCGCACACGAGTCGCCGGCCCTGCAAGCGCTGGCTGGTCGATTGATCATCAACCACGAGAAACCGGCCGCCGAGGTTCCGGCGACGGTGTTCTCGCGCCTGCTCGAGTCACCGGTTGCCGACGTGCGCGGTGTCGGTGTGGCGTTGTTTGCCGAACTGCCCGATGAGGTCATCGTGCGACAGCCGGCGCTCATCGAGTCATTTTGCATCGCCAACGATCCCGAGGGGCGCGCCTGTGTGCGTTCTGCCGTCGGACGCTTAGCTGCAACGCA
>CAZSIQ010000015.1:0-63499 GCA_964606915.1 uncultured Woeseiaceae bacterium | reverse complement strand
TGAACGGACCTTTGTCGAGGTTCACCAGCCAGCCGATGCCGGCCTCGTAGGGCGACCGGGCGCGGCCGTCCCGAACGGCGGCCTCGGCGATCATGAAGTCAAAGCCCGGCATGATGAAACCGGCCTCGATGCGCAACATCTCCAGTGCGTCCAGGCCAAGGCATTTCACGTCATAGCGATCACGAACAGCGAACAGTGCATCCCAAACATCCAACGCGACGTCCGGCGACATCCACAGCTCGTAGCCTAAGTCACCGGTGTAGCCCGTGCGCGAGACCATGACCTCTGCGCCGTTGAAATTGACTGTCATCATCTGGAACGGCAGCAGCGATTCGAGACCTTTGAAGCCCGCGGTATCCAGCACGGACCACGATGTGGGTCCCTGCACCGCGAGTGCCGCTATGTCGTGTGTCTCGACGTCGATCTCGACGTCGAAACCCAGCGCCGACAAGCGCAGCCAGTCCAGCTGGTGCTGCTGCGCACACAGCCGGTAATCGTTCTCGGCGAGCTGGAACACGGTACCGTCGTCGACAACCATGCCTTCGTCGTTGCACCAGGCGACATAGGTCACCTTGCCTGGCCCAAGCTTGCTGATGTCGCGCGTGACAAGTCGATCGAGATAGGCCTCGGCCTGCGGACCGCGGATGCGGTACTTCTCCATCGGTGTCAGGTCCATCACTGAACAGCTGCTGCGAGCGGCGAAGTACTCGGTCGACAGGTTGTCGACGACATACGGGGTCTTGTAGGTGTTCCAGGTCGCCCAGTGCTCGGTGCGCGACATGGCCTCGATGCGCCCGATAAACGGCGAGCGTGTCAGTGCGGTTCGAAAGTGCGTGTGCTCGATCATGCACGTGCCCCCGCGAGAATGACCGACGCCGCATTGCGGCCGGCACGGCCGCCGAGGTCGCCACCGGGATGACAGCCGGCGCTGCACAGGTACAGCCCCTCAATCGGCGTCGCGTACTGCGCCGCGCCATACACCGGGCGCATCATCAGCGACTGGTGCAGCGACAGCTCCCCGTGGTGCCAGTGCGAATGCCCGCATCGCGTCGCGATGTCGTCCGGAGTCAGCAGGCTGCTGGCACGCACCTTGTCGTCGAGTCCCGGCATGACAGCGCAGAGCTGTTGTCGAACTTGCTGCTCGAGCTGGTTTATGTCGCTCTTCGACAAGCCTTGAGAGACGTAAAGGACGTTCGCCGACAGCACGTGACCGTTTGGCGCGAGAGAGGCGTCGTGAACGCTGGGCAGTGTGAATTCGATAACCGGCTCCGCCGAGGCCTCGCCGTATTTGACCGCATTGAAGGCACGCTCGACGCCACGCATGTCCGGCGTCAGCAGGAAGCGATTGCCCATCAGGCGGGCATCGATGCCGGGAATCTCCGGCGGGCTGGTCAGCGCCAGCGAGTAGTGTGCGACGACACCGGCGTCGCGAACCTGGCTGACACGTGTCGCGAACATCGCGTCGAGATCGCGCGTGCCTGCGAGCTCGAGCAAGGTCGTCTTCGCGTCAACGCCGGACACGACAGTGCCGGCATCGATACGCTCGCCGTTGGTGAGCTCGACGCCGGTAACGGTCTCATTGTCGATCAGAATACGCTTGACGGCCGCGCCGCAGCGGATGGTCACGCCCGCTGACTCGACGTCAGCCAACAGCGACGGCAGGTACGACGTTGCCGAGTGCATCGGCCCGTTCAGACGACCGCGCAGGCGATGCAGCCAGGTCAGCACGGTGCCCGGCGTGCGCGGCCCCATCGCGTTGCCGAGTACGGCGTCGATCGCGATTGCGGCTTTCAGGCGGTCGTCGTCGAAATGTTCGTTCAGCAGATCGTAGATGTTCATGCCGACGACGCGCAGGAACTCGTACATCTCGTCACGTCCGAGCCCCATGCGCAACTTCCACGCAAGGCGGAACAGCGTTTTCTTGTCTGCCGCCGGGAAATGCTTGAGCCGCGGCGGCGGCGCATCCATCAGTGGCTGCAGGGCCGCGGCAAACGCGAGGTAACGCTGCTGGAACTCGATAAATGCCGCGGCGTCATCGGCAGAAACGCCGGACACCGCATCTGCCCCGATCGTCACGTGCTTGCCGTTGGAGTCGACGACGATCGTATCGATCGACTTGTCGGCCGATGGCCTGTCCTTTGCGTAACACCACTGCGAGAAGCCGGGCACACGATAGCCGTCGGCTATGTCGAATCCGGCCGCCATCCCGCCTGGCGCATCGGCAGCCTCGAGACACAGCACCTTGCGTCCGCCGCGGGCGAGATCCGCGGCACAGCTCAGGCCATTCGGGCCGGCACCGATGACAAGGACGTCGACGCGCTCAGTCATCGCTAAACTCAACCGGCGTCGTATCCGGGCGCTTGAGGTCGCGAAGGATCTCGCGCGCCGCGTTAGCGCCCGGCGCGCCCATGACACCACCGCCGGGGTGGTTGGAGGAGCCGCACAGGTACAGGCCTTTCGCCGGGCCACGATACTGCGACAGGCCGGGGAACGGGCGGTTGAACAGTAGCTGGTCAAAGGTCAGCTCGCCCTGGAAGATGTTGCCTTCGGTCAGCCCGACTTCTTCTTCGAGCTCCTTCGGCGTGCGGACCTCGGCATGTAAAACCAGGTCCTTGAAGCCTGGTGCATAGTCGTTGATCTGGTTGATGACTGTGTCGCCGAAGGTCTGCTTTTTTGTGTCATCCCAGCCGCCGTCCGGCTCGACCGGGCAGTACTGCACAAACACGCTCATCATGTGTTTGCCCGGCGGCGCCAGTGTCGGGTCGTACTGCGACGGGATCAGTGTGTCGGTGTACGGGTCCGCCGACCAGCGATCGTCCTTCCAGTCGTCGTAGGCGCGCTCCAGGCGCTCCAGTGTGTCCGTGAAATGCATGTGACCGAGCGTCAGCGGTGAATCGTCGGGCAGTGCAGGGAAGCGCGGCATGCCGTCGAGTGCGATATTGAGCTTGCCGGACGAGCCGCGGATCTTGAACTGCTCGGCGCGTTTCAGGACTGACGGCGGCACGTCGTTTTCGTCCATGACGTCGAGGAAGGTGCGCTTGATGTCGAGATTGGAGACGACGAGTTTCGCATTGACGATGTCGCCGTTGGCCAGCCCGACGCCGGTCGCCCGGTTGCCGCTGATGCGGATGCGCGTGACCTCGGCATCGGTGCGGATCTTGCCGCCGGCTTCTTCGAAGGCCGAGGCGATGGCTCCCGATACAGAGCCCATGCCGCCGCGCGCGAAGCCCCAGGCGCCGACGTTGCCGTCGACATCGCCCATCGCGTGGTGAAGTAGAACGTATGCCGTGCCGGGTGAGTACACACCGAGGCCGGTGCCGATGATGCTGCCGCCGGAGTAGTGCGCGAGTATGGTTTCGTTCTCAAAATAGTTCTCGAGGTACTCGGCGATCGACATTGTGAAGAAGCGGATGAACTCGTAGAGCTGGCTTTCGCTGAGCTCGTGGAATTTCTTCAGCAGGTACGCGAACTCGAACGCGTCGCGTGGCCGGAAGGAGCCGGGATCCGGCGGCGTGCGCAGCAGGAAGCCGCGTATGAGGCGACACCAGCGAAGGATGTCGGCGTCGAAGCGTACGGCCGCGTCTGCGTCTCGGTGGTTGTGACGGATGATCTCACGGCGGCGGATATTCGGGTTCTGGTAGCTGCCAAAGTAATCGCCGTTCTGCTTGAAGGTCATGCTGCTGACCAGCGGCACGACCTTCAGGCCGTGTCGGCCCAGGTCCAGGGCGTTGTAGATTTCCGGTCGGAACAGGCTGCACACGTAGGAGCAGTTGGAGTATTGCCAGCCTTCGTGCAGCTCGCGACTTACGGTCGCGCCACCCGTGTACGCGTTCTTCTCGAGCACGACGACGTCCAGCCCGGCTTTGGCAAGAAATGCGGCGGTCGTCAGGCCGTTGTGGCCTGCGCCGATGATAATTGCGTCGTGGGTGTGCAAAACGCGTCAGGCAGGTTCAAAATCAGGATGTTAGCGCAGCCCGCGGGACCAGACTGTTAGGCGTATAGGCGCGGTAGTTGCCTGTTCCGGCGGAAAAGGACAATGACCCCCCGTTGACCGGAGGCTTTATGGCCGCGTCCAGCCACGACAAATCCCTCGGAATGCAGTCCTCGATCACTCGACGAGACCTGTTTCATGGCGTCGGGGCCCTCGCGCTGTCGGCCGCCGCACCATCGGCACTCTGGGCCGGCGAACGCCTCGGATCGAATTATCCGCCCGCCCTGATGGGTATGCGTGGCAATCACGATGGTTCCTTCGACGTTGCCCACGCCCTCGCCATGGGCGGCCGTACGGACTTCGGCAGGCCTGCGGATGCCGGCGAGTACGACCTGGTTATCGTCGGTGGTGGCATCAGCGGCCTGTCTGCGGCCTGGTTCTACCGGCAGGAAAAGCCCGATGCCCGGATCCTGATTCTCGACAACCACGATGACTTCGGCGGGCACTCCAAGCGAAACGAATTCGATGTAGACGGCACGAAGCTGATTGGATACGGCGGCGGCCAGACCCTGGTTGAACCCAGTGAATTCCCGCCGGCCGCGAGTCGCCTGCTGGACGAGCTGGGCGTGAACATCGATCGCTTCAACGGCGCCTACGACCTCGATTTCTACAAGCGGCATGGCCTTGGCCCGGCCCTGCATTTCTCCGAGGCGAGCTGGGGCAAGAGCGCGATGGTCCGAAGTGACCTGGCCGGTTTCCGCAGCTACCTGTTCCTGGCGGACAACAGTCTTGAGCCCGATGAGGCGGTCGCGCAGATGCCGATTGCAGCCGAGGCGCGAGAGCAGATCGTTCGAATGCTGACCATCGAGGACCAATACCCGGAGGTCAGCAAGGCAGAAAAAACAGAATGGCTGTACGGCATGTCCTACAAGGACTACCTGGCCGATATCGTGGGTGTCGACCACCCGGATGTCCTGCGCATCATGGATGACACCTCGGTGGAAGCCGGGCCCGGAATCGCGGCGTCCGTCGCTGAGACGGCCCTGATCTACTACGGACTGCCCGGAGCCAGTGCGCTCGGCCTCGAGTACGTTCCGGACGAGGAGCCTTACATTCATCATTTCCCGGACGGGAACGCGTCGATTGCGCGTCTGATGGTCAGGGAGATGATCCCCGGTATTGCCGAGGGGAATGACATGGAAGACATCGTGACGGCGCGTTTCGACTATTCGAAGCTGGATTTGGCCGCTCACCAGGTCCGGATTCGACTCAACAGCACCGTCGTGAATGCGAGAAATCTCGGCAAGGATCGCGTTTCGGTCAGCTATGTAAACGACGAGCAGCTCTACGAAGTGCAGGCCAGGCACTGTGTGATGGCCTGTAACAATCGCATTATCCCGGCGCTTTGCCCGGAAATCGGTGAAGAACAACAAGCGGCCCTGCGCACGCAGGTCAAGCGACCGCTGATCTACACCAATGTGGCACTGCGAAACTGGCGAGCATGGGCCGAGTTGGGTGTCGGCGTGTTTGCCTCTCCCGGTGAGTATCACTGGAACACGAAGCTGGATTTCCCGGTCAGCCTCGGTGACTACAACTTCAGCGCATCACCTGACCAGCCGGTGGTCGTGCACATGGAGCGTTTTCTCGGCAAGCCGAACGCAGGGTTGTCGAGACAGGACCAGTACAAGGCGGGCAGGGCGGAGCTGCTGGGTACCTCGTTCGAGACTATCGAGCGGAACATCCGCTCCCAGCTGGCCGATGCGCTGGGTCCCGGTGGATTCGATCCGGCAAGAGATATCGCCGGGATCACCGTTAATCGCTGGTCGCACGGCTACTCCTGGAGCTACGACTTTCTGGGCGGCGACCCCTCGTACGACGACTGGAACGATCCACGCTATCCGCACGTCAAAGGCCGGCAACCGTTCGGCAACATTTCGATTGCCAACGCCGACGCAGGCGCCGTTGCCTGGCTGCATACCGCCGTTGAGCAAGCGCATCGCGCCGTGTCTGAACTTACTTCCTGAGGTATCCCTATGAGTGCCAAGTCACTGGGCGACTGGTTGTCGCTGTCGGAGTCACTGTCTATCGAAGGCCGCGCGTTTATTGACGGTGATTACCGCGATGCCGGGACCGGCGCTACAGTTGCGAGCATCAGTCCGCGAGACGGTGCCGAAATCGCGCAGGTTGCCGTCTGCGATGAAAACGACGCCGACCGCGCGGTGGCCGTGGCGCGTGAGGTCTTCGAGCGAGGCGACTGGTCGGCGATGCCACCGATGGAGCGCAAAGCCATTCTCGTTCGCTGGGCAGAGCTCATTGAGGAAAATGCCGATGAACTGGCGGTGCTGGAAACGCTGGATGTCGGTAAGCCAATCGCGGATACCACCGGTGTTGACGTGCCGTCCGCCGTGCGCACGATCCGCTGGACCGGCGAGGCGATCGACAAGGTCTACGGCGAGATCTCGCCAACAGCGAACGATACGCTGGCGCTGATCCAGCGGTTACCGCTCGGCGTGATTGCTGCGATCGTGCCGTGGAACTTCCCGCTGTCGACGACGGCCTGGAAACTCGCGCCGTCACTGGCGACCGGCAACTCGGTGATCGTGAAGCCCGCGCAGAATACATCGCTGACGGCGTTGCGCATCGCTGTGCTGGCGCAGGAAGCAGGCTTGCCGGAAGGCGTCCTGCAGGTTCTGCCCGGCAGCGGGTCGAAACTCGGTAAACACTTGTGCATGCACCCGGACATCGACGGTGTGACCTTCACGGGTTCCACCGAGGTCGGCAAGCTGCTGATGCAGTATTCCGGGCAGTCGAATCTGAAGCGCATGTTCCTTGAGCTTGGCGGCAAGAGCCCGAATATCGTCTTCGCCGATGCGAATCTCGACAAGGCGGCAGAAGCCGCGGCACTCGCGGTCTACTACAACGGCGGCCAGACCTGCACAGCCGGGACCCGACTGATCGTCGAGGAAAGCGTGCGTGATGAGTTCGTCGCCGCTGTCGTCGAGAAGGCCGCGGGCTGGACGCCGGGCGATCCGATGGATCCGTCGACCGCCATGGGTCCGATGGTAGACCGCAGTCAGTTCGACACGGTCATGAGCTATGTCGGCGTCGGTCGCGACGAGGGTGCGCAACTTGTAGCCGGTGGTAACCAGGTCATGGCAGATTCCGGTGGTTACTACGTTGAACCGACGATCTTCGGCGGTGTCGACAACGCGATGCGCATTGCGCAGGAGGAAATCTTCGGGCCGGTCATGTCTGTTCTGTCGTTTACGGATGCAAAGGAGGCGGTCCGCATCGCCAACGATTCCATCTATGGGCTCGCCGGTGCTGTCTGGAGCCGGGACATCAACACGGCACACCAGGTAGCGGCTGCTGTTCGTGTCGGTACTATGGGCATCAACAACTATTTCGGTGGCGATATCACCGTGCCTTTTGGCGGATTCAAGCAAAGCGGCAACGGGCGCGATAAGTCGATGCACGCCTTCGACGATTACACTGAACTGAAAACGACCTGGATCGAATTCGAGCCTTTATGAGCAAACACGACAAGCTCGGCATGAATGCCGATATCACGCGACGCGACTTCCTGAATGGTGTCAGCATCGCGGTCGGTTCATCACTGCTGCCGCAGGCAGCCTCTGCTGATGTCGGTGCGCAGGACATGCCCGACTACTACCCACCGGCAAAGACCGGCATCCGTGGCTCTCACGACGGCTCCTGGGAGGCCGCACATTCCGTGCGCGACGGCATGCCCTGGGACGGCAAGCGCATCGATGAGCATTATGATCTTGTCGTTGTCGGCGCCGGCATCAGCGGCCTGTCGGCCGCCTGGTTCTTCCAGCAGAAGCATGGCGGTCGCGTGCTGGTTCTCGACAATCACGATGACTTCGGCGGCCACGCCAAGCGCAACGAGTTCATGCTCGACGGTGAGCTGAAGATCGGCTACGGCGGGACGATGCTCATTGAGGCGCCGAGCGGTTACCCGAAGATCGCAAAGAGACTTCTGCGCGACATCGGTATCGACGTCAAACGTTTCGAGACCGCATTTCATCACGACCTGTACGACTCCCTCGGCATGGGCCGGGCCACGTTCTTCGATGCGGAGACGTTCGGGCGGGACCATGTAGAAGTCGGCGATCTCTCTGATCCCGACGTTGCAGCACGGCTGCCACTGCCGGCGCAGGGCCGCATGGACATACAGCGCCTGTTTGCGAATGAGCAGCACTACCTCGGCGACATGAAGCGCGGGGAGATGCTCGACTACCTCGGTGGGCATTCTTACCGTCAGTATCTTGAGGACAAGGCGGCGCTGGATCCCAGCGTCATCAAGGCGGTGCATGCGATCTGCCGCAGTGTCTGGGCTGTGGATATCGACGTCTTCCCGGCGATCGAAGCGTGGAGCAATGAATACCCCGGCTTCGGCGACCTGGACCTGGGCCTGTTCAACTATGCGGACTACCAGGCTGAGCCATTCATCCATCATTTCCCGGACGGCAATGCATCGATTGCGAGAATGCTGGTCCGGAAGCTGGTGCCCGGCAGTGCGCCGGGGTCCTCGATGGACGATATCGTTACGGCGCGCTTCGATTACTCAACACTGGATCGTCCCGACAACGCGACGCGGATTCGCCTGAACAGCACCGTCGTGCGCCTGCGGCACCAGGGTGACGACCTCGGCGCGGATGTGGATGTGACCTTCGTTCGCGACGACGAAGCGTACACGCTGACGGCGAGCAAGGTCGTCGTCGCCGGCTACAACTCGATGGTGCCCTACCTTTGTCCCGAGATGCCGGCTGCGCAGAAGGCGGCACTGGGTACGGCCCTGCGATCGCCGATGGTCTATACGAATGTCCTCGTGACTAACTGGCGCGGCTTCCAGGCGAAGGGGCTGCAGCGCACCTACTGTCCCGGCAGTTTCTTCCACAACGTGATGCTGGACTTCCCGGTAAGCCTCGGCGACTACAAGTTTGGTACCTCACCGGACGATCCGATGGTGGTGCACATGTGCCACGTGCCTGTCGTGCCGGGTAAGCCCGTGCACGAACAGTTCGCCCTGGGACGTCGCACGCTGTTCGAGAAGTCGTTCAGCGATTACGAGTTCCATGCGCGCGACTTGCTGTCTCGATTGCTGAATGGCACCGACTTTGACGTGAAGACCGATGTTGCAGGTATTACCGTTAACCGCTGGCCCCACGGCTACGCGTATGGCTTCGACCCTGAGACCCAACAGGTCGCGTTTGAGCCGTCACGCTGGGACGAGTCAAGGCACCATTGGCTGAAAGGCCGTGAACGCTTCGGTAATATCAGTATTGCGTCGTCGGACTCGGCATCCAACGCCATGAGCGAGGCGGCAATCGTTGAAGCTCATCGTGCCGTCAGAGAGCTATAGCGCGTCCCTGATCTTGTAGTACATCATGCCCAGCGCAATCATCTGGTTGCCGAACCAGGTGCTGCCCGGTATCCGGATGTGGTCGATGTTGGCGAACAGGTCATAGCGCTCGAGTGTGCCGCCGATGGCGTCGGCCATGATCTCGCCCATCGTGTGTGTCGCGCAAACGCCGTGACCGGAGTAGCCCTGGCTGTAGAACACGTTGTCAGCGACCTTGCCAACCGTCGGTACCCGGTTGGGCACAATGCCGATCTTGCCGCCCCACTGGAAATCAATCTTCACGTCCTTGAGCTGCGGATACACCTTCAGCATGCGGGGGCGAATGTAGGCGACGATGTCTTTCGGGTCGCGACCTGAGTAGTTGCAGGCGCCGCCGTACAGCAGGCGTTTGTCGGCTGATAATCGGTAATAGTCCACGACCTCATTCAGGTCGCAGACCGCCACGTCTTTCTGGTTGATGGACTCGGCGAGTTCGTCGCCCAGGGGCTCGGTGCCGATGATGTAGGAGCCCGCCGGGAACACGAGGCCGGACAGCTTGCGGCTTTCGAGCTGGCTGTAGGCATTGCCCGCGATCAGCACCGCATCCGCTTCTACCGAACCGCTCGCCGTGTTCACGATCGCTTTCTTGCCGTGCGTGATGTTGACGACCGGCGATTGCTCGAAAAAGCGTACGCCTAAACCGGCTGCTGCTCTCGCTTCGCCGATACAAAGGTTCAACGGATGGATGTGACCGTCGAAGTAATTGACGAAGGCGCCATGGAAAGCTGATGTACCAAGCTTCTCTGCGGTCTCATCACGGTCCCATTTCTCGTAGCGATGCTCAAATCCGGCGTCTTCGAGTTCCTCGTACGCCTCCTCGATGTATTCAAGGTGCTTGGGCTTGACGGCCACTTCCGCGTAGCCGTCTTTCAGGTCGCACTGGATGTCGTATTTCCTGACCCGCTCGCGAATGATCTCGTTGCCACGCCAGCGAATGGCCCACAGGGCCTCGGCGGCCGATTCACCGTACTTTTTTGCCATCCGCGAGCTGCCGCTGATGCCGTTGATGACCTGGCCGCCGTTGCGACCGGACGCACCCCAGCCCACTCGATTGGCTTCGACAACGGCTACTGAGTAGCCACGTTCGGCCAGTGTCAGCGCCGTAGCCGCGCCGGTGAACCCGCTGCCGATAATGCAGACATCGGCGGTCTGGCGACCTTCCAGTGACGGGTAGTTCGTCACTTCGTTGACGGTGGCAGCGTAATAGGAGCCGGTGTGCTCCTGTTTCTGGTTTTCAGGTTTCATGTCAGTCTTTTTTCAGGCGGTCGCCTGCTCGCCGAGGATTTCCTCGCGCCATTCGTTAACGTTCATCTCGATAGCCGCAAAGCCTGCGATCCAGACAAAGGTGTCCCATGCGTAGATCCAGTGTCCCAGCCAGGTCCACCAGGCAGACAGGCAAAACAGGATGCCGTACATGACCAGCTTGATGCGCTTCGCACTGTCGATAATTCGACCGCCCGTAATGCCGTGGCCCTGCATCCTGACGACCAGCTCAATCAGGGCGATGATGATCAACCACGTGATGATCTCGATCAGGTCGGACCATGCGAGTTCCTTCTCCAGCTGCCACCCGGCCAGCGTGGATACGATCGGGTCTCTGGTTTCGCCGACCCAGTAAAACTCGTTCTCGTTCGTCAATGTCGTACAGGTTGACGCATTGACGGCCGTGTACTCGAGGTTGTAGACAAAGGAAACGTCGCGATCGGTCATGTCGCAGAGGTTGCTGACTCCCTCGACTGGCCGAAGCTCGACGTATTCCAGCACGCCGTCGACAAACGCGAATACCGTGTGCGCAATCATCAGGTAGGCGATGATGCGTACGCCGTGCACTGTGCGTTCGACCGTCTTCGTCCAGTATTTGTCCTCGAGCGAGTAGGTCTCGAGTTCGAACATGGCAATCAGCAGCAGCCAGGCAAGTACGGCAAGGGTTACTGCGTATTGCTCGGCGAGATCGGCGAGCGTCGACGCCTGGGTCAGGACGTGCAGTGCACGATCAGTGTCTTCGTAGATGTAGTAGACGAAGTTAATCAGCAGGAAGCTGTATACAACCCACTTAAGGATCTGTTGCAGCCGGTGCAGGTCGAGCCCTGCAACTTGTTTCGCTACCTCGTTCACCCCCGAATAATACTGAGCAGCCGTACTTCCGGGAATCCACGCCTACACGGCAGCATGCGCTGCCGTTGGCGTCACGACACTCCGTCGCGGAGTTTGTAGTACAGCACTCCCAGCGCCACCATTGGTTTGCGCAGGAGGTATGCGCCGGGGATGCGCTGTGGTGGCACGCTGGCGAAGACGTCGAAGTCTTCGAGCGTGCCCTGGATGGCGTCGGCCATGATGCGGCTGACCAGGTGGGTCACGTTGACGCCGTGGCCGGAGTAGCCCTGGCAGTACAACACGTTTGGCGCTGTGCGCCCCAGTACCGGCACCCGGCTAAACGTCACGCCAATCGTGCCTTCCCAGGCGTAGTCGATGTTGAAGCGTTCGAGCTCCGGGTAGATCCGCAGCATCTTCTTGCGCATCCGGACCTTGATGTACTCGGGATCGCTGCCGAAGTAGTTGATGCGGCCGCCAAACAGCATGCGCTTATCGGCCGTCAGTCGGAAATACTCGAGCACGAAATTCGGGTCGCAGATGGCAAGGTCGTTCGGGTTTATGCGGTTCACGACGTCTTCGGGCAGCGGCTCGGTGGCAATGATGAAGCTCTTCACCGGGAACAGGCTTCCGCGCAGCAGATTCTCGACGTCGTGGTAGGCGTTGCCGGCGAGCACGACGAAGTCGGCCTGCACCGAGCCGGTGGCCGTATGCACGACAGGGCGGTCGCCGTGCTCGATACGCGTAGCCGGCGAGTTTTCGTAAATCTCGACACCCAGTGATTCCGCCGCACGCGCCTCGCCAACGCAGAGTTTCAGCGGATGCAGGTGGCCGTTGCACATATTGAGCAGGCCGCCGATGTAGGCATCTGTCCCGATCAGTTCCTCGGTTTCCGACTTGGACAGAAGGCGGGTTTCCCACGGGAAATCGGCTTTCTGCATGCGTTCGTAATCCCATTCGAGGTCACGCACGTGCTTGGGCTTGATCGCCACATCGATGTAGCCACTCTTGAGGTCACAGTCGATGCCGTACTTCTCGACGCGCTCGCGGATGATCTTGTGGCCTTCCCAGCGGAGTTCACCGAAAAGCTCTTCCACATCGCGGCGATGGTGTTTCGCCATGGCCGCTTCACCGGCGATGCCGCCGATTAACTGGCCGCCGTTCCGGCCTGATGCCCCCCAGCCAACCCTGTTGGCCTCGACCACGACGACCCTGAAACCGCGCTCAGCAAGGTGCAATGCGGTCGAGATGCCGGAGAATCCTGCGCCGATCACGCAGACGTCGGTGTCGCGCTTGTCGTTCAGAACAGGATAGTCGGTGTGATCGCCAACAGTCGCTGCGTAGTAAGAACCGGTATGCGGTTGAGGGTTGAGCATAGTTGTGAGGCCCGCGACGTCGAATGCGCCGAGGGCGGTAAATACCTTTTCAGCTAGTCAGACTTTCTGCTGCTGCCGCCGGTACTGGGCCGGTGTACGGCCGACGTACTTGCGAAACGCTGCATAGAACGCAGAGTTTGAATTGAAGCCAACGGTGAATGCAACGTTCAGGACTGCGTTGTCCTGTGGGCCACCGTCTGACAGCAAGGCCTTGGCGTGTTCGACGCGGAAGCGGTTGAGGTAATCAAAGAAACTGACGCCGAAGCCCGCGTTGATGACCTGGGACAGGTGATTCACGGAACAGCCGATTGTTTCGGCGAGTCTCGGCAGCGTCATGTCGGATTTCAGGTACAGCTGCTCGTCGAGCATGACGCGCTGTAGCTGCCGTTTGTAGGCCTCGAGCTGGTCATCACCCAAACCTGACTTCGCGTACTTGCTGTTCGCATGGCGTCGGCGACTTGCTGCGGCAATACTGACCGGCGACGTTTCATCAGCCACTTCGTAGTAGTCGCAGATTCGCACGGCGGCATCACCTTCCATCGTGATGAACTCGGATCCCCGAATGAATTCGTCTTCCGTGCACTTCCGCCCCTTCACGTGCGGACACATGCGGTACTGGAACGCGATAGTATTTTCACCTTCGAGGATCTCGCCGATCAGTTCGTAAGTGTGGCGGTGAGAAGCGAAGAACTCTTCCAGGGTGAGAATGAGTTCATCGTGTTTGCGACGCTCGTTGTCCGGCACGGACAGGTAAACGCCGTCGTCGGTAAGATGATCGGCAACAGCAACGGGGTCCTGGTGATTCCAGGCGTCGAAATAGCTTTCTACAAAGTCAGACGCGCGCATCCAAATTCTCCCCCGAGATGGTTTTTGCCGCAGGAACATCCTACCGTAAAGGGTCGATTTCACTTAGACAAAAAGAGCAACAAAGATTAACAAGTATCATTTGAAACTTTATAACTTATTGATTTTGAGGCCGAATTCTTGATTAAGTTCACCGGTTTGGTGCAGTCGCTGCATATTGGTGCAGGTGATGGCCTCGAGAAGGCCGAGGCGCCCGAAATCGAAGTGGCACTGGACGGTATCGTCGGTGACCGCCATCGGGGCTTTGAGCGAGAGGCCTGGGAACATGGCGACAAACAGCCGGGCGGCACCCGGCGACGCAATGAGCGACAGTGGTCGGCCGTGTCAGCCGAAGAACTCGAACTGATTCAGGACGAGTTGATGCTCGACGCACCGCTGTCGGCATCTGTCCTTGGCGCGAACCTGTGCCTGTCCGGTATTCCCGAGCTGTCGCGTCTTCCCAAGGGCAGCCTGCTGACCTTTCCCTCCGGCGCCGTATTGCTCGTCGAAGAGTTCAATCCTCCGTGCCTGGACATGGGCAAGAGCATCGCGACGAAATACCGTAAGCGAAATGGCGACGCGCCGGCGGATACCGACTTTTCCAAGGCTGCAAAACTGACACGTGGTGTGGTTGGCGTTGTCGATGTGCCCGGTCTTATCAGGGTTGGTGACGAGGTCGAGGTTGAAATCCATGCGACGCCGGCCTGGCTCGTGAGGTCGGACGACTGAATGGATATTTACGCGTGGACTATCGCGATCAGCATCGTCATCTATGTAGCGATAGGAAACTACGCGGGACGCGGCGTAAAACGCATGGACGACTACTACGTCGCCGGTCGGCAGGCACCGACCCTGGTCATCGTTGGCACGCTGGTTGCGAGCCTGATGAGCTCGACCATCTTTCTCGGGGAAGTCGGATTCGCCTATGAAGGCCAGGCCGGGCCTTACGTCCTGTTTCCACAGACGGCCTGCGCCGGCTACGTTATTGGCGCCATCCTGTTCGGACGATACCTGCGACGCAGCGAAACCAGCACCGTTGCCGAATTTTTCGGCCAGCGTTTCAACAGTAAACGTGTGCAGGCCCTGGCTGGCTATACCATCATCTTTGCGCTCGGTGGCTACCTGCTTGCCGTGACCCAGGGCGCGGCGATCCTGCTGTCACAGATTACTGATCTCGGTTACACACAGGCGCTAATCGTTGCCTGGCTGAGTTACACGCTGTTTACGCTGTACTCGGGTTCGCGAGGTGTCATCCTGACTGACACGCTGATGTTCCTGGTGTTTGCATTCGCGAGCTTTTTCGCGGTGGTCTACCTGGTCGACAGCTTCGGGGGCGTATCGAACATCGTTACCGATCTTGTCGCACTCGAAGAGAAGCCGGGCCTGATGTCCTGGCACGGCGTCATCGGCGAGAACACGTATTGGCCGACTGCGATGGACTACCTGATCTGGGCCATGATCATCGATATCAGCTGGCTCATGGTGTATGCCGTGAGCCCGTGGCAGTCCAGCCGGCACATGATGGCCAAGAACGAACATGTCGTGCTTCGCGCGGCGATAATCGCCTGTGTTGTCGTGGCGCTGCTGCAGGTGCTGGTCTACAGCCTCGGCGGCATCATTAACGTGGCTAACCCGAACATTGAGCCGGTCGAGAGCGCCACGATCTGGGCGTCACTGAATCTGCTGCCGGGTGTGCTCGGCGCACTGATGCTGGCGGGAATTACGGCCGCAGCACTGTCGTCCGCATCCACGTTCCTGTCGCTGGTCGGTTTCAGTGCCAGTAACGACATTGGCATCAGGCATGCCACGGACGACAAGGGCGGCATCCGCTTTACGCGAATCATCATGCTTATTGTCGGCGTCGTCGCGCTTGGCGCCGCGTTGGTATTCCCGCCCGACATCTTCTGGCTGATGATCTTTATCGGCACCATCTTCGCGTCCTCGTGGGGACCCGTGGCTATCATGAGCATCTGGAGCAATCGCATCACCGAGGCAGCGGCTTTCTGGGGGATGGCAGCTGGTCTCGCATTCAACATCGTTCCCAAAGCCATCGAGTTCTTCGGTTTCATTTCTCTGCCGTCTTACATGGAGCCGGCACTGCTTGGCGCCGTCGCGAGTCTCGTGACCGCGATCGTCGTATCGCGCAACACGCAGGTGTCGGAAGAAGAAGCCAGTTACCTGGCGAAACTGCATGTCACACCGGAATCCGAGCGCGATGCGCACAAAACGCGGTGGACCTTGTGGGCGCCTGTACTGCTGATCGCCAACGGCATTGTCATGCCGTTTTTGATCGTGCATCTCTATATCCGTCCCTTCCAGGCGGCGAGCGGCATGCTCGACGCAGATGGTTCGATTAACTGGCTTACCGGAGAAGTTGCGCTCGCATCCGGGTGGTTCCTGCTGTATGTGTCGCTCGGCGTTTTCGCGATTCGAGTCATCAAGCACGGCTACGGGGCCGACAATGAAGAACGGCCCGCCTCGACTGTCGCAGACACGCAGCCTGGATAGTCGATCCGGCCATGTTTCACATGATGAGCAGTTTCTCGCCGGCGCAGGGCGTGGCAGTGGATGAACTGGAGTCTCAACTCAGGCGCTTCGTCGAACAATGCAAGGCAGAAGGGTTGATCACTGGTTCGAGCCCGCTGGGTACGCGCCAGCGTCACCCCGTCATGGACACGGACGAGCGTTCATTCAGTCACTGCTTTCAGTTGAGCTTCCGCGATCGCGAGCACTGCGACGCGGCTGTGAAGCGCTTTTTCTCCAAGGACTTCGCCGAAAAGGACGCGCATGAGTCGCTGTTCGCGGCGATCAGCGACCCGGTATTTTTCTGCTGGGAGGACTGACGCCCTAATACAACGGCGGCGGTGTCGCGCGGGCGCGCTCCGGTGTCCAGAAGGGTTTCTTCTGGATATGGCAACGTTCGATGCGGCTGTGTTTGCGCAGTTCCTTGTCGTAGTAGATTTCGGCCCAGAGTTCGCCGTCGAGCGCGTCCGTCTCGATCATCGCGAGAGCGATATTGGCCTTCACGGCCGGTGACCACATCGCAGACGTTACGTAGCCGACTTCTTTCGTGCAGGCTTCGTTGCTGTAGATATGGGCGTCTTCGGCGGCGCGATTGCCGTCGATGTCCAGCTTGGTGAGCGTGTACCTGGGGCCGCGTCGCTTTTCTTCCAGCAGCGCCTGCCGCCCGCTGAAATGTGGTTTCTTGAAGTCCACCAGCCAACCGAGACTGAGCTCAAAGGGCGTCTGGTCGTGCTCGAAGTGGATGGTCTTCAGCGCTTCGTTGAACTCCATCAATGGCATGATGAAGCCGGCTTCGAGACGTGCCATGTTGGTCGCCGCTTCGCCGTACGGCTGGATGCCGTAGTTTTCGCCGGCTTCGTAAAGTGCATCCCACATGGCGAGCCCGGATTCACGGGGAATCCAGAGTTCGTAGCCAAGGTCGCCGGTAAAGCCGGTGCGCGACACCATCAGCGGCTGATTGTCGAACGTGAAGTGCATGATCCCGAACGGTTTCAACGTCTCGATGCCGTCGAGCCCCATGGCCTTCAGCGTGGCAAACGATGTCGGGCCCTGCAATGAAAGTGCAGCGAGTTCGTCCGTCACGTCGCGGATGGTCACATCACTAAAGCCATACGAGCTTTTCTTCAGCCACGCATGGCTGGGACTGCCGCAGGTCAACATGAAGCGATCCTCGGCGAGCCGGAAAATCGTGCCGTCATCGATCATGCGGCCTTCGTCTGTACACCAGAGGCAGTACGAGACACGGTTGATACCAATCTTCTTCACATCCCGCGTGACCATGCGGTTCAGCATCGCTTCGGCATCGGCGCCGGTGATCTCGTACTTCTGCATCGGGCAGATGTCGTAGGTGCCGCACTGGTTGCGCACGCAGAAGTACTCGTATTCGGTGTCGTAGTAGTACTCGGCGAACTTGTAGCCGTTCCATGAAGACCAGGCTTCGCGAATATTGAGTTCCTTCTGTCGTGGGTAGAAGGGCGACTTCCTCAGGCGCTCACCGGCAAATCGATCGGTATCTGCAGTCATCATCTACTCGTCGTAAAAGTCGTCTTCGGGCACCGTGTTCGGGCGCTTGAGATCCATGAGAATTTCGCGTGCCGCGTTGGCGCCGCAAGCGGACGAGACACCGCCACCCGGGTGCGTCGAGGAGCCGCACATGTACATGTTCTTCACCGGCATGCGGTACTGACCAAAGCCCGGGAATGGCCGGTTGAAAAACAGCTGGTCGATGGTGAGTTCGCCCTGGAAGATATTGCCTTCCGTAAGACCGACTTCGTTTTCGATCTCGTAGGGTGTGCGGACTTCCATGTGCACGATCAGGTCCTTGAAACCCGGTGCGTAGCGTTCGATCTTGTCGATGACGGTCTGGCCGAAGGCATCTCGCTTTTCCGGCGTCCATTCGCCGTCGGCGAGTTTCGGCGGGCAGTACTGGATGAAATTCGACATCCAGTGCTGTCCCGGTGGTGCGACCGTCGGATCCCATACTGACGGAATCACGGACTCGATAAACGGATCCTCGGACCATTTGCCGCGCTTCCAGTCGTCGTAGGCGCGTTCCATCGTTTCGAGCGAGCCGCAGAAGCCCTGTCCGCCGCGATTCAGGTACGGATTGTCCGGCACGTGGGTAAATGTCGGTAAGCCTGACAGCGCAATATTGACCTTCCCGGATGAGCCGCGGATTTTGAAATTCCTGGCTCGATCGTAGATCCCGTCCGGCAGGTCGTTCTTGTCCATGATCTGCGTGAACGTCCGCTTTGCGTCGAGGTTGGATACGACAATGTCGGCACTGAGTTCGTCGCCGTTACCCAGCACAACGCCGGCAGCCTTGCCGTCTTTGACGACGATCTGCTGCACCGGCGCCTCGGTGCGGATTTCACCGTCCATCGATTTCAGGGAGGAGGCGAGTGCGTTCGAAATCGCGCCCATGCCACCGCGCGCAAGACCCCAGGCGCCGATGCTGCCGTCAACGTCACCCATGACGTGATGCAGCAGAATGTAGGCAGAGCCCGGCGAATAAACGCCGAGTGCCGTGCCGATAACGCCGGGGCTGGCCATCGCGGCCTTGATCAGGTCGTTCTCGAAGTAGTCGTCGAGAAACTCCGCGGCGCTCATCGTGAAAAAGCGAATGTACTCGTAGATTTCCTTCTCACCCATGGCCCAGGTCTGCTTGGCCAGGAACAGGAATTCCATCAGGTCCCGCGGCTTCAGCGACGAGGGGTCGGGCGGCGTCCGCAGCAGCGTCTTGCGAATCAGCTGTGAATAGCGGTTCAGGTCCGTGTTGAATCGGGCCATCGCATCCGCATCGTGCCGGGAGTGACGTTGCAGCTCGAGGTATGCCGCTTCCTCGTCGTGGTATTGCAGCAGCCGCTCGTCGCCGTCGCCAAAGGCAACCGTGCCGAGATACGGCACGAGGATCAGGCCATGACGCGTCAGGTCGAGATCGCGATGAATGGCCTGCCGCATCATGCTGCAGACGTACGAGCAGCTGGAATACCACCAGCCCTCATGCATTTCGCGCGACACGGCGGCACCGCCGATGTAGTCGTTCTTCTCGAGTACGACGACCTTGAGCCCCGCCTTGGCCAGGTAGGCCGCGTTGGTCAGCCCGTTGTGACCGGCACCGATGATGATGGCGTCATAATGACTCATGCCAGCACCGCCTTGGCCGCATTGTGGCCCGCGATCCCGGTGATGTCGCCGCCGGGGTGGCTGCCTGCGCCGCACAGGTACAGTCCCGGCACCGGTGTGGCGTACTGGCCGGCTTCGTAGGTCGGGCGCATCATCAGCATCTGGTCCATGGCGAATTCGGTGTGATGCCAGTGACCGCCGGTGACACGATAGTCGCGCTCAAGATCCTGCGGTGTCAGGAGCTCGGAAGCGATAACGGATTCACGAATCCCGGGGCTGAAGCGTTCCAGCGTCGACAGGCCGCGATCAACGACAGCCTGGCGGGCGCTGTCGTCCCAACCACCCTTGAGCTCGTAGGGCAGGTACATAACGTGTGCGGACAGAACGTGTTTGCCGTCCGGGGCAAGATCCTTGTCGTGAAGGCTCGGGACGACAAGTTCCATGACCGTGTCGTCGGGCAATTCACCGTACTTGGTCGGGTCGTAACTGAACTCGATGTCGTCCATCGTGGCCGCCGTCAGCATTCGCTGGTCCGGACGGTCGATCCCGCTGAATTCGGGCAGCTGATCCAGCGCCAGGTGCAGCTTGCCGACGAGGCCGTCGCAGCGCAGCCTGGCGATGCGGTTCGTGAAGCCGATATCGAGATGCTGCACGCCCACCAGATCAACGAATGTCCTGCGTGGGTCCGTGGCGGAAATCACGCGATCGGCCTCGATAGTCTCGCCTCCCGCAATCTCGACGCCGCTTGCTCGTTGACCGTTCTCGTCGCCGTCGATCGTGACGCGCTCGACGGCAGTGCCGAGTCGAATTTCGGCGCCCGCGCTGGTTGCGGCGTTCACAAGTCCGTCTATCAGTCCGCCGATTCCGTCCTGCGGAACGACGTGCGTCTCGGTGTCGCCTTCCGTCAGGCGATAGAGCAGGGCCAGAACCGAACTGTTGGGTGACCGTGGCGCCATGCGCGAACCGATAAGTCCGTCCCAGCTCAGCGTCGCCTTCAACAGCTCGCTGTCGAAGTACTCATCCATCAGGTCGCGCATGGGCAGCGACGCGACACGGAAAAACTCGAGCATGTCGTCGCGGCCTAGGCGCTTCAGGTTCCAGCCGAGCTGGGCAAAGGTCATCATGTCCTTGACGCTGCCGGGCGCGATCCTTGGCATGGTTTTGTGCCAGAACGGCCCCAGCGCGTCAGCAAAGGTCCTGAGTGACGCACGGTAGTCGTCGAAGGCACGCTGGTCATCATTGCTGACACCCGTGACGCCATTGCTGTCGAGGTGAACGTGTTCACCGTCCGCATCGAGACCGATCAGACCCAGTGTCGTCGATGAACTGAACTGGCTGCTCAGGCCCAGATCGCGGGCAACCGTTTGGGAGAAGTGGCCCAGCGAGTGGGCGGGTGCCGCCTTGAAGCCGGGGTGGAACTCACGACCCGCAGCGAGCCCGCCGGCAACGTCAGCGGCCTCGAGGACCAGGACGCGTTGTCCTGCTTTTGCTAGGTAGGCGGCACAGACCAGGCCGTTGTGGCCGGCGCCGATAATGATGGAGTCGAAACGCGCCACGTGGGTTCCTGACGATATAACCGGACCGCAACGCTAGTGGGCGTGGCCGCTCCGGGCTTCCGCGCCTACACGCGCATAGTGGCGCACAACAATGATGGAAGTACAATCTTGCGCTTCGATCAAGACCGGACGTCTATGAGCACTCCAGCAGCATCTCGCGCTACCTTCAACCAGGTCGTTAACCTTGTGAATTCCGGGCGGCTTGCCGAGGCTGTTTCAGCCTGCCGCCAGTCTGTTGAGGCGAACTCGGAAGACGTGACAATGGTCGCCTTACTGGGCGCGACGTTGCTGAAGTCCGGCCAGCGCAAGGAGGCAGAGGAACGCTTGAGAGAGGCCATCGCGCTGGCGCCGACGTTTGCCAAGCCGCATGAAGACCTGGGGTTCCTGCTGGTCGAAACCGGTCGTGCCAGCGAAGCGATCGAACTGCTGGAAAAGGCCACCCGCCTGGACCCAAAGGCCGAGCTCGCATTCATGTCGTTGGGACGGGCTTACGCCGCCACTAATCGCGGTGCCGATGCGGACAGAGCTTTTGAATCTGCGTTCGAACTGAATCCTGAGCGCAAGCGGCTCGCTTTCGCAGCCGAGCACCAGAAGCACGGGCGTCTCGACGAAGCTGAGCGCGAGTATCGCGAGCTGCTCAGGAATAACCCCAATCATGTGGACGCTCTGCGCTTGTTGGCGAGCATCGTGTCGGGACGGCAACGACTCGACGAGGCGGAGATGTTGTTACGCCGGGCGGTGGAGCTGGCACCTGACTACACGCTGGCGCGCGTCGATCTCGGCCGCACACTGCATGAACAGTACCGTTATGCTGACGCTATCGCGCAGTTCGACGACGTTATTGCGTCCGAGCCCCAGCGCCCGAAGGGCTATTACCTGAAGGCCGCGTCGCTGGCACCACTCGGTGAGACCGAGCAGGCCCTGTCGATGTACCGGAAAGCGCTGGACATCCGGCCCTCGCATGTCGGTGCCTGGCTCGGAAGTGGACACACGCTGAAGACGCTGGGTCAGCAGGAAGCGGCGGTCGAGGCGTACCGCGAGTGCATCCGGCTGCGGCCGGAGAACGGTGAATCCTGGTGGAGCCTGGCCAATCTGAAAACCTACCGTCTCGATGACAATGACATCACCGCAATGCAGTCCGTTATTGACGGCGAGCACGAGCTGCAGGCGTCCTCACGTGTCAATTTCCTGTTCGCGCTCGCCAAGGCGTATGAAGATCGCGGCGAGTTCGAAACAGCCTGGCGCTACTACTCGGAAGGTAATCAACAGCAGCGGGATATGGAAAGCTACGACGCGGTTCAGACCGAGACAACGAATGACGAGATTATCGACGTCTTCGACCGCGACTTCATGGAAGCTCGTGAGGGTCAGGGGTGCGCCGATGCTGCGCCGATTTTCATCGTTGGATTGCCCCGTTCCGGTTCGACACTGCTGGAACAGATACTGGCGAGTCACAGTGAGGTCGAGGGGACGTCCGAGCTGCCTTACATTGGTCGGATCGCAACGTCACTGAATCGCAATCCGGCAGAAGGAATCAACTATCCCTACGCGATGCGGGAGCTTGATGCGCCGCATCTCGCCGCGCTGGGCGAGGCTTACCTGCAGCGCGCGAATATCCATCGCATGACTGATCGACCGCGTTTCATCGACAAGATGCCGAATAACTTTCCGTCGGCGGGCTTCATTCACTCGATTCTGCCGAATGCGAAGATTGTCGATGCGCGTCGCTACCCGCTGGACTCAACGCTCAGCTGCTACCGTCAGCTGTTCGCCAAGGGACAGCCCTTCGTCTACGACCTGCAGGACATCGGTGACTACTTCCTCGAGTACCAGCGCATGATGGATCACTGGCATGAGGTCATGCCGGGCAAAGTGCTGACCGTGCAGTACGAAGACATGGTGACTGATCAGGAAGCGCAGGTACGTCGGCTGCTGGAGTTCTGCGAGCTCCCCTGGGAAGACGCCTGCATGGACTTCCACAAAACCCGACGGGCGGTCCGTACTGCGAGTTCAGAGCAGGTTCGTCAACCGGTGTACACGTCCTCGGTGAATTTCTGGCGCAACTACGAGCCGTGGCTTGACGAGTTGGTGGAGGTCCTGGCGCCGGTGTTGCCGCGCTACAGGGACTACGAAGCCATTAACCGTTAATCGCCGGGTAACTCGGAGAACGGCCAAACCTCAAGACCGTGAACGGCGTTTCGGATGTCCATTGTGAGATTGATCGACAGCCTGGTCTGCATGCTGTCGAGGTCGTGCAGCGTTACCGTCGACGGTGACGAGCCGGCGGCGACCAGGCTGTCGGACAGGACGCACAGGCCACGGCCGAATCCCTGCCGTGCCGTGCGGCTGTCGTCGAAGTCGGTGTTCTGGAGACGATCCTCTTCGTAGACCGGCACGTGGAACAGGCGCTCTTCACCGGATCGCGGCACAAAGCGCAGCACGTCTGAACGGGTGTCGTTAAACAGTACGCCGTCTCGATGCGGGCGTGCATTGTGCGTACCCGGTGGGAGGGTCACCGCCAGATCGACACGGTTGCCGTCAAAGCTGAACATGCCGCCCGACTTCAGGCCGCTGAAGTAGAGCGCCCGGTTGGTCGCAAACACGCTGTTTATATGCAGCTGGTTGGAAGGTTCCGGTCCACCGTCGCCCTGTGGCGAGAACGGTGTTCCGTTCAGCGACTCACCGTGTCCCGTGACATGCAGTCCCCAGCCAAAGCGGTTGCGATCGAGGTCGAAGGCCAGTATCGAATCGAAGCCCGTCGATGTCAGGTACAGGCGTCGCTTGTAGCGAAAGATCTCATGGCAGTGCTTCAGATAGGGCGATCGATAGGACGCCACGACGTTGAATTCGCGGTCGTACTCGAACAGTTCATCGCTGGCCGCGATAAAGACACGATCGCCGTCAAACTCAATGCCGCGCAGACCCCGGTCCCAGCCCCGACCTTGCCAGTCGATGTCCATGGTGTTCCAGTCAACCGGCTGCAGGACGCGTTGTCCGTCGATGTCGATGAGGTAGACACCGCCATGACTTTCACCCTGCTGACTGCCTCTGACGACTGAAGTTGCTATCAATGCGACCAATGAATTGTTTTCCTGTCCTATAGGGGAGAATAAGGTATTGAAAATATTGGAAATTTACAAAAACCGTGACTAGTATAAGCCCCTAACCCAAAAAACAAATCCTTGATTATTGAAGGGGGACTTCGGATGTCAGGGAACGTCAGCAGCGATACGTCCAGTAGCAAGAATCTTTTTAGCAAGAACAAGTTAGGTGTCGCCGTCTCCGCGGCTGTCGCCGGCATTCCAGCCGCCCAGGCGCAGGAACTCGAACTCGAAGAAATCGTCGTCACCGCGACCAAGCGCGCGGTCAGCCTGCAGGACGTCCCCGTAACGGTGACTGCCATCGGCGAGGAAGAGATCACTTTCCAGCGGATGAAGAACTTCGCGGACTACGTCGGGCAGATACCGAGCCTGTCTGTATCCGATCGCCAGCCCGGTGCCCAGTCCGTCATCATGCGAGGCTGTGCAGCGCAGGGTCTGACCTTCTCTGATTCGGCGACGACCTCGGTCTACCTGGACGAGCAACCGATTACGTCGTCCGGCTACAACCCGGACCCCCGTCTCATCGACGTTGCCCGAGTAGAGGCCCTGGCGGGCCCGCAGGGCACGCTGTTCGGCGACGCCGCGCAGTGCGGCACGCTGCGTATCATCACCAACAAGCCGGACTCGACCCAAACGACTGGCTGGGTCGATCTGACAGCGATGAACGTTGCTGACGGTGACAGCGGCTTCGACATCAGTGCGATGGCAAATATTCCGCTGGTTGAGAACAAACTCGCGCTAAGGCTGGTTGGTTTCATGGCCGACGAGCCGGGCTGGATCGACAACGTGCTGTCATCGAGCCCGGGTGGGCAGTTCGACAACTCGGCGTTTGCCGGTGAAGACGTCAACTCGTCGACGTGGACCGGCGGTCGCGCGATGTTGCGATTCAACCCGAACGACCAGTGGACCGTCGACGTTGGCGCCGTATTCCAGAACTACGAACTGGATGGTTTCGGCGACGCCGATCTTAACCAGCAGCAGTATGCGGACACCGGTGTTTTCCCGACCCTGGGTGACCGCGAACAGATTCGCTTCAACGAAGAGAGCTGGGAAGACGAGTGGTACCAGGCGTCGATAACGATCGAAGGTAACCTCGACTTCGGCAACATTGTATTCACCGGGTCTTACTTTGACCGGGACAGCCTCTACTTTGCCGACGCCGCGGCCTACCTGAATGTTTTCCAGCAGCGCGGCGACTACTTCCGCTCCTTCAACACGGGCGACCCGTACTACGACACCGGCGGCATCTACGATTTCGGGGGTGACCCTGACGCAACCAACTTTGACGCCAGGGAAACCAATGTGACGTCACTGGAACTGCGTTATTCGACACCGGACGACGGCGACAGCCGCTGGTCGGCAATCGTCGGCGGCTTCTACAGCGAGCGTGAGGTCTCCGAGCTGTTTACGTCCAACATCGAAGGCCTTGGGGGCACGCCGGGTTTCGATTACCTGAACTACGTGGGTTACGTGTACTACGGCGTTGCGCTCAGCACCGGATCCAACAACTGGTTTAGCGGCTTCTATGAGTCGGAGCTGACGCAATGGGCCATCTTCGGTGAAGCGACCTTCGACGTGACCGAGAATTTCTCGATTACCGCGGGCGGACGTTTCTACAACATCGAAAACGAATATATCAACCAGCGCGGAACTCTCGTCGGCCAGGACGGCGGCCCGCCTGACTGCGCGGTGAACTACTGCTTCGGCGTCAGTGAGCCCGGCATTTCTGACGAGGACGGCTTCGTACCGAAGATCAGTGCCGCGTACCGCTACGGCGAAAGCGACAACCTGCTGTATGCGACGTACTCCGAGGGCTTCCGCCGAGGCGGCGCCAACTCGGCGCGTCCACAGTCCGTATTTGGACCTCCGGGACGTTTCCCGGCGCCTGCGGGCACGTTGAGTGAGTACGAATCAGACTCTGTGAAGAACTACGAGATCGGCATCAAGACGGACTCTGCCGACAGTCGTTTCCGATTCAACGCGGCGATCTACACGTTGACCTGGGACAACATCCAGATCCAGGCAACCGACCCGACCGGCACGACGGCGTTCCCGGGTGTCGTGAACTTCCCGGAAGCGGAAATCACCGGTGTTGAAGCCTGGATGAGCTGGCTCGCGTCTGATTACCTGAGTTTCGAAGCAACGATGGGTATTAACGACGGCGAACTCTCCGAGAGCGGTATTCTCTTCGAGGGTACGGTCGGCGAGCTTCCGGTCGCCGAGGGTATTGGTCTGCCGATCGTTCCCGACGTTAAAGGCAGTCTCAACATCAACGTCAACCTGCCGACCGAGTTCATGGGTGCTACGCCGTACCTGTTCCTCAGTTACAACTACACCGGCGAGTCAGTCAACTCGCTGGCCGGCATCGAGCCGCTGGAAACGGAAACTGCGCTGCGGCGGCAGGCGAGCTACGACACGCTGGATTTCCAGGCCGGTATCGACAACGGAACGTGGTCGGCAACCCTGTTCGTCGATAATCTGACCGACGAAAACGCCGAGTTGTTCTTTAACAACCGCTGGAACCAGCAGCGCTTGTCGCGTAATCAGCCACGCACGTTCGGCGTGAACTTCCGCTACAACTTCGGGAGCCAGTAGGCTCCCGACGCAAGCCGGATGGACATCGGTCAACCGCTGCGCGAGCTGGGCGCCGTCGACATGACGGCGCTTGCCGACGCCGTGCTCGCACAGGGCGGCGATGCATGGCATGAGAACGATCACCGCCAAAACGCCTACGAGGTGCACCGCGACACGGAGTCCATCGTGCTGGTGTTTGCTGACTCGAATGCCTGGCCCGAGCTGGTCGTGCAGAAAATGCCGGGCTGGGATCGTCTCGTCGATGTCGCCGTGCCGTTGATGCACAGCATCATCGCGCAGCACTATCCGCCTGGCGGCACCATCATTCGTGCCATGGCAGCCAAGCTCAAGGCGGGCGGCAAGATTACACCGCATCGAGATTCACATCCGTCCTTCCACAAAGGGCATCGTATTCACGTACCGATCACGACGAATCGACGTGTGCGGTTTTCCATTGACGGGCGACCGTATCAGTTCGAAGTCGGACAGGCTTACGAGATCAACAACCAGAAAACGCACAGCGTCGCGAACAAGGGCAGTGAAGATAGAATCACGTTTATCTTCGACTACGTGCCGCCTGCAGAGCTCGGCCGTGCTCGTTCCAGCGCGGCCTGAGTCTATCGACCGACAGGCCCGGTCGCGGCCGTTTCGCAGTTGTGAGAGCATGGCCGCGGTTTTAGACAGAAGAATGGTCGTTTATGAACGCGCCGATTGATCCAAGCCAGTGGTTTGAGAAGAACGAAACCAAGTACGTCGAGCTTATCGTGCCCGACATGGCGGGTATCCCTCGCGGAAAGGCGCAGCCCGTCGCCGACTACGCCAAGAAGTTCAAGCTCCCCTGGTCCATTTTCGGTCAGACCATTACCGGGGACTACTACCTGAAGGACAACGTCGAGGACAAGGACATGGAAATCCGTCCGGACTGGTCGACACTCAGGCCGGTGCCGTGGGCGGCAGAACCGACCGCCTGCGTCCTGACGGACTGCTATGAACTGGATGGCGAGCCAATGACGCGTTCGCCGCGCGAGGTCCTGCAGCGCGTACTGAAACTCTACGCAGCCAAGGGCTGGTTCCCGATCGTTGCGCCGGAAGTCGAGTTTTATCTCATCAAGGACACAGAAGCAGGTGACAGCGACGCTGACGTATATGACCCGGAGAGTGATTCTCCGCAGGAAGGGCTGATTGATCCCTACGGATTCGACTACGTCCATGACCTCGGAGACTTCTTCCAGCAGTTGTCGCAGTTCTGCGAGCAACAGGACATCGCTGTCGGAGCGGTCTCCCAGGAGCTGGGTCCGTCCCAGTTCGAAGTCAATTTTGATCACGGTGAGCCGATGAAACTCGCCGACGACCTGTTCCATTTCAAGCGCACATTGAAACGCGTTGCCTACGCCAACAATCTGCATGCGACGTTTATCGCCAAGCCGGATCCCGAGTTTCCGGGCAGTGCCCTGCATGTGCATCAGAGCGTCTACGACGCCGATGGCAACAACGTATTCTCAAAGCCGGACGGCGAGCCCAGCGAGCTGTTCAGCTACTTCCTGGGCGGCATGCAGACCTATATGAAGGGTGCATTGCTCATGTTTGCTCCGTACGCGAATTCCTATCGCCGCTTCCTGAACCACTGGTCTTCGCCGATTAACCTGGAATGGGGCGTCGATAACCGGACGGCTGGCTTGCGTGTACCGGAAAGTGATCCTTCGGCCCGACGAGTGGAAAATCGCATCGCCGGCAGCGATGTGAATCCGTACCTGGCGCTGGCGGCGACGCTGGCCTGTGGTTATCTCGGCATGGTCAATCGTATTGCGGCGCGCCCGGAGATCGAGGGTTCGGCCTACAAGGTGCCGTTCGCGTTGCTACGCCACCAGTACGAGGCGATCGATGCCCTGAGGGCCAATGACGAGCTTCGCGAGGTATTCAGCGAGGATTTCGTTAATTGCTACACGGCAGTCAAGGAGCTGGAATATCGCGAATTCCAGGGCCGTGTTCCCGAGTGGGAGCGCGAGGAGCTGATGCACACGCTCTAGCCGTCGTTCAGCCGAACGACAGCCTCACGGCTTCCACGATTCGTTCTGGGCTTCCGGTCGTGGACAGGTTCACACCGCTGACGCCGGGTACTTCCCGGAATGCCGAGATCATCTCGGCAGCCAGTTCAACGCCAAACTTCTCAGGGTCGGACGCCGTGTTGAATCGTTCGACGACCGACTGTGGTACCACGGAGCCTCGCAGGTTCTGGAACAGCCAGTTTGCATTCTCCGCCGAGCTCAACACCGGCACAGATACAATCAGTCGACACTGCCGGGTGATTCGTGCCGACACGAGGAAGCTGGCGTAGCGTCGCAGTAGCCCCGGATCGAGGCAGATCTGCGTTTGCACGAAGCGCGCACCGGCTTCAACTTTGGCCATCAGTTCCTTAGGCGCCCAGCCATCTTCCGGGTTGAAGATGGTTGCCATGGTGCCGAGATTCAACGCATCAAAGCCGCGTTCCTTGCGGAAGTTACTAAGGTGTTTCGCTGTCGCCAGAAAACGCTTGGCCCCGGTGTCAAACACCTGCTTCTTCGTTGGCTGTACTTCATCGGGTAACTTGTCGCCGCGCTGCAGCAGAAAACTGGTGGCGCCCAGTGCTGTTGCGCCAAGCAATTCGCTTTTGAGCGCGAGGCGATTTCTGTCGCGAGAAGAAAACTGAAGCACCGGATCGATACCGCGAGGCAACAGCAAGGCCGCTACAGCCAGGCCGGACATATGCAGGACACCGTAGGGGCAGTCGGTCACCGATACCGCGTCAACCGCCTCAGCCAGGACGTCCGCCTGGCGTACCACGTCGTCAGCCGTGTCGTTTTCATGCAGACGAAGCTGTCCTGAAACGACAAAGTCCTTTTGGTCGAGGCTGTCCCTGAAGGTGTTCATGCGCAGACGGACGTTAGCACAGCCTTCTGCGAAGGTCGCTGGCTCAGGCGTCCGGCTGGTTTTCGGGGCGGGCGCGGTCGAAGGCGTCGAGGCCGAGGCAGTGTGCTTCGACCGCCAGTATGTTAGGAAACTCGTCCATGGCGACATAGAAGCGGTGGGCGTTGTAGACCTGCGGTACCAGCAGGACGTCCGCCATCGTCAGCGTGTCTCCGAAAACGAAGGGACCGTTGTGCTGCTTGATGACCGATTCGGCTGAACGAAACACCCGGTGTACCCAGTGGGTGTACCAGGCGCTCCTCGCCTCGTCGTCGATGCCGAGATCGTTTGACAGGTAGGTCAGCACGCTGACGTTGTTCAGCGGATGAACGTCACAGGCGATGTGCTGGCTGAAGGCACGAATGTCGCCTCGGCGCTGTGCGTCCTCCGGCAGCAGCTTTGGTTCAGGATAGCGCTCCTCGAGGTAGTCGAGGATGGCCATTGACTGAGCCAGCGATACCCTGTCGTCTTCGAAGTAGGGCACCAGCTGCTGCGGGTTTCGACTGGCATAGCTGTCGCCCCGGTTCTCCTTGACGTTCGGTGCAAGGTTGACGGAAACCACATCGTACTCGACGGCCTTGAGATTCAGCGCAATACGGATCCGGTAGGCAGCCGTCGAGCGCCAGTAACTGTACAGCGTCGCCGTCATCAGGGACCTTCGTAGCGTTCGACGACCTGGTCGATCAACCCGAAGATCGATTGGCCGTCCGGGTCGCGCATCTCGATGCGAATACGATCGCCAAACTGCATGAAAGGCGTTGACGGCTTGCCGTCGTTGATCGTCTCGATCATGCGAATTTCCGCGATGCAGGAATAGCCGACGCCGCCTTCCGCGATCGGTTTACCGGGGCCATCATCCAGCTTGTTGGAGACGGTGCCGGAGCCGATGATACTGCCGGCTTCCAGTGGTCGGGATTTCGCTGCGTGAGCAATCAGCTGGCCGAAGTGGAACGTCATGTCCACACCGGCGTCCGGCTTGCCGAACGCGTCGTCGTTCAGTGTCGATAACATCGGCAGGTTCAGCTTGCCATCACGCCAGGCATTGCCGAGCTCGTCCGGCGTCACCGCGACCGGCGAGAAGGCGCTGGAGGGTTTGGACTGGAAGAAGCCGAAGCCTTTGCCAAGTTCACCGGGAATCAGATTGCGAAGCGACACGTCGTTTACGAGCATGACCAACCGGATATGGTTGACGGCGTCCGCCGGCGAGACACCCATGGGGACATCACCGGTGACGACCGCGACCTCGGCTTCGAAGTCGATGCCCCAGGCTTCATCCGCCATAACGATTGGCTCGCGAGGGCCGAGGAAGCTGTCCGAGCCGCCCTGGTACATCAGCGGGTCGGTCCAGAAGCTCGCCGGCATCTCCGCGCCGCGTGCCTTGCGGACGAGTTCCACGTGATTGACGTAGGCGGAACCGTCGGCCCACTGGTAAGCGCGGGGCAGCGGAGAGGCGCAGGCCGCCTGGTCGAAGGTTTCACCGCCACTGGATTCCAGTTCCGCCGCGCGAGCCGCGAGGGCCGCGTGGACTTCTTCCCAGCGATCCAGTGCGTCCTGCAATGTGGCTGCGATGTCGTTCACGTCGATACAGCGCTCGAGATCGCGCGACACGACAACGAGGCGACCGTCACGGCCGCCGTTCAGTGAGGCAAGTTTCATTGTGCGTCCCCGTCAAATTCCAGTTCGTGCAGCCAGGCCGCATGCCGCGGCGCCTTTTTCGTCCGGCTCCATTCCTCGAGCATATCGGGTGCAACCCGTTTCAGCTCGGCGAGTTGCTCTTCGGTGCCGTTATTCCACGCGAGCTCGACGCGATGACCATTCGGGTCAAAAAAGTAGATGGACTGGAAGATACCGTGATTGGTCGGGCCGACAACCTCGATCCCGGCTGCCTCGACACGCACCTTGGCATCCAGGAGCTCCTGCCAGGTTTCCACCTCAAACGCGATGTGCTGTACCCAGGCCGGCGTCTTTTCATCGCGCCCCATATCGTCCTTGGTGGGCAGCTCGAAGAACGCGAGGACATTGCCCATGCCGGCGTCCAGAAATACGTGCATGTAGGGGTCAGGCTCCTTCGTCGACGGTACCTGGTCCTCCGCGAACGCCATCGTGAACTCCATGCCCAGCAGGTCCTGGTAGAACTCAACGGTTTCCTTTGCGTCCCGGCATCGGTAAGCGACGTGATGGATGCGCTTCAGTGTCATGCCGCGTGATCCTCTGTATCGACGATACCGCGAGCGACCTGGTCACGTTCGATGGACTCGAACAGGGCCTTGAAGTTGCCCTCACCGAAACCTTCATCCTTCTTGCGCTGGATAAACTCGAAGAAGGTCGGGCCAACCATGTTGGCCGAGAAGATCTGCAGCAGGAGGCGAGGGCCGCCGTCCGTCGTACCGTCGAGCAGGATGCCGCGAGACTGCAGCTCATCGACCGGCTCGCCATGACCTGGCAGGCGTTCCTCGAGCATCTCGTAGTAGGTCTCCGGCGGCGCGGTCATGAATTCGATACCACGCTCCTTCAGTCGGTCCCAGCAGGCGAGCAGGTCGTCACAGGACAGTGCGATGTGCTGGATACCCTCGCCGTTGAACGCCATCAGGTATTCCTCGATCTGGCCGGTACCCTGGGAGGCTTCTTCGTTCAGCGGAATGCGGATTCGGCCGTCGGGCGCCGTCATGGCTTTCGATGTCAGGCCGGTGTATTCGCCCTTGATGTCGAAGTAGCGAATCTCGCGAAAATTAAACAGGGTCTCGTAGAAATCCGCCCAGTACGCCATGCGCCCACGGTAGACGTTATGCGTCAGGTGGTCGATGACGTTAAAACCACAGCCCTCCGGATGCCGCTCAACGCCATCGAAAAATTCGAAATCGATGTCGTAGATCGAGCTGCCGTCCTCGTAACGATCGATCAGGTAGAGCGGTGCACCGCCAATGCCCTTGATCGCCGGAAGCCGGAGTTCCATCGGGCCGACCGGGATGTCGACTGGTTGTGCGCCAAGTTCGAGCGCGCGGTTGTAGGCGACATGTGCATCGCGAACACGGAATGCCATGCCACAGGCAGACGGGCCGTGTTCCTGGGCGAAGTAGTAGGCGGCGCTGTTTGGCTCCTCGTTGAGGATGAAATTGATGTCGCCCTGGCGGTACAGCGTGACGTCTTTTGAACGGTGCTTTGCCACGGCCGTGAATCCAAGCAGGTCGAACGCGTCACGGATTATCTGCGGGTCGGGGCTGGCGAACTCAACGAATTCGAAGCCGTCGAGGCCCATGGGATTTTCAAACAGGTCAGCCATCGTCTCTCTCCACGAGAATTATTCTGCGAGCATTATGGTTGCAAATCGTGAAAAAGGGGTTCAGAACGGCGACTTGGACCAACAATGGAGAGAAAAAAGTAATATAAAGTTAAAAATAGTGGGTAGAATGTTCATATGAAGCTGAGTCGGAGCGATCGACGCCTGCTGGACGAGCTGCAGCGGGACAATACGCGCAATCAGAGCGATCTCGCGGAGCTTGCCGGTATGTCGCGGTCCTCAGCGTCGCGACGGATTCGCGAGTTTGAAGAGCAGGGACTGATCGAGCGCCAGGTGGCTTTGCTGGACCCGAGAAGAGCGGGATTCAACATCCAGGTGTTGCTGGCCGTGTCGATGACCGAGCACACGGACGAAAACCGACAGGCGTTCGAAAACCACGTCAATCGACTCGACGAGGTTACCGAGTGCTTTACCGTTGCCGGTGATCGGGATTATGTCCTGCACGTGTTTGCACACGACATGGAGAGCTACACCGAGTTCCTGAACCAGGAAATTCTCAAACACCCGGCTGTACGCTCGGCCGGCTCCACCTTTGTGTTGCGGCGGGTCAAATACTCGACCCGGCTTCCCGTCTCCGGCGACTAAAACACCGAAATTGCCGCGCGCGGCGGGGATTTTTCGACGGGTTCCACAGTCCAAGCTGTGAAGCAGTTCACAATTTTACAAAACACGTCCACTGTTGCGTCAGTGCAACAAAGTACGCCGGGCACCGCTATTTTTACCGCTGTCCTGTGGCTCGAAAGCACTTTAACTATCGTGTTTATCTCGTAACGGAAATGTGTGGCGTGGTTCACCGTATGGGCGCCGCGCGCTTTGGTACTTCATTGATCGTCAGCACAGCGGCTAACCCATACGCGAGGTACGATCGATGAAAACCATAGGAGTCTTGGCAGTACTGTTATTTGTCACCGGATGCGCCAGCACCAAGAGCATGGACCAGCTTGAGCTTGAAGCGAGCATCAGCGGCGACTGGTCGGAAGTTGAAAAGCGCGAGCGAATTCTTGCGCGCCGCAAGGAGCGTGAAGGACCGAATTGCCCGAACGGCTACATCAGCTTTTGCGAGCAGGTCGGTGGCGCGAAAAACTGCGGCTGCGTAACACGACAGGGAATGCGCGACATCTTCGCAGGCCGATAGGTCTTACTGCTTATTATTGGTGACCAGCGCAACTGATCGCGCCGGGATGCCTACCACACGATCATTAATCGCAACTGCGTCTCCGTGAGTGACGAACGCGACACGCCAGTCGCGACCATGCAGAGCCTCCGGCAACGCCACTCTCGCCGCCTTGCCGCCCCGATTGATCAGGATCACAGCAAACCTCCGGTCCTTGCCTGATACCTCCTCGATATACGCCACCGCGAAAACCGATGCATCGGTCCACGCATGTTCCCGCATCGGCAGACCGTCGATATCCAGCCACTGAATATCAATGATACTGAAGCCCGTGTTTACCTGGCCGTGCACGTAATGCTGCTGGCGCAGTAGCGGCAGGCCGCGCCGCAACGAGATCATCTGCTTTACCTTTTCGAGGAATTCGTGGTCGTCAAACAGGGTCGACCAGTCCAGCCACGCGATATCGTTGTCCTGTGCATAGGCGTTGTTGTTGCCGCCCTGCGAGTGGCCCATCTCATCACCGGCCAGCAACATCGGCGTGCCCTGCGCAAACAGCAGCGTCGCCATCAGGTTCAGACGATGCTTGCGACGCAGCGAATTAATCTCCTCCAGGTCTGTTTCGCCCTCCACGCCGTAGTTGCAGCTGAAGTTGTGGGCGTGACCGTCGCGGTTGTTTTCACCATTTGCTTCGTTGTGTCGATGATCGAAGGAGACGAGATCCGACAGCGTGAAACCATCGTGGGCCGTGATGAAATTGACGCTCGCGTACGGCGCGCGTCCATGTTCGTCGAAGATGTCCGCGGAGCCATGCAGTCTCCTGGCCAGTTCTCCCGTGACGCCGTGATCGCCTCGCCAGAATCGTCGTGCCGTGTCCCTGAACTGGTCGTTCCATTCCGCCCAGGGCGGCGGAAACTGCCCCAGCTGGTAGCCTCCGGGACCCGTATCCCAGGGTTCCGCAATAAGCTTGGTGTTTTTCAGGACCAGGTCGTCGCTGATCGCCTCCAGCAACGGGTGCTCACGTGAAAACCCGTCGGCATGGCGTCCAAGGACCGGTGCAAGATCGAACCGGAACCCGTCGACACCCATTTGAGTCGACCAGTAGCGCAGGCTCTCGATGATGAGTCGTCGCACCTGCGGGTGGTCGACATTCATCGTGTTCCCGGTGCCCGTATCGTTGATGAACGCGGACGGGTCCCGCGGGTCCGTTCGGTAATAGGCGAGGTTATCGAGGCCGCGAAAGCTCAGTGTCGGACCGCGCCCGTCACCTTCGCCGGTATGGTTGTAGACAACGTCGAGAATGACTTCCAGGCCGGCATCGTGAATCGCTGACACCATCTCGCGGAATTCCTGCACCGGGTTGTCGCCACCGAGTCGCGGCATCGGCGCAAAGAACGCCATGCTTGCGTAACCCCAGTAGTTCCTGAGATTCCGCTGTGCAAGGTGATGCTCGTCGATCCACGCGTGCACCGGCATCAGTTCGATCGCGGTTACGCCAAGGCTACGGATGTGCTCGAGGACTTCACGTGTCCGCATTCCGACGAAACGACCGCGGCCCATCTCCGCAACCGCAGGGTGGCGCATGGTGTAGCCGCGCAGGTTTGTCTCGTAGAAGATGGTTTCTTCCCACGGAATACGCGGTGACGGACTGACCGGGTCATCAAAGTCGCCGACGACAACAGACTTGGGCACCCACTTGGCGCTGTTTCTTGAACTCGCGCCGCCTTTCTTGGTGTAGCCAAAGATCGACGGGTGCCACGTAAAGTCGCTGTCCAGCTGCCGTGCGTAGGGGTCGACCAGCAGTTTTGCCGGGTTACAGAAGAGCCCCTGGTCCGGGTCATACGGTCCGTGCACGCGAAAGCCATAGCGCTGCCCGGGCAGGCAATCCGGCATGAAGCCGTGCCAGACGTCCCCGTCGCAGTGTTTGAACTCGTGCCGGGTTTCCTTGCCCAGCGCGTCAAACAGGCACAGCTCGACTTTTTCGGCGACCGACGAGAAGACGGCGAAGTTGACGCCGCCCTTGACGGGCGTCGCGCCAAGCTGTCCCGGATGTCCTGGTTGCATCAGTGTCCGTTGTTGAGCTGGATCTTCTCGAGGTGCCAGATGTCGTCGTTGTAATCCTGCATCGTGCGGTCTGTCGAGAATCGACCGGACATGGCGGCGTTGAGAATACTCATGCGGGTCCAGGCGTCAACGTCCTTGTAGACTTCGTCAACACGACGCTGGGCGTCGATAAACGAGCGGAAGTCGGCGGCCGTCATCCACTGGTCCGACGGTTCACGTATCGACTGGATCACAGCGTCAAGGCAGCCCGGCTCGAAACGGTTGAAATGGCCCGAGTCGAGCAGGTGCATGACGCGAGCAAAGTCCTCGTCTGCGTTGATGATCGCCTGCGGATCGTACTGACCGCGCATCTCCTGGATCTCCTCGACGGTCAGGCCGAACAGGAAGAAGTTGTCTTCACCCACCGCTTCACGGATTTCGACGTTTGCGCCGTCGAGGGTGCCGATGGTTACAGCACCGTTCATCATGAACTTCATGTTGCCGGTACCCGACGCTTCCTTACCCGCTGTCGAAATCTGCTCCGACAGGTCGGCCGCCGGACAGATGATCTCCATTGCCGAGACATTGTAGTCCGGGAAGAAGACGAGCTTGAGGCGCTCGTTCATCAGGGGGTCAGAATTGATCACACGAGCGACGTTGTTGATCAGCTTGATCACGTTCTTGGCCATGACGTAACCCGGTGCCGCCTTGCCACCGATGATGATGGCGCGCGGTACGAGATCATCGCCGTTTCCGCGACGGATCCGGTCATACATATGGATGGCGTGCAGGACGTTAAGCAGCTGGCGCTTGTACTCGTGAATGCGTTTTACCTGCACGTCGAACATCATCTTCGTGGACAGGCCGATGCCACATTCCTCCTGGATGCTGCGTGCAAGCCTGACCTTGTTGGCGAGCTTTGCGCGACGCCAGTCGCTGCGGAAGTCTGCGTCGTCAATGTGTTCTTTCAGTTTCTTAAGCTCAGACAGCTCAACGATCCAGTCATCGCCTATGCGGTCGGTCATCAGTTTCGACTGTTCGGTATTGCATGCGGCGAGCCATCGACGCTGGGTGACGCCGTTGGTCTTGTTGTTGAACTTCTCCGGCCACATGTCGGCGAAATCACGGAACAGGCCTTCGGTCAAAAGCTTCGAGTGCAGCTCGGCAACACCGTTCACGGAGTAGCTGCCGACGATGGCGAGATACGCCATGCGCACCATCGGTTCATGACCTTCCTGGATCAGGGACATACGCTTGATGCGATCATTGTCGCCAGGCCAGCGCTGCGAAACCTCGGCGATGAAGCGCGCGTTGATCTCGTAAATAATGTCGAGCAGGCGCGGCAGCAGTCGGCGGAACATCGACACCGGCCACATTTCCAGCGCCTCGGGCAGCAGGGTGTGATTGGTGTAGGCCATCGTGCTGCGCGTGATTTCCCACGCTTCGTCCCAGTCGAGCCTGTGTTCATCCATCAGCAGGCGCATGAGTTCTGCGACGGCGATGGCGGGATGCGTATCGTTGAGCTGGTAGCAGTTCTTCGCGGCGAACTCGGTGAAATTGTCGCCGTGGTGGAGTACCCAGTAGCGAATCGTGTCCTGCAGGCTCGCCGAGGCGAGGAAATACTGCTGCCTCAGCCGCAGCTCCTGTCCATTCTCCGTCGCAGCGTTAGGGTACAGCACCATCGTGATGTTTTCGGCCTCGTTCTTCGAGGCCACGGCATCGGCGTAGGAGCCGGCGTTGAATTCATCGAGATCAAATTCGTCGGTCGCCGACGCAGACCACAGGCGCAGCGTATTGACGATGTCGTTGCGGTAGCCGGGAACCGGCACGTCGTACGGGATGGCAAGAACGTCGTGGGTATCGACCCACTGGTAGCGAATCTTGCCGCCGGCATCGGTAAACGTGGTCGTGTGGCCGCCGAACTTCACGGTCTGTGCGAATTCGATGCGCTCGATCTCCCACGGGAAACCCTCGCGCAGCCAGGCATCCGGTTCCTCGACCTGGTGGCCGTTGCGGATGCGCTGGTGGAACATGCCGTAGTGGTAACGGATGCCGTAGCCCATAACGGGCAGGCCCAGCGTTGCGCAGCTATCGAGGAAGCAGGCAGCGAGCCGTCCGAGGCCGCCATTACCCAGTCCTGCGTCCCATTCACGATCGTAGACCTGCTCCATCTCGAGGCCGAGGCGACTCAGCGCCTCGCGGGTCTCGTCTTCGATGCCGAGGCTCAGCAACGCGTTGTGCAGGAGACGCCCCATCAGGAACTCGAGCGACAGGTAGGCGACACGACGGTTACCGTCTCGCTCGATGGCCATGCTGGTTCTCGCCCAACGCTCCATCAACCGGTCACGCGCTGCATACACGACCGACTGGTAGAGGAACGGCGACGTGGTCTTGATGGTCCGGCGGCCGAGCATGCGGCCGAAGTAATGGGTGAAATCCTTGAGAATGGCATCCGTGGTCATCGGCAGCTCGGGCGTCTGGATCAGCTCGATATCGCCAATGCCTGCGGTCTTCTCAGTTTTTGAGGACATATAAAGTCTCCTGGAGGGCTGTCTAGCCTTCCGGCTTCAAAATCAGTGTGGCGAGAGGTGGCAACGTAAGTGACAGGGAAAAGGGCCTGCCGTGCGCGCTGTCAGACACCGAGTGAATCGGCTGATTGCCGATATTGCCGCCACCGTAGAAATGGCTGTCGGTGTTCAGTATCTCGCGGTAGTTTGTGTGTTCCGGGACGCCGAGCTGGAAGCCCTCTCGAACGACCGGTGTGAAATTGGAAACGCACAGCACGTGCCCGCCGTTGGCGTCGCGACGCAGCCAGCTCAGGATACTGTTGTCGCGATCGCCCCAGTCGATCCACTCAAAGCCCGAGTCCCTGAAGTCCACCTCGTGAAGTGCCGGGGTGTCACGATAAACGTGATTCAGGTCGCGCAGCAGCCGCTGGACGCCGGAGTGCAGGTCGTACTGCAGCAAGTGCCAGTCCAGCGAACGGTCGTGCGACCATTCATCCGACTGTGCAATCTCCGAGCCCATGAACAGCAGCTTCTTGCCCGGGTGTGCGTACATGCTGGCGAAATAGGCGCGCAGGTTGGCAAAGCGTTGCCACTCGTCGCCGGGCATCCGGCCGAGCAGGGAGCGTTTGCCGTGAACGACTTCGTCGTGGGACAGCGGCAGCACGAAGTTTTCGTTAAACGCGTAGACGAGACCAAAAGTCATCTTGTCGTGGTGGTACTTGCGGTGGATCGGATCCTCGCTCATGTAGGAGAGCGTGTCGTTCATCCAGCCCATATTCCATTTGTACGTGAAGCCGAGGCCACCGGTTTCAATCGGGCGCGATACGCCGGGCCAGGCCGTGGATTCCTCGGCGAACGACGTCGCACCGTGGGCGTGCACTTCACGATTCAGCACACGCAGGAACTCGACCGCCTCGAGGTTTTCATTACCGCCGAATTCATTCGGCACCCACTCACCGTCTTCGCGCGAGTAATCGAGGTAGAGCATGGAGGCCACCGCATCGACACGGATGCCGTCGATGTGAAACTCGCGGATCCAGTACAGCGCACTGCCAAGCAGGTAGTTGACGACCTCTCGCCGCCCGAAGTTGAAGATCAGCGTACCCCAGTCGGCGTGTTCGCCTTTTCGCGGGTCCTCGTGTTCGTATAGCGCCGTGCCGTCGAAGCGGCGCAGGCCGTGCTCGTCGCGCGGGAAATGCGCCGGCACCCAGTCGATAATGACCGACAGACCTCGCTGGTGGCAGCGGTCCACGAAGTAGCGAAAGTCGTCAGGACTGCCAAAGCGATGCGTCGGCGAAAACATGCCGATGGGCTGGTAGCCCCAGGAACCATCGAACGGGTGCTCGGATACCGGCAGCAGTTCGATGTGGGTAAAACCCATATCGGCCACGTAATCGACCAGCTCCTCGGCGAGCTCTCGATAGGTGAGGTAGCGGTCGCCTTCCTCGGGTTTGCGACGCCAGGAGCCCAGGTGCACTTCGTAAATGCTGATCGGCCCGTCCATCTTCGGCGTCGGCGAACGGGTTGCCATCCAGTCCGCATCGGCCCACGTGTAGTCGCTGTCGAATACGATGGACGAGTTGCCCGGTGGTTCCTCGTGGTAACTGCCGTAGGGGTCCGCACGCAGCGGCAGCAGCTCGCCGTTGGCGTCGAGGAGTTCATACTTGTACAGGTCGCCCGACTGCACGCCCGGAATAAACAACTCCCAGATGCCGTTCGCCGGGTGCAGTCGCATCACGTGCCGTCGACCGTCCCAGTCGTTGAAGTTGCCGATGACCGAAACCCGCGATGCATTCGGTGCCCAGACCGCGAAGCGGGTGCCGCTAACGCCGTCCACCGTGATCACCTTGGCGCCGAGCTTGTCGTAGATCTCCTTGTCGGAGCCTTCGCCCATCAGGTACAGGTCCAGGTCGCCAAGTGTCTGGCTGAAACGGTAGGGATCGTCAGTGAAGTAGCTGTCGCCGGAGGGCAGTGTGACCTCGAATCGGTACCCGCGCTGCCGCGCCGGAAGGGTGCCGACAAACAGTCCGCCATCGTGCACGCGTTCCATGTCAGCCAGCGCTTCGTTCTTGTTGTTGACGAGGCGCACGGACGCGGCCTGCGGCTGCAGCGTCCTGACTACTCGGCGGTTACCGGAACGATGCACGCCCAGCAACGAGAACGGGTCACTGTGTTTCCCCGCAGCCAGCGCATCAAAGGCATCTGTGTGCCGTTTAATGTCCTTGGATATCGTACTCATACATCGTCTCTATGTAGGCTCTCGCAGAGCTCGCCCAGTCAAATCGTTGTGCCTTGGCACTGTGTTGCATGGCTTTGTAGCTGTCGGGGTGTTCGTCCAGTATGTCGACGGCGCGACCGACGCTGGCCACAAAATTGCCGGCCTGCTGCATCGGCCCGCTGCTGCCGTCGAAGACCAGTCCGGTGACACTGTCCTCGACGGTATCGCGCAGCCCGCCAACGCCGTGCACGATGCAGGGCTGGCCGGCACGCATGGCGAGCATCTGGCTGATGCCACAAGGCTCGAAGCTCGATGGCATCAGGAAGAAGTCGCCGGCGAGATACAGGGAATTTCCCAGTTCCTCGGCGTAGCCGTTCAGGAAGACGAGATTGCTGTGTCTCTCTGCGTGTTCCTGCAGCGCGACCTCGTAACCGCTGTCACCACTGCCGAGCAGGAACAGCACGCCCTTGCGGCCGATGCGTTCGAGAATGTGATCCAGCGCCGTCCTGCCATCGGCCAGCGGCTGGAAGAACAGGCGCATTTTCTGGTCGACAACCCGCCCGATACTGGTCAGGACCGTCGACGGTCTGCGTTTCGGCAGGCCTTCCAGGTTGCGTAACGCGACCCGGTGCGCCGCCGAGTCCGGGTTCTTCCGAAGCCAGCCTTCGAGCGTATCGCGTGTCTGCTCGACCAAACGCTGCCACCCCATCCGGCGAGCCGACGGGCCGCTGTAGTCGCAGCCGTTCAGGATGCCGTGCAGGCGCGTGCCTGCCGCTGACAGTTCGCCTTCCAGCCCCTCGCCGCCGTAGAAGCCCGTCGCCGGATCCGATGGCTGGCAGATTTCCCGCGCGTAGGTCGGTGACACCGTGTTGACCACATCGCTTGCCCGGATCGCGTAGGCCATCGGGTTCACGGAGACGCCGGAATGGGGATCTGCAAGAACCGCCGGGTCGTACAGCATGCCCGGGAACCAGGCGACCAGTGACGATTCGTCGCCTTCGAACGGGCGCTGGCCCTGGTAGGCGAGGTTATGAATCGTGAACACGGTGCGGATGCTGTGGAGCTGTTGGCCGAGCGGCGTGAAGTCGCGCATGACCAGGTACCAGGCGGCGTGCCAGTCGTGCAGATGAACCACGGTCGGCGGTTGTTTCTTTGTCGCTACCCAGACGGCCGCCGCGGCGCAGAAGAACGCGTAGGTGTTTGCGTCTGTCGCGAACGGGCGGTCTGCACCGTCGTCGTGGTACACCTTGCCGGGGCCACCGGGCGCCAATAGTCCGTGATGGAACAGAAGCGTCGTAACACCGGGCGCCGTCTCAAGCTCATACAGCTCGACCTCGTGCTCCGCACCGCGGAACAACACGTGTACGCTGCCCGCCGGTCTGGCGCCGGTGTCGGTGTGGAATTTACCGTAGGACGGGGTGAGAACCGTCGAGCGCCAGCCTTCAGCCGCAAGTGCAGCCGGCAGGTCGCGAATGACGTCGCCAACGCCGCCCACCTTGCCTCCCGGCAGGGCGCCATTCTCGGCAGCGATGGATATAACGTGCGGTGTATCGATGATGCGTCACCCCGGCGCCTTCAGCGCGTGAAATGCAGGTGTTGGCCGAGCATGTCCGGCGTCACGAGCGTGATGCCCTTGTCGGTGATTCGGAAACCCCTGGCCTTGTCCTTTTCAGGGTCTTCGCCGATGACGGTGCCGGCCTCGATGCGTGTCCCCTTGTCGATAATGCACTTGCGAATCCTGCAGTTTTCACCGATATCGACCTCGGGGAGAATGACGGAGTCCGTCACTTCACTGTAGGAGTGCACCCGAACGTTTGAGAACAGCAGGGAGCGATTGATCGTTGCGCCCGAGATGACGCAACCGCCCGACACCATCGACTGGATGGCCGAACCCTTGCGGTCGTGTTCGTCAAAAACAAACTTCGCCGGCGGCACCATTTCCTGGTGCGTGAAGATCGGCCAGGTCTTGTCGTACATGTTCAGTTGCGGTGTCACCGACACGAGTTCCATGTTGGCTTCCCAGAACGCATTCAACGTTCCGACGTCACGCCAGTAGGCCTGTTCGTCGGTATCCGGATCACGGAACGGGTAGGCGTGCACCTGGTAGTCGTTGATGATGGCCGGGAGTACGTTGCGGCCGAAATCGTGCTGGGTCTCCGGCGTATCGGCGTCCTTGATCACCTGTTCGTAGAGAAACTCGGTGTTAAACAGGTAGTTGCCCATCGACGCGAGGCAGTAGCCGGGCCGGCCCGGGATCGGGTCCGGCTTTTCCGGTTTCTCACGGAACTTGATGACCCGCCCGTCCTCATCGACGGTCATGACACCGAGCTGACCGGCTGCTTCTTCGATCGGTACTTCAAGGCAGGACACCGTCATGTCCGCACCGGTCTGGTAGTGCGCCGCCAGCAGATGTCCGTAATCCATCTTGTAAATGTGGTCGCCCGCCAGAACCAGCACGTACTCCGGGCTGTGCGTACGGATAATGTCGAGGTTCTGGTACACCGCGTCTGCCGTACCGCGATACCACTCACCGCCGACCCGCTGTGATGCCGGCAGGATCTCGACGAATTCGTTTGCGCCGCCCGTGGATCGGGTGCTTGACCAGCCCTGCACGAGATGGCGGATGAGCGAGTGCGCCTTGTACTGCGTCAGTACGCCTATGCGACGAATGCCCGAGTTTATGCAGTTCGACAACGGGAAATCGATAATCCGGAACTTGCCGCCGAAATACATCGCCGGCTTGGCGCGCCAGGAGGTGAGCTCGTGCAGTCGGGAGCCCTGGCCGCCGGCCAGGATCAGAGCCAGCGTCTGCCGAGTCAGTCGACTGACGTAACGCGCGTCTTCGGTTTGCCCTATAGCTTTCATCGCGATGTATCCCCGGTTGAGTCGTATCCGCAAGGCCGCTGTCGCGGCTCACTACAGGACCGAGCCGGGGGCTCGTGACTCCCTAGCCGATACTGCGCCCGGACGCGCTGACCATCTGCGCAACATTGTCGCAGACTTCCGGTGTCAATTGTGCGTCTGTCACGCGCCAGCGCCAATTATTGCTGGAGGTGCCGGGCACGTTGATCCGGGCTTCGGAACCGAGGCCGAGGTAGTCCTGCATGGGCGCTACGGCAAGTCGCGCCCTGCTCGAGAATGCGGTTCGGATCATGTCCGTGTGGATGGTCTCCGCGGCGCCGCCGGTGAAATCCAGCGCCATGTGCTGTGCCTGGTTAATGACGTCCGGGCTGCGGATGTCATCCGGGCTGCCCCGGAACCATCCCAGTGTCGTATCGTTGTCGTGCGTGCCGGTGTAGCAGACGGCATTTTCGTTGACGTCGTCGAGCGTGAAATCCGGATCTGTCACGTCAAACTGCAGAACGTGCATGCCGGGAATATGGTGACGGGTGCGGAGCGCGACCACCTCCGGCGTGATCACACCAAGGTCTTCTGCAACGATCGGCAGGCTGCCGAGCTCGCGTTTCATGGCATCGAACAGGGCATCGCCGACGCCGGGCTCCCACTCACCGTCTTTCGCGGTCGGGGCATCCGCCGGCACTGACCAGTAGGCCTCGAAGCCGCGGAAGTGGTCGATTCGAACGATATCCGCCAGGTCTGCGGTGGCGCGTACCCGGTCTACCCACCAGCCGTAATTGTCGTCGGCGTGGCGTTCCCAGGCGTACAGTGGGTTGCCCCAGAGCTGGCCGTCTTCGCTAAAGTAGTCCGGCGGAACGCCGGCGACAGCTTCCGGGTGTCCTTCTTCATCCACCCTGAGGATGCCGCGATTCGCCCAGGCGTCTGAGCTGTCGAGGGCGATGTAGATCGGCATGTCGCCAAACAGGTGGATGCCCTGTTCGTTCGCGTAGGTGCGGAATCCATGCCACTGGTGGAAAAACAGGCACTGGATCGTCTTGATGACCTCGATCTTCTCGGCGTCTGTTTCCGCCAGTTTGCGCAGGGCAGAGTCGTCGCGCTGCGCGTATTGCGGTTCCCATTCGTGCCAGGGCCGCTCGCCGTGAGCGGACTTCAGGATGCGGAACAGCGCGTAGTCGTGCAGCCAGGCCTCGTCGTGCTGCTCAAGAAACGCGTCGTATTCCGCCTTCTGGGCTGCGCTGGCGTGCTGTTTGAAGCGCCGCGCTGCAATCGCCAGCAGTGCCTGCTTTTGCGGAATCAGGTGGCCGTAGTCGACGGTGTCCCGCGGCAGGTTTTTCAGCGGCGCGACCTCATCCTCGGTCAGCAGCCCGCGCTGCACCAGGTCGGCAATGTCGATGAGGTTTTCATTACCCGCGAACGTGGACAACGGCTGGTAAGGCGAGTCGCCGTAGGCCGTCGGTCCGGTCGGCAGGAACTGCCACACACCGATGCCCATCGACTTCAGCGTGTCGGTAAACGTTCTGGCGTGCGCGCCAATTTCGCCGACGCCGTAGTCGCCGGGCAGCGAAGTAATGTGCAGACTGACGCCAGCGCGTTTGTCGGTAAGCAGTGAATGGCCGTTTTGAGACATCGTCGTGATTATGTAGTGATTTGAGAGAAGCCGAACCCAGCTGACCGGTTGTTCACCGGCCAGCCTGGTCCGTTGCTTTCCCAGGAGTCCCCTCCGTAGCCATGACCCCCCGGGAGTCCCCGGCATGGCTGCGTATCATCCCCGTTCTAACGATTCAGAATCTAACAGCCCTGAGCGCTGTGATTTAAGCAATGAATACGTATTCAAAGTATGAATACGTTTGCAGTTCTTGCTGCACGCTAAACCCATCTCATAGGATTGATCTGCAAATTCAATCTATGAAGACCTTGCGGGGGGAATCCAAATGGTCAAGAAAAAGCGCGCAGGCGCACGTTCTACTGTGGACGAGCAACTGCCATTCAATATTCGACGCACGGCGCTGTCACTGGCCGTCGCTGCAGCGCTTCCGGGCGCCATGGCGATGCCTTCAGTGGCCCTTGCTCAGGACGACGATGAGGAGCCGGTAGAAATCATCGAAGAGGTCGTGTCCTACGGCTCCTTCAGTGAAAGTATCGCCAACTCCATCGCCACCAAGCGTGACAACTCGTCAATTGTCGAGGCGATCTCCGCCGAAGACCTTGGCAAGCTGCCGGACGTCTCGATCGCGGAAAGCCTGGCTCGCCTGCCGGGACTGACCGTTCAGCGACTGAATGGTCGCGGCCAGGTCGTCAACATTCGCGGTATGTCACCTGACTTCTCGACCGGTATTCTGAACGGTCGCGAGCAGGTCAGCGTCGGCGACAACCGCGGCGTTGAGTTCGATCAATATCCCTCCGAGCTGCTGCAGCGCGTACTTGTCTACAAGACACCGGACGCAGCGCTGATCGGCCAGGGCCTCGCAGGTACCGTCGACATGCGTACCGTTCGCCCGCTGGAATACGCCGAGTCTGCGTGGACCGTCAACGGTCGAATCGAGCAGACCGAGTACGACCTCGTAACGACTCAGGACGACACGGGCGAGCGCTTCTCCAGCACCTACATCAACCAGTTCGCGAACGACACGGTTGGCGTCATGGTCGGTGTATCCCACGCGACAACACCAAGCTTCGGACGCAACAACAACGCCTGGGGCTACTACGTGGGTGACGGCGAAGGCAACGTTGCCATCGGCGGCGGTCGCGTCTGGGCGCGTGCTTCCGAGCTCGAGCGTAACAGCCTCGTCGGTGCACTGGACCTGCGTCCTAACGACCAGATGGAAATTACCTTCGATGCATTCCTGAGCACCTTTGAGGAAGACCAGATCAAGCACGGCCTGGTGATGAACCTCGACGGTGGCGCCATGACGGCATTCGAAACGCACAACGGCCTGGTCACTCGCGGTGAATTCGCGGGCAACACCCGGATCGGCACCGAAAACAACGTTTTCCTCCGCGATGCCGACCTGCAGTCTTTCGGTGCGAACCTTGAGTTCGACTTCCTGAACGGCTGGGTATTCACCGGTGACCTGTCGCACTCGAGCATTGACCGTTCTGACACGGCCGAATTCGAGTCCAACGGTGGCCTGGGTGGCGCCGGTGGCCTGACGGACGTCGTCGGTTTCGAAACGGGTGAAGACGGCACCGTCTTCTCGGTCGGTCGCGACTACTCGAATGTCGACTACAGCACCACCGACGCGTTCTACGCCACCAGCCCGTTTGGCTGGGGTGACCCGAACGCGCTGGCGCCGTTCCAGCCGGCAGGCCAGTTCGGCTACAACAAGGTGTTTGATGTTGAAGACGACATCAACGCGTTCCGCGCTGAAATGGCACGCGAGATGGACTGGAAGGGCATCACGCAGGTCGAAATTGGCTACAACTTCGCGAATCGTGAGAAGTCCCGCCAGGCCAACGAAGGTGTTATCACCAGTGGCGTCATCGACTCCGGCACCGGTGACCTGGCAACGGCAGTTGAAGTCCCGCAGGGCATCGCCGGTTCAGCGGACCTGTCAGGCTGGGGCCTGTCCGGCGCGAACACGTCGATCATCGCGTACAACCCGTACGATCTGCTCGCTTCAGGCCAGATCCAGCAGGGTGACTACCTCTACGACGACATTCTCGAGAAGTCCTGGGTGTCGGAAGAAGACGTCAACACGATGTACGTCAAGTTCGACTTCGACACCGAGTTCCTCGGTTTGCCGCTCAGCGGTAACTTCGGCATCGCTCACCAGTGGTGGGACCAGGCATCGTCCGGTCAGAACGCTTCCGGTTCGGGTGCGGGACTTGTCGTCGGCTCCTTCTCGGACGACTTCAGTGACGACGAAACACTGCCGAGCCTGAACGCGACGTGGGAACTGACCGACAACCTGAAGGTTCGTTTCGGTGCAGCACGCACGCTGGCCCGCCCGCGTATGGATGACATCAACGCATCCGGCTTCTACAGCTACAACGCGACCAACGCAGTAGCCTCGGACGACGGCATGGGTAACGTGACCTACTTCCAGCAGGCGGATGTCGACCAGATCATCGCCGCGGGACTCTCGCCGGTGGATGCCTACTCGCTGGTGTCTCCGTGGTCTCGTTCTGGCGGTAACATCGCACTGCGGCCGTGGATCGCTGACAGCTACGACCTGTCTTTCGAGTACTACTTCGAGGGCAGCGCCAGCTACATGTCATTCGCGGTGTTCCAGAAGGACCTGAAATCGTACATCTTCGACCAGCAGTTGCTGTTTGACTTCTCCGGCCTGCCGGGCGACCTGGGTCTGACGGACATCACGACCGGTGTCACAACGTCGGCACAGAACGGTGAAGGTGGAGAGATCAACGGTTGGGAACTCAGCGCAACGCTGGGTGGCGACCTGATCGATCCGGCACTCGAAGGCTTCGGTATTGTCACGACCTACTCGTACAACGACAGCGAGATCGAGCCGAACGGCCCGGGCAGCCAGTCGGACCTGCCAGGTCTGTCGAAAGACATCTGGAGCGTCACGGGCTTCTACGAGCGTAACGGCTTCTCGGCGCGTATTAACCAGCGCTACCGTAGTGGTTACGTGGGTGAAGTCGCCGGCTTCGGCGGTGCTCGCTCAGGTACGGACCTCGATGAGGAAACGGTTGTGGATGCACAGATCTCCTACGAGTTCCAGAATGGAGCCCTGGAGGGTCTGTCGATCCTGTTCCTCGGTCAGAACCTGACCGATGAGCCGTTCCGCCGCATCGATCCGGGTACCGGTATCCCGACCGAGTTCCAGACCTTCGGTTCTACCTACTCGATCGGCTTCAACTACCCGATCTACAAGTAAGCATGTAGTCATGTAGACTTGTCGGGCCTCCCCGGATTGTTCCGGGGAGGCCTTTTTCATTGAAGAATCATGGAAGAGGCGATGCAGGAAAATCACATTCGCAAAGTAGTTATTGTCGGTGGAGGAACCGCCGGCTGGATATCGGCCGCTCTGCTGACACGAGTGGTCTCCGGTGGGCTGGAGATCGAGCTGATCGAGTCCGAGCAGATCGGTACGGTCGGCGTCGGCGAGGCGACGATCCCGCAGATTCGTTACCTGTGCGACGCACTGCAGTACCCGGAGCGTGAGTTCCTCGCGGACGTCAACGGCACGTACAAGCTGGGCATCGAGTTCGTTAATTGGGGCCAGATTGGCGATCGCTACATACACACCTTTGGCGACGTCGGCCGTCGCCTCGGCATTCTTGATTTTCACCACGTCTGGATGCGGGCACGCGAGCTCGGCATCGACGCTGACCTGGCCGACTACTCATTCAACACGCTGGCTGCCTACGCCAACAAGTTCGCCCACATCGACAAGCTCGGTGACACGGGCCTGCTCGGTCTCGGCTACGCATTCCATTTCGACGCGTCCCTGGTTGCCGCATCCCTGCGTCGCCTGTCCGAGGCTAACGGCGTTGTGCGCACCGAGGGCAAGATCAGCGATGTGCACCTGAACGGCGAATCCGGCTTCATCGAGTCGGTACAACTCGAGAACGGCAGCCGCGTCGAAGGTGACCTGTTCATTGATTGTTCGGGGTTTCGAAGCCTGTTGCTGGGCGATGCGCTTGGTGTTGACTACGTCGACTGGAGCCACTGGTTACCTGCCAACAGCGCCATCGCCGTGCAGTGCGAGGGCGTCGAGCCGCTGTTGCCGTACACACGTTCAACGGCGCACTCGGCTGGCTGGCAGTGGCGCATTCCCCTGCAGCACCGGATCGGCAACGGCCACGTGTACAGCAACGACTACATGAGTGATGACGAGGCCTGCGACATCCTCATGACCAACCTCGACGGGGCACCGGTGACCGAGCCCCGCCAGCTTCGCTTCACCACCGGCAAGCGCGAAAAGTTCTGGCACAAGAACTGCGTTGCCCTGGGGCTGGCCAGCGGTTTCATGGAGCCGCTTGAGTCAACGTCGATTCATCTCGTCCAGTCCGGCATTGGTCGCCTCATCGACATGTTCCCGTCGCGGGAATTCAACCCGGTCGATATTGACGAGTACAACCGACAAACGGATTTCGAATTTGAGTCGATCCGCGACTTCCTGATCCTGCATTACAACGCGACCGAGCGGGACGACAGCGATTTCTGGAACTACTGCCGGACGATGTCGATTCCGGACACGCTGCAACACAAGTACGACTTGTGGAAGGCACACGGGCGGTTTTTCCGCAGCGACGACGAGTTGTTCACGACACCGTCGTGGGTCCAGGTGCTGGTTGGGCAACGCGTCCTGCCGGACGAGGCACACGGCATTGCCAAGCTATTGAAGAGGTCGGATGTCGAGGACTACCTGCAGAAGATCAACGGCTTCCTGATGCAGACCGTTGCGAAGATGCCGGATCACCGGGAATACATCGACAAGACCTGTCGCTGGAAGAAATCCGCGTAGCACGTTCTCATATTCACAAGAGGACTATCCAGCGACTAACGGGCAACCGGTCGGCACGCTAAGATGGTGGCGTAATCTTGCGAGGTGCCGCCATGACCCTGACCAGAACATCCGTGTTGTTGCTGCTGTTTGTGTTGTCTGCCTGCAGCTCGACGCCGCTCGGCTCTGATATTGACGACAGCCAGATTCCCGCGGTCACACCGCATCTGGGCGATGGCTGCGGAGACCCGCTGTCTGCACGGTACGTGCAGGAAATCCGAGCCAGCGGAGCCTATGAAAGAGGGGGGCTCGACGCCGCTCTGAAGCTGGTCGTGGCACGAGTGGGCCCATTCGTGACGGACAGTCGCGGTCCCTTTACGCTGGTCTCCACGCAACCGGCTCCACTGGTAATTGATCCTCGCGGCGGTCGGGGAACGGCAAAGCGCAAGGACTACAGCGAAATGGCCAGCGAGGCCGGTTGCGACCTCGTGATAATCCTGCGTTCCGGGCAGGATGCGGCGCGTGGAGCAAACTACTGGGTTTACGGCCTGATACTCGGGCGCACGCTGAAAAACGGGTAAATCTCGCCATGCCATTTCGTCTCGACAAATCGTTGCGCCTGGTCGGTGAGCGGCTGGAAATCCGACCCTTGATTGAAGCCGACTGGCCAGCCCTGTACGAGGCTGCGTCTGATCCGGACATCTGGGCCCAGCACCCCGCCAGCGATCGTTATCTTGAACCGGTCTTTCGGCAGTTCTTCGACGATGCGCTGGCATCCGGCCTGGCCTTCGTTGTTGTCGATCGGGTTTCCGGATCCGTTATCGGCTCCAGTCGCTATCACGGTTACGACGCGGATCTGAGCGAGATCGAGATCGGCTGGACCTTTCTTTCCCGCGAGTCCTGGGGTGGTTCCTGCAATCGCGAGCTGAAATCCCTGATGCTTGAGTACGCGTTTGAGTTCGTCGACACCGTTGTTTTCTGGGTCGGTGACACCAACCTGCGTTCCCGGCGCGCACTGGAGAAGATCGGGGCTCGACTGCGTGACGGCGTCACGGAGCGTGGCGGCACGCCACACGTCGTTTACGAGCTGAAAAAAGGCGACCTGCCGCTGGTTTGACTCAGTGCAGCAGCTTTAGCGCCTTCTGCCGGATCTTGCGCTCCAGCGCGGGCGACTCACCGTGCTCCGAACGATAGTCGGAGAAGCCGACGAACAAGGTGCTGACGGGTGTCGCGCTGATGGTATTCGCGGCGACTTTCAGGGAGCGCACCGTGTTGAAGAGGTACCTGCCCATGACACCGGGCGCCGCACTGGATGCGATCAGCATGGCTTTCCTGGGCGGCAGGTCGGCCTTGCGAAATACCGGGCCGGGCTGTGACGCCGGCCAGTAGCCGTAAGGCGCCAGCCGCTCCATGAACCGCTTGAACAGGGCGGTCACGGTGCTGAAATTGGTTGGCGAGGCGAAGATAAACGCATCCGCCTGTTCCATTCGGTTGATAACGAGCTGCATGCCGTCTTCAAGCACGCAGTGCCCCGGTTTGTCGCCGGGCTCGCGCATGCACTCGCGACAGTTCAGGCAGAACTCGATCGGGCAGTCCCTGAGCGTGACAACGTCAATGGTGGCGCCGGCCTCGGCCAGTTGCCGGGTTGCGCTGGCAACCAGGTGGTCGGTCAGGCCGTCATCTCGATAGGACCCGTTGATCGCAACGACGTGCACCATGACTGGCTCCGGGATTCTCTCCCGAGTATTGCATCATCGCCCGGACTCCAGGCCCATACCGGTTAACCGAGACCGGTGTTCGCGAACACGCAGGCCTAGCTCCGTTCGGCCAACAGGAAGGTAAGCGGAATATCAACGCGTGCCTGCCAGTCGCGCTCGTGGTGGCCGGTACCTTCGAACACCCGCGTGACCCAGTTGCTTGCCGTGTAACCCGACTGCTGCATGACCTCGTCGACGCGGACCTGGAACTGACCGTAACCGGCGTCCAGTTCATTCGTGCCATGATCGAAGTAGATGCGAAAACGCGCCGGATCGGGCAGGGCGGCCGTCAGTGCATCGAGGGTCCGTTGCTGCAGGTCAGGGTCGGCGGGATGAAAGATGCCGGTCCAGTGCATGGATACGCAGGCCGCCGCGGAGAAGGTCTCGCCATGACGCATCAGGCCGTCCAGGGAGATCAGTCCGCCACGGCTTGAGCCCATCAGGAAGGTATCCTCGCGGCCCGTCTTCACGCGATAGGTCGCGTCGATCATCGGCTTCAGTTCCTCGGTGAGGAAGCGGTAGTAGCCTTCGGAGAGCGGTTCACCCTCAATGCTCTGTTCAAGCTCGATACGCTGGTCTGCAGGAATGGCGTCCCAGGCAAACATCGGCATGTAATCGCGGCTCCGGTCAGCCGTATTCCAGGCGCCGACGACGATGGTCTTTCTTACCGTGCCTTCATCGATCAGTCGCTGCAGGGTTTCGTCGACGCCCCATTCGACGCCACCGTAGGACATATCGGCGTTAAACAGGTTTTGTCCGTCATGCATGTAGAGCACGGCGTAGTCCGCACTGTCGCCTTCATAGCCCGCCGGAAGCCAGACGTCGACATGCCGCGGCTGAATACCGAACTGCGATTCAACGTTGTCGTACCGTACGATGTCCTGTCGACCGACACGCAACACAACGGACTCCAGCGGCCCGAGCGTTACCTCGAATCGTCCGATTCCGCCGTCCACGATCAATTGACTTCCCGATTCGCCGTAAAGCTGCTCGTCGAGCCGGTAGCGTCCATTGTCGAGGCCGAAGGACGCGACGATCGAGGCGGGCAGGGTCATCGTAACGGACTTGCTGTTCGATGCATCGAAGCTGCTGACAACGATCAGTCGTTCGTCGTCGTTCCAGCGAACAAACGAGAACAGTGTTTCGTCGTAGTCGTCTGACGCCGACCGGTTGGCGCTGTGAATCTCGGCGTAGTCGCCGGTGAGCGCTGAGCTGCGGGCGCTGAACTGCATCAGGCGTTCATAGAAGTCGCGAAGTGCCCGTTCATCCGGGGTCGATTGACCGCCGTCGAACGCGCCATTGTTCATATAGCGCTGGTGCGTCGGTACGCCCCAGTAGTCGAATATGGTCGTTCTCGTCGGGTCGCCGAAACCGGCGTCGCCGTCACCGGGCTCACCCACGTCCTGGCCGAAATAGAGCATCGTCGGTGAGCGGCTGATCAGCGCAGAGACGACCATGGCCGGTTTACCCTTCATCGCGTCGCCGGCAAAGTCCGGACTGGCGATACGTTGCTCGTCATGGTTTTCGAGGAAGTGCAGCATGTGCTCTTCGATGTCCATCACCTCGGCGTGTACGGGTGCGAGGTCGTCGGTGCTGCCGGTGCCCTGCATGACAGGTTTCAGCGTGTCGTAAAAGCCGACCTTGTCGTACAGGTAGTCCATGCGGCCAAGCTGCAGGTAGTCGCGGTACAGATCCGGGTTGTAGACCTCGGCGAGCAGGAAGGCGTCCGGGTTTACGGCCTTGATGCCGGAGTTCAGGTAGCTCCAGAACTCGACGGGTACCATCTCCGCCATGTCATAGCGAAACCCGTCGACGCCTTTTTCGGTCCAGTACAGGACGATATGCAGGAACTTCTCCCAGCTGTCCGGCACGTCCTTGTCCGACCAGAATGCCGCGTGCTGTTCGATAGACCAGCGTCGAGCCTCGTCCGGCAGTCGCTCAAAGTCATAGCTGCCGTCCGGTCGTACGCCGTAGTTGACCTTGACGGTCTCGAACCAGTCGTTGAAATCGGGTTTCGCCGCCCGTGCACCGTTGCCGGTCCACTTGGCAGGTGACTCGTCGAAACGTCCGTCCGAGAGTGGGTGCGCATCGCCACCCAGCGGCGCGTAGCCTTCCGGTGAATCCGGTACCTGGAAGTCCTGGCCCACCACGTAGTAGAAGTTGTTGTCGCGGGCATACTCCACCGTGGTGTCATCGCTGGCACCGAAGTCCTCAACACCTTCCGGTTTAGCCAGTGATTCGTATCCTCGCGCTACGTGATTGGGCACGATGTCGATCAGGACTTTCATGCCGTGTGCGTGCGTCCGCTCGATCAGCGCTTCGAATTCTTCAAGTCGCCTGGCGGGATCGGTCGCCAGATCCGGATTGACCGTGTAGTAGTCCTTGACGGCATACGGCGAACCGGCGCGCCCCTTGATCACGTCCGGGTCGTCGGCCGAGATGCCGAACTCGCTGTAGTCGCGAATAACGCCGTGATGCGGAATTCCGGTGTACCAGATATGCGTCGTGCCGAGCTCACGAATGCTGGCGAGGGCGTCGTCCGTGAAATCCTCGAATTTTCCGACGCCGTTGTCCTCGATGGTTCCCCACGGCTTGTTGGTCGTTGTCGTGTTGCCGAACAGGCGTGTGAAGACCTGGTAGACAACGGGTTTGCCCGCGGGCACGTCGACGCTCGCGGTTTCTTCGGTCACGTCGGTCACGGGTTCAGGCGGCTGTGGTCCGCCGCAGGCGGCTAGGGCGAGGCTGCCCGCCGCGAGCATGGCAAGTTTGCGCATAGTGTTGCCTCACTGAATGTTGAGAGTGGTTGTGCTGTGGTCCCAGTCGAAGCGAACCGTTAGTGACCGGGTTTCTTCGTCCCAGGCCGCAGCGCTGCCTCGCCGGGGCATGCGCCGGTTGATGCGGACCGGGCGATCGCCAAGTCGGACGTCGGTGACGGGCTGGTCCCAGTTTCGTACCACCAGGGTCATCGTGCGGCTGTCCGGTTTGCTTGCGTAGCTGCCTTCGCTGGAGAACGTCAGCGCCAGGGTGTCGGCGGAGTGTTCGGCATCGAATCGCAGGACTTCATAGTTGCCGCGTTCGAGGTTCTGGCGTGTCGCGCCGTCGTCCTCGTACATGTGGCCCGACGCGGTCGGCACGCTGGAATCGGCATAGTAGTGCAGCGTGAGTTCCTCACTTGAGTAGTCGCGCGTCGTCTGTACCAGCGGTACGGTCGGAATGAAAGAGCCGGCGCGGACGTAAACGGGAATCGTCTCCAGGTCGACGGGCGTGTCGATCGTCTGTCCGCCGTCATGGCGTTCGCCACTCCAGAAGTTGAACCAGGCACCGGATGGCAGGTCGACCGGAACCGAGGTCAGCCCCGGATCGGTAACCGGTTTGACCAGGAAGGCATCGCCCCAGAGGTAGGTGTCCTTCACGTCGATGAGTTCGGGTCGGGTCTCGTCTTCAAAAAACACCGGGCGCATCAACGGCATACCCGTTGTCGAGTTCTCCCATGCCAGCGTGTAGTTGTATGGCAGCAGCTGGTAGCGCAACTCGATATATTCGCGCACGATCTGGCGGGTTTCGCGATCGTGGAAGACAGGTTCAGACGGGATGTGCTCCTGCGCGTGAGGCCGGTAAACCGGCTGGAAGGCACCGTATTGCAGCCAGCGAATGTACATTTCCTTGTCGAAGGTCTCGCCGCCGGCAAAGCCGCCGAGGTCCGAGTGCGTATAGCCCAGCCCCAGCAGTCCCATCTGCAGGCTGAGCTCAACCTGCGGTTTCAAACCGTCCCAGCTGCGGCTGACATCGCCGGTCCACGGGATCATGCCGTAGCGTTGTGATCCCGCGAAGCCTGAGCGCATCATGACGACGGGGCGGACATCCGGCTGCTTTTCAACCTGGTTTTCATACACCATCTGGGCCCAGCGATGGCCGTAGGCGTTGTGGATTTCGTCGGCGGTCGCCGTCTGGTTGATATCGCTCAAGAAATGCAGCGCGTCTGACGGGTGCACTTCCGGTTCGCCAAGGTCACCCCAGTTACCGCTGATGCCCTGGTCGTACAGTCGATTGTAGAACTGCGCAAACCAGTCGCGGGCATCCGCGTTGAAGACGTCAATCAGTCCGGTATTGCCGAAATAAAAGTCGAAGCGGCGCGGCCCTCCCGCGACGCTCCTGGCCAGCACCTCATTCTCGACCGCGTCGTCCCAGTTCGTTGACTCCCGAAGCACGAAGGGCTCGGTAATCGTAATGGTCTGGATGCCGTCCTCGGCAAAGTCACTGATCATGTCTTCCGGGGTTGGCCAGGCGTCGCGATCCCAGTCGAGGTTGCCCATGAAGCCCTGGATTTCCGGGCCGAACCAGTACAGATCGAGGATGATGGCATCCAGCGGTATGTTTTGCCGGCGGAAGCGGCGCACGACGTCGCGAGTTTCCGATTCTGTACGGTAACCAAAGCGCGATGCGAAGTTACCGAAAGCCCAGCGAGGCGGCAGCGGCTGCTTGCCGGTGACGTCGGTGTAGTTGTTGATGAGTTCCGGGTAGGTGTTTCCGGCGACCACGAGGTAGGCGGTGCGCCCCGACACGGCTTCGAATTGCAGGACATCCGGCTCAGTGCTGCCAATGTCCAGGTGACCCGTTGCCGAATTGTCGAACACGATGATGTAGCGATCGCTGGACAGCACGGCTGGCAGGCCGTAGTACATCTGGCTGGACTCGGTTGTGTAACCGTAGTGTGCGCGGTTGTACAACGGCAGTCGATGCCCTCGGCGATCCATGCCCAGGACCCGCTGGCCACCGCCCAGGACTTTTTCGTCGTCGTCCAGCGAGAATCGGAAACCGCGCAGGGTTTCCAGCGCAAAGTAGCCGTGTTCCTCGGCGACCAGCGGCTCACCGTCTTGCTCGAAGGCAATCCGGACCGGCGATTTGCTGACGATGGCGGTGAGTCCGTCGATCGCAAATTCCAGTTCGTTGTCGGTTTCCCTGAGTACGGTGGCGACGGGGTCGGGAATGCCTTTCAACGCGAAAGACGGGAGCTGACGGATGTCATCTTCCACGTAATGCACGTAAAAGGCGGAGTCATCGACCGCGGTAATACGAACAGCCCCCATCGACGTTTCGACCAGCAGCGACTGGCCGAGCACCGCGTGCTCTTCGTAATCGCCAAAATCGGCCCAGGCGGCGGGCGATATCGCCAGCAGCAACAGCAGCAGTCGTCTCATAGCTTCGTTATTCCAGTTCGAGCAGCAGTACCGAACGCGGTTCGAGAGCGATTTCCTCGCTGATGTCGAACTCGCGTCCGCTCAGTACATCGGTGCCGCGGGTCAGTCCCTCGGTGCGCTCGGCGAAGCGTTGCATGCCAAGCGTCGTTGCTTCGTCATGGCGATTGAAGATCACCATGACGGTCTTCTCATCGTTATAGCGAAAGTACGCAAACACTTCCTTGATCGGGGCGAAGTGCATGTAGTCGCCTGAGTGGATAACGGTCTCGTCGCGGCGCCAGTTGAGCAGTTTCCGGACCAGCGCCTGTGCTTCCCGTGCGTCATCCGCGAGACCCTCGCCGGTGAAGCCGTTGCTGTCGTCGTCGTCCCAGCCACCCGGAAAATCCATGCGCAACGCCCCGTGGCTGTCGGTGCCCGGATGCGACATGAGGATTTCATTGCCGTAAAAGAACTGCGGGATGCCTCGCATCGTGGCGAAGAAGACCATCGTCATGCGGAACAGCTCGTAGTCCTCGTCGAGCTGTGTGTAGATCTCGGTGGTCGCCGGATCATTAAAAAAGATCACGATATTGCTCGGGTCCGGGTACATGAAGTCGTTGGCGACGGATTCGTAGACAACGGTCCATGGACTGCTCCACCACGGCACGTCCTCGGTCAGCGCTTTCACCAGCGCCGCCTGGAGCGGAAAGTCAAAAACAGACGGCAGGTACGATACATAGCCGTCCGGGTTGACCTTGCCGCGCTGCCAGTAGGACACGATGCCCGGGTTTACGCTCCATTCTTCGCCAACAATATTGAACGCGGGATACTCCTGCATGATGCGGCGAGACCACTCGGCCATAAAATGCTTGTCCGGGTACGGCCAGGTATCCATGCGAATGCCGTTCAGCCCGACATGTTCGATCCACCAGATCGCGTTCTGGATCAGGTAGTCAGCGAGCAGCGGGTTTCTCTGGTTGAGGTCCGGCATCGACTCAACAAACCATCCCTCGACATGCATCATTCGATCGTAGTCCGATGCGTAGCGGTCCTGGTTCACTGTGCGAGCGTGGCTGGTGATTACCGGGTCCCCCTGGAAATTCAGCCAGTCGCTGGTCGGTAAGTCGTCCATCCACCAGTGGCCGTCGCCGATGTGGTTGGCAATCATGTCCATGATCATGCCGACGCCGAGCTCGCCCGCTTTGTCGGCCAGTTCGACGAACTGTTGGTTGCTGCCGAACCTCGGGTCGACCTTGTAGAAATCCGTCGTTGAGTAACCGTGGTAGGACGCCTGTTGGACGTCGTTTTCGAGAATCGGGTTCAGCCACAGCTGAGTGAAGCCCATGCCCTGGATGTAGTCGAGGTTTGCCTCGATGCCGGCGAGGTCGCCACCGTGACGACCGTAGTCGTCCTCGCGGTTGTACTGGTCATCGAAACCCTCAACGGTGTCATTGCTCGTGTCACCGTTAGCGAAACGGTCGGGCGTCAGCAGGTAGATCGCGTCCTTCTGTGAAAAACCGAGCGTGTGTTCGGGATCCGGGTTTTTCTCCTTGAGCTCGTAGACATGCTCGAGGCGTTCGTCGTCACGCTCGAGCACGATGGTGAACTCACCCGGTTTGGCGCGATCGCTTATCCGGAGGTATACGAACAGGTAGTTTGGGCTTTCGACTCGCTCAACGCGGTCAACGGCCACCCCCCGTTTTCGCACGGACACGTCCATGTCGCCGATGCCGTCACCGTAGACGAGGAGCTGCAGTTCCTGGTGTTCGAAACCCTGCCACCAGAACGGCGGTTCCACGCGCTGGACGTCAGAAGAGAACGCCGGCGTGGCGAGTACAAGAAACGCTGCGACTACCGCAATACGACTGGTCATGAGAATCCCCCGGAAGGCCAGTGAAACGAGCTACCCCGGAGCCATTCTAGACGGCGATGTATAGTGCGTGAACACTGAATACGTATTCATGCTGAGACGCAAGCCCCTGTTGTTAGTATGAAAATTCCAACCATCATTGAGGGGGATGATGGGAGCTTTTCCTTTCCGGGTTACGCTGCTCTGTCTCGCCGGACTCGCAGTGTCGGCCTGTGAACCACCGGTGTCCCGGGCAGCAGTCGAAGAGACGTCCATCGCGTCGCCGGACGGCAGGCTGGCGTTCAGCCTGCGTGTGGATGACCGGGGGCGGCCAAGTTACCGGGTCAGTCATAACGGCCACGCCGTCGTCAACTGGTGCGAGCTCGGACTGATTTTTGAGCGCGGCGGTGAACTGCGCAGCGATTTCGCACTCGGGCAGATAACCCGGGCGAGCTACGACGACACCTGGGAACAGCCGTGGGGGGAGCGTCGGCTGGTCAGGGATCACCATCAACACGCCGTTGTGGAACTCGAATCAGCCGCGGGAGATCTCGACATTGAAGTCCGGGTCTACGATGACGGCGTCGGATTTCGCTACCGTGTCGATGGTGCCGGCGAACGTGAGCTGGCCGAGGAACTCACCGGATTCTGCGTGGCGGACGATGCAGTGGCCCTGTGGCAGACCGGCGACGGCGATGAAGGCTATGAGCACCTGTACCGGTTAACGTCGGCCGGCGATATCGACATCGCGCATACCCCGGTCACGTTGCGAACCGTTGAAGGCCTCTATCTCTCACTGCATGAAGCCGCACTGGTGGATTACCCGGCGTATCGCCTGATGCGTGATGACGCCGGTGTGTTGCGCACCGCGCTGCGCCGGTGGAGCGACGGCACTGCGGCGCGAATCCGTCTGCCGTACACCACGCCATGGCGCAGCATCCAGGTATCGGATTCCGCCAACGGCCTGCTGGAGTCGGACCTGATCCTGAATCTCAACGAGCCGAACAGGCTTGGTGACGTGTCGTGGGTGGAGCCCGGCAAGTACGTCGGTATCTGGTGGGAGATACACCGCGGGCTTGGAACCTGGAGCAGCGGACCGGACCATGCGGCAACCACACAGTCGGTGATCGAGAAGATCGATTTTGCGGCGGACTACGGCTTCAGTGGCGTGCTTGCCGAGGGCTGGAATATTGGATGGGATGGTGACTACGTCGGCAATCCCACCCAGAATTTCCTCGAGGAGGCGCCGGACTTTGACCTGCAGTCCGTAGCGGCCTACGCATTGGAAAACGACGTTCGCTTCGTCGGTCACCACGAGACCGGCGGACACGTCTCGCACTACGAAACACAGATGGACGCGGCATTCGACCTGCTGGAGCAGCACGGCGTCCGGCAGGTAAAGACGGGGTATGTCGGGAAGACCGGCTCCCTGAAACGCGAGGACGATGGCGACACGGTGCTTGAGCACAAGGACGGTCAGTTTGCCGTGCGTCATCACCTCCGCGTTGTCGAGGCGGCAGCACAACGAAAAATCAGCATCAACACGCATGAACCGGTGAAGGACACCGGTTTGCGCAGGACCTACCCGAACTGGATTACGCGAGAGGGTTCGCGCGGCCAGGAGTTCAATATCTGGGGCGATCCCGGTAATCCGCCGGAACACGAAGTGAACCTCGCTTTTACCCGACTGCTGGCCGGGCCGATGGACTTCACACCCGGCATTTTTGACCTCGATTTCGACGTTCGCGGTGTGCCGCGGCGCGTGCAAACGACCCTGGCCAAGCAACTCGCGCTTTACGTCACGATCTACAGCCCGATTCAAATGGTGCCGGACCTGCGCGAACACTATGAGCGCTATCCGGACGCTTTCCGATTTATCGTCGATGTTCCGACCGACTGGGAGGAGAGCGTCGCGCTTGCCGGTGAACTGGGTGAGTACGTCGTGTTCGCACGCAAACGACGCGGCGGCGAGGACTGGTTTCTCGGCGCTATCACGAATGAGATGGATCGCGACCTCTCGCTGTCACTGTCGTTTCTCGGCGAGGGTGAGTACACCGCGACGGTGTATCGCGACGGCGACGATGCACACTGGGCATCCGATCCGTACGACTATGTCATCGAAACAAAAACACTGAACAGGAATAGCAGGTTCGACATCCGCCTGGCACCCGGGGGTGGGGCGGCGGTTCGATTCGAGCCGAAGGGGTAGAAGATGAAGAAGAAACCGGCGCTGTCGTTTTGGCAGATCTGGAATATGTGTTTCGGGTTCCTCGGGATCCAGTTCGGCTTCGCGCTGCAGAATGCGAATGTCAGTCGCATCTTCCAGACGCTGGGGGCTGAAGTCGAGGATCTGCCGATTCTCTGGGTTGCGGCGCCGCTGACGGGCCTGATCGTGCAGCCAATCATTGGCTACATGAGCGACCGCACGTGGGGGCGCTGGGGACGTCGACGGCCGTATTTCACGGTTGGCGCCGTGCTCGCATCGCTGGCGTTGTTCATCATGCCCAATTCGCCGACGCTGTGGATCGCCGCCGGCATGCTGTGGGTCATGGATGCGAGTATCAATGTCGCGATGGAGCCGTTTCGCGCATTCGTCGGCGACAACCTCCCCGAAAAGCAGCGCACCAAGGGCTTCGCAATGCAGTCCTTTTTTATCGGTATCGGCGCCATCGTCGCGTCGGCGCTGCCGTGGATGATGGCCAACTGGTTCGGTATCAGTAACACCGCACCAGAAGGCGTTATCCCGGACTCCGTCAAGTGGTCGTTCTACCTTGGCGCAATCGCATTTTTCGGTGCGGTCATGTGGACGGTCTTCCGGAGCTTTGAGTACTCGCCCGACGAGCTGGCCGAGTTCGATGCCGCGCGTCCGCCGGAACACGTTGCAGATGACACGACACATCGAGCGGCCTCGAAATACCTCAGTGGCGGTGTCATCTGGACGGTGATCGGTGTCGCCGGCTGGCTGTCAATCACGGCTTTCGGTCTGCAAAAAGAGCTCTACGTCATGGCCGGCTGTTTCGCAGGTTTCGGAATCCTGCAGATCATCACCGCTCAGCTGGGCAAAGCCGGCAAGACGGCGTCCGGCCTGTACGAAATTGTTCATGATCTGTTCCACATGCCGCGGGTCATGAAGCAGCTGGCGGTTGTGCAGTTCTTCCAGTGGTTCGCGCTCTTCGCCATGTGGATCTACGGTACCGCTGCGGTAACCAGTCATCATTTCGGAGCGACCGACACGTCGTCGGCTGCCTACAACAACGGTGCCGACTGGGTGGGCGTGCTGTTCGGTGCGTATAACGGTTTCGCGGCCCTGGCGGCGATTGCGATCCCGATGATGGCGAATCGCTTCGGCTGCCGGTTCAGCCACCTGGTCAACATGATCATCGGGGGCGTGAGCCTGATCAGCTTCTATTTCATCAGCGATCCCAAGTTGCTGCTGATTCCGATGATCGGTATTGGAATCGCGTGGGCGTCGATTCTGTCCCTGCCGTACGCCTTGCTGTCGTCCAACCTGCCGTCGCACAAGATGGGTATCTACATGGGGATCTTCAATTTCTTCATTGTGATTCCGCAGCTGATCGCCGCGAGTATTCTCGGCCTGATCGTTGGAAGCCTGTTTAACGGCGAAGCGATCTACGCCTACATGGTCGGTGGGGTGCTGATGTTCCTGTCCGGTGCTGCAGCGATGATGGTGGACAAGGAGGCGGAGCCGCACTAGTCAGCGGCGAACCGGGATCAGGACTCCGCGCCGCAGGAGCGTCGAACGATAAGGCGCGGCGCCATCAGCGTCGATTCGACCGGCTTCCCTTCGATCAGCCCGACGATGCCCCGCACCAGGCCTTCGGCCGCAAACTTGGCATTTTGCTGCATGGTCGTCAGTCCCGGAGAAACATGACCGGCCAGCGGCATGTCGTCGAAGCCAACCACGCCGACGTCGTCGGGAATGCTGACGCCTCGATCCTGGAAGGCTTTCATGGCGCCGATCGCAACGAGGTCGGTCACGGCGAACAGGCTATCGAATTCCTCGCCGCTCTCCAGCAGCTCGATCGCCGCGCAATAGCCTTCGCGCTCGGAGTTTCGCGCCGGCAACACGAGTTTCGTGTTTTCGTCGATGCCGCGCTCATTGAGTGCGCGAACGTAGCCCTTGTAGCGAGACGACAGCTCCGGGCTGATACGGGACGTCGTGGCGCCAAAGAAGGCGACCTTGCGTCGGCCCAGGTTGAGGAGATGGCGTGTGGCCTGGTATCCGCCGTTGTCGTTGTCGCAGCCGAATGAATGGCCTGGCTGGTCCTTGATGACCGGACCCCAGATCATGAACCGGGTATTGGCCTCTGACAGCGCCTCGAGCTTGTCGCGGTATTCGGCATAGTCACCGTAGCCGAGCAGGATCAGTCCGTCCGCGCGATGGCTCGCCTGGTATTCGATATGCCAGTCGTCGTGCAGCTGCTGAAGGGAAACAAGCACATCGAACCCGTGCCGCGCAGCGGATCGGGTGATGTAGTCCAGCATCGATAACAGGAACAGGTTCTGTTTCGGCCGGCTGGCGCCTTCCGGGGTGTCATCGAACATAAGCAACGCCAGCGTGTGGCTCTGGTGCGTGCGCAGACCGGCCGCGTTGCGATTAACGAAGTAGTTGAGCTCGCGGGCGATTTCCTGGATACGGTCCCGGGTCTCCTTGCGCACGAGCGGGCTGTTTCGCAATGCGCGCGAAACCGTTGCCTGCGATACGCCTGCGATATCGGCAATGTCTCGAGATGTGGGATTCTCGACTTTGACCTGTT
>CAZSIQ010000014.1:0-64547 GCA_964606915.1 uncultured Woeseiaceae bacterium | reverse complement strand
GGTCGCTTACACAGGATCGCGATCAGCGTCGTGTTCAGGTTCGCTGGCGTTAAAACCTTAACTGGACTGGCTGTTGGTTTTCCCTGCCCGTCGGGTAGCCTTCAGCGAGATTAAAGGCGGTATAAGCATGTAGACCTCAAAGCGGAGGACTTGCGGACGCGAGTTCGATTCTCGCCACCTCCACCAACAGCAAGGAAAAGGCCGCCTCCGGGCGGCCTTTTTCGATGTGTTTTGAGCTTCCGACTCGCATCTCCCTCCCCACATGCGTCGGCGTTTGCCCGCCAAGCGAACCAACCTCCCCGCCAACGGTCCCACCCAATCACCAACACCCTTTAAAACAACCGTTACACCCTAATACTGTTTTGACCAAATTGGTCGATTACACTTCGCCCTGTACATCGGGTTCGTCTGAACCCGCACCATTCCAAATTTCGGGTAAACCGACTATGCCTATCAAAGCGGCACTACTGCTGTGCCTCGCCCTGCTCATTGCTGCCTGTGGCGGCGGCGACAATTCACAGGCAGGTGGCCCGCCACCCGTTGCCGTTGATGTTGCGGAAGTTCTGTCCGAGTCGATAACTGAGTGGGACGAGTTTTCGGGTCGCCTTGAGGCCGTTGATCACATCGAGATACGTCCGCGCATTTCCGGCTATATCGCCGAGGTGCACTTCGACGAGGGTGCGGTTGTTGGCGCCGGGGACCTGCTGTTTACGATCGACGCGCGGGAGTATGCCGCGGCCGTTGCCTCAGCCGAGGCCGAGGTGGCCCGGGCCGAAACACGCCTGGAACTGGCTGAGCAGAACCTCGAGAGAGCCACCAAGCTGGCCGAAGCGCGTGCCGTTTCAGCCGAAGAACTGGAGCAGAGCCGAGGTGAATCACGCCAGGCGGCTGCCGATCTTCGTGCGACCCGTGCTGCGCTGGCGCAGGCGTCGCTCAACCTGGAATTCACCCGCATTACGTCGCCCATCTCCGGTCGTGTCGGCGCCGCGCTCGCCGACCCCGGCAACCTCGTGGTGCCCGCCGAGTCTCTGCTGACGACGGTCGTATCTATCGACCCGATTCACGTCATTTTCGAGGGCGACGAAGGTATTTACCTGAACTATCAGGCAAAGGCGATCAGCGGCGACCGACCCAGCTCCCGCGATAATCCCAATCCCGTTCGCGTCGGCCTCGCCGGCGACAACGACTACCCGTACGAAGGCCAGATGGACTTTGTCGATAACACCGTGGATCCGTCGACCGGCACCATTCAGGGCCGGGCCCTGATACCCAACCCTGACGGCTTCCTGATCCCGGGCTTGTTCGCTCGCGTGCGGCTGATCGGCAGCTCCGGCTACGAAGCCTTGCTGGTTGACGAAGCGGCTGTCCTCACAGACCAGACCCGCCGCTACGTATACGTCGTCGGGGACGACAATGCGGCCATCCGTCGCGACGTCACGCTCGGACGCAACATCGACGGGCTGCGCGTGGTCGAGTCCGGCCTTGAATCCGGGGAACGCGTTATCGTCAACGGCGTTCGCAAGGTGTTCTTCAGCGGCGCGCCGGTCATTCCCAACGTCGTGCCGATGCGTTCACAGGACTGACGCGTGAATTTTTCCCGCGCCTTTGTCGACAGGCCCGTCTTTGCGGGTGTCATGTCGATTTTCATCCTGATCGCCGGCCTGATCGCGATACCCAACCTGCCGGTCGCAGAGTACCCGGAAGTGGTGCCGCCGACGGTACAGGTCACCGCGGCCTACCCGGGCGCGGACCCGCAAACCCTGTCCGAGACCGTCGCCGCCCCGCTTGAAGACGCCATCAATGGTGTCGAGAACATGATCTACATGAAGTCGGTGTCGAGCTCCGATGGCCGGCTGCAGTTGCAGGTCACGTTTGAAGGTGGCACCGACATCGACCTCGCGGCAGTCCAGGTGCAGAACCGGGTCTCGACCGCGCTGCCACGACTGCCTGAGGCAGTGCGTGCGCTCGGCGTGGCCACCCAGAAGAGTTCGCCAAACCTGACGCTGGTCGTCCACCTGGCCTCACCGGATGGCACCTATGACGGCACCTACCTGTCCAACTACGCGACGCTGAACGTCGTTGACGAACTATCGCGTATCAACGGTGTTGGCGATGCGCTGGTGTTTGGCGCGGGCCAGTATTCAATGCGCGTCTGGCTGGACCCGGAACGAATAGCGTCCAAAGAGCTCACCGCCAACGACGTCATCGCGGCTATCCGCGAACAAAATATCCAGGTCTCCGCCGGTGTCATTGGCGGTCCACCGCATACGGACGGCGCGTACACGCAGTATTCGCTCAACGCCAAGGGCCGACTGAAAACCGTCGAGGAATTCGAAGCGATCGTGCTGAAGACGGGCGACCCCGGCTCGGTGACGGTGCTGGGTGACGTCGCCCGGGTTGAGCTCGGCCAGGAGACCTACTCGCTTCGCTCACGACTTAACGGTGACGAAGCGGCCGGCATCCCGATCTTCGCGTCGCCGGGCGCAAATGCGCTACAGCTGTCAGCCGATGTGCGCAGCACGATGGCGCGCCTCGAACAGTCCTTCCCGCCGGGTATGGAGTGGCGGGTTGCCTACGACCCGACGGTGTTCGTGCAGGAGTCAATCAATTCGGTCATTGCCACGCTGCTGGAAGCCACGCTGCTCGTGGTCATCGTTGTCGTGCTGTTCCTGCAGACCTGGCGCGCGTCGATCATCCCGCTGCTGGCCGTGCCGGTGTCGATTGTGGGTACGTTTGCCGTTCTGCTGTTGCTCGGTTTCTCGATCAACGTGCTGACGTTGTTCGGTCTGGTGCTGGCCATCGGCATCGTCGTCGATGACGCGATTGTTGTCGTGGAGAACGTTGAACGGCACATCGAGATGGGTAAGACACCGCGCGAAGCCGCCTATGCCGCCATGGAAGAGGTCACCGGACCGATTATCGCGATATCGCTCGTGCTGGCAGCCGTTTTCGTTCCGCTGGCGTTCCTCGAGGGCGTGATCGGCGAGTTCTATCGGCAGTTCGCCGTCACCATTTCCGCCGCGGTGCTGATCTCGGCATTCAACTCCCTGACGTTGTCTCCCGCGATGGCGGCCCTTTTGCTCAAGCCGATGGACGCACCGAAACAACGCGCCGGCCAGGTCATCGAGATGTTGTTTGGCTGGGCCTTCCGGCCGTTCAATCGCGCCTTCGACCGCGGCGCCGAGGGTTATGGGCGAAAAACCACGCATCGTGTTAACCGGGGTGGCCGTCTTGTCATCTTGTACGCCATCCTGATCGGCGTCGCGTTTTTCGCGTTCCGTGCGGTGCCCGGAGGCTTTATCCCGACGCAGGACAAACAGTACCTGTTCGGCGTCGCCCTGCTACCCGAGGGCGCCAACCTCGAACAAACGGACAGGATGCTGCAGGAAATGAGTGCGCTGGCGCTGGAAACCCCGGGCGTACGTGCCACGGTTGCGTTTCCAGGCCTGAACGGCGTGCATTTCGTCAACACGCCAAACATCGGCACCATGTTCATCGGCATTGACCCATCGGATGAGCGCAGCGAGACCGCGGCCGAGCTCGCTGCGGCTATTTCGGGCAAGTTCTCGCAGCTGGAGGAAGGTCTCGCGTTCGCGCTGATGCCGCCACCGGTGCTCGGACTGGGCAACTCGTCAGGCGTCGAGCTGTATGTTCAGGACCGGGCCAACGTCGGTGCCGGCTTCCTCAACGCCAATACACAGGCGCTCGCAGACACGTTGCGACAAACCCCGGGCTTCGACCCCTACTCGGTGCTGTCGTCGTTCCAGGCGAACGTGCCGCAACTGCTTGTCGACGTCGACCGGCGCAAGGTCAAGGAACAAAACATCCAGCTGACCGACGTTTACGACACGCTGCAGGCCTACCTGGGCTCCGCCTACGTGAATGACTTCAACCTGTTCGGCCGAACCTATTCGGTTTACGTACAGGCCGATGCGCAGTATCGCGATGAGGTCGCCGACATCTCGCGCCTGCGGGTGCGAAATGCGGAAGGCCGCATGATACCGATCACCAGCGTCATGACCGTCGAAGAGGGCTTCGGTCCGGACCCGGTCATTCGCTACAACGGTTACCCGGCGGCTGACCTGTCCGCCGGTATCAACCCGGCCGCACTGTCTTCGCAGGAGGCACTTGCTCTGGTCCAGGCGCTGGCGGACCAGCAGCTGCCGCGCGACATGAGCATCGAGTGGACCAACCTGACATACCAGGAAGCCACGCAGGGCAATGCGGCGCTGATCGTCTTCCCGTTATGTGTGCTGTTTGTTTACCTGATCCTGGCGGCGCTGTATGAAAGCTGGACGCTGCCGCTGTCCGTCATCCTGATCGTGCCGTTGTGCCTGTTCGCGGCGATCGCCGGCATCTGGTGCCTGAACACCGTCAAGGGTCTGATTTTCGGTCTACAGATCGGCACCGGGATGATCCCGCCACCACCGGTGTCCGTGCCGCCGACGTTTCTGGATAACAACGTATTCACCCAGATCGGCCTCGTGGTGTTGATGGGGCTCGCCTGTAAGAACGCGATCCTGATCGTCGAGTTCGCGCGTGACCTCGAGCGCCAGGGACGCGGTATAAAGGAAGCCGCCATCGAATCTGCACGCATTCGTCTGCGACCGATCCTGATGACCAGCTTTGCCTTTATCGCCGGCGTTATTCCGCTGGTATTCGCGAGTGGTGCGGGCTCCGAGGTACGCCACGTTATGGGCGTTACGGTCTTCTTCGGCATGCTTGGCGTGACCTATTTCGGTCTGCTATTCACGCCCTTGATTTACACACTGATTCGACGGCTCGAGGATCGTCGGCTTACAGACAGGGAGACCGCTGATGCGACTGCCTAGCCTGCTGTTGCTCGCCAGCGTGCTCACGGGCTGTGCTGCGGGCCCCGACTACGAAACCCCGGAGGTAGAGCTGCCGCCGGGATTCGAAAACGCGACAGCTTCTAACAACGATGCGTCGGTCGATCCCGCCAATCTCTGGCGCAGCCTGGATAATCCGGATCTCGACCGGCTTATTGACGCTGCACTGGCCAACAACACCGACATCCGACAGGCGCTGGCAACGCTGAACGAGACACGTGCCTTGTCCGGTTTGCAGATATTCTCGCTGTTCCCGACCGTCACGATTGACGGCTCAACAGAGCGCGTTACCCAGAGCACCGATGACCCGTTTTCCTTCCCGGGCGCCGGCATTATCGAACGTTATCGCGCTGGCTTTGACGCGAACTGGGAAATCGACGTGTTCGGCAGCCTGAAACGGCAGGCGCAGCAAATCGACTTTCTCGTTGAAGCTGACGCGGCGACGTTGAATGCCATACGCATATCCATCATCGCCGAGGTCGCACAAAGCTATTTCACCTGGCGTGGCGAAAACATCCGTGAGCGCCTGATCGCCAGCAACGTTGCCTTGCAGGGCGAACGCGTGAGCATCCTTGAGGCGACGCTGGAAGCCGGACGGGGAACCTCGCTGGATGTTGAACGTGCACGTGCCGATGAACGGGCGCTGGCGGCATCCTTGCCACTGGCGGAAGCATCGACAGAACGCGCTTTGCAGCGACTGTCGGCGTTGACGCGATTGTCGGCGTCAGAACTGCGAGACTCATTGCGTGTCCCGTCCTCCCGGGAATCGCTGCCGGCGCTGCTCACTGTTGGCACACCCGACGAATGGTTAAGCCGTCGTCCCGACGTTCTCGCTGCGGAACGTCGCCTCGCAGCCGCCACCGCAGACATCGGTGTTCAGAAAGCGGAGTACTTCCCGAAGATCAACCTGACCGGCGATTTCGGCTGGATCGGCCCGGACGCCGGTGCGATCGGTGACTCCAACGCGGAGCGCTGGCAGTTTGCACCAACAATCTCCTGGCGCATTCTCGACTTCGGCCGGATTCGCCAACGCGTCAGTGCCGCCGAAGCGCGACTCGACGGTGCCCTCGTAGGCTACGAGTCGGCCTGGGTGCTGGCGCTGGAAGAAACGGAAAACGCCCTCGCGCAGTACAACGCGACAACACGACGTGTCGCGGCCCTGGAGCAGGCCGTGGTTTCCGGCACTCGCGCGGCTGATCTTGCGAAACTGCGTTTTGACGCCGGTGCTGACAACTTTCTGTCAGTGCTGGATGCAGAACGCACACGGATCGATCTTGAGAACGAACTGGCACTCAGTCGAACGGATCGTGCGACCGCTCTTGCCGCCTTGTACAAGGCCCTGGGCGGGGATTTTGCACAAGCGTCGCCCTAGCCAGGGCTGCCCTTTTCAGAGTGTTTTTCGCCGTAACGGCGGAAGTGCCCGGTACGTTCCCGCACGCCACAACCACTCCATTGGCCCGAAACGAAAGAACTTCAACCACACCATCGAAAACACGACCTGACCCGCGACAATCACCAGCGCCAGCAACATCTGGTCCGCACGCCCGATCTGTCCCCACAGTCCGCCGGCGTAGCCATGAAAGATCAGCACAAATATGACTGTCTGCATCAGGTAATTGGTCAGCGCCATGCGACCGAACGGCGCCAGCACCTTCAGCCCCCGACCGACCCATTGGGTTCCGGACAGTACGACGATCAAGCCGAAAAAGCCGGCGGCGAGCAGGAATTGTCCGAGGTTGAAAAGCACGGTTCCGACAATCCACACTTTCATAGATATGTCGGACGCCGGATTCAGCAGCAACAGCAGACCGGCAACATTCAGCCAATAGCCGGGGATCAGGCCGACGTACATCAGCGTCTTGAAGAACAGGCCGTTTTCCCTGTGGCGAGCCAGCATACCGCTGTGAATCAGCCAGTAACCGATCAACAGCAGCGGAACGAACATTCCGAGAGCAGACCCGATAATTCCCGGGATCTTTTGGTCGACGAATCGATCCGCCCAATAGCCCACGGCCTCTGCGTAAGTGCCGGAGGACATGATCTGCCCTTCTTTCTCAATATCCGCGAGTCGCAAACGCCGATCATCGACGCGATCCCGGATATCGCGCTCGAGCTTCTCGTCCTCGGACAACTCGTCGTACGGCGTCTCTCCAGGGTCCTGCTCCGATTCCTCGGCGTCGGACAAATCCTCGTTCGGAGCGGGCGCTTCGAGACGCGCATAGAATTCCGTCGCAATCTCGATTTCCCGGTCCCACTCTGCCTGGAATTCATCAGAGTTCATGGATGCGCCGAAATACAGCGCGAATAAACTGCCGATCATGAACGGCAGAGTCAGCCAGGTTAGCCCGACATTGCGATGCACGCCGGGACGGTTGAATCGCCTAAGCGGCGTCTTCTCAAACAGGGCCAGGTAGCCGAGCAGTACGAAACCCGCGAACGCATAGCTCGTCAGGATGTCGCCGCCCCACAGCAGGATGCTGTGCAACGTGCCTATGACGAACAGGATCCCCAGGCGCCGCGTCATGAGCATTCTCCAGGGACGACCGGCTTCCCTCGCGCGGAGCATCATGACCGTAAAGCCCAGGCCGAACATGAAGGCGAACAACTTGTAGAATTTGCCTTCAATGAACACCCTGACCAGCCAGCCGGCGGCGTGGTCCATCCCGGTCAGGCTGCGATCAAAGGTCGCGAGTTCGAGCGAACTTCGATTGAAGAACTCGACGTTCATGAAGACAATGCCCACCAGGGCAAAGCCCCGGAGAATATCGAGCACATCAATGCGAGATTCGTCACCGAGCGGCGACAGCGAGCGTACGGCGGGTTCGGACATGGTCGATCTCCCTGCGCTTCTTTTTTTGCCAGCCTACCATGCACGTGGCGGATTGGTTTCCGGTACGGAGCCAGGACGAGTCCCGCGACCGGCGTTTGTCGGCTAGCGATTTCCAACGCTTAGAGCGTCACCGTCTCCTCACGCAGACTCTTCGCAAATACCGCACTGCGCACCACTCCGTCCCGGTCGACATTCACCAGGTTAACCTGGTCTGGCCACACATCCCTCAAACCGTCGTGTGTGATCGTCAGCGCCGTCAACGTTTCCGGTATCGCTGCCTCGGCATACACCCAGAGAAACTTGCTCTCGATTTCAGCGCCCACCGGCAACAGCTCGATGGCCGCACCGTCCTGGTCAGCCAGGGTAAAACGCTCGTGCACATAGGCCTCGAATCTCGCTCGATCCGCCTCGTTGCCCACCAGGTCCGCCGGCTGCCTGAACAAGTCACGCATCGCGTGCTCTGCGTCGTGCAACAGGAAGCGGTGCATGACCTCGATGTTGCCGGTGTTCGGATTGAACAGGATACGGGTGATCGCCTCTTTTTGCTGATGCGCGAGCAGCGGCATAGCCAGCATTACTGCCGCAAAAAGGGCGACCACACGTCGGGAGGCTGCCATCACTTGTCGTCCTCGGCCTCCGATTCGTCGCCGTCGGTTTTCAGCTCGGTCTTGATGTCCTGCATGATGTCGCGGCTTTCCATGGCCTTGCTCTTTGGCACTTTGAAGGCCTCGATGCGTGACGGGACAATCTGGCGCGGGAAGTGATTGTTCTGCACATCGACGTCTGCAGTCTCCCAGTTCGGGTCGATCACTACCTGGGTCAGTTCGCGATCGGTAACGATCAGCTTCTTTACGCTGCGTGAATTTCGACGCCAGATCTCTGCCGGGATATCCAGGCGCTCCGTGGCGCCGTCGCTGTACGTGAGCTCCAGCAGGATGGGCATCACGAGCCCGCCGACGTTGTTGAACTCCATGACGTAGTAGCTCTTGTCTTCCTCGATGGCACGTTCCAGCGCCTCGCGCTCCCAGTCTTCCAGGCCGTCGAGAAACTCTTTGTAAGCGTTGCGCTCCTTGTTGGTCACCGTGAAGCGATCGTTGTCGTCGTAGAAGTCGCGGATATCCGGGTTTTTCTCAACCCAGGTACGGCCTTCGGCTTTGTTTCGTTCGACGGTGACTGACGCCGGTTTGTCGGCCTCCTCCTGCCGCCGACGCGCGAAATCGATGTCGGGATCCTTGGTGTCCAGCCGCAGTTTCCAGACACGATCGATGCTGATGTCGACGTGATCGGTGCTGTAGAACCAGCCGCGCCAGAACCAGTCGAGGTCGACACCGGACGCTTCTTCCATCGTGCGGAAGAAGTCTGCCGGCGCGGGACGCTTGAACATCCAGCGGCGCGAGTATTCGCGGAACGCGTAATCGAACAACTCCCGGCCCAGTATGGTCTCGCGAAGGATCATGAGTGCGGCCGCCGGCTTGGCGTAGGCGTTCGGGCCAATCTGCAGGATCGAATCGGACTGCGTCATGATTGGCACCTGGTTCTCGGAGCGCATGTAATCGACGATGTTTCTCGGCTCGTTGTTCCAGGGAATATCCGGGTCCCATTCCCAGCCCGCCACGGCATCGAGGAAGCTGTTCAGGCCTTCGTCCATCCAGGTCCACTGGCGTTCGTCCGAGTTGACGATCATCGGGAAGTAGATGTGGCCGATTTCATGGATAATCACGCCCACAAGGTAGCGCTTCTCCGCGAGCGTATAGGTGCGCTCGCCGTCATCCTGGAGATCGGTGCGCGGACCGTTGAAGGTGATCATCGGGTATTCCATACCGCCAACCGGGCCGTTCACCGACTGCGCCACCGGGTAGGGGTAGTCAAAGGAGAACCGCGAATACACCTCCATCGTGTGAATCACGGAGGCCGTCGAATACTTCGACCACAGCGGCTCGCCCTCTTTCGGGTAGAAGGACATGGCCATCACCAGCGGCTGGACGTCCCCGCCCTGCTGGTAGCCCTGCGCGTCCCAGATGAATTTGCGCGACGACGCCCAGGCGAAATCGCGGACGCGCTCTGCTTCGAATCGCCAGGTCTTGGTACCGGAGCTGCCTTCCCGCTCGTTCTCCAGCGCTTCCTCGGCAGTCACGATGAATACCGGCTTGTCGGCATTACGAGCGGACGCGAGTCGATCACGTTGCGTGCGAGTCAGAACATCATTCGGGTTCTTTAACTCACCCGTCGACGACACGATATGGTCATCGGGCACCGTGATGTTGACGGTGTAGTCACCGAATTCGAGCGTGAATTCACCGCGACCGAGAAACTCCTTGTTGGTCCAGCCTTCATAATCCGTGTAGGCGTGCAGGCGCGGGAACCACTGGGCCAGCAGGAAGATGTCGTTACCGCCTTCGCGTTCGTCATCCGGGAAGTGCTCGTAGCCTGAACGGGCCGAAATCGCGTTTTCGTCAACGATGTTGAACGCGAAATCGATCGAGAACTCCGTCGTGCCGCCCGGCTTCAAGGGGTTACGAAGATCAATGCGAAGGTTGGTACCGACCAGCGCGTAGTCCAGGTCGCCGCGACTGTCCCGGATTGATGGCAGTTCATACCCTAACGAGTTGTCGGCCATGTACTGGTGACGTCGCAGTTCTTCCAGGCTCAGCTGGGGTGGCTTATCGCCCTCTGCCGGACGCACTCTCGGCCCGCGCCGTGCGCTGTCGGCAAACGCCGCGCTTCGTTCAGCCAGCGAATCGTCACGAAAACGATTCTGGTCCAGTTGCAGCCAGACGAAACGAAGGGTGTCCGGGCTGTTGTTGGTGTATCGAATCTGCTGGCTCGCCTCGATACGCCGGCTGTCCTCGATTAGCCGTACATCGATGTTGTAGTCGACCTTCTGTTGCCAATACTGGTGGCCCGGTTCACCGCCGGCTGTCCGGTAGGTATTGGCGGTCGGCAGAGACTCATCCAACTGGCGGAACTTGTCCTCGTAATCACCCTTGGTCTGGTTGATATCAGCATGCGCGGGCAACACGAGCAGCAAGGCTGCAAGCGGCAGCCAGGAGTATTCACGGATCATAGGAGACTTTCCTGTCAGCGGACGCGAGAGCTTACTGCAGGAACCCGGAAGAAGAAATCCGCGGGTGCGCAGGAAACGTGCCGATATGGTCCCTGAGACTATGCTTATAGCGAGTCGATGATTGACACGGCTGGAAGAAATGGCGACGCTCCGCTTTCGGTGTGTCGAAACTGGAATAAACAGTATCTGATGCAACCAAGTTATTGATATCACGTTGGTTATTTGGGGTTCCGCGGAGCCTGGATAGAGCACAATGAGTACCGTTGCCCAAGACATTTTCAACGCATTGCCGGAGGCGATCGAACCCCGATGGTGGACCGGTTCGCCGGCCCTACCCCGGGAGACGTTCACGATCGACTGTGCCGGGATGAATCTCGCGCGATCCCTGCCGGGTGAGGACAGTGAACTTGGGCAACTTATGAACGAGTTGTTCGACCGTGTCGGGCTTGTTCATCTCGTCAACACCGGGCTATCCGATGTGCAGACTATGCGTCGTATTGCCAACCTCGTCGTCCGCCAACAGGAGCAATATGTAGGCGGTGCGAATCCCCGCGACAAGCTGGAAGCCAATGTTTACGAGGTGGGCGCGCCGCTGGAAGCCTGGCTGCATTACCACCACGAAATGGCCTATATCGGCCACAGCACGCGGATGATCGGATTTCTGTGCAAGAGCGCGGTTGTCGGCAAGGGCTTCACCTACGTATCGGACAACCTGCAGGCAACCGATGCGATCCTGGCAACGGATTTTGGTCAAAAGCTGAAGGACCTCGGCGTTTGCTACCACCGCGACCTGACGGATCGCGAGGCGTTTGCGGGTACCGATAATCTCGGTGTCTACAATCACTGGCAGCAATCGATGATGACCGACCGTCCTGACGAAGCAGAAGCTGTCGCACGCTCCCGCGGGCTCAAAACCGAATGGGGTCCGCACCGCCTGTTGAAGACCCGCTATTACGCATCGGCTTTCGAGTATTTCCCGCCGCTTGACCGCAACCTGCTGTACAGCAGCGTTGCAGATGACGGACTGTGGTTCGACAGCTGGCCGAAGGTCATGCACCTGCCGCATGATCAGCGGCCGCTGAAGCTGACGTTCGGAGACGGCAGCGAGATGACCCGGGAAGAGAAGCACCTGTTCATGGACGTGTACGATCGCTTCGGCATTCCGATCCGCTGGAACCCGGGCGAGATTGTGATCATGTGCAATTACCGGTTCGCGCATGGCCGACCGGCCATCCACCTGGAAGACGGTGAAAAACGTGAACTCGGTGTGTTGATCGGGGAGTCTTACGAGCGAGTCGGTGACCTGCCGGGCAAGTGGTAAAGGATACGTGACTGGCTTCGGACTGCCGTAAACGAACGAGCCTGAGTTACATCCAGCCAGCCTGAACGTCCAATGCGCGGCCCCGGCGTCGCAAAACACACGACACTATCGATCTCGAGAGCTTGGCGCACCCTGAGATCGGTACGTCGAGCTCGCAGCTTAGGTTAATCCTAACCTGGCGCACATCCAGTCTATTTTTATTCAATTAAAACAATAACTAATTGAATAATTCTAATCTCTATTCTACTAACAATTGCCTTGCCGGTCAGACCGGTTAACGCGCAGATGCGGCGATGAGAGGCATACCTGATCGAGGCATTACACGGGATTGCACCGCGAACCGTTGGCGCAGTGATCCCCTGGCTGCGGTTTATCCGTATCAAGGTTACGCCCGCATTGCCGACCTGATTTTCAGGTGTCGGAAATGTCGTTGATCAAACGGGGTTGGTATGTCCGGGGTCGAAGCACACACAAGGTCGCCCGCGCTGGAGCATATGCAGCGCAAGATTGACGAGCTTCCCCTGCTCCCGCAGGCGCTCGTGAAGCTGTTGCAGCTCAACCGTTCCTCGGAGGAATTCTTCGATGAGTTTGAGCGCGTGGTGAAAGAAGACCCGACCTTCGCGGTTCGTGTCATTGCGCTCGCAAACTCGGCGAGCTCCAGTCCGGTCTCGCCAATCACCAGTATCCGCGAAGCGATTACGCGAATGGGCGCTGCAACCATCAGCGGGCTGGTGTCGTCACTCGCCGTGCAGCGTGTCTTTATGCCCTCGGAGCCAGGCGAGGTTCGCCTGTGGACGCACTCGATCTTCGTGGCCTGTGCGGCTGAGGAAATCGCGCGAATGGCGGTCGACCTGCGAGTCGACCCGGGACAGGCCTACCTTGCCGGCCTGCTTCACGACATCGGTCGATTTGTCATGCTGGAACACGCGCCCGATGAACTCCACGCTGTCGACGCCAGTGACTGGCACACGCCGGATGAACTGCTGCAGGCCGACGCCGATGTCTACGGGTACACACACAGTGAGCTGGGCCACCTGGCCTGTCACCGTTGGGGGCTTCCCGAGTCAATTTGCGAGCTCGTCCGAAACCATCACGAATCGCTGCCTGCGGACATCGAACCCGGGTCAGCTGCGGCCATTAACTTCTGCGTTCAACTCGGGGATCGCCTCAGCATCTTCGTTCTTGAAGATGAGTTTGACGACGATGAGCAGCTGCTGGCACGCATTCAGCAGACCTGTCTTGACCCGGTAGACGACCGCCAGAGAATGGCAGCATCGGATCTGCTCAACCGCGTCTCGCATATGCGCGACGCCGGCGAAAGCCTGTTGTCAGGCCTGGGATTGGCCGCCTAGAACTTCTGCGGCCTCAGTATGTGCACGGTTTCCAGGTACGTGATACCGGAGTAGCTGTCGAGGAATCGGTGCGCTACCTCGTCGGCGATTTTTGACGCAACCGTCGAGTCGGTTGTGATCACCTCGATTTTCACATTGCTGAACTCATCGACCACGCGCGCCCGGCTTGCACGTCGAACCCCGCGGCTGCCCTTGCCGCCCGCAGCGACCACCGTATAGCCGTGCCCGCCCAGTTCCTCAATCAAGGCCGTGACCTGCTCCTGGATGAGCTTTTCCGTGATGATGACGACCTTGGTTGCTACATAGCTCATCGTTGACTCCTCAAGCCGGGAACACGAGTTCGGCCAGCGCGATGTACAGCGGGATGCCGATGATAATCGCGACCGGCGTTCCGATACTCGTTGACGCGCCAATGTACGCCGATGGATTCGCGCTGGGTATACCGGCCCTCAGTGTCGGCGGACCGGAGATATCGGAACTGGAGCCCGCCATGACGGCCAGCAGGATGACACCGCCGGGACTGAATCCTGTGGTGATGTGCGCGACGTAACCGAGGCCAAAGGCGATCAGCCCGTGCACCAGCGGCGCAATGGCGCCATAGAGTACGTACCACTGGGCGACAGCGCGCATCTCGTGCAACCGGGCGTAGGCTTCAAGACCCATCGTCAGCATCAGCACACTGAGAAAGCCTTTGAACAACGGGTCGTAGAAACCTTCGAACACCGTTTCGGGTCGTGCGAACAAACCCAGTGCAAGGCCCAGCAGCAGGGCCGACAACGCAGACCCACGCAGGCTGTCTCGGATAATGGGCCAGACCACGACCTCCTGGGCATCGTCCTTGCCCTGCTTCGCCATGTGCACGTTCGCCAGCACAATCGCGAGAATCAACGCGGGGATATCCATAAACGGATACAGCGCCGGTACCCAGGCTTCGAAAAGGACCTGCTGTTCCTCCAGCAGGACAATCGCGACGGCAAGGGTCGATGCGCTTACGGCACCGAACAGGCCGGCAGTGGCGGTGGCGTCAGCGTGGCGTACATTCGGCAGCAGGGTCAGTACAAAGCGCCCGCCAACGACAACGAAGCATCCAACGACAGACGCAATCAGTGCCGGCAACAGCATCGCCGACACATCACCCTCGCGAATTTCCATACCGCCCTGCATGCCGATACGCATCAGCAGGACGAACACGCAGAACTTGTACACGGCGTCCGGAATCTGCAGCTTGCTGCCACTGGCGGCCAGCACCATGCCGCCCACGAGGAAAGCCAGTGCGGGCGACTGGAACTGGCTCAGGAATCGGCCAAGAAAGTCGAGAAGAACGTCGATGGTGCTGCTCCGGTTTGATTGCGGAGCGAACTGTGCCTAACTCAATTACTTCCGTAAATTAGAAATAATTGCTTATTTGGTTCTTTTTTTAAGAACCTTTCTACGCCGCAGGCAACTCCAGCAGCAACCAGCCGGCAACGCCGGCGAATGCGACGACCAGCCAGGGCGGTGTTCGCCAGAAGACCAGTAGCAGGAATGCCGCCATCGCGAGCACGAAGTCTGCGGGTGAGCGAACACTGCTGGTCCAGACCGGGTCGTACAACGCGGCCAGCAGCAGTCCGACGACAGCGGCGTTGATGCCGACCAGTGCCCGCCGCAGGGACGTTGCCGTGCGGACGCGGCTCCAGAACGGCAGTACTCCGATCACGAGGAGGAAGGACGGAAGAAATATTGCGAGCACACCAATGATCGCGCCCAGCCAGCCGTTAGGCGCGTCATTCATCACCGTGCCGAGATAGGCCGCGAAGGTGAACAAGGGCCCGGGCACCGCCTGGGCGGCACCGTATCCTGCCAGGAAAGACTCGTTGTTTACCCAGCCCGGGGGCACCACCTCAGATTGCATCAGTGGCAGCACAACATGGCCGCCGCCGAAAACCAGTGAGCCGACACGAAAGAACGCATCAAACAGCGCGAGTGCCTGGCCGGGGTACGCAGCAGCCAGCAACGGCAGGCCGATCAGCAACAGGAAGAACAGCAGCAGCGATGCCGATGCGACACGGGTTGAAACCGGTATCGTGAGTCCCTCGCCGCCCTCGTCGCTATCCGGCTTAAGCGCTATTGCACCGATTACGCCGCCGGCGATGATGACGGCGACCTGCGCCCAGGGCGATGGCACAACCAGCACGACCGCAGCGGCCAGCACCGCCAGCGTCATGCGAGGTGCATCGGGTGTCAGGCTTCGTCCCATACCCCACAGGGCCTGGGCAACTACCGCGACGGCCGCGATCTTCAGTCCCTGCAGCGCGCCGAGCGACACGGCATCGCTGTAAGCGATGACACCGTAGCCGAACACCGTAAGCGCGACCGCCGAGGGCAGCGTGAAGCCGATCCAGGCAGCGACAGCACCCGGAAGCCCGGCCATACTGAGCCCGATACCGATGCCGACCTGGCTCGAGGCAGGCCCCGGCAAAAACTGGCACAGGGCAACCAGATCAGCGTAGCTCGCTTCACTAAACCAGCGACGTCGTACGACGAACGCGTCGCGAAAGTACCCAAGGTGTGCGATCGGACCGCCAAATGACGTCAGTCCGAGCTGAAAAAAGACCAGGAAGACCTGCAAAGGTGACTGGCGGTGGCTGTCGATGCTCGGCTCTGTCATGGATTGGCTGATTCCCGGATTGCCCGGAACATCTTTTCGCCGGGACGCATTACAATGATCCTGCCGACAACAACAAGGGGGATCAAGATGGCTAACGAGGGATACCACGAACCGGTCGAGGAACTCAGCGACGAAACGCGGGACATGCACCGGGCGATAACGTCGCTGATGGAAGAACTGGAAGCTGTGGACTGGTACCAGCAACGTGTCGACGCGTGCAAGGACAAGGAGCTCGCGGCGATCCTTGCGCACAACCGGGACGAAGAAAAAGAGCATGCGGCCATGGTGCTGGAGTGGATTCGTCGCCGAGACCCGGGATTCGACAAGGAACTCCGGGAGAACCTGTTCTCGGACGGGGCCATCGTCGGGCATCACCACGACGACTAGACGCCTTCCGCGTTGGCCTCGGTCGGCAGATCGATGCCTGACGACCTGGGGGTTTAACCGTTGCCATTCGTAACAGGTCGTTCGAATGGCAGCCATAACTTGCTAGGGTCCGACCTATGGAAGAGCTACCTGAGCAGAACGCCCGTGGGGACCGTAGCGGCACCCCTCTCCTTTCCATTGTTGCCATCGTCATGTCGGTGGGCGCATTGCTGGTTTCCGTGTTCGAGGTTTCGGCCATTCGCGATGAGCAGCGCGTGCAGGTCTGGCCCTACATCTCGGTCGACACCAACTACACCAGCGAGGGCTTTCGCCTCGAGGCAACGAACAAGGGCATCGGTCCAGCACGCATCCGCACGCTGCTCATGACCTTCGACGGTCGACCCGTTGACGACCTGGACCAGCTGATCATCGACACCATCGGTGAGGAAGATGCCTTCAGCTACGAGATGTACATGGCGAGCGACATCAGCCAGAGCGTCATGAGCCCGGACGAGGAGCGCATCCTGTTCGGCGTGCCCTGGGAAGACCGAACCCGCCGCCTGTCGCAGATCTGGTCGAGCAAGGTCGACATCCAGGTGTGTTACTGCTCGGTCTACGACGAGTGCTGGGAAGCCAGGTTGAACGCCGGCGAGCCAACCCCGGTGGCTCGCTGCGAGGGGGACTGACGAATGCTGGCCGTCTTTCGCCGACACGCGATCCTGACCGTCTTCACAATCGTCGCCATCGTCCTCGTGCTGATCGGCTGGTGGGTTCGGCCCGACGTTGAACTGGCGCCAGCGACTCGGCCGGAAGACTCCGTCATGCCGGCACCGGACTCCGGCCCCGGCGACGATGGCGCTGAATCGCGGTCGACAAGCACGGGCGATTCCGGCCCATGCAACATCGAACGGGAATGGCTCGCCGTCGAGAACTTCGACGACGCGCTTGAAACGTACCGGACTCAGGTGGAAGCGCTAGGCAAGTTCGCCGAGGTAGCCATGGTGGGCTCGAAGAATGCCGACGAAATCGTGTTCGCTGCGTCCTTCTCCGAAGGTCGCGCACGACTGGACCAGTATTCATCGGCCATCGACGACGGCTTACGCTCCCCTTACCTGCTCTGGAAAGCCGTTATCAGCTGTATTGACCACATAAAGGACGGCGGTAAGTGTCCGATCGACGACTGGTTCGAGATGCTCAGCACCTACGATGCCGAGAACTCGGAGGTGTGGATGCAGTTGGCCGGCTATCGCTTCCAGCAGGGCGACCACAGGGCCGGGATGGCCGCCCTTGAGCGTGCCGCGAATGCCACCGGGACGAACGGCTACTGGTCACGCGACCTCGAGGTTTACACGAACGGCCTCGTAGCCAGTGGTGCGTTTGATCGATACGACGCCCTGGGCTATGCCTTCGGCCTGTCGGCCAGCAGCCTGCCGTCGTACAAACTGCACGCCGACACCTGTATCGACACCAAAATGACGGACGCTCGACGCCTTGACTGGTGCGAGCAATATGCGAGAAACGCGCTCTCGCGCCCGACGACGCTGTTAAGCCAGTCCATTGCCGAGTCGATCCTCCGTTTCGTCCACGAGGCACGTGGTGAGACAGACGCGGCCGCGGCGATACAGGCAAAGAAGCGACAACGGAACATCGACGCGTTGAACAATGTCCCCCGCGAACAGGCGCGAATGATCTTTCTACGCCAGCATCCGGAATTGATGGACGTCTACGTCAGCGAAATCGAGACCCGTGGGGAAGAGGAAGCCATGCTTCGCCATCGACAGCGCATTGATGAGGCCGGACTCGATGCCTTCATGACCCGATGCAGGAACGAGCTGGCAGCCTACGCAGAGGCGGTCCGGTCGACCTAAACGCGTGATTGACCTGCTGCGCCGACATCGTGTTCTCAGTGTTTTCACGGCACTGGCAATCGGCCTGGTGCTGATCGGCTGGTGGATCCGGCCGATTTCGACACCCGACGACAGCAAAAATCCCCAGCACAACAGTACGGTGAACGTGCCACAAGCATCGTCGACCGGAGGTTACGAGCAGGCAGTCAACCAGCGGCATGAGACCGCCGGAACCCATTGCGCCGAAACCTTCCAGGGGCAGTTGGCCGAGTTCTACCTGACGGTCAGCGAAGACAGGGCCGACAAAATCATTGCTTTTGCCCTGCAGAACGCCCGCAACACGTCATCGGCCGCGCACGCGGTCATGGCATCGCACATCGTTGATTCTCCGGAAGAGCGCCTGGCGCTGCTGGAAGACGCGATCGACATGAATCCCGGTTCGACGCATCTGCTGTGGACGGCCGTCAGCGCCTGCGTCATGGCGAAGGAGTCGGCTGAATGCCCGGAACTGCCGAACTGGGTCGACCGCCTGCTGGCTCTGGACGGCGAGAACGCCCTGGCCTGGGCCCTCGCCGGTCACGCCCGGCTGATCCTGGGTGAGGAGGATGAGGCACTGAGAGCCTTCGAACGTGGCGCGATCAGTTATTCGACGAACAACTACCACGTCGCCGACATTGAAGCCGCGATGACAGCCGTAAACGCCCTTGGCGGTTCCTCGGAAGCAGTGGCCTACACGGTCAGCGTCGGCCACTCCGCGGCGTTTGCACAGCCGCTGAGTCACTTCTCCGTCTGCAAGGACAAAGTGAACGTCAACGAGGACTGGGCGTCGGCTTGTCTGGCGCTTGGAAAGACCATTGAAACAACGGCGACGGACTTTTTGAGTCGCTCCCTCGGGCGTCGCATGCAGTGGCGATCCCGCGTCGCCTCCGGTGAAGATCCGGAAACCCCGCAGCTTGAGGCACTGAGGAAGTGGCATTTCCCCAGCGGGCTTGAGGAAGAAACGCTGCGCTATCCCGATTCACCCGGCTTTTTTATCAACGCGCTGAGAAACCACGGCGAAATCAAAGCCTATGAGATGCTCACCGCGATGCACGAACAGCGGATCGCGGACGGCTACACCGTCAATTGCGGCGATATTCGCCAGAATTACTGAAAGCCCAGCCGGCCCCGGTCCGTCGACAGACGGTTGACCATGCCCCAGACAATCGTCTCCCAGTTGCTGGAATCAACGGGGGCGGACTCTTTCATGGTGTCCATGTACAGCAGGTAGTCCGTCAGGACATGCTCGAGCTTGATCGATTCGAGCTCCTGCCGGCTCAGGTAGCGCATGTGCCATGACGGGAATCGGCGCTCGCCGATGTCCACTTCTACCACCTGGTGCAGGATGCGATGACGGACGTCCTCGCGGATGGACTCCATCAGGCCATCAATCACGTCATCCTCGCCCTCGATGTACTGGACGAAGCGGTCTTTCTCGAAATACAGGTAGCCCGTGACGTTGAGCTCGAAGTTCCTCGCCGCTGCATCCGCGGCCAGGCTTTCGAGACTCATATTGTCGAAGTACATCTGGGCCTCGCTGACGTACACGATTCCGCGCAAAACACCCTCCCCGGTGCCGCCGTGCCCTCACACGGCGTTTTTTGGCTGCCGACTAAAGCGTATGCGCTGACACCCGGTCCCGCAAGCTGCAACGGCGCTAATCAGCGATCAAATCAGCAAGATGGCCGGTTTTCACGTAGATCAGCGCGCCTTCCTCACCGGTGTAGGGTTCGTGACGGCTGAGGTGCGGGCTGCGTAACCAGCTGCCGGCCTCGTAGCTGCCGTGCTCGTCGTTGAACCGGCCGTCGATGACAAAGATCTCCTCACCGCCCCAGTGCTGGTGGCTGGAAAACTGCGTGTTCGGCGCCCAGCGCACGAGAGCGACATTTTCGCGCTCGAAACTGTGCAAAGGCAGCACGCTGAGACCCGGTACGAGGCCCGGCAGCCACTGCGCTTCGCGGGTATCAACGACCTTCTGCTCAGTGTCGCGTGCATCAAACTGGTGCAGCTTGACGAAAATCAGCGCGCCATCTTCACCGATCCGCGGGCTGTGCGACGTGCCGATCGGATTGCGAATGTAGGAGCCCGCCCCGTAGGCGCCGTTCTCGTCGGCGAATTCGCCCTGGAGAACGAAAATCTCCTCGCCACCGCCGTGCTGGTGCGACGGAAACTTGCTGTTGGCCTCGTAGCGCACCAGCGACGTTGCCCGCGCAACTTCGTCGCCAACGCGGTCGAGCATCATGCGATCCACGCCAGCCGCGGGTGATGGAACCCATTCGTAATCGTTCGGCCGAACGACCACCCGTTCATTAAAATCTGCATTCAATCGCATGACGTGACCTCTTTTGCCTTTTTGCCTGGTCCTCGATCGCCTGGAGGGCAACTGTATCGAAATCTGCCTCTCGCTGGATAGAGAAAAACTCTTTTGAAAGACACAATTTATCAGGCACTTAAATAAAGACTCCGACCAAGCGATAGGGAAAACCTTCTCACTTGACGGGCGTTTGTCTATCTACTGATAGGCAATATAGAGTCACGAAACGAAACTGTCAACCCCTATCTATCTATTGATAGTTTTTGTCGAATAACCTATTCTTCGACGACCATTCACAAACCTAGCGGTAGATTGACATGGCTTCCGACAAAGCACGCCAGATCGAGGACATTGCCGAAGCACGTATACGCGAAGGCGGCTACAAGGCGTTCTCCTTTCGAGAGATCGCAGATGAAGTCGGCATCAAGAGTTCAAGCGTGCACTACCACTTCCCCACAAAGACCGCGCTCGCGGCGCGAGTCGCTCGTCGCTACACCGACCGGTTCATGGAGCGTCTTGGCGACCCCTGGCAGGGAGAGACGGTCGACCTGCTGGGCCGCCTGGTCGCCGCATTTCGGGAGGCCTTATCCGAGGACGGCAAGATGTGCCTTTGCGGGGCACTGGGCGTGGAATCGGCCGACCTCCCGCCGGAAGTCGCCAGCGAGGCTCGTCGATTCTTCGAACAGACCGTGAACTGGCTGGAAACGGTTTACGGGCGGGCGGCGAATGCGACGTCCCAGGACGAGAACAAGGCCAAGGCGATACGCCTGCTGGCCCTGCTCGAGGGCGCCCTGCTGGTCGCACTGACCCTGCAGGACGACAACCTCTACGATCTCGCTACGGCGAAGATTCCTCGCTAGACGCGTCCGCCAGTCGCTTTTCCACCAGCGTTCGCAGGCGAGTCAGACCGCCCTCTTCTCCGTAACGTATTGATTCTTCAACACTTGCGCCGTCCTGGTGTTTCGCCAGCGCGAGCAACGCGCCGACGCGGTTGCCACTGCCGCAGTGCAGCAGGACCGGCCCGTCGGCCTCATCAATGAGTCGGGTCAGTTCAGCCGCCGACTCGAAGCTGACCTGGTCGCCATTCTCGATGGGCAACGGAACGTAGCTCATGCCCAGCGCCTCAACGGCGGCCTGCTCGTCCAGTCCACGGTTCTCCTGCCGACCGCGCAGGTCGATAACGGTTGTATAGCCGGATTCCGCGAACACCGCCAACGGCACTTCGTCGGGCGGACCGGATACGGTGATACCGTCCGCGGTGACAACAGACTCGGCCGCGACGACCGCGTCAAGGTCCACCTCCAGGCGATCCGGGACCGGGGTGTCCGCCAGGCTGAGTCCGGCAAAAAGAAGTATAGTGTTTATAAATAATTTCAATTATTTATCTCTTTATTTGAAAGTAACACCTGATGTAAAGACAACACCTTTCTCGTGAATGTCCACGGTCATGTCGAGGCGGTCATACACGCGCCCGAGCGCATCCATAAGGTCGACCAGGCTTTCGACAGCGTCGACCTCCTCCTGTTCGACGACCGGCATCATATCGGATATCAATGCGAAGTAAGCGCCGGCGTTAACGTCCAGTCCCATCAGCGGCGCATCCGAATTCGCCTTCATGGCCATGAGGCCGGACAGTCGATCCTCCGCGCCCTGTCCCAAGGTCACGCCGATCCGGTCGCCGGTCATCGCCGTCCAGAGTGGCAGGCCCGTCGGATTCATCATGCCGCCCGGCACTTCCCGAGTTTCACCATCCTGCGCCAGGCCGAGCTCCGCGAAGCCGGGGACGAGCAACGCGCCCATGGCCGTCAGGCTTTCCGGGTTTTTCATGGCCAGGATCATGTTGACTTCAGCCGACTCGGGCGTCTGCTCCTGGATCAGCTGCTCGATATCGATGCCATCGACGCTGAAGTACATGCCCCTGAAGTCGTAAAGCGTTGGCGGCAGCGGCTGGCGAGTCAGGAATTCCTGCGCCTCGGTGACGCCAGCATTGCCACCTGCGAGGAACTCGCACTCAAACGGACTCGCAGACATCTCCGCCAGGCGGTTTTCAACGAATTTGCGGGCAACCGAAGCATCGAAGCTGAATCCGCCGCTGATCAGCGCACTGGATACGGTCCCCAACCCCGGTACCGCTGCCGCGAGGCCCTGGAGGTCACCCGCAAGCTCCTCGCGCAGAACGATCACCATTGAACCTTCGACGCCGGTCTCATCAGCCCGGGTCACGCCCGCCGTCATTCGCGGCACATTCGCCACGGCTTGTCGAATCTCGGCCCGGCAGACATCTGACAACTGGTCTTGTTGCGATGAGGTCAGGGTTTCGATCAGGCCGTCCGGGTCGAGCAGCCCGTCAACCACGCGCAGGGTGTCAACAAAGCCGATGCCCTGCTCCGTGTAGCCGAAGTCGCTGGCTATGGTCGCCAGTTCTCCTGTATCCGCGATATTTTCAGCGGGGGCGACGAGACCCAGCTGTGCCGCGAGCGACTCGTCGGTTGCCTCGGCGTGGCTGACCGTGACTGCCAGCGCGGAATCGGAAATCAGCCAGATGAGACGCGCACCCTCAACATCGATGTATTTGTAGCTAACGCCGTTGATCTCGCCGGTTTCTGCCTCGAAATCGAAGGCTTCTTCCACCTCGCTGATCATCTCGCCGAACGCAGCGGCATCGTCCAGGCCGGCGCGCAGTACCGGCACCATATCGACGTCGTAGAACGCCAGCTGCGCGTCCGGGTCAATCCCCATGCGCTGCATACCACCCGGCGTCGACAGGTCCTGGACCATTCTCATCATCTGCTGGACGGCCACGGCGGTCTCGTCATCGGACATGGCCTCCGCCACCTGTTTCATCATGGCGTCGTTGTACGCCATAGCGGCCGCGTTGACCTCCGCCAGTCGTTCGTCGAACGCTTCCGGCATCGGCTCCAGCCGCACGAACGCGTAGGCGCTGTCTGCAGGAACGAACTGGAGAATGCCGCTGTCGTCCTCGAACGCCGCGGTCTCGTCAGACGAACGATCACAACCGGCCGCAATCAGCGCGACGGCCGTCAAGGCCAACGGCAGGCGAAAAAAGGATGTTTTCATGATGACTCCTGGTCGTATCGTGCGCGTGGCGCACGGGAATCATCAGAAAGGCGAGTAAAGTATTGTCGTTGTCGCGGTCTTTATGCCGCGTTTCCGAAACACTAATGCAGTCGAGGCTCGATGTCGAGCACGGCAACGCTTGCCTGCCCGCGGATTCGACCTACACTCGCGGCATGACTCAGGCAATACGCGACGCGACAGCCAACGACCTCGCTGCCATCCAGGTGCTCAACGAGGCCGTGACCCCGGCGGTAAACAGCCTGGACCTGGCAGAGCTTCGCTGGTTTCTCGACAACGCGAGCTACTTCCGGCTTGTTGAGCGTGAGGATGGCGAACTGCTGGCCTTTCTTATCGGCCTGGAGGAAGGTCGCAACTATCGGAGCCTGAATTACAAATGGTTCGCACAACGTCATGACCGATTCGCCTACGTAGACCGAATTGCCGTTGCGAATGCCGGCCGCCGACTGGGCCTGGCTTCCAGGCTCTATGACGACTTCATCGACAAAGTGGCACACAAGTCCGGACTGCTGGTCTGCGAAGTCAACACCAAACCCCGTAACGACGGCTCACTGGCCTATCACGAAGCACTAGGCTTCAAACCGGTAGGCACCCAGTGGACTGAAAACAACACCAAGGAAGTGGTTCTTCTCGAGCGACCACTGAAGGACCGAAGCAATGAGTGAGACCAAGCATGACGTCATCGTCTGGGGCGCCACCGGATTTACGGGCGCTCTCGTCGCCGAATACCTGCTCGCTAGTTATGGCGTCGGCGAGTCGCTGAACTGGGCTATCGCCGGACGCAGCCGGGAGAAACTCGAAGCGCTGCGTGATCGGCTGGGGCCAAACGCCGCCGAATTGCCTGTCTTCGTCGCAGACAGCATGGACCCTGACTCGATGCGATCACTAGCCGGGCAGACGCGCGTCATGCTGACCACCGTCGGACCGTACGCGAAATACGGCACCGCGCTGCTGGAGGCCTGCGTAGAGGCCGGTACGGACTACTGTGACCTGTGTGCCGAGGTGCAGTGGCTGCGTCGAATGATGGACAAGCACCAGGCGCGCGCCGAAGAAACCGGCGCACGGCTGATGCACTGCTGCGGCTACGACTCGATCCCCAGCGACATCGGCACCTGGTTCCTGCAAAACGCGGCGAAAGAACGATTCGGCGAGTACTGCTCCAACGTCACGATGGTCGTCAAGGCCGCCAGGGGCGGCGCCAGTGGCGGCACGGCGGCGAGCATGGTCAATATCATCAAGGAAACGCGGGACGATCGTGAAGCGGCGCGATTCGTGGCCATGCCCTACAGCCTGAACCCACCGGACAAGCGTGAAGGCCCACGGGTCAAGGACCAGTCCGGGCCGGAATACAACGAATTGCTGAAATCCTGGACGGCGCCCTTCGTTATGGCGATCAGCAACACCCGAATCGTCCGGCGCAGTAACGCGCTGGCCGATTTTGTGTACGGCGACGACTTCGTCTACCAGGAAACGATCGGCACCGGACGCGGCGTGGGCGGCTGGCTCAAGGCCTTTATGATATCTGCCGGCATCGGCAGCATTCTCTTCAGCGCGGCATTTGCACCCACCCGCGCCCTGCTCACCCGATTCGTACTGCCGAAGCCCGGTGAGGGTCCGGACGCGGAAGCGCGCGCCAACGGCTTTTTCAAACACGAATTTACCGGTGTTGCGAGCAACGACCAGCGAATTCGCGTACGTGTTACCGGTGACCGCGACCCGGGTTACGGCTCAACCAGCAAGATGCTGGCGGAAACCGCTGTCTGCTTCGCCAAGGACGAGCTGGATACCGCGGGTGGTTTCTGGACAACGGCGACGGCGATGGCCGAGCCGCTGCACGAGCGCCTCGTGAAAAACGCCGGTTTGACCTTCGACGTCATCGACTGAGGAGTGCTAGTCCCAGAACGCGATCTTCGAGTGCTTCTCGCCGCTCTCGATCCGGACCTTCAGGCGATTGGCAGGTGATGCCACCGGACAGGTGGAGAAATCGTTGAACGCGCACGGCGGGCTGTACGACTGGTTGAAATCCAGGATCGTCGTCCCGTCCTCGTCGGGCCCCTCGGTGTAAACGAACCGCCCCGCCGGGTAGGTTTCGTAGCCGTTAGTCTGATCGCCGAACACAAAAAACAGGCGTTCGCCTGACTGGTAGGCATCAAGTCGATGCATTTCACCGTCGATCATGAATTCCAGCTGCCCAGGCGACGTCGGGTTGTAGCCGAGGCCCTCGATAACGGTATCGACGTCCATGACGCGCGGCTCGTCAAACGGCACGAGGCGCGCCCTGACGCGGTACTTGCTGTCGATCGGGAAATACTCGAAGGACTGGAGTTCCTCGAGCCCCGGGTGCTCGAAATTCCGCACCCGCACAGCGACCTTGCCGATTCGGTTGATCACCGTCCAGGCCAGCGATTGGTAGGTGACCGTGACCGGGTCTTCACCGGTGTCGTCGACCATGACGATCTCCGAGACCGGCTCGCCCTTGTGCAGCACACCGGGCTCGTTGACGGTCATCGTAACGACGCCGTTTGCCAGCTCGAAACGTCCGAGTGTCCCTGGCGCAGCCGACGGGAAGACCAGCGTGTTGTCAGCGGATGAGCCGAACGAACTCGACCCTTCTTTGAGCCAGAACAGGCCGGACAGGTTCAGGTAACCGTCCGCTGCCTTGAGTCGCTGCATGCGACCCTCCCGCCATTCCTCGATTTCCGCCCGGTAAGCCTCCGACGGCCCGTCGGCGAATGTCGTTGTGGCGAACGCCAGCGCTGCCGCTGCAGCGACGACGAGTCTGATCATGCTTTTCTGCCATTTCTGTGACCGCCGCTAGCGTATCATGCGCCCCGTGAGCGATACCGACCTGACTTTCCGTGACCTCGTTCCGGATGATTTTCTCGACGCGCTGGACGAAGCCGGTTTCGCCTGCGACGGTCGGCTGCTGGCACTGAACTCCTATGAGAACCGCGTATACCAGGTCGGTATCGAGGACGGTGCGCCTGTGGTCGTCAAGTTCTACCGGCCGAATCGCTGGAGCGATGACTCGATTCTCGAGGAGCACGCGTTCGCGTTTGAATTGGCCGAGCATGAATTTCCCGTGGTCACCCCGATCGAGGTAGACGGTGAAACCCTGTTGCACGTGGATGACTTCCGCTTCGCCGTTTTCCCCAGACGGGGTGGGCGCTCACCCGAACTGGACGACCTCGACATGCTAGAGCAGCTGGGTCGGTTGGTCGCAAGAGCGCACCTGGTTGGCGAACACGATGACTTCGACCATCGCCCGAGCGTGGATGTGGACAGCTACCTGCTGGATCCCAGCGACTTTCTCCTCGACCAGGGCTTTATTCCGGTGGAGCTGGCTGCGAACTACGAACAACTGATCGAACAACTGACGCAGGGCGTTGAACACTGCGCGGAACGCAGCGGTGAGTACGACGGGCTTCGGCTGCACGGCGATTTCCACCCGGGCAATGTGCTCGTGACTGACGATCGGTTTCATATTGTCGACCTGGACGACTGTCGATCCGGGCCCGCGGTCCAGGACCTGTGGATGTTCCTGTCCGGAGAGCGTGCCGAACAGCAGCCGCAACTCGAGGCACTGCTCGACGGATACCAGCAGTTTCGACCCTTCGATGCTCGTGAACTGAACCTCATCGAGGCACTTCGCAGCCTGAGAATCGTCCACTATGCCGGCTGGCTTGCGCGGCGCTGGGAGGACCCGGCCTTCAAACGCGCATTCCCGTGGTTCAACACGCAGCGCTACTGGGACGAACACATACTGACCCTCCGGGAACAGGTCGCGGCGATGCAGGAGCCGCCCCTGGAGTGGCGAAACTGGCGATAGCTTTGATTTAATACTGTTTGTAGAAAAAACTCATAAATAACTAATAAAATTCAAATAAACTCATTAATATTTCGTGAATCCAGAGAACGGGTAATGACCATCGGCCGTCGCCGGAAAAGCCCACATACGATTACTTACAAACGGGTATTTGCATCGCCCGTAGCTGGCCTCTAAAGTCGAACGAGTCGGGAGTGACCGCGGAACCAATGGGCATCGTGGCACTCATAAGCAAGGCAACCACCTGAGCGGGGCGACGTGAGCGCGAGACTTCGAACAGCCTTTACCCTGTCTGCAGCACTGCTGCTGGCTGCCTGCGGCGGCAGCATGCGACTCGACGCTCCCACCTTCCCTGAACCGCTCGTTGAACCCGTGGATATGCACGTCGGCCTTCGGCTGGCCGAGGATATGTACGACTTCTGGCACGAAGAAGAAGTGCTGGGGCGTGAGACGTGGTCGGTCGATATGGGCGACGCCAACGCGATGATGTTCCAGCAGCTGTTCGGGCACATGTTCACGAAAGTGACGTTGCTGGAAGAGGATGATAATCCGGCCGATCTACCGCTGGACGCACTCGTCGAGACCAATATCGACAAGTTCGAATTTTCCGTACCGCAGCAAACCGGTAACAACGCTTACGCGATCTGGATCCGCTACCGGCTAAAGGTTTACAACCCGGCGGGCGACATGATTGGTAACTGGGCGTTGAGCGCCTACGGCAAAAGCGAGGCAGCTGGTATCGGCGGTGGCGACAACGCGCTCGAGGACGCCGCGCTGCTTGCGATGCGCGATGCAGCCGCCCTGATGATCATGAAGCTGGATAAAGAGACCGGCATCAGCCAGCTGGCAAAGAGCAGCGGCGAGGACGAACAACAACCCGCCGTAACGGAAGCCTCAAACACCGCCGAGGACGCCGCTTAAAGGTACACACGGAGCAAGGACATCCATGATAGCCAGACTTTCCCGCATCGCTGTTGCGTCAATCACGATGATCGCCCTTTCGGGCTGCGTCACCGCCCGAATGCAAGATAATCGTGAGAGCGTCACCGGCATCAGCGAGGGAGAGTCCATTGTCATCATGGCACGCAGTTACCACCTCGGAAACGAGACTGAAGACAAGTACCTCACGTGCGTGGAGCAGGCGCTCGGAAAGGGCTCCGAAGGCCTGCGGGTCATACCGCACCGCGAGTTCGTGGATTCGCTGTTCCCCTGGTTCGAACCCCGGACAGCGCCTGCCGAAACCAAGGGGCTGTCCAAGCTGATGTCTCGTCCCGGCGTTGCCAAACGGATCAGTGATCAGGGCGTGCGCTACATTATCTGGCTGGATGGCGACACGGAACGCGTCGCGGGCGGCGGTTCGCTGTCGTGTGCGGCCGGTCCCGGTGGTGGTGGCTGCTTCGGTTTTGCCTGGTGGCAGAACGACGCGGACTACAACGCGTCCGTCTGGGACCTGCAGGGGCTCGAATCCGCCGGCTCTGTCTCGGCGGACGTCAGCGGCACGTCGTTCCTCCCGGCACTTGTCGTTCCGATCCCGCTGATTGCGCGAACCCAGAATGCCGCCTGTAAGGGACTTGCCGACCAGCTGAAGACCTTCATCGTCTCCGACCCGGCGGCCTGAACCCCGGCTCTCGCCAAATACCCGCCGTGGTTCACGACGGCGGCGTGTCAATGTCGTAAGATCAGCGCGCTTATTCGTCGCTGATCGATCTATGGACCAGAAACACGACCTCGAAGTCATTCTCCGCTCACGCACACCGCTTGTCGTGATCGAGACGAAGGACGAAGCAAGAATCCTCGACATGCTGCGCTCGGCGACGACATCCTCGTTCGGCGGCGAGTACAAGCCGCTGTTTCGCTGGACCATCACGGATGGCCTGCAGCGACTGGATATTGAGCTCGAGCCGCAGCTTATAAATTCCGAACCGACGGACGTGCTGAAGCACATCCGGGCAGTCACCAAGCCCGGCATCTATGTGCTGCTGGACTTTCATCCCTTTCTCGACGAGCCGGTGCATGTCCGGCTGATCAAGGACATCTGCATCCGCTTCCAGCAAACGGCGAGGCAACTGGTGCTGATCTCCCACGAGGTCAAGGTACCGAGCGAGCTGGAGTCCTTCAGTGCCCGAGTCGACCTGGCTCTGCCAACGGAAGCCGAACGCCGACGCATCATCGAAAAAGTCGCGTCGGACTGGACGGACGAGAATCCGGGGACACGCGTACAGGCGGACCCCAAGGCCTACGACCTGCTCGTCCGAAACCTTGCAGGGCTGACCTACAGCGATACAGAACGTCTCGCGCGCAACGCCATTTTCATCGATGGGGCGATCAGCAAGAGCGACCTGCCCGACGTCATGCAGGCCAAGTACGACCTGCTTAACCAGGCCGGCTCGCTGAGCTTCGAATACGACACCGCCAAGTTCAGCGATGTGGGCGGACTCAGCAACCTGAAGGACTGGCTGCAGAAGCGGCGCGCTGCGTTTCGCGACGAGGACGGCACGGACCACCTCGATGTGCCGAAGGGCATCCTGCTCATCGGCATCCAGGGCTGCGGCAAGAGCCTGGCCGCCAAATCAACGGCCGGCGTGTTCGGCGTACCCATTTTGCGCCTCGACTTCGGCAGCCTGTACGACAAGTACCACGGCGAGACCGAGCGTAAGTTGCGTGAAGCGTTGCAGACTGCTGACACTATGCAGCCCTGCGTGCTGTGGATCGACGAAATCGAAAAAGGCCTGGCCGGACGGGGCGGCGAAACGGGAACGACACAGCGTGTCCTCGGCACCTTCCTGACGTGGATGGCCGAAAAGCAGACCAAGGTCTTCGTCGTCGCTACGGCGAATGACATCAGCCAGCTGCCGCCGGAACTGGTGCGAAAGGGACGGTTCGACGAGATCTTCTTCGTCGATCTTCCGGACGGGCCAACCCGAGCCACCATTCTTGGCATCCACCTGGCGCGACGAGACCAGGACCCCAAGGCCTTCGATCTCGCTACGCTCGCAGCAGAGTCCGACGGGTTCTCGGGCGCAGAGCTGGAACAGGCCGTGGTTTCATCCTTCTACACAGCGCATGCCGCCAAGCTGCCTCTACAGACGTCGCACGTGCTTGAGGAAATCCGTCGTACGCAACCGCTGTCGGTGGTGATGAACGAGCGTGTCCAGGCACTGCGAGCATGGGCGGAAGCACGTACGGTCTCTGCGGGTTGATTTAACGTAATCGCCTTCGCGGCCGGACGACAGCCACGCGCGCCGTGCTACCATGCCGGCATGGCTAATGAGAACAACAACATAAACGAGTTAGCTGGCGACGAGGATCCCACGTCCGAGCTGGAGTCACCGACCTGGCGCAAGCCCGACATCGTCGTCGAGAGCGCAACGCTGGAAGTCGAAGCGAACACCATGGACTTCGCCGATGTGCCGTCTGCCCAGATGCCGGACAGCCAGCGCCGTGGCCGACAGAAACTGCATTTCGAACTCGAACAGCAGGCCGCCCTGCTCCGTGGCCTCAAAGCCGAATCCAGTGCCCGCGAGGACATCATTAACGACTTGCAGGCGGAGCTGACCCAGCTTCGCGACGACCTGCAGCGCAGCAAGCAGAGCCTGAAGAAGTCGCGTGAGTCCCATCGTGAAGTCAAGCGTGAGATCCGCGAGCGCAACGACGAGACGCGACGGTTGTCACGTGAGCTCGACGAACAGAAGGCCATTAACGCGAAGCGCTCGGAAAGCAGCCAGTCCGACCAGTCGCGGCTGGCAGAGCTGCGCGGCGAACTCGCCGGGCGTGACGAGCAGATTCGCAAGCTCCAGGCAGAGATCAAAGACGGCGTCTCCGACGACGGCCACAACCTGGATCAATTGCACAAGCACGAACTCTCGACCATGGAGGCGCAGCTGCTCCAGTCGGCGAGACATGCGGACGCGCTTCGCCAGCAATTACAGGACCTGATTGCACGTGATACGCAGCGGGACGTGGACGAGACGCAGATCAAGCGAAACCTTGAGGACGCGAGAGGTGAGACAAGCCGACTGATAGAGCAGCTGGCCGACACACAGTCAGAGAACGACGAACTGCGTTCCGACATCGAGCTGGTTGCCGGGCGGCACACCGACGAGATCCGCGCACTGCGAACAGCGCTCGATTCAAGCAACGAGACGCTGGCGCAGCAGCAGCTGATCAACGAGCAGCTGGCTTCAGATCTCGTCGATACCCGCGGGTTCAAGCAAGACCTCGAACAGATGCTCACGAACAACGAGCAGGCCGCCCAGCAGCAGATCAAGGGACTCGAAAAAGAGCTGCGTACGGCACGTGAGCGCATTGAGCACATGGAAGAACAGCTCGACACCAAGAATGACGCCATTAATTGCCTGCTTGCTGAGCTGGCCGCCAAGCGAGCGGAAGTCCCCGCTGAACCGGATGCCGACGTGTTGGTCGAGGAAATCGACGCGTACGGAGACCACAGCGATGTGCCTGTCCCGGTCGCCGACAGCGACCGTGTCCGGCGATTCCTGAACGGTGAGATCGATGGACAGGAGGTGCAGTTCCCGCTGTTCAAGGGCCGCGTGACGATCGGTCGCACGCAGGTCAACGACATCCAGCTGTCGGCGGACTACATCAGTCGGCGACACGCGGTGATTGTGACCGACGGCGATATCGCCCGCATTATCGACTGGGGCAGCCGCAACGGTGTCAGGGTCAACGGTGCACGCGTGACCGAACACTTCCTGAACAGCGGTGATCGCGTAACGATCGGCACCTTCGACTTTGTCTACGAGGAAAGACGTCGCGTCGACTAGCTGCTCGATTTGTGAGCATGTTCACGGACAACCCGGCACCGAATCCTTACGCTGCTCGTCCATCGGTGGAAGGGATTCGACACCATGCTCGACAGCACGGCAGCAAAAAGCGACGTTGCACACAAGGACGACTCTGACCAGAAAAGCGCAGTCCTGCGGAAAATCTGGCTTCCCAAGCTCGTCTACGATTGCCTGCCCTACTTCTACCTGCTGTCCGGCATCGCTGCCTTATTTGCCACGCTCTACATCAACCAGTGGTTCTGGGTCGTCCCGCATTACCTGCTGTTCTCGGCCGCCTGCCTGCATTTCGGCATCGCCGTATTTCGGCGCCGACGGAAAAACGAGTCTTGACCGCAGCCGGGCAGTCATAAACCATAGGCCCCCTTTCGCCCCGGGGCTGCTTTTTGAAGCACAAGATCGTCAACGAAATCGCGCTGTTCGCCGCGTTTCTATTCTGCGGATTCCTGATCCTCCCGTTCGCCGTCTACTTCGTCGGCGGCATCGTGTTTGGCGATTACTCCGGCGGCTACGGTGACTTTTTCGGTCGCCTCAGCAAGGGCCTGGTCAGCGGTCACTGGCCGACCTGGTTTCTCGTGCTGGCTCCCTACCTGCTGGTCCAGATCATTCGATTAAGCCTGTTCGGTCTAAAGCGTACCCGCTGAGATGTGAACCCGTTCACGCTTCGGACCGGACCTATCCGGTATCCAGTGTATTGGTGATTGCGTTATGTTATCCGGGAACAATTTAGCGGTCTGGACTATCTAGAATTAAGGCTAATCGTCACCACTTCTTAAAGCATGATCAACTGGATCAAAAAGCTGTTTGGCAGGCACGAAGAGCCTGAAGCACCGGAACCGATGGACATGTTCCGCAAGACGGGCTCCTATCGATCGCTTGAGCCCACCGTATCGGCACCGCCAAAGGAAAAGGCACCGGAACCGGAATCACTTGAGGTCTCCAGTCATGTTGAAGGACACATCGAGGACGGTGGTCCCGGTAAAAACGTGCTGGTTCGCAAACGCTTCGTACGCGAGGACACCGGCACGCACGAGACCCTGACGATTCTCGACGATTCACTGGTCGAGACCGACAACGAAAGCGGCATCGACCCGTACAACACGGGCCAGTTCGACCGATCACGGCACTGGGATTCCCGCTTTCGCAAGTAGCCCTTGCCTCTGTTTCCAGCCCAGAAGCGTCGTGCTAGGCTGCGCAAAAAATACCGGACCGGAAACAAGCAATGCCCCTGCGAGTCAGCATTGACCTCGACGACGAGGCCTTAAAGCACTTCGAACTGATCATGCGCCAGGCGCGCAATACCGTAGCGCACGTCGCTCCGGAGGACGTCGTCGCGGCGGCCGAGGACCTGATCGTGACCATTCGCGAATCGGGTGCGCCCGAGTTTGTCGAAGAACGTCTCGTGCTGCTCGAACGCATGATAAGCATGCTGTCTGACATCGACTGGCGACTGCCGCCCGACGAGGCGGATCGCGTGTTCAATGCGCTGACCTATTTCGCCGAACCCGAAGACCTGATTCCGGACAATATCCCGTCGTTGGGCTACCTGGATGACGCCATCATGATTGAGCTGGTGTCGCGTGAACTCGGCCACGAAATCGAGGCCTACGAAGATTTCTGTAATTTCCGAAAAGAACGGCAGGACGCGGATGACGGCGACCGGGCCAGCCGCGACGACTGGCTGGCAGCCCGTCGAGAGGAACTGCAGTCCCGGATGCGTAAACGCCGTCGCAAGACGCCGGCCAGCGTCGCCCGAAAGCTGTTCTCATAGAAGACCGGCTCAGGGCCAGTAATAAAGCCCCGTCGCGTAGACACCGAGAAGGGTTACGCCGAGCGCTGCGAACCTCGCCGGATGTTCTTTCATCAAGGAATAGAAACTCACGGCCGATACCACGGTCATAACGGAGAAGATGGCGAGACTTTCGGACAAGGTCTGGAACTCGCTTTCGATCCTCGGATACTCGTCTCCCAGTATGTAGAACACGATCAGCACCATGGTGAGGCTGATCGAGATGGCGAGGCAGGATCCGAGAATGATGGCGTTAATGGCAGCCAGTGGTCGCATATTGTACAGACTGGATAAAACTGATTGTATTAATTGGAAATAACTGGTGGCTGCGCCCTTGATTGACAGGCAACTGGCCACTAGCCTTGGCTGAAGTTCGCCGTATCTTACGAGACTTGCTGGAGAGAAGCTTGAAGAATCGTGTAACACGTCGTTTCCCCGTCGCCGCCCTGCTGCTCGCGCTGGCCGTACCTTCATTCGCATCAGACACGGGCACCGATTACAGCAGCGACGACCTGCAGCCCGAATTGCGTCATGAGGAAATTGCTGCACTGGTTACACAGTTCATGCAGAAGTCGCACTACCTGCATGTTTCAGTCAATGACGAACTCTCGTCTCGTATGCTCGACAAATACCTCGAGTCGCTCGATGGCAACCGCATGTACCTGTTGCAGAGCGACATCGACTACTTCGAAACCTATCGCGATCAGCTCGATGACCTGGTGAAAGGTAAACCACTGGATCCCGTGTACGAGATGTTCAAGGTCTACCAGACACGCGTCCGCGACCGCCTCGATTTCGCTATCGCCGAGCTCGAAAACGAGCCGAATTTCACGGTGGATGAGGAGTACCAGTTCGATCGCTCGGAATCACCGTGGGCGACCTCCGAAGAGGAGCTGAACGATATCTGGCGCCAACGCGTGAAAAGCGATGCACTGCGTCTTGTCCTCGCGGAGAAGGATTGGGAAGGCGAAGGCGGTATCCGCGAGCTGCTGACGAAACGTTACAAGCGTTTCCTGAAGCGCGTGGAACAGGTCAAGTCTGACGACGTGTTCGAGACGTTCATGCAGGCTTTTGCCCACACGCTTGACCCGCACTCGAGCTACCTGTCGCCGCGCAACTCCGAGGAATACCGCATCCAGATGAGCCTTTCGTACTTCGGCATTGGCGCGTCATTGCAGTCGGACGACGACTACGTCCAGATCATCAACATCATCCCGGGTGGACCGGCAGCCATCGACGGCAAGCTGAAACCAAATGACCGCATCACCGGCGTTGCCCAGGGAAGCGACGGCAATATGGTGGATGTGATCGGCTGGCGCCTCGACGACGTCGTTGACCTGATCCGCGGCCCGGCAAAGAGCGTCGTGCGCTTACAGATCATTCCGGCGGGTGCCCTGCCCGGCGCCGGCTTCAAGGAAATCGCCCTGACGCGCGACCAGGTCAAGCTCGAAGAGCGCGCGGCCAAAAGTGAAATTGTCACGGTGCCTCGCGACGGTCGTGACTGGCGAATCGGTGTTATCGAAGTACCGAGCTTCTATCGCGATTATCGCGCGCTGAGCAAGGGCGACAAGAACTTCACGAGCACGACGCGCGACGTGAAGCGCCTGATCCAGGACCTGGAGGCAGAAGGCATCGACGGGCTGGTGGTTGACCTGCGGAATAACGGCGGTGGCCACCTGACGGAGGCGACGGCGCTGTCAGGCCTGTTCATCGATAACGGACCGGTGGTCCAGCTTCGGGCTTCCAACGGTCGAATCAGCCGTCTCGACGATCCGGACCCGGTTTCCCGCGTGTCGTACAACGGACCGCTGACTGTCCTCGTCAATCGTTTCTCGGCATCCGCGTCGGAAATTTTCGCGGCCGCTATCCAGGATTACGAGCGTGGCGTTGTCGTCGGTCAGCAGACCTTTGGCAAAGGCACGGTGCAGAATCTCTACTCGCTGGACCAGTATCTCAACCCGGAAGGCGACAAGGGACATGGCCAGCTCACGCTGACCATCGGCAAGTACTACCGTGTGACGGGTGAAACCACGCAGAACCTCGGCGTGTCGCCCGACATCGCACTGCCTTCGTCGATCGATGCGACGCTGGTCGGCGAAAGTGTTCGCGACAGCGCTCTGCCGCCGGACAAGATCACGACCACACGCTTCAAGGCCGGCAGCCCGCTCGACCAGACCATCCAGACGCTGACGGCGTCATACACCGAACGAGCGGCGATGGACCCGAATTTCCAGTACCTCGTCAAGGGCATCCAGGAAGTTGAGGAAGCACGTGCGAAAAAGACGATTTCCCTGAATCTCGAGACCCGGCTCAGCCAGCGTGAAGAGGAATCCGACCGCGCCCTGGCACGAGAAAACGAACGCCGCGAAGCGCTCGGCCTGGAACCGCTGGCCAGCCTCGAAGACCTCGACAGCGAAGACCTGCCGGATGTCCTGCTGCAGGAAGCCGCCAATATCGCGACCGATATGGCCGAAATTCGACAGGTTTCGCGTTCCCCGGAGCAGACTGCCCGCCTGGAAACTCGCTAGGGCTGACGCTTGCAGCCTCGAAAACCGGTGTTATACTCGGCTATAACACTTCCTCGAGTTTGAGCAACAGATGCCCAGATCCAGCGAGCAACGAAACGTTCGAGCCGACCTGAAAACCCAGGTCCTTTCGCTGCTGCTCCTGTTTGGCGTTGCAGGCTCCGCCTCGGCTGCCACCGGTAATTCGATCTGCCAGTCCGAAAGCTGCGTGGTCCGCGCGCAAAAAGTGGATTACACGATCACCCGCGACAAGACGCCGGAAATCGCCAAGTCCGCTGAAGACCGCGATTCGCTGAAGAAGTCATCGCTGGCACTCTCGACTGAGCGCGACACCACGGTCCTCCGCGACCAGTACGTCCAGTCAGACCTCGAGCTGCCCAAGTTTGATGACGAGGTCACAGACCCGGTTGCTCGCCTGCTCGAACGTCGCTCCCTGCAGAAAAACCAGGACGTTGAATCCGAGACACCGGCGATGAAATCAGCCCTGCCGGGCGTTGACGCAGAAGAGCTCAGGCTGTTCCGCGAGAAGATGTACCGAACGGATATCTAGCGGCTGACGACCTTCGACAGGTCCCAGTAGTTCTCACCCAGAAGATTGGCGTTACGCTCAGTAACACCGCCGCTCTCATTGATGGCAATCAGCGTAGCGAGTGTCGCCGCGTTGGGCACAGCGTCGTCTTCCTGCATAAACAGCGCCTTGTCTGACAGCAAGCGGGCCCGCTGCTGAAGGACGTCTGCATAGTCCATGATCGTGTCGAACGCATTCCAGCGCGACTTGATGTCAGCGAGAATTCGATCGCAGTCTTCCTTGGTGCCGTACTGGATGGCGCCTACGCTCTTGTCGCCGGATTCCTTGACCAGCGACGCGAGATTATCGTCTGCGAACAGCAGGTACAGCTGCTGCGCAAACGCGATGATCATGAAATTGATGGAACGCTTGGCGGCCAGGTCGAGGCCCTGCTGGCCCGGTGGTTCGACGCCCTGCAGCTGTTCCAGCTGCGCCAGTAATTCCCGCTCCTGGACTTCCAGCGTCGCACGCACCTCGGCGAGTGAGTCGATGCGCTCGCTGCACTCCTTGCCTTTGAACAGGCGCTTGAAGAAACCCATGTCGTCGAGCTGGTTCTGTTCGTCCAGTGTCTGCTCTTCGCACTGCTGCGTTTTCAGGCGGATGCTGCCGAGCTTTGACTCCACATCCCTGGCCTGGCCGGCTCGGCGGGAGTTCCACGTATCGAGCAGTTTCTTGTGCTGGCGTTGTTCGCGCTGCTGTTTCAACTGTTCGGCAAATGCTGCGAGACGTTGTTTACAGCGGTTATTCAGGGCACGAAGCTGGTAGTGAACCGTGACCGAGAAGATCCACTCGGGATCGATCAGCAGCGACTCGAGGTGTTCCAGCTTCTGCTTGAAGCGTTCTGAAACGCCCTTCTCTTCGTCGATGCGCTTTTGCAGGCGATGCTGCTGGTTCTGAGCTTCCGCGTAGGCCTTTTTCAGCTCGGCACGGTTCCAGTACAGATCCAGCAGCTTGTCACTGTCCTGTTCTGTGTCCTTGGCTGTGCCCAAAAGTGCTGCGCGCGTGCTCATCGGTAACCGGCTTTACATAATCCCTAAGAAACGCCAACGGCGTTTGAATAGCTTAATTTTCTCAGGGACTTATGTTGGAAACTCTGACTGAATCGACAGTTTTTGGCTCAGGTATCGAGCACGAGGTGGCCCTGCTCTGTCAGGTAGTCGAGCCATTTGTTCAGGACGATGTTCCGCCGCCAGCGGATATCCAGTTCTTCCTTGTGCTCGCGAACCAGCCGCCTGAGTTCCGCGTGCCGCGGTCGCGGTCCGCCGACGCTCATGGCTTCAGCGAGGTGGCCGTCAAGATAGGCGCGTATCCGGACGTCCGGGTCCGCGAGCTGGCCGTCGTCTGAATCGAAACGATACGTCAACGCGAGCGTGACGGTATAGCGACTGCGTTCGATGATCTCGAGATACAGGTCACAGTCGCCGGCCACGCGGGACTTGTAGCACCCGTCGAGACGATCGAGCTCCGGCACCAGCCGCATTAATCGAAGGTAATTGCTCTCATACAGGGCCATCAGGCCAACAAAGCTGTTGGGCCTGACTATCGTCTGTGGAACGAGTTCTGAGTCGAACAACATGCCGCGAATATAGCACAGCGACGGACCGCAAAAACGGACAGAATTCGCAGAAATTTCCGAGGTTTAAAGTGGCGACTTCAGGGTCGTACCCGGCGCTCGACACCGGTACTATTGAGAATCCGACTCGCGATTTCCTCGACCGAAAATGTCGTGGTATCCACGCTGGCAATCCCGTACTTGCGATAGATCCCGGCCGCCGAACGCAGCTCGAAACTGACCTGCCGTGCACTGGCATAACTGCCGACGTTGCGTCGCTCCTTTCTGATCTCCCTGAGCCGTTCCGGCGCAATCGTCAGGCCAAAGAGTTTCTTGCGCTGTTTGAGCAGGATATCGGGCAAGGTGCCGGACTCGAGTTCCTCGTCAGTCAGTGGGTAGTTTGCGGCGTACACACCGTAATGCAGGGCCAGGTACAGGCACGTCGGCGTCTTCCCGGAACGTGAAACGCCCACCAGGATGACATCCGCCATCTCGTAGTTTCGCGTGCGGCCGCCATCATCATTGGCCATCGCGAAATTGGTGGCCTCGATCCGGGTCATGTAGGCCTCCATGTCACTCATCCGGTAGTCCTGGCCGGGCACCGGCGACGACTCTTCCTGCAGCTCCTCTTCGAGTGATTCGAGGAAAGCGTCGAAGATATCGAGGTGCATCCCGTCCGACGCGCGGATGATGTCTCGACACTCGCGATCAACGAGCGTCGAGAACACCAGCGGTCGTTCGCTGGCGTCTTTTGCGCTTTCGTTGATCTTTGCGACGGCCTGCGCTGCCTTCTCCCTCGAATCTATAAATGGCAGCGTTATTTGATTAAACTCTTGGCCCCGGAACTGGGTCAGCAGGCTGTGGCCAAGCGTCTCCGCCGTAACGCCCGTCTGGTCCGAGATAAAAAATACGGTGCGATTACTCATCTCATGGCTTCCTGTCATTTTCCTCGGTTGCACCGATTACCGGTCGACGGGTCGATTGTCCACGCACAGCCTTTCATAACAAGGGAGTAGGTCTTGCAGCAATACGTAATGAACCTTGCCGAGCTCGGCATGGATGACGTCGACATCGTTGGCGGAAAGAACGCCTCCCTTGGCGAAATGATCAGTAACCTCAATGATCTTGGTGTCACGGTACCCGGCGGTTTCGCAACCACGTCGCAGGCCTACCGGGATTTCCTGGCGCAAAACGGTCTTGCCGACCGGATCAACGCCACGCTCAAGGACCTCGACGTCGACGATATTGATGCACTCACTTCCGCGGGCGCGAGCATCCGGCAATGGATTCTCGACACAGAGCTGCCGGAAGCGCTGACAGAGCAAATGCGGGTCGCTTTCGACGAGATGTCGGAGGGTCGCGAGATTGCGGTTGCCGTGCGCTCTTCGGCAACGGCCGAAGACCTGCCGGACGCATCGTTCGCCGGCCAGCAGGAGACGTTCCTCAACGTGCGTGGCTTCGACAAGATCGTCGAGGCGATGCACCACGTATTCGCATCGCTGTTTAATGATCGCGCCATCGCCTACCGGGTGCACCAGGGCTTCGATCACGCACAGGTCGCGCTGTCTGCCGGTATCCAGCGAATGGTTCGCAGCGACACGGGCGCCGCGGGCGTCATGTTCACACTGGACACCGAATCCGGCTTTCGCGATGCCGTGTTCGTGACATCGGCCTATGGTCTCGGTGAGACGGTCGTACAGGGTGCCGTTAACCCTGACGAGTTTTACGTCTACAAGCCTTCTCTTGAGAGCGGCAAGTTCCCGATCCTGCGCAAAAACCTCGGCGACAAAGCCATCAAGATGATCTATGCCGACGACCCCACACCCGGAAAGACCGTGCAGACGGTCGATGTCGACGAAGGTGAAAGCCAGCGCTTCTCACTGAGCGACGAGGACGTCATCGAGCTGTCCAGGATGGCCGTGACCATCGAGAAGCACTACGACCGCCCGATGGATATCGAGTGGGGCAAGGACGGCGAAGACGGCAAGCTGTACATCCTGCAGGCCCGCCCGGAGACGGTGCAGAGCCGCAGCGGCAACAGCATAGAGCGATTTACACTCAAGACGCGCTCCAAGGTGATCAGCAGCGGCCGCAGCATCGGCCACAAGATCGGTAAAGGCACAGCGCGTGTCATCAACGACGTGTCCGAGATGAACCGGGTGCAGGCCGGCGACGTACTGATTTCCGACATGACCGACCCCGACTGGGAACCGGTGATGAAACGTGCAGCCGCAATCGTGACCAACCGCGGTGGTCGTACCTGTCATGCAGCGATTATTGCCCGTGAACTGGGCATCCCCGCCGTTGTTGGCTGCGGCGACGCCACCGATACCATCGTCGACGGGACCGAGGTCACGGTGAGCTGTGCCGAGGGCGACGAGGGCTTTGTCTACGACGGTCTGCTGGACTTTGACGAAACGCATATCGAGCTCGACAGCCTGCCGGACGTTCCCGTCAAGATCATGATGAATGTCGGTAACCCGGATCGCGCCTTCGATTTCGCAAGCATCCCGAACCACGGTGTCGGGCTGGCACGTCTCGAGTTCATCATCAACCGGATGATCGGTGTTCACCCGCAGGCGCTGCTCGAGTACGACGACCAGGAAGCGCACATCAAACTGGAAATCGACGAACAGATGGCGGGTTACGATGATCCGGTCACGTTCTTCGTCGACAAGCTGGCAGAAGGCATAGCCAGCATCGGTGCGGCGTTCGCACCGGAACCCGTCATCGTTCGCATGTCGGACTTCAAATCCAATGAGTACGCCAACCTGATCGGTGGCGAGCGCTACGAACCCGACGAAGAGAACCCGATGCTGGGTTTCCGGGGCGCAGCACGCTACGTCGCTGACTCGTTTCGCCCCTGCTTCGATCTTGAATGTGCCGCGATGAAAAAGGTCCGCAACGACATGGGACTGACCAACGTCCAGGTGATGATCCCGTTCGTCCGCACGGTTGCGCAAGGCAAGCAGGTTATCGACATCCTCGCTGAAAATGGCCTGGAGCGCGGCAAGGATGATCTCAAGGTCGTCATGATGTCGGAACTACCGACGAATGCCCTGCTCGCCGATCAGTACCTAGATCACTTCGACGGTATGTCGATCGGATCGAACGACATGACTCAGCTGGCGCTTGGCCTGGATCGCGATTCCGCCCTGATTGCCGACGTCTTCGACGAACGAGACGAGGCAGTCCTCGCGCTGCTCGAGCTGACGATCAAGGCCTGCACGGCCCGCGGCAAGTACGTGGGTATTTGCGGCCAGGGCCCGTCGGATCACCCGGACCTGGCACGATGGCTGCTTGAACACGGCATCGAAAGCATGTCCCTGAATCCGGACACCGTCGTCGAAACGTGGATGTTTTTAGCGGGCGAAACCGTCGAGGGCTGATCAGAACCGGTCGTAACGCGAGCGTCGCGGCATTTTCAGCCTCGGCAACCAAAGACCGAGAATAATACCCACGATGATGACGCCGCTGCCGGTCATGAACCAGTAGCGGTTGGCCTGCCCGGACAGCGTCCGGTTTTCCTGCTCGAGCGTTGCGACCTGGATCTCGGCGTCGGCCAGCTTGTCGCGCAGTTCCCGGTTCTGGCTGTCCAGCGACAGCGCATTGGCAGCGGTGCGACGGATATCGGCAACTTCCTGCTCAAGGCGCTGCTTGTCACCCTCTAGCGTATTGATCGTCCGGTTGGCGTCCTGGTACTCACCCCGTAAGGCCGCGAGCTGCGCCTCCAGAGAACTGCCTTCAGAGGCCGCGCTGGTCAGTTGTGCCGTCAGTTCCTGCAACTGCTCACGAGCCGACGGCTCGTTCATCAGGTATCGAGTCAGCACCCAGCCTTCTGTGCCGCCCGGCGTTCGGACCTGCGTGTAGCCGCTTTCGGTATCTCGTTGCAGCACTTCAAGGCGCATACCGCTGCCCAGACTCATACGCACGGCATTCGACGTACTGGGTCCGGTGCGAAGGGTAATTTCAAACTGGTCGCTGACCCAGGCGGACTGTGCGAAGCCCAGGGACGGCACCAGCAATACGACATAAAGCAAGTTCCTGATCATGCGCAGACTATAATGGATGGTTAGCGGCAGCTCCAGCTAAAAACAAATCAAATCAGTCGCTTATCGGCGACACTTGACCAGAAAAGATCTACCCGGCAAGTCCCGGTATGGACTTGTCGAACAGCGAGTTGCGATACCAGACCAGCTCGTCAATGGAGTCCCGGATATCCGACAAGGCGCGGTGACTTGAGGACTTGCTGAAACCGCTGGCAATCTCCGGCGCCCACAACTGGGCGAGGATCTTCAATGTACTGACATCGAGATTGCGATAGTGGAAATAGCGCTCGAGCGTTGGCATTTCGCGCGCCATAAAGCGCCGGTCCTGGCAGATACTGTTGCCGCACATGGGTGATGCACCTGCGTCCACCCACGTCGACAGGAACTCGATCGTCTGTTGTTCAGCATCCGCCAGTGTTGCCTCACTGCTCAGTACACGCTCGGTCAGCCCTGATTTGCCATGCTGCTCGGTATTCCAGTCATCCATCGCGTCCATGACACGCTTTGGCTGGTGGATGGCAACGACAGGACCCTCGGCAAGTTCATTCAGAGACTTGTCCGTGACAATGGTCGCGATCTCGATGATCGTGTCGTTCATCGTATCGAGACCGGTCATTTCGAGGTCGATCCAGATGAGATTGGTTTGTCGATCGTCGCTCATTGCTTCCTTTCCGGGTGGCGCATGTGCGGAGTGTATCGCGTTCCGACGCCCGCAACGTCATACTTATCGGCGTGAACGACCAGCACTCAAGGACCCGGGCTGAAGACGCCCTGGTTGTAACCACCTTCAGCCGGCGAATGACGCTTGAGCTTACCGACGGCGAGCGAGTCCCGGCCCGCATCAAGGGGAAACGGCTCAAGCCCGTCTGCGGCGATACGGTACGTGCGGAGAGCCTGCCCAACGAAGATGAATGGCTGATAACCGGTATCAGCGACCGAGGCAACGCCCTCACCCGGCCGAACATCCGCGGAGAAGCCGAGGTTCTCGCCGCAAACATTGACCAGCTCGTGGTGGTTGTATCTGCCCTGCCCCGTGCCGACTGGTTCATCGCTGATCGCTACATCGCGGCAGCCGAACATATGGGTGCAAGGCCCGTTGTCGTCTTCAACAAGGCGGACCTCGACCAACCGGGCGACGCTCTCGACGTATACCGTCGGCTGGACTACCCGGTCGTCACGACCAGCGCAGAAGATCGACAGGGTGTCGAGTCGCTCGCTGAATTGCTGGCAGGAAAGACGTCCATCTTCGTCGGGCAGTCCGGCGTCGGCAAATCCAGCCTGATCAACCTGCTCGTTGAATCCGCAGACCAGCGAACCGCTGAAGTCTCCGACAAACTGGAAGAGGGTCGCCACACAACCGTTAATTCGGCGCTGCTGCGACTCGGAGACGGTGGTGCCGTTATCGATTCACCGGGAGTCAGGGACTATGCACCGGCCTTCACGCGAGACGACAACATCGCGGCCGGCTTTATTGAAATCGCAGCAGCCGCGCAGCACTGTCGATTCAGCAACTGCAAGCATCTGCAGGAACCGGGTTGCGCGGTGAAAGCTGCCGTGGAGGACGGGGGTATTGATGCGCGTCGATACGAAAGCTATCGACGCTTGTTGTTCCTGACTGAGAGACTGGCCGAAGGGCGGTACTAGTCAAACCTGGCCGAACCTGGCCTAACCTAGCCCGGGGGCCACGACATCGGGCGGCCACCGATCAGGTGAAGATGGATATGGAAAACCGTCTGGCCACCGTGTTCGTTACAGTTCATAACCAGCCGATAACCGTCTTCCGCCAGGCCCTCTGCTGCGGCGACCGTTTTCGCGACCAGGAACATCTCGCCGATTAGCGGTGCATCCTCCTCGGTCAGGTCGTTGATTGTCGGGATACGACGCTTGGGAATCACCAGCACGTGAGTCGAAGCCTGGGGATTGACGTCGCGAAAGGCGAGCACGTTGTCCGTTTCGTGGACGATATCGGCCGGGATCTCTCCGGCCACGATCTTCAGGAACAGGCTGTCAGACACTGCGGTTACTCCACGACACGACGACCGTAGAATGCGTGCGACAGCGTACCTCCGTCAACATACTCAAGCTCGCCGCCCAGCGGTACACCGTGTGCGATACGGCTGGCTTCGATTCCGAAGCGCGAAGCCAGCTCGGCGAGGTAGTGGGCGGTTGCATCACCCTCGACGGTCGGGTTTGTCGCGAGAATCATCTCCTTGACGACGCCCTCCTCCAGGCGTCGCTCGAGCAGATCCAGGCCCAGCTCAACCGGCCCGATCCCGTCCAGCGGCGACAGGTGCCCCATCAGTACGAAGTACAGGCCCTTGTAGCCGGTCGCGTCTTCGACAGCCATCACGTCGGCCGGTGACTCGACGACGCACAGGGACGATGGGTCGCGACTGTTGTCGGAGCAGATCGAACACAGTTCGTCCTCGGTAAACATCCGACACTGCTTGCAGTGGCCGATCAGCTCGACCGCGTCCTTTAAAGCAGACGACATCGCTACTGCGCCGTCACGTTCCCGTTCGAGCAGGTGAAAAGCGATGCGCTGGGCGGACTTCTGGCCGATTCCCGGCATGCATTTCAGGGAATCGATCAGTCGCACCAGCATGGGTGAATACGACATGCAGTCGTCCTAGAAGGGCAACTTGAAGCCAGCTGGCAGACCGGCTCCGGCCGCCATGCCCGAGAACTTGTCCTGGATCTCTGCCTGGACCTTGGCGTGGGCATCATTCAATGCGGCCAGCACGAGGTCTTCCAGCATCTCTTTGTCATCACCGATCACGGCATCGTCAATAGACACGCCGGTCACCTGGTGCTGGCCGGTCATTGTAACCTGGACCATGCCACCGCCGGCCTGGCCCGTGACCGTCATGGAAGCCATTTCGTCCTGGGCTTCCTTCATCTTCTGCTGCATTTGCTGGGCCTGCTTCATGAGCTGGCCGATACCACCTTTCATCAAGGGATCTCCGGTTTACTGATCGCCGAGCGGCTTGATCGATTCTTTGTTCATCTCGGCACCGAATACAGATTTCAGTGCCTGGACATTCGGGTCTGACTCGAGCGACTGTCGTGCCTGCTCCAGGCGTTCGTCAGCCATGCGCGAGGCTTCCTGTTGCGGCGTGTCCGGTGTTTCCGACTCGGACGACACCGTAATCTCGACTTTCACGTCCTCACCCACATGCTCCGACAGCGCCTTGGCAAGCTGCTCCTGTCTCTGCCGTGTCAGGAATGACTCAGACCGCTTGTCGAGGCTGAAGTGCAGTGTATTGCCGTCTCGCCGTTCGAAGGCGCAATTCGTCGCCAGCATCCGGACCAGGCCCTGCAGTCCAAGCCGGGTGTGCACGTCGTTCCAGTCAAGGTCTTCGAGGCGGGTCTTGGCGGTGCTCGCGACGGGCGCGGCTGCTGTCGCCGGCCCGGCTTTCACCGCTGCCGGACGCGCGGGTGCAGGCTTGGTTGCAGCAACACTGGCAGGCTGGCTGCCGCCGGACGCACCGGCGACTCCGCTATCGGCCGGCCGGAACACCAGCATACGCAGCAGGCACATCTCGGCACCGCTCCTCGGGTCCGGGGCAAGATCCAGGTCGCGACGACCGGTGATCGCCGTCTGGTAGTAAAGCTGGATATCACCGGCCGACAACAGGCCCGAGAACCGGTCAAGAACTTCGTCGCTGACGTCGCCCTCCGTCTCGACGCCTCCGACGGCCTGGAACACAGCAATCTTCTGCAGGACACGGGCAAGGTCTTCGAGCAGGCGCGCGTAGTCGGGAAACTGCTGGTCGATGACCTCAATCACCTCCATCAGCGCCGCCGAATCGGCAGACGCGAGGGCATCGAGCAGTCGCACCACGTAATCACGGTCAATGGTGCCGAGCATCTCATTGACGCCATCCAGTGTGACTGAACCGCCGCAGTAGGCGATCGCCTGGTCCAGCAGGCTGAGCGCGTCACGCAGGCTGCCGTCGGCGGCTCTTGCGAGCACGCCAAGCGCGTCCGCATCCGCCTCGATGCCTTCCTGCTCACAGATGTAGACGAGCCGATCGGCAATCAGTGATCGGGTCAGGCGCTGCAGGTTGAACTGCAGGCATCGGGACAGCACCGTGACCGGCAGCTTTTGCGGGTCCGTCGTCGCCAACAGGAACTTCACGTGCGGCGGCGGTTCTTCCAGCGTCTTCAGCAGCGCATTGAACGAACTCGTCGACAGCATGTGTACCTCGTCAATCAGGTACACCTTGTAGCGCCCGCGTGTCGGTGCGTACTGCACGTTGTCCAGCAGTTCGCGCGTGTCGTCCACCTTGGTCTTCGATGCTGCATCAACCTCGATCAGGTCGACAAACCGCCCTTCGTCAATCTCAACGCACGCGCTGCACACGCCGCAGGGCTTCGAGGTAACGCCGGTTTCGCAGTTCAGCGACTTCGCGAGAATCCGCGCGATGGTGGTCTTGCCGACACCCCGAGTGCCGGTGAACAGGTAGGCATGGTGCAGCCGCTCAGTATCGAGCGCGTTAACCAGCGCCTGGAGGACGTGCTCCTGTCCGACGGTGTCTTCGAAGGTTTTGGGGCGCCATTTCCGCGCCAGGGCAAGGTAGCTCATGCTTGGGCTTTTGGTCTGAGAAAAGTCCGCGCCAGCCGAGCCCCGGCACCCGGTGTCACCGCTGCCGCTGCTCCCTTCCGGGCCTGACGGGGTTCACGGCTGACCGTCGCGGGGTAGCCGACGCGGACCCTGCAAATTATCCCTTTTGCTGCCCATCGACACAATGACGATGGCGTATTCCGGCCATTTGTGGACGATTTAGGGGGCCTGATGCCTGCAAACCCCGGTAATTGCCCGCCGGTACGGTCTTCGGTTGCGGATGTCGTCTAGATCCGGATCCGTTCGCCGCTGCGGGCGATAGTCACGGGTGCCGAGTATTCCGAGCGCAAACGTTCGGCCAGCGGCTCCTGGGCGCGTGACTCGCCGTGCACCAGGTAAAGCGGTGGTCGCGTTTCAAACGCCGTGTACCAGTCGATGAGGTCCTGCTGGTCCGCGTGCGCAGACAGACCACCGATCGTGTGCACCTTGGCGCGCACCGGGTATGTCTGTCCCCACAAGCGGATCGACTCGACGCCGTCGACGATGCGCCGGCCCAGTGAACCGTGCGCCTGGTAACCCACGATGACGAGATGACATTCCGGGCGCCAGATATTGTTCTTCAGGTGATGGTGAATGCGCCCACCGGTCATCATGCCGCTGCCGGCAAGAATGATGGCACCCGATTTGACCTGGTTGATGACCATGGACTCTTCGGTCGTCCGGGTCATATGCACGCGTTCGAGACTGATGAAGTCTTCGTCGGGTCCGAACAGCTTCGCACCGTAGAGGTGTCGATATTCGGCATAGAGCTCCGTTGCGTCGATACCCATCGGGCTGTCGATAAAGATATGCCAGTCGTCGATGTTCCATTCCGAGTAGTGCTCGGCCATCAGGTACAACAGGTCCTGGGTTCGACCTACCGTAAACGCCGGAATCAGGACGTTGCCCTGCGACGCGCGTGCCTCGTCGAACACGTCGCCAATTTCCCGGATCGTCTCGTCGAACGCGCGATGACAGCGATCGCCGTAGGTGCTTTCCATCAGCACGGCGTGGGCGTCTGTCAGTCGCCTGGGGTCGTCCATGACCGGCGAGTCGCGAAAGCCGAGATCGCCGCTGAACACGAGAATGCGCTCGCCTTCGTCACCCTCGTAACGCAGTTCGACAATGGTCGAGCCGAGGATGTGCCCGGCATCAAAAAAGGTCACTGTCAGGCCTTCAACCGGGCAGAAAGGTTTTTCGTAAGCAAAGCTCTCGAATTGCGACATGCACGCCTGTGCATCCTCTCGCGTATACAGGGGTTCAATGAACGACTTACCGCGTTCGCGACGCCGCTTGTTTTCCCACTCAGCGTCTTTTTCGTTCAGGTAGCCGGAATCCGGCAGCATGATCCGGCACAGGGCTCGCGTCGCATTCTGTGCGTAGATGGGCCCCGTGTAACCGCGCCGCACAAGCAGCGGCAGGCGACCCGAATGATCGATATGGGCGTGGCTGATGACAACCGCATCGAGCTCGTTTACATCGAACGGCAACGGATCACGATTGCGTGCTTCGCTCTTCCGACCGCCCTGGATCAGGCCACACTCGAGCAACACCTTGCTGTCGCCAAGGGTCAGCAGGTACATCGAGCCTGTAACCTCGCCCGCCGCACCCAGAAACTCGAGTTCCACTCAGAGAGCTCCGTAGACCTTTGCCATGACGTAGGCAAAGTACAGGCCGAGAATGATGGCGGCCTCGTGACGGTATACGCCGGAACCTCGCGCAAAGAAAAACAACACGAGCGCCGAGAGGACAAACAGGTACGGCAGCTCGTGCACCAGGATGTTGTCGTCAAAGCTGACGCGCGAGATCGCTGCTGCGGCGCCAATGGGCACGAGCGTGTCGAAGATGTTGCTGCCTATCAGGTTGCCGACAGACATATGCGCCTTCTTCTTCAATGCAGCACCGACCGAGATCGACAGCTCGGGCAGGCTGGTACCCAGCCCGATCAACAGGATGGCCACCAGTGTTTCCTTGACTTCCAGTTGTCTCGCAACCTCGATGGCGGATGACACCGTAATCTCGGCGCTGTAGATAACAACCGCAAATCCGATGACCAGGAAGACGATCGCCTTCAGCAGGTTCTGGCCGTTTCGTTCCTCCTCCGTGCCGTTCTTGCCAACGTCGGTCCACAAGGCAAAGAAGTACATCAGGTAAACACCGATCAGAACCAGGCCTTCGGTCTGCGTCACCATTCCGTCCAGCCCCGTCAGCGCCAGCAGAATGATGGACCCGAGCAACACGACGACGCCGTGGCGATAGATCATTCGCCGGGTCAGTGTCAGGTGAGTGAGCATCGCGGCAACCCCGAGCACCAGTCCGATCTGGCCGATCGTGCTGCCAATCGCGCTGCCGACAACGATGTTGGACGAGTCGTCGGCACCCAGGTTGTCAATCGCAACCTGGATCGCAATCGCGAGCTCCGGCAGGTCACTGCCTACCGACAGGATCGCGGCACCTACAATAAACTCGGACAGGCCGAGCTTCTTGGAAACCGCCACAGCGCCCTTGATCGTGAGTTCGGTACCGGCCCACAAGCCTGTGAGCCCGATCACGAGAATCAGGAATTGCATGGCCCGATTCTAAAGATCGAAGCGGATCAGGGGACTACGTGGATTCCGCAGAGTCCGGGATCGCGTCAGAATCCGCGACGCTGCAGGTTGACGGCAGCGGTCGCCATTGCTCGAAACGCCCGTCGACGCAAACGGCGTCCCGAAAGAGCGCGTTTTCCTCCGCAAATCGCTGATCTGCCAGGTCAAAAACCGCACGGTATGCTGCGTCGCTGTCCTGCCCCATATGCTCGACCAGCGGGCTCAACCATTCCCGCTTGAAGGTGGCTCGCTCGGCCGCATAGGTGAAGCGTTCCAACGCCAAGTCCGTGTTGCCCAGCGCTGCATGCGCCTGGGCAACGCCGAAATAGCGTCTTGGCGGCGCAAACGCGTTCGAACGGATGTCGGATTCCGCGGCCGCGACAAATCGTTCCAGGTACACAACGGCGCGATCCGACTCGCCTTCGACCATCATGCTGGCCGCGACCTCGTAATTCAGCCAATGGTGGTCACGAAACTCGTCCGGCATTTGCTCGATAACGCCTGGCCCCATTTCAATCACCCTTGAATACTCACCCAGTCGAAAAAGGGCGCTGGCAACATCGTCGGCATATCGAATGGCAAATGCTTCAGGCACTGCGTTCATTTGTGCTTCAGCCACTTTCAACGCGCCTTCGAAATCGGATGCGCTAAACAGGAGCCAGAATTCGTGTTCCGGGCCGGTTAAAAGCAACCTCGCCTCTTCAAACAGAGCAAGCTGCAGGAAGTGAAAACCCAGGTCGAGGCGATAACGGCTTTCACCCGGCGCTTGCTCCATTGCCTCGATGAAATGCACGGCGGCTTCCGCCATTCGGCCTTGCGTTTGCGCAAGTGAGGCACGCAACGAACTGGCGCGGGCCGGATCAAGGCGATCGATCCGGTCGAGGATGGGCTGCAACCGATCAACATCCTGTGTACCGATCAGTCGATACGCGTTGTTCATGAGCAGCAGCATCGACAGTGGGTCGTATTCCAGGCCGATGGCCAGTTGCCGATTCGCCTCGTCGTATTGACCAGAGAACATCAACGAATTCGAGTACCAGGTGCGAACGTCGGTTTGCGACGGATTCAGTTCCAGCGATCGACGCAGGTACTCCAGGCTGGCTTCGCCGTCGCCGGTGTCGTCGAAATGGACCAGCCCTTTGACACCGAGCGCTTCGGGATCATTCGGTGCCAGCACCAACGCCCTGTCGACCAGGTCAACGGCGACAGGAACGGATTCAGAGATTGGAACGGTGCCGTAAGTCTGACCGGAGTCCGTCAGCAGGTACCAGGCCAGCGCCAGTTGAACGAGCGCTGGCGCGTAGTCGGGATCGTCTTCGCTCACTCGTTGCAGGAGACCCCGGGCCTCCGTCAGCGCTATCTCCTCTCGCTGACGGATCAGTTCGCGAGCCAGCAGGTAGTCGTTGTAGTTTTCGTCCGACGTCGCCTGCGCTGAAATGGGGCTCATTTCGCTGGACGACACGCCGAGCGTCTCCGACAGTGCCGCCACGATAGCACCGGATATCTCGTCCTGGATGGCGAAAATGTCGTCAAGCTGCCGATCGTACGACTCTGACCAGAGATGGAAGCCCGATTCGGCCTCAATCAGCTGGGCTGTAATCCTGACGGTGTTGCCGGCCTTGCGCACGGAGCCTTCGAGGACATGCTCGACATTCAACTGTGTACCGACGTCGGCTATATCGAGATTTCGGCCCTTGAACTGGAAGCTGGAGGTCCTGGCGGCGACTTTGAACTCCGGCACCTTCGCAAGAACATTCAGTAGCTCTTCAGAAACGCCGTCCGAAAAATGCTCCTGACTTTCGTCGTCGGACATGTTGACGAACGGCAGCACCGCAATGGACGCCCTGCGCGTTTCGGTGGACTCGACTTCTTCACTGACGACGCCTGCGCTGGCGTCGCCCTGCGTCTGCTCGACCTGCTCGACCAGTCGCTGTCGATCGTACGCAAAAATGGCAAGGGCGATACCCAGCGTCGCAATGATGGCGTAATTGAGCTTTCGCCCGGTGTCAGCGGTAACGGAATCAGAGACCTCGACATCGACGGTGCGCTTGACGCCATCAGGTGTCAGCTCGTAAGCCCAGGCCAGTAACAGCGCCAGCGGAAACCCGACAAGCAGCAGGACGATGACCACGGTATCGAGCCAGTCCGGCAGGCTCAGTGGACCGGAGATCGTGTCGACGACCTGCACGATCAGCCAGCTGACGACGATATAGGCCACGCCGACCCGGAACACGTTGCGGCGCTTGAGCTCTTCGATGAGTCCGTTCACGAATTCTCCCGTCGAATTCGTCGCAGAACATAGCATCACTGGAGAAATTTCACAGCTGCAAAATGGCTTGGCAGCAAGGCCCCCGATTTGGTATCAAGACCGCATGTCGGAGGATCCGTACACCCGCCAGAACAAGCCGGCCGCCGTATCGCTGGTTGTTGCAGTCGTCGCGTTGACCGGCTGGTTCGCGGTCTACAAGCCGTGGCACGAAGCGCAGCAGCCGGTGACGGAGACGGAGCAAGCCGAAATCGACGGCCAGATGCAGCAGAACATGGAAGAAATGCAGTCCTTGATTAACCTGCAACTGGATCTCTCGCAGATGGCCATCGAACGCGAGCGCAAGAATGACGTCACCGGCCAGGCTCTATCAATCCGCTGTATCCAGTGGACCGACCTGAACGACACGCAGCCGAGCGAGCAGACGAAGATTTACCAGGAATGGTCCTGCCAGCGCTTCAATCACTACGTAACGACCGGCGAAGTGCTGCCAGAGGAGCCAGACGGCTTACCGGCAGACCGCTAGGCTGACTGCAGCACCGAGTCCCGGATTCGATCGATCACCGGCTGAAGCTTGGGCTTCTGCATGCCGAGGCAGTGATTGTCTCGCGGACAGGTCGACGCACGCGGGCAGATAATCGTCGCATCCTTTTTGAGTCCCTCCTCGACCCAGCCGATATTCAATATCTTGGAGACACTGACGAGGTTGCGATGCGCCTCTGTCGGAATCGGCCCGGAACCGCCGTTCGCGTTACAGGAATCGGCGATCTGGTCGATCGTGTCGGTCGCGTTGATCCCTTGTGCCGCCAGCGCCGGTTCAAGGTCGATACCCACGCACAGCACGTGCGTGTTGTCGGCGGCATCGGTGCTGCGAACCGACTCGCAACAATACAGGTGCTTTCTGCCGTCCGCCTCGAGTATCGAGATCTGCGCCGAGGGCTCTGTCGAGTCCGTGTGCAGCATCCGGAATACCGCCCAGTGCCTGCAGGGGTCCTGCGCCAGCGTCATGTTCCCCCACGGCAACGGGATTCCGTTGCCGCGATACACGGCCCGCAGGTTGCCCGGCGGATAGGCATCGAAGTAGTGCCAGTGCGGGTACGGTGACACGCTGGACATGCGTCGCATGATCATGGTGCGTGATAAACCAACATGCTTGCCACAGTCGATCGAGTATTTGTGTTTGGCGAGGTACTCCCGCATCGGCGTTTTCGGGCCCAGCAACGCTGCCGCGAAATAGCTGCATTCGAAATCCCGCCACGCAAACAGGACGTCCTTGGCGTGCACGTTCGGCGAATCCGAATCGTGACGGCGACCGCTGGCGCGTCCTCCGGATACCTGGGGCGCGCGCGCGCCATCGCCGCCGTGCAGGATCTTGTGACCGATGTGGTTCGCGATATCGAACTTGAGGCGCGCCTGGTCCTGTTTCAGGGTGCGGTTGATATACAGCGTGTCCGGCGCCTCGAAAAACGACCGGACCAGCGTATTCAGGGGGACATCGGTGTCGCCATCGTCACCAAAGGTCTCGCGGTCGAACCATCGAACCCGAATATCGAGTTGCTCGAGCATGTCCATGAGGTCGTCGAGGCTGAGCGGGAACATTTTTCTCCCGATGGACTCGGCAGCGCGCTCAAGGTCCGGGAACCGGTTCTGGTTGGTTTCCTGGTGGGCTCGAATCAGCAGGTGCGCGAACTGGCGACCGGTCGTACCGGTCTGAGCCAGCAACTCGGGAATCGCTCTCTGCAGCTGCCCCTCGCTGAACAGGAATCCGGGTTCCAGCGGCATGCCTTTGACGGCCGCGCTTGCCGGCACCGGATCCAGTGCTTTCGCCTCGAGCGACTCGTCGTAAAACCAGTTCAGGTCCTTCTGAAAGATCTCCGCCATGATTTCCACCAGCCGTTCAGACGGCACGCGCTTGCCGTTCTCGATCATCGACAGGTAGGACACGGACGGCCCCGCTTCAACGTCGACCTGCACGCAGCGCTGGGATAACTCCTGCAAAGTCAGGTGGTTACGCTTTCTTAGAGACTTGATCTTGGTGCCCAGAAAGTGGCTTTGCCGGGTGCGGCCATCGGATTTCACAGTTCACAACCTTTGTAAAATTAACAATGTGAAATTTTCTTTGTGAAATTTATCAACTTTTTCACTGATACTCCAACTCAACCGGCACGCACAGCTTTTCACACATTTCACTTTCAGGAGAATCACATGTCACGCGAAGCCCAGATTGCCAAGCTCGAGTCCGAATGGGCCGACAGTCCGCGCTGGAAAGGCGTACGCAGGGAGTACAGCGCCGAGGATGTCGTCAAGCTGCGCGGTACCGTACAGATCGAATACACCCTCGCCCGCCAGGGTGCCGAGAAGCTCTGGCGCCGCGTAAACCAGGAAGAGCCGTTGTGTGCACTGGGCGCCCTGACCGGCAACCAGGCAATCCAGGAGATCCAGGCAGGCCTCAAGGGCATTTACTGCTCAGGCTGGCAGGTTGCCGGTGACGGCAACAGCATGGGCGAAATGTACCCGGACCAGAGCCTCTACCCGGTCGACTCAGTGCCGAAGATGGTAGAGCGCATCAACAATGCCCTGCTGCGCACCGACCAGATTCACGCGCTGAACGGCGACACCAGCATCGACTGGATGGCACCCATCGTTGCCGACGCCGAAGCCGGCTTCGGCGGCAACCTGAACGCCTTCGAACTGATGAAAAACATGATCAAGGCTGGCGCCGCCGGCGTTCACTTCGAAGACCAGCTGTCTTCGGCCAAGAAATGCGGTCACATGGGCGGCAAGGTGCTCGTCCCGACGCACGAAGCGGTTGCCAAACTGCAGAGCGCACGACTCGCGTCCGACGTACTGGGTGTACCGACGGTCCTCCTGGCACGTACCGATGCCGACGCGGCCAACCTGATCACGTCCGACTCCGACGAGCGCGACAAGCCGTTTATCACCGGTGAACGCACGGCGGAAGGTTTCTACCGCACCAACGCCGGCATGGACCAGGCGATCGCTCGCGGTCTCGCCTACGCGCCGTACGCCGACATGATCTGGTGCGAGACGTCCAAGCCGGACCTCGAACAGGCCCAGCGTTTCGCCGACGCGATTCACGCCGAGTACCCGGACCAGCTGTTGTCGTACAACTGCTCGCCGTCGTTCAACTGGGCGGCCAACCTCGACGCGCAGACGATGAAAACCTTCCGCGAAGAGCTCGGCAAGATGGGCTACAAGTTCCAGTTCATCACGCTGGCCGGCTGGCACGCGCTGAACAACAGCATGTTCCGCCTCAGCAAGGCCTACAAGCAGGACGGCATGTTCGCCTACTCGCAGCTGCAGGAGCAGGAGTTTGCTGACGAGGCGCACGGCTTCCGTGCAGCGAAGCACCAGTCCTTTGTCGGTGCAGGCTACTTCGATGCCGTGCAGAACACGATCATGGCTGGCATGTCCTCGACAACGGCCCTGGACGGCAGCACCGAAGAAGAGCAGTTCGTCGCTTAAACCACATTACCCGAGGGTGTAAAGATGCAGGTAGCAAGGATCGAAGACACGGCCACGGACGCACGACAGCAGATCGGCGGTCTCAGTATCGACACCGGTTTCTGCCAGTTCGTGGAACAGGAACTCCTGCCGGCCATCGGCATGGACGCAGGCACATTCTGGGAAGGCGTTGAACGCATCATCAGCGACCTGACGCCGGAAAACCGTCGACTGCTCGAAGTCCGCGAGGAACTGCAGTCGTCCATCGACGGTTTCCACCGCAGAAACCCGGGTGCAACGCCCGGCGCCTACCGTTCCTTCCTGGAACAGATCGGCTACCTGGCACCCAAAGGTGACGACTTCACGATCGGTACCGAAGACGCAGACCCGGAGATCGCCACGATCGCGGGTCCGCAACTGGTTGTTCCGGTGAGCAACGCCCGTTTCGCCATCAACGCGGCGAATGCTCGCTGGGGCAGCCTGTACGATGCGTTCTACGGCACCGACGTGATCGATGAGGAAAACGGCAAGACGCGCGCCACGGAAGGCTACAACGCCGTCCGCGGTGACGCCGTCATCAAGCGTGCGGTCGAGTTTCTTGACCGCACCATTCCCCTTCGCGACGCCAGCCATGCAGACGTTGAGCAATACACGGTAGAAATCCCGATGCGCAAAGCCGAGTGCTTTGCCACGTTGAAGGATGGTCGCAAGGTACGCCTCATCGAACGCCAGCAGTTTATCGGCTGGAGCGGCTACGGTGACGAGAAGTCCCTGTTGTTCCGGAATAACGGCCTGCACATCATTTTAGAGTGCAACCCGGAAGACTCGATTGGCCGGGATGCCCCGGGCTCTCTCGCCAACGTGATACTCGAATCCGCGTTGACGACAATCCAGGACTGCGAGGATTCAGTCGCAGCCGTGGATGCCGAAGATAAGACAAACGTCTACCGAAACTGGCTGGGCCTCATGCAGGGCACCCTGAAAGCCAGCTTCTCGAAGGGCGGCACGACGGTAACGCGCCGACTCGACCAGGACCGCAAATACATCGCCTGCGACGGCAACCAGGTCATCCTGCCGGGAACCAGCCTGATGCTGGTCCGCAACGTCGGACACCTGATGACGACCGACGCGATCCAGGACGCCCACGGTGACAATATCTTCGAGGGCCTGCTCGACGCGATCATCACGACGGCGGCCGGCATCAGCAACAACGTTAACCGCTTTCGTCGACCGAACAGCGACGCCGGCAACATCTACATCGTAAAACCCAAAATGCACGGCCCCGAAGAAGCGGCGTTCGCGAACACGCTGTTCGATCGGGTTGAAGATCTGTACGGGCTCAAGCGGAACACGATCAAGATCGGCGTCATGGACGAAGAGCGTCGCACGACCGTTAACCTGCGCGAGTGCATTCGCGCCGTGAAAGATCGCATCGTGTTTATCAACACAGGCTTTCTCGATCGTACCGGCGACGAGATTCACACCAGCATGCATGCGGGTCCATTCAAGACCAAGGACATGATCAAGCAGCAGGCGTTTATCCAGGCCTACGAGGACTGGAACGTCGACACCGGCATCGGCTGCGGATTTCGCGGCAAGGCGCAAATTGGCAAAGGCATGTGGCCGAAGCCAGACGACATGGCGCAGATGCTGGAGACCAAGACCGAGCACCCTCGCGCGGGTGCAAGCTGTGCCTGGGTACCGTCCCCGACGGCAGCAACGCTGCACGCGATGCACTACCACCAGACGAACGTGAACGCGGTGCAGGAGAACATTGCACAACGTGAACATGCGAGTCTTGACGACATCCTGACGCCGCCTCTCGCGACGCGCCAGGAGCTTGATGTCGAGACCGTGGCACGTGAAGTCGAAAACAACGCACAGAGCATACTGGGCTACGTCGTTCGCTGGATCGACAGCGGCGTCGGTTGCTCCAAGGTGCCGGACATAAACGATATCGGCCTCATGGAAGACCGGGCAACGCTGCGCATCTCGAGCCAGCTGCTCGCGAACTGGCTGCTGCACGGTGTGTGCCGGGAAGAGCAGATCATCTCGACGTTCAAACGCATGGCCGCCATTGTCGATCGACAAAATGCCGGCACGCCCGGTTACGTACCAATGAGCGACGACTTTGAAAACAGTATCGCGTTCAAAGCGGCCTGTGATCTGGTACTGAAAGGCGCTGACCAGCCAAGCGGCTACACGGAACCGTTGTTGCACGCTTACCGGGTAGAAAGGAAGTCACACTAGGCGAGAACGCATCCCCGGTCGACGACTGCTCCCAGATTGTTCGGCACTCGCAATCCCCTGAGTGCCGGACACCCATATCCTGACGTCGGCCATCCCTGGAAGGGCGGTTCACGCCCTTTCTTTTATTCGTCTTCCTGGATCGCGGGAACGGCCTTGAGATAGGCGGCGATGGCACGACGGTCGTCATCGCCAAGCCGGGCCAGGTTTTCCTGCACGGCGACCATACTGCCACCAACGGTATCCCAGTCCGGCGTAAACCCGGATTCGAAATAGTAGACGAGATCGTTTTCCGACCATGAACCGGACGTCGACGCACCCGGTGTGATGTTCGGGATTTTCCCGGGACCGTCAGGATTCTCGGCACCGGCCAGCCACTGGTCTTCCAGCATGGCGCCGAGTGCATTTCGTGGTGTGTGGCACTCGCCGCAATGCCCGGCTCCCTCCACCAGTGCCCTGCCTCGCTCCAATACCGCGTTGCCTTCCTCCACATCAAGGATGGGCGATGCGTCGAGGTACAGTCGCTTCCAGAGACCGACACCACGGCGAACAGACCACGGGAAGCCGAGTTCGTGATCGACGAACGGGGAATCGATCGCCGGCAGGGTGTCCAGGAAGGCCTTCAGGTCGAGGACCTCCTCCACGGTCATGCGCGCATACGACGTATACGGGAACGAGGGATAGTAGCTGCGGCCCTCCGGCGAGACGCCGTGCTGCATCGCGTTGACGAAGTCGATGTCGCTCCAGCCGCCGATGCCGGCATCCGGATGTGACGAGATGTTCGGCACGTGAAATACGCCGTACACGGTCTCAAGTTCGAGGCCGCCACCGAGCAGCAGCTTCGCGTCACCCTGGGCGCGGCGACCCTCGACCGGTGTGGCGTGGCAGGATGCACAACCGCCCGCCCAGAACACGGTCTCCCCGTTTTCGATATCTGGCGTGTGCGCCGGCAGTTCGCCGATGCCTGAACCGGGTGTTGTCAGCAGCCATCCCGCGAGCAGCAGGATGGCTCCTGTGATCAGTGCGGCGCGCACGGCGCGGATCAGTCGTCGACGCGATAGTCGTCGTGGCAACCTTTACAGGACTGGAATACCTGTCCGGCAACGGGACGGGCTTCGTCCAGCGACTGCGGCGCAGCGTCGATAGCCGCCTTCGTCGCTGTCACCCAGCGGTCGAGTGCGGCGTTGAAACCGGCACGGTCGCTCCAGATGGTCGGGGCGGCTTCGGTACCCTGGCCAAACTCTGAACCGTCGGGGAACAGATCACCGTATTGCGTACCCACCGTCAGGAAGACATTCATCGACTCCATGAACGTCTCGGCATCGAATTCAAGATCGCCGCGCAACATCTTGCCAACGGGACCCGCTGCGTTCTTGGTGTCTTCCATCAGCGCCTGGCGCTCCTTGATCGGATCGTCTCCGTGATCGTGAGCGGTCGCGAGACCGGCGATGACGAGCAGTGCGCTCGCGGTAGCAACTCGGAAGTGGGTTCGCATAGCAATCGGTCTCCTGAAAGATGTCAGACCCGGCGAATGTAGCGTACTGGCTGCGACAGAAACAGGCTCAGCGACGTTTGGAAACAAAAGCGGCAATAACGGCGACGGCAGGGATGGTCGTGAGTGACGCGATGGCGGCGGTGACACCCGGGTTGCCGAAGGTCAGGCTCGACGACGGAAACAGCTGGTTGCCGAAGAAGAACAGGCCGAAATGGATGACCAGCGCTGCGGCGGAACCGGCCCAGACCAGCGCCAGGGGCAGTTTCCTGAACAGGATACCCAGCAGCAGCGGCAGCGCGGCCGCCGACGTCAGGCCGTATATGCCGGTCTGTCCGAAAATGCCCAGCAACCTGGGAGGCGACAGGTTAATCAGGAACGCCGCAACCGCAATGACGACCAGCACGACATGACTGGCCTTCAGCGCAAACGCCATTTCGGCTTCGATGTCCGGGTCCGTATTTCCAAGCCGGCGACGCAGGTTCAGCACGAGGTCGTTCGCAGTAATCGTCGACATCGACACCAGCAGGCCGTCCAGCGTCGACATTGCCGCGGCCAGTAATACCACGCTCACAAACGTAAACACGACGTCGGGAAACGCAGACTTCAGGAACTGTGTCATCACCAGGTCCTGGCGGAAGGCGCCGGTCGCCGAATCGATCAGCGCCTCGTCCGGCACGCTGAAGTGTGCCATGAAGCCAACCGTGCCCAGCAACTGGAACAGCGTGAACACGACAGCAAAAACGATCAGGTAGATTTTGACGTCACGATCGTCCTTGACGTACAGCGCCTTGGTCAGGATGTGCGGCTGGCAGACAACGATCGCACCGATCGCGAACCCCGCAACGTAGATCGAGAACACATCGTTAAACAACGCGCCGTCGCGATTAACCACGGCAACAAGGCCGGGATCGATGGCTCTGAGCCCATCGATAACGCTGCCGGGCTCGCGGATGGCAACAACGACGCAGGCAATGAGCACCATAACCGTGACGATGATCATCAGGCTACCCTGCAGCATGTTGGTCAGCACGTGCGCGTACGTACCGCCGACGAAGACATAGGTCGTCACAAAGCCGAGCGTAATCAGCAACGCGGTGACGTTGGACACGCCGAGCAACGCCTGCATGACAATGGAGATGCCGCCAACCAGGAGGACAACGAAGGCGAACGACAACAAGTTGAGAAAAGCGAAAAACAACGCATACGACGGCGAGTTGTAGCGCTTGCCGATCCAGTCCGGGATCGTGAGCGCCATCGTTTCAGCACCGATACGGCGAAAGCGGAAGGACAGGACGGAGAGCATCGTGATAAAGCTGATGCCGACCGCGACAACCATGTGGAACCAGGCACCGAAACCGTCAACGTAGACGAACCCGGGATTGATGATAAAGGTCGATGCCGATGACGTCGCGGCCGCGAGAATAATACCCACAACGTACGGGTTCATGGCGCGGTCGCCGACCGCGAACGACCCGAATCCGGTGGTCTTCTGGTAACCCTTCAGGCCCAGCCACGCAGTGCCGACCAGGTAGGCGATAAACAACCCCCAGGCAAGCGTCATTCGTTTGCCGCCAGTGAGTCGATGAGCTCGACGATGACGGTCATCTGTGCCCCGGAACGCGTCGCGTAGTCGTCGCTCGTGTAGCCCCACCAATCCCAGCACCCGTTGGGATTCAGCGGCGCCATCGCACTGCTCCTGGCCTGCGGGTAGAGGACCAGAAGCCGGTTGCTGTCGGCCCATCGGTTATAACCCGTCAGCGTCGCGAACGCATCCTCGACCACCTCGGCCGACTGCACGCAGCCGTGCAGGGCAACGTGCACGCCGCAGGATTCGCCCGATGCACAGGCGGGCGGCACGTACAGGTAGGCGTAATCCAGCATTTCTGCATCCGGCCCTCCCGGCACAGGCAGGCGCTCAAGACTACCCGCCGACACGTCGACCGGCGACTCGCCAGCGCCGAGCGCCGTCAGCATCATGCCGGCGGCATCATAGTCGCAGGCATTCACGTACGGGGGTTCAAACGCGTCGCAGGCGACGCCGGAATCGAGGGTTGGAAAACCATGAATGACCGAAACGTCGTCAACGCGCTCAATGGACGCGGCAAGTGCCTGGTAAAAGTCTGCCGACGCTGCCGTGGTGTCCGGACTGACGACCGGGTCCGTTGGACTGTGAAACAGCCACACGGTGTCGTCGGCGAGGTTCGACAAGTCGGCAATTGCGCCCTGCTCCGCGGACGCTTTCGCGCTCTCGACCAAAGCATCGACGTCGATCTCACCACCTTTCAGGCAGGCACCCAGCGCGGTACCGAGATCGCCCTGCGCGCACGCATACGGTCCCCCGGCGAGCATGCCTGCTCCGCGGAATACGTCGGAATAGGCAACGTGTAACTGGCCCGCCATGTAGGCACCGGAGGATACGCCGGAGACGGTAATCCTCGAACGATCGACGTTGTAGACCGTGTCGGCGGGCGCGTCCTGCACGGCGGGTTGTTGTTCACTGCAGGCGCCAAGGGCCAGGAAAACACCAAGCGCGAGAATTCGATTCACGGATTAGCCTCCAGGAATGTGTTGATCGCCGCCAGGCTGTCAGGCTCATCGAGCAGGGGTACGTGCCCGCGATCAGGTATTGGCTGGACACGGAGGTCCGGTCTCTTTTCCACCATCTTGTCGACGATGTCCTTCGTAATCAGGTCAGACAAGGTTCCCCAGAGCAGCAGCACCGGCTTGTCCTGCAGGGACATGAAGTCGGCCCACGGATCCATCGCCTGCGACCGGACTTCGCGCACGGCACGCCCGACATTGGGATCCACGTCCGGCACCGGCCTGCCCCGCTCATCCTCCCGGTACCCGCGTTTGGCCAGCGCGACAAAGTCATCGTCGTCCAGGCCGATCAGCCATTCGCCGTAGATGTCCCGGCACAGTCGGCCCGCATCCTCCCAGTCATCAACCGGACGGGTTCGGCCCGCATATTCAACGACGCGCGCCAGTCCAACCGGATTCAGCTCAGGTGCCGCATCATTCATCACCAGTCCAAGCACGCGATCCGGGAAACGCCGTGCCATGCTCATGCCACACAGTCCCCCGAGCGAGGTACCAATGACGATGACACGCTCGATGCCCAGCGCGTCGAGTAACTCGATCATGTCGTCCACGTAGGTTTCGGGGTGATAGCGCTGCCATTCCGGATCGTAATCGGAACGACCGCGACCGCGAAAATCCGTCGTCAGCACGCGCCGGTCTTTCGACAACGTGTCCGCGAGCTGGTCAAAGTCCCGGCTGTTGCGAGTCAGGCCCGGGAGACAAAGAACGGGCGTACCGCTCGCATCCGGGTTGTAGTCGCGGTAGTACAGCCGAAGGTCGTCTCGGCACACCAGGAAAGCGCTGTTGTCAGGAAGCGGCATGGTCTTTGAACTGGTCGCGCAATTCGCGTTTCAGGATCTTGCCGTTCGGGTTTCTCGGCAACTCGTCGACAAACACGAGTCCGCGAATGCGCTGTTGCTTGCCGAGGCGTTCATTCGCCCAGCCGATGAGTTCTTCCGGGTCGGTTAAGGTCCCTTCCGCAGGCACAACGACCGCCAGTGGAGTCTCACCCCACGTGTCATGCGGAACGCCGATAACGGCGATCTCGCTGATCGCGTCGTTCTCGACCATGGTTGCCTCGATGTCGGCCGGGAAGATGTTCTGGCCGCCGGAAATAATCATGTCCTTCTTGCGATCCACGAGGTACAGAAAGCCGCTCTCATCCAGTCGACCGATGTCACCGGTTCTGAGCCATTGCTGCCCATCCGGGTCGGTCCAGGTCGCTTCGGCATTCGCCTCGTCATTTGCGTGATAGCCGGCCATCATGAAACGGCTGTAGCCAACGATTTCACCGGCTTCACCGGTGTCCGCCAGTGTGTCGTCGTCACGCAGGATGGCGAGGCGCTGTCCCGGGCAGGCCCGACCCACCGAGTCGATATTGTCGGCCATGTCTTCGGGCGAGAGTATGGTCACCAGGCCTTCGGTAAGACCGTAGAGCTCGATGAAGTTACCCGGCAGGCGCTCATGGACAACACGTTTGAGTTGACCGGCCAGCGGTGAGCCACAGCACATATAGCTGTCGAGGCTCGACAGGTCGTACTGGTCGAGCTCCGGACTCTCCACCAGCTTCTGGTATTGCAGAGGCACCATGACGGAATGCGTAACGCGTCGGTCCTGGATACACGACAGGGTACCGGCAACGTCGAAACGGCTTTGCACAATCAGCGTGCCGCCGGCGAAGAAGGTCGCGAGCATCGCAACCCAGCTGATATTCGAAAAAAGACCGAGATTGACCAGCGTCCGACACCCGGAGTGATAGCGCAACGCGACGGCCATGTCGGATCCCCACGCCTCGCGGCAGGCATGATCATGCACGATGCCCTTGGGCAGGCCGGTCGTTCCCGAACTGTAGATGATGTTGCATTCATCGTCCGGCGACAGCCTGACTGGCGGCAGATCAGGCTCGGCGGCATCTCGGAAGGAGGCGTAGTCAATCCACCCGTCGTGCACCGGTGCAACACCGATCAGGCGGTTACGTGTTTCATCACGCATGCCGGACTTCAGCGATTCGATACGATGCAGGTGCTCTCCCGAGGCAATGACTGCTTTGGCGTCACTGTTGTCGATCATCCCGGCGACAGCCGCATCGGTGATCGAACAATTCAGGGGAACGGCGCACAGCCCGGCACGGATAACGCCGAACATCGCCTCGACCATTTCGTAGCCGTTGGTCATCAGGATCACGACGCGATCGCCTTTACCGAGTCCACTGCCCAGCAGTGCGTTGGCTACCTGGCAGGTACCCGCGTCGAACGCGCCCCAGCTGACGACCCGATCGTCGATCTCGACGGCAGGCTTGTCGCGATTGGCTTCAGCGGAACACCGGATGGCGTCCGGAACGGTTAACGGGCGCTTGTCGAACCACGCCATTGACTTCCCCCCTGCGTCAGCGCATCCCCATGCGCATTTCAACGAGCGTTGAATACTAGTTGAACGATTGTTGAAACTCAAATAGGGTTGCGG
>CAZSIQ010000013.1:0-65158 GCA_964606915.1 uncultured Woeseiaceae bacterium | reverse complement strand
AATGGACCCCGGTGACTCGACGAGAAGGACGAGGTCCACCGCTCCCATATCGATACCGAGCGCCAGCGAACTGGTCGCAACGACGCCCTTGATACGGCCGAGCTTCAGCCCTTCCTCGATCTCGGCACGCTGGCCGTGCGAGATACTGCCGTGGTGCGCCAGCACGAGCTCTTCCTCGGCCAGCTCATTGAGCTTGTGGGCGAGACGCTCACACAGCCCGCGACTGTTGACGAAGATAATGGTCGAGCGGTTACCCTGGATCGCGTCGAGGAGTTCCGGGTATATCGACGGCCAGATGCCGCGCTCTGATTGCGGGCGACCCACCTCACGACTGTACAGCTCGCCGAGGATCGAGCCGCCCTCTTCCGTCTTCATGTCCGGCGTCGGCGGGTTTTGCATATCCGGCACCGGCACGGTCACCGTCAGGTCGATGCGCGGTGGTGACGAGCAATCGATGATGTCGACCTCGCGATCACCGCCGAGAAACGCGGCGACGGCATCCAGCGGCTTGGCCGTGGCGGACAGGCCGATGCGCTGAGGCTCTTTATCGGTCAGCGCCGACAGGCGCTCCAGCGACAGCGCAAGGTGCGCGCCGCGCTTGGTCGGCGCCAGCGCGTGGATCTCGTCGATGATGACCGTCTCAACGGTAGCCAGTGTTGCCGCGACCTTCGAACCGAGCATCAGGAACAGCGACTCCGGCGTCGTCACCAGGATTTCGGACGGCTCCTTGATCTGGCGCTGTCGATCGCGCTGCGGGGTGTCCCCGGTGCGAACCGCAACGCTCGCCTCGTGAAACGACGCATCGAGTCGCTCGGCGGTTCGCACGATGCCGACCAGCGGTGCCCGCAGGTTGCGTTCGATGTCGTAGACCAGCGCCTTCAGCGGCGAGATGTAGAGGATGCGCACGCCCTTCTCGCGCGGTTCCTCGGCGCGACCCACGCGGTCGATGCCGGCGAGGAAGGCTGCCAGGGTTTTGCCACTGCCGGTCGGCGCGACGAGCAGGCTGTGCCGGCCGGCGACGATGTTCTTCCAGCCTTTCTGCTGCACCTTCGTCGGTGCATCGAAATTCTCGGAGAACCAGGCCCGGGTTGCTGCGTGGAAGCTCTTCATGAGACGCCACCCGCGAACAGGGAGCGGACCGTATCGATCGTGTCGGCCTCTGCTGCCGTTTTGTCGTCCCGATAGCGCTTCAATCTTGCGAATCGCAGCGCCATACCGCCCGGGTACTGGCTGCTTTGCTGAATATCACTGACGGCGATCTCGGCGACCAGTTCGGGGCGCACGTAGACCGTGTAGTCGTCGCGAGAGACCTCGCGTTCCAGCAAAGCCTCGGTCTGCCATTTCAGGACCTTGTCCGTCAGGCCCTTGAACGTCTTGCCCAGCATGACGAAATCATCGCCATCTCGCGCTGCGAGATGCAGGTTCGACAGCCAGCCCTTGCGGCGTCCGCTGCCCCACTCCGCGGCGAGGATCACGAGATCCAGGGTATGCGCCTGCTTGATCTTCAGCCAATCGGAGCCGCGGTTACCGGCTGCATACAGGCTGTCTGTCGACTTGGCCATGAGGCCCTCGTGGCCGAGATCGAAAGCACCGCCGAGAAACGCAACGGCCTCCGGTTCATCCGCCGTCACGATCTGCGGTACGCGACTCTCGACGGGCAGCGAGGCCACGAGCGGCTCGAGCCGTTCCACCAGCGGTCGATCGATGAGTTCTTCACCGTCGAGGTACAGGCAGTCGAAATAGATATCGCTCATCGGCAGCGACTGGCGCATTTCGTCGACCTGGCTGCTGCGGCCGAATCGCTTCATCGTCACCTGGAACGGCAAAGGCCGGCCGTCGTCGCGTAGCGCGATCGCCTCGCCATCGAGAATGACCGACGAGACGGGCAGCTGTCGCACGCGCTCGACAATCTCGGGCAAACGCTCGGTGACGTCGTTGAGCTGGCGCGTGAAGATGCGCACGTCGTCGCCCTCACGATGCACCTGGATACGCGCACCGTCGAGCTTGTACTGCAGCACGGCACGACCGAGCGACTCGATCGCTTCCGTCATTGTATCGACCGGCTGCGCCAGCATCGGGCGCACCGGCGACAGCGTGGCGAGCCGGTATTTTGAAAGCCCGGCTAAACCCTCGGTAAACGCCGTCTCGGCGACGGCGGCCGGGTCCGCCGACAGCATGACGGCGCGACGAATGGCCGAGACGTCGATCCCGGTCGCATCGGCCAGGCTCTCGACGAGTACGGCCTCCAGCGCGCCCTGGCGCAGCTCGCCGAGCACGAGACCGGCAAGGAACCGCTGCTCGGACTCGCTGACCTGGGACAGCAACCCGCCAAACAGGTCTTCACGTCGCTGCTTCGAGCCCGCACCGGAGGTGTTGGTGATGTCCGTCATGACCTGGTCAACCAGCGACAGGTCAACGCCCGCATCGCCGGGCTCGACGGATGCGAGAACGCTGCCAACCATCGCGGGGCCCAGTCCGATGCGGCCCTGCGGCAGCACGCCGCTCAGGTAGCTGACGACCAGCCGTATCGTGGACGCATCGGACGCGCGCAGGCTGTCGCTCAAGAGCGCACGCTTTTTCAGCCGACTGCGGGTTTTCGAGACCGCCGCCGACACGTTGACGAGTTCAGACAGTTTCATGGCGGACCGGGCGCATGACGCGCGAATGGCCGACCAGTGTAACGCGATGCCGCCACGGTCGTCAGGCGACGACCGTGGCGGATACACCTCTTTACAAAGCCCTTACTGGCGAATCAGCCGAGCCGGATCGGCAGATCGCGGACACGTTTGCCGCTCGCGGCAAACACCGCATTACCGATCGCCGGCGCCACGGCGATCAGCGGCGGCTCGCCGAGGCCGGTCGGGAATCCGGTGCTTTCCACGAACTTCAGGTCCATCTCTGGCACGTCGATCATCCTGAGCGGGGTGTAGTAGTCGAGGTTGCGATCACGGACATGTCCGTTCTCGAACTCCGTGCCCTCGTGCAGCGCCAGGCTGATACCCCACAGGGTGGCGCCTTCGGCCTGCGCCATTGCGCCACTCGGGTGAACGACGGTGCCGCAATCCATGGTCTGCCAGATCTTCTTGACGATGACCTTGTCGCCGTCGACCGCCACGTGCGCGACACAGGCCGTCCAGGTGGGCATGTTGCGTTCCTGTCCCTGCGACACGGCGACGCCCATGCCTTCACCGGCCGGCAGATCGGCACCCCAGCCGGAACGATCGCGGACGTCTTTGAGCACAGCCGCGATACGGGTTGCGCCGCCTTCTGCCTGCGGTGTTTCGCCGGCATTCTTGCCTGCACCGTCAAGCATCGCGAGCCGGTACTCGATCGGATCCACGCCCGCTCGATCGGCCAGCTCATCGAGGAAGCACTCGACGCCCCATGAGATCCAGCCCGGACCAACGGCACGCAGCCAGCCCGGCAGGAAGGTTTTTTGCGCGAGCTCGTTGTTGATCGCGCGCACCCGGTGGTTCGGGATCGTGTACCAGTGATCGGCACCGTTGATCGAAAAGCCGTCAAACTTGCCGCTGTCTTTCGCGCCTTCACCGAGGAAGCCCGGTGCCATCGACAGGGTCGGCCAGCCGGCGGCGGCGGCGTGCTCGATCGCCGTCAGCTTGCCGTCCGAGTCCATTGCGGCATCGAGTCTTGCGACCGATGGCGAGCGTACACAGTCAAACTGGCTGTCCTGCGCGCGCTGCATAATGAACTTGACCGGACGGCCGAGCGCTCTGGCTGCGTGTGCGGCCGGGATCATCTGGTCACCAAACAGACGTCGGCCGAAGCCACCGCCGAGGAAGTAGGTGTGCAGCGTGATGTCCGACTCCTCGATGGCCAGCGACTGTGCGAGCACCGGCAGGATCAGCGACTGCCACTGGTTGCCGCAGTGCACGTGACAGTGGCCGTCCTTGAACTCGACCAGCGCATTCTGTGGCTCCAGCGCGAAGTGCAGCGCCGTGTGTGTCCGGTAGGTAGACGACATTGTTGAAGACGCTGTCGCCATCGCAGCCTCGACATCACCGTCCTCGACGAACAGGGATCCGAGCGACTTGTCGTTCACGAGCCGCTGCCCTTCTTCGAGTATGTCGTCCTCGCTGACGGTTGCCGTCTCACCGGCATCCCACGTCACCTTGACCGCGTCGCTCGCCTTCATCGCAGCCGGGAATGTTTCGGCGAGTACAACCGCCATGCCCTGGACGAAGCCGCTCGGGTCGTCGATCGGCACCGTCATGAGGTAGCCCGGGATGTCTTTGGCCGCCGTATCGTCGATCCCGGTAATGACACTGCCGTAGCGTGTCGGCGCCATGATCGGGTGGCCGTACGCCATGTTTGGCAACTCGGCATCGAGGCCGTAGACAGCCTGGCCACGGGACTTCGCCGGGACATCCAGCGCCACCGTTTCCTTGCCGATGAGCTTGCGGTTCTCGGGCGCGAGAATCGGCATCGCCGCCAGCTCCTCGTCGGAGAAGGTCCGGCTCATATCGCCTCGTGCGACGACGTCTCCGAAGGAAATCGATTTGCCGCCACCGCTGATCACGCCACCTTCAGCCGACAGGCTTGCGGCATCGACACCGAGCAGCGCCGCCGCGGCATCGATGAGCACCGTGCGACCGGCCGCAGCCGCCTGCGACAGCATCGTGAAACTCGTGAATACAGACCAGGAACCGCCGGTCACCATGTAGCCCCACTTCGGATCGCTGTCGACATGCTCGAGCGACACCTGGCTCCAGTCGGCACCGAGTTCATCGGCGACGATGCGCGCCAGCGCGGTGCCGACGTGCTGGCCCATCTCGGCCTTGGCGATGTTGACAGTCAGGCCGCCTTCGCTGGTCAGTTCGAACCAGACGCTGGGTGAGAACGACTTCGCGACACCGGATGCCATATCGGAGGCCGCCTGTTCGCGACTGCAGCCGCCGAGCGTCGTTCCCAGCGCCATGACCACACCGGTACCGACTGAGCCGACAAGGAAACTGCGTCGATTCATCTTCTGCTTGGGCATGACCATCTATGCATCCCCCTTGGCAGCGGCCTTGATGGCCTTGTGGATCCGCGTGTAGGACATGCAGCGACAGAGGTTTGCCGTCATGTGCGCCGTAATGTCCTCGTCGCTGGGATTCGGGTTGCGCTTTAGCAGAGTCTCGGCCGTCACGATCTGGCCCGACTGGCAGTAGCCGCACTGCGGGACCTGCAGATCTTCCCAGGCTGCCTTCAAAGCCTCAGCCTCGGGTGAGTCGAGACCTTCAATCGTGGTGATCTTCTTGCCGGCTACCGCGCTCACGGGCGTCACGCAGGTTCTGAGCGGCTCGCCTTCGAGCTGGACCGTGCACGCACCACAGGCGGCGATGCCACAGCCGAACTTTGTCCCCTTGAGCTTCAGCTCGTCGCGGATCACCCAGAGCAACGGTGTGTCCTCCGGACTGTCGGTGGACACCGTGTTGCCGTTCACTTCGAACTCGATCATACGAACCCCCTGGTCGTTGTGTTGCGGCGGTCAGGCGATGCTGACCGTCCAGTCGTTTTGCTTAATCCTGTGTGTCGTAGTCGTTCACCGTCTGCTCGGCAATACGCCGCAGATATGCCGCCGTGTCATTCGGCAATCCGGCCGTGTACTCAAGGTCAGCGATAGAGCCACCGTGCAGGCGTACAAAAAACACGCTGGCAGCGAGGTACGTGCCGGCGAGCGACGGATGGCTTCGATCAGCAATGCGCAGGCTGATGTCCGGGCGCTGGCGAGTTACGGTTTCAAAAGCCAGGCCAACCGGAGAGACTTCGGCATCGATTTCGGCGGCGACGGATTCATACGCCTCGCGTAGCACGGCCGTCATCTCGGGTTTGTGGGTGCGCGCCCACGTCATGAACATGAGCGGGCGAGCGCCGTCGCTGCGGATATCCTCGGCGTGCCGAATCGCCGCCTCGCGAAAACCGTCGAAATTCTCTATCGGGCCGAGGCTGTGACCCTGGAGGATAACGACGTCCCAGTCGTCGGCCGCCAGCAGGTATTTCAGGCCGTCGTGTTCACTGAGCTTGCCGCCGGAAATCGTGTTGATACGCACGTGGTGCGGCTTGTCCGGAAACGCTTCACGGACCATCTGGCGGTAGTGATTGTGCAGACTGTTGTTGTAGTAGGTGTAGCTGTTGCCGATGAACAGGATCCGGTCGGGCCCGGTCGCAAATGCGGGGGTCGATGGCAGGATCAGCAGCAGTATGAATGCGGCGAGGCTTTTTATTCTCATAGCCAGCAACCATAGCCCCGAATGCCTCGCAGGCAAAGCACTCCGAGCAGGCGTAAATGCGAATCAATCCCAACCTGTACCCGGGTAAACAGTTTCACTTTCAACCAAACCATTGGAGATGAGCATCTTGCCAGTGCTTGAGGTATGTTTGATGCGGGACACAAAAAAATAAATATTGGGGGAATACCAATGAAGACCTTCGACTCATGCCGCAGTCGTTGTCGCGTGCTTGCAACAGCTGTTGCCCTGGCACTCGCTTCTTCCGGCCAGGCATTGGCCCAACAGGAAGAAGAAGACGATGACGCCGTTGACGAAATCACCGTCACCGGCACCCAGATCAAAGGCGCGCAGATCACGGAAGCCCTCGCGGTTTCGGTTGTCAGTACAGACGATATCGACGCCATCGGTGTCGAATCCGGTGACGAACTGCTCGATGCGATTCCGGAACTCGGACAGAACTTTTTCAGCGAAACCGATACGGCGGGTGGCGTTAACGCTGCACGCGGCGACGTTGGCGCGATCAACATGCGCAACCTCGGTACCGGTAACACGCTGGTACTGTTGAACGGCCGCAGGCTCGTCAACATGGCGACCTACCAGACCGAAACCGTCGGTGGCAGCTTCGTGCCGGTTAACTCGGTGAACTCCAATCACATCCCGGTCTACGGCGTCGACCGTCTCGAGATCCTGAGAGACGGCGCGTCAGCTATTTACGGCGCGGACGCGGTAGCAGGTGTTGTGAACACCGTGCTCAAAGATGACTACGAAGGCTTACGTCTGCGCGTTCGTCACACCAACTATGACCACCTGCCGCGCGACGACCAGTCGATCGGCCTCGAGTGGGGTGACAATTTCAACGGCGGCGCCACCAATGTCGGTGTCTTCGCACGCTACTACCAGCGCGACCGGGTCAACAGCCAGGATGAAGCCCGCTGGTCCAACTCGGACTTCCGTTCCCGTTTCCCGGAGGACTCGGAGTTCGCAACCAGCACCCGGTTCCGTAACAACAGCGGCAACTCGATTTTCGGGCGTTTCGACATCATTCCCGGCGTGGGCAGCAGCAACAGCCTCCGCGTCAATGACGTTGTCGACAACTCCGGCGAATTCGAGCTGTTCCCGATCGGTGCCGAGGAGTGCTCAGGACCGGCTATCGACCTCGGTAACGGGTTATGCATGCGGGAAGATGCCACCTCCAGGGGCATACGCTACAACCTGAATGACAATCGTGACCTGCTGTCGAAACTCGAACGAACCACGCTCTATGGTTACCTGAACCACGAGTTCGATTCCGGTCTCGAGTTCTTCGGCGACTGGTACTACTACGAGTCATCGACGAATCGCATTAACACGCCGTCCGTCGACCTTGGCGCAGTTCCCCTGCGCGTCGGCGCGTCGAACTACTACAACCCGCTTGGTGCGGTGGGCTCACCGAACCGGCTGCCGGACTCTATTGTCGGCACGGACCTGCCGGCCGAGGGCTACGAGCTCAACATGGACCTGTACCGCTTCGAGGAAGCACCGCGTATCGTCAATGTCGACGCGGACGCGATTCGCCTGCTGGCCGGTCTGCGCGGCACGCTCGGCGCCTGGGACTGGGAGTCGGGCCTCGTGTGGTCGGAAGCGACACGCGACGACATCACGGAAAACCGCCTGTCAAACACCCTGATCACGCAGGCGCTGTTCGATCCGACACCGGCGGCGTACAACCCGTTCTCCGGTGGTGTGGATTCCAACATCGAGCAGGCGCAGATCTCGGTTTCCCGTCTCGGCAGGACGACACTCGCCAGCTGGGATGTGAAGTTCTCGAACCCGGAGCTGTTTGAAGCACCGGCCGGTCCGGTGGCCTTCCTCGCCGGTTACGAGTATCGGCGTGAAACATATGAAGACGACCGCGACCCGCGCCTCGATGGCACGATTCGCTTCGAGCGTGATACGGACGGCGATGGCATCCTCGACTTCGAAGGCGACTTCGAGGGCGATACCTTCCCGTTCACGTCGGATGTCGTGAACTCCAGCCCGACACCCGACGGTGCCGGCAGCCGCAAGACCAACTCGGTGTTCGTCGAGTTCCAGGTGCCGGTGCTGGACAACCTCGACGTACAGCTGGCGACTCGTTTCGAGGACTTCAGCGACGTCGGCAACACGACGGTGTCCAAGATCGCCTTCGGCTGGCGCCCGATCGAACCGATCCTGGTTCGCGGCTCCTGGTCAGAAGCGTTCCGTGCGCCGAACCTGATCACGGTGAACGAGCGAGTCATCTCCCGATCGAACACACTGAATGACTGGGTGTGCTTCTACGCGGAAGACAATGGTGCGCTCGCCGACGCGGACTGCGACTACTCCATCCAGCGCCGCGCGCAGGGCAGCCAGGACCTCGTCTCGGAAGAGTCGGAGAACACGTCCATCGGTATCGTCATCGAGCCGATCGAGAACCTGACACTCACCGCGGATTTCTGGTCCATCGAGAAGGAAAACACGATCGGCCTGTTCGGCGAGGAAAACCACATCCTGTATGACCTGGTGCTGCGCCTCGAAGCCGGCACCGGCAACTGCAGTGACGCGGTCAATCTCGGCAACAGCGACATCGTGCAGCGTCTTGCCGCTGACCCGACGGACACCGCAACGAACGACGCGTTCCTGGCGGCGGGCCTGTGCCCGATCGGCGAAGTCATCGCTGTCGACGACGCCTACACGAACCTGGACACGCGTGAACTGACAGGCTACGACGTCGGTATCTACTACGACCTCGACACCAGCATTGGTGAGTTCAGCTTCAAGTACAACGGTTCGTTTTACGACACCTTCGAACAGACCGCATCCAGCGAGCTGTCCGTCGCAGTCCTTGCGGCACAGGCGGCTGACCCGACCATCGATTACCCGCTGGTTGGTCTTGGCGACCTGCTCGGCCTCGACGGCAACCAGGAATATCGCCAGACGGCGACGATCTCCTGGCGCAAGGACAACATGCGAGCGTCGGTGCAGGGCTTCCGAATCAGCGGCTTTGACCAGCAGCTGTCAAACGGCGACCTGTTCCCGATTCCGTCCATGACAACCTACAACACGCGCTTCGATTACCGCTTCGACGCCTTCGATGTCGATACGCGTGTTCGCCTCGGTATCAACAACATCACGGATGAGCGTGCGCCGATCTCGGACAGCTCCTATGGCTTCTTCCAGGATGCCCACCGTGACTGGGGTCTGTACTACTACCTGGATGTCATGATTACGCTGTAAGACAGTCCGTCATGAAACCTGGAGGGCCGGCTTTGCCGGCCCTTTTTTATTCTCGTTCCAGGTGCGTGGCGAATTGCGCGTTGCCAGGGCTGTCGCCCGACAACCACGGCGTTTTCCATTCCACCCAGGACAGCTCGTCGAATTCCAGCACCGCGCCGTTGCCGTCGGGGTTTTCGATGTCAATGAGCAGGCGAACCTCGCGCGTGCTGACGCGTGGCTGGTCGAAGTGAAAGCGGAACGGCATCCACCCGCCGGACACCGACTTCAGCTCGCCGACCTTGGTCAACGGGCCGCTCTCCAGCGCGTCGCTGGTTGTTGCACGTGTTGTTCGGCGTTGCAGCGAGAACGTAACGGATGCCGCGCCGTCGGCGCGTACGCGGCCGCTCAGGGTAGTCGGTGTCGACGGCGTGTACACCCGCTGGAAGCCCTTCATGCCGACCCGTGCGCCGCCGTCGCCCGGAAGGACCCGCACCTTGTAGCTGCCGTCGACAGTGTCGGCACGCCCCCGAATCCAGTCGCGGTCCCGCGCAGCAAACAGGCCCTCGTAGTCAAATTCCCCGGTACGCAGGATGTCAGTGCCGAGACGAAAGCGCCCGGGCAGTTTTGCCGGGTAGTGCGGTCGTAACGGCGACAGGCCAAGATCGCGAAGCGCCACGACCGGTCCGCCATCGGCGGGAAGCGTCATCGACTCAGCCTCGCAGCCCCGGGCTGCAGCAAGGACCATATGCGCACCGCTGGACGTGAAACAGGTTCCGCGCGGCTGTGACACGCGGGCAAGTCGGTGCATCACGGCATAGCGCAGGTTGCCGGTCGCCGGCACGGGGCGATAGTCGCTGACATGAATCGGCACCACTTCCGCGCGATGAAAGCGGGTGCCGTCCATCCACACATACAACAGCATGCCGAGCTTGGTTGTCGGGTAGGTCTGGTCAAAGAGGAAGTTTCCCATCGACCAGGCGATCAGCTTGTCCCGGTAGACCTCCAGCCCCTGCAGAACGTGGGGGTGATGCGCCACTACCAGGTCGGCACCGGCATCCACGGCGTGCCTGATCTCGGTGACCACCGACAGGGGCGGCTGTTCAGCGTACTCGAGTCCGCTGTGGTGCTGCAGTACCGCCGTCGACAACGGCGACACGTCCGCAAGGTCCTCGGTGAAAGCCTCGACATTGCCCAGTGCGGCGCCGCCCTTGTCGCCCTCGGCCGCCTGTGACGGCGAAAAGTACCCCGCCCAGCCAACGTAGCTCAGGAACGTGTAGGGCTCACCAAACACGTCGACGCTGGCGGGCCGCCGTGCCGAGGCTTCGTCGAGACCGGCGCCGGAGTAATCGAGGCCGATCTCCTCGATGGCGTCCAGCGTGGTCCTGATGCCTTCGTCGGAGTAATCGTTGGTGTGGTTGTTGCCCAGCGCGGCGTAGTCAAAACCCGCGTCCGCGAGCACGCGCGCAAGCAGCGGTGATGAATAGAAGTTGGCGGACTTTGGCAGTGCACCGGACGGCTCCGTCTCGGCAAGCACGGTCTCGACGTTGACCGACGCGTAATCAGCGAGGCCGATATACGGGCGTACGGGATCGAGCAGGCGCCGCGCGTCCTCGGCGAAGGTTTCTTCGCGGACCAGCGTATGTTCATCGTCCGGTGGATTCAGAAAGCGACGGGTCAGCATGGCATCGCCGGCAAACAACAGCAGGCGACGTCCGCGCTGTTTCTTAACCAGCGTGATTGAATCGAAGAGCCCGAGTTCCAGGTCTCTCGGCGACACCGTGTGCACAAACGCGTAGTGCCCGTCGGCGCTGGCACGGATTCGCTGCAGGGACACAATGTCGCCGGGAATGCGGAAACCGCCGTCGGGTGCCACCGACGCTTCGGCCCCGTTAATGGTGACCACGACACCATCGAGGCGCTCTCCGGATTCGCTGACAACGCGTGCCGGGAATCCCTGTGCGAAAACCAGGGCGGGCAGGAAGAGTGTGGCGAGCAGAAATCGGGTAGTCACGCTGGGCCTCTGTTAGTCTTTTGTGGCAGTCCAGATTTGTCGGCCTTCGTCGGGCCGTCTTTAGTGTCCGGGGAGATTCGCGGCACATGCACGTCAGTATTGTAGGCGCCGGCGTCATCGGCGTAAGCACGGCATATTACCTGTCGCAGCGCGGCATTCCCGTCACTGTGTTTGAGCGCAACGACACGGCGGGCGCAGGGACCAGTTTTGCCAACGGCGGGCAGCTGTCCTACACCTTCTCCGACGCCCTCGCGAGCCCCGGGTTCCTGAAGCGAATACCGGCCTTGCTGGCACATCGCGATATCGGCACACGCATTCAGCTGAGCCCGCGCTTCATGCGCTGGGGATTCGGATTTCTTGCCCAGTGTACGAGAGAGCGCAACGACGCCAATACGCTCGCCACGTTCCGTGATGCATTGCAGTCAGCCGATTTAATGACCGCGCTGCGAGAACACACCGGCATCGACTTCGACCACAAGCGCGCCGGGAAGATGATCCTGCTGTACAGCAACAAGCAGATTCACGATGCGCAACACGGTATCGCGATCAAGTCCGAACTGGGCTGCGACAACAAGTTGCTCAGCTACGAGGAGACTGTCGACGTTGAACCGGCGATCATGGAGTTCATTCACAAACCGCTGGCATCCGTCTATTCGCCGGGCGACGAAGTGGGTGACGCCTACCTGTTCTGCGAGGCGATGAGAACGTGGCTGGAAGCGAACACCGATACACGCTTTCAGCTAGGCACAAACGTGGACAATCTGATCATCGACGGCTCACGAGTTCGCGGCCTCGAGGTGGACGGTGAACACCTGGAAACGGACGCCGTCGTGCTCTGCGCCGGCGTGCACAGTCCGGCACTGGCACCTCACCTGCGCCTGCCGATCGAACCGATGCGCGGATACAGCCTGACACTGCCACCGGGTGAGGTCGCGCCGTCCGTCAGCATCACGGTGCTCGACCGGCATTTCGTCTTCAGCCGGCTGGGCGATCGCATGCGTATTGCCGGATTTGCAGATTTTCGCGGGTATCGGGAAGGCAACGTCGCAGAGCGTGTCGCCGAGCTCCGGACCACGGCTCAGCAGGTCGGCCCGCTGGCCGCCGATTTTTCGGCAGCATCGCAATGCGACTGGAGCGACGTGCGGCCCATGACGCCGGACAGCCGACCGAGAATCGGTCGAACCGACCTTGATGGCCTGTACACCAACACGGGTCACGGCATGCTGGGATGGACACTGGCCTGTGTCTCCGGAGACAGCCTGGCGAAAACGGTAGCCGAAGACCTTTGATATGCTGTGACGATGCTCCGAGTCGTCGCCCTGGCACTGCTCCTGACCGGCTGCGCTACCGCACCGTCGCCGGAATCCTGCACGACATCCGCGTTCAGCATTGACGACACGTTCGTCGGCGCGCGGCGCGGTGACTGCATAAGTCGTGGGTCGCGCGTCGTTCGTCTTCTGCTTGAGCCGGAAGATCGCAAGGTCACCAACCCCAGCCCGTGGTACGCATTTCGCGTTGTCCCCAGCCGGCCCGGTCCAGCCCGTGTCATCGTCGACTATGGCGACTGGAAACACCGGTACGTGCCCAAGCGCAGCATGGACGGTGAAAACTTCAGGCCACTACCGTGGACCGCGTGGCGGACCGCGAAAAAGGGCTCGCGACTGGTCCTCGATCTTGAGCTGGGAGACGACGCCGTGCTGATTGCCGCGCACGAGCTGCTGCTGCCCGAGTTGTACGAGACCTGGTCGCGGCGTATCGCGGCCAGTTCGTCGGCTGAATTGAAGACCATCGGTCGTTCGCGAGGGGACCTGCCGATCTACTCGCTGGACACGGGCGGCAGCGGCCGGGAGACCGTTCTCCTGACGGGGCGCCAGCATCCGCCGGAGGTGTCGGGCGCGGCGGCGATGTTCACGTTTGCCGAAGTGGTCTTTGCGGACTCGCCACTGGCAAATGCGTTCCGTGACAGGTTTCGCGTGATCGCCGTGCCGTTGTTGAATCCGGACGGCGTCGTTGACGGTCACTGGCGTCACAACACGGGCGAGACTGACCTGAACCGCGACTGGGGGCCGTTTACACAGCCGGAAACGAAGAGCATCGAGTTGTTGCTGGACTCGCTGGATACCGAGGGCAGCCCGGTGGTGTCCTTCGTGGACTTTCATTCAACGCGCCAGAACAAATTCTTCTCACAAATCGCCGTCACGCGCCCGGAAGACTTCACGACAACCTGGCTGACGCGTTCCACTAAGCGAATCGAGGATTACCCGTTCGAAAATGACCCGCGGCCCGTGTCTGAAACCGCCAACGGCAAGAACTATATGTACAAGCGCTATGGCATTCCGTCAGTCACTTACGAGGTCGGTGACGAGACGGATCGGCAGGCGGCACGCGACGCCGCCCGGGTTTTCGCAGAAGAATTCATGAGGTTGTGGCTGGAGCAGTAAGGAAGCGGCCGCCTCCGCCGATAGATACCCGGTCGCACCGTCGATATAATGCGCGGCACCCGAACATCCGTGAAACTCACGTTGCTGGAGCAAGATCTTGGCCTCGGACCAGAAGTTTTTTGATATCTACTCGCTCGTTGTCGGCGCACTCGCCGTATTCGCCGTGTTCATCCTGATCCTCGCCATGTGGATGGGTAACGCCACGCAGGGCCAGTTTGTTAAGCAGTCGCCGGAATACAGGCAGGCGATCGAGGACCGCATCCAGCCGGTCGGAAAGGCCTTCCTGCCCGGTGAAGAACGCGTCGTCGCGGCAGCGGTGGTTGAAACCGTCGCCGAGCCGGAGCCGGTCGCTGCAGCCCTGTCGGGCCCGCAGGTCTACAACCAGGCCTGCCTCGCGTGCCACGGTGCCGGCATCGGTGGCGCCCCGATTCCGGGTGACGCGGCCGTCTGGACAGCGCGTCTTGAGCAGGGCATGGACGTGCTGTACGACCACGCCATCAATGGCTTCCAGGGTGACGTCGGCTACATGCCGGCCAAGGGTGGTCGCGTCGACCTGTCTGACGAGGAAGTCATCGCCGCTGTGGATTACATGATCGAAGAGTCTTCATAAGACCCTTCGCTCAATCTCCCGATACGACAGCGCCTCCGCAACATGCGGGGGCGTTATTGTTTCTGCCTCCGACAGATCGGCGATCGTCCGGCTGACGCGCAGGACCCGGTAGGCGGACCGGGCAGACAAACACAGGCGCTCACTCGCCGCATCGACCAGCGTCCAGCTGTCCGCCTCGAGCATGGACTCGAGCTCGGCGTTGCCGAGGCTGGCGTTCAGACAACCCTGGCGCTCCTTCGCCAAACGTCTTGCCTTGACGACGCGAGCAGCAACGTCACGGCTGCATTCCGTCGCGTCCGCTTTGCGCAACGCCGCCAGCGGTTGCGCAGCTACTTCCACGTGCATGTCGATGCGATCGAGCAGCGGCCCGGAAACGCGTCCCCGATAGGCTGCAATGCGGTCAGCACTGCAATGGCAGTTGCCGGCCGGGTCGCCGGCGTAGCCGCAGGGCGGTCGTTTTGCGGAGTTACAATATCCGTCACTAACCCTCCAGACCTCTAAGTCACGGAATTTGCAGCAGTAATTTCGCAAAGGGAGGAGTTGGTGATATGTAGCTTGTGACTACGAAGAAATTATTGTGTCGCCTCTATATCGCGGTTTTTTTCAGGTGATTTGCATGTGGTTTGAAGAATCAGAAGGGACGCTGTATGGCGTGTTCGACGACCCTAATCGGCCAAGAAATTTGCACATGAGACTCGACTCGCTGTCTTGCCTTCGAAGTGGCGACCTTAACGCGCTACTAGCCGCCTCGCAGAAGTACTTTTCTCCCAAGAAATACCCGACCCAGATCGCGTTGGCCCGCGGAAGCCTGGTGAAGTTTGGTCAATACTTGCGCGAAAAAGATCGGACTAGACTTCCAGCTTCCAACGATACAGACGGTTGGCAATTCCTCGTTTTCGATTGGTTTGCGTGGTATCTCGTTTCTTCACACGAAACTTCCGGGTACCGCTACCGAACCAAGGCCTGGGATACGTGCGCAGTATTATGGTTACGGGGTCTCATGGCGGAAGAATATTTACCGGATGGACTCATATTCCCTCGGGCATTAAGAAATGCACGCCGAGGGAAGAAACGCAGCCCTCGCCGACCTGACTTTATTGGGGAAGATGCAGTAACCGGAACCAAAAGGCCTATCGACAAGACTCTCGCCGGCCCACTTTTCTGGCGCTCGGATACCGAATACCTGGATGAAGTGGAGTTCACTCTCCGCAAGAGAGACAGCGCCCTGCGCCGAGTTGTTGACGACTATTGGTTACGGCTAGCTAAGGACTATAGGTCGGGTAAGCGCCTGCTTCGACAGGTTTCAATCGATGAGTTTGAGGAACGAAAGAAACTCAGTCACTGGACTGTACATCTGGCCGGCAAGAATGGCGGGAAAGACAGGCACGTAACTAGCCCAGACGTCGAAAGAAGCGCCAGTTGGGCGCTCCACATTCTGCGGTCAGAACTCCGCTCTAGTCGCGATGAGTTCGTTTTTTCCTATAACTCATTGATTTCACACCCGGGTTGTCGACGCGGCTTCCTTCAGAAGAGTTTCGCGACGCCAATAGGCCCCATTCTTGACACAACGGCACTCTCACCAGATCAAGCATCTCTAATGGACTCTCGACTGTTGTTCATGCGTTTCCTCGGGGTATTGTCACTCTTGGATGTCACAGTCGCGATCATCATACTGATTCAAGAACATCCCAATTTGACCCCTCAAGCCATCGCAAATGCGAAACTCGTCAGCCCAAGTGGCAATAGCTACGTCATTGCAACGGGTGAGGGTAAAACGGTAACTTTTTCCGTTGATAAGCCTCGGGCGGGAGTCAGAAAGTATGCGCAGCTAACGCCTCGGGCTACTCGGGTCATGAAACACCTGATCCGCGCAACAGCGGACGCTCGCGCACTGCTCAAACGCGCGGATCATTCGCATTGGCGTTACCTTTTCCTGGGCTGCCCTGCCGGTCCAAGTAGTCGCATCGGCTTGCTCAGCGGCGTCACGGTCAAAAATATCGTTTCCTCTGGCAAACACAGAACCCTTGCCAGGTTTTATCCAGAGCTTGAAGAGGCCGGCATTGTCCTTGGCGTAATAAACTTCAAGCGAATCAGATCAACACAAGCTGTGCTCGAGTGGTTGAGAACAGGTTCGCTTGGTATTGCATCTAGAAAGATCGGCAATTCTTATGCTACCGCCGTTCAGCACTACGTTCCTGAACCACTCATAAAGATCTGGAACGAACGCATTATTCGGCGGTTCCAAAACACTCTGATTGCCCTTGCGGCTGCCAACGAAGACTACTTGCTGGATGTCACTGATATCGACAGTTTTAGTGATCTGCAATCATTCTTGTGCCAACTACTAACCGAGAACCGACCCGGAAGCTCGCCTATCGCCGACGAATTGCATCGCCGATTTGGCGATTCCGAGCTGACCAGCCGAACAGAGTCTCCAATGCCCGACGGCTGCGAATATGCCCTGTTGTCCGTGCGGTTGAGCCCGAATTCACTTGCAATGTTGTACGCATATCGCGAAACCGCCCTTGGACGATTATCACAAAAAAAACTGAACCAGATTGATACGAAGACCGGTATCGCACCCAACTCGTTCATCCAACTCGCAACGCTGTTTCAACATGCATCTGAAGCAGAACAGCTGAGCGACATTCTGCGCGAGTCTCTGGACATCGCTAAGTTGCGGGAAACGAACGAGCTTGCACAACGAATGCTGCCCAATCTGAATCGGAAAATGCGCAATCTTCGGATTGACTCGGCGTGGAGCGATGAAAGTTGAAGGACTCAGGTTTCGTAGAGCTTATTGAAGAAATTCAGCTGATAAAACCGCCATCGATGAGTCAAGTGGAGTTTGCAGAGTTGCTCGTTACGCTCGAGGACGCAAAAGATCGACTTAGACCGTATCGAGGCGTCTTTGAAGCGGACTGGCTACTCTCGGACTTTGACGCACCATGTTGGAAAACCAAGTCGCTTGACTCAGCTCGGGTCAAAGGTAATTGGGCCAACACGATGAACATAGATTGGTCAATTCGACTACCAAATGGGGGATCTCTTACAGATCGAGAACAGGTTAAGACGCTAACAACAATCAAGAAAGTAGCGTTTCTCTATCGACAAGGTTTTGCTGAAGGTCCAGTGCCAACGCTCGATGTATGGCGTGCCTTTTTGTACGACATGTTCGGACTGATCCGCTGGTTGAATTTCAATGATCGCTGCCGCAGCGATTTGTCGATGCTAAATCAATGGTCGCTTGACCAACTAACGGCCGAGTTGGCGAAAGGAGGATGGAGTGGCGCATTCCAGTACCCAGAGCGAATTGTTGCGGCGCTATACGTCGCGACATATGCACGCGATTGCCCGCAAGCAATTATTGACGACCCTGGAAACGTTCCAGCCAGCGTCCGGGAGGACATGATTGCGTACCTAGAATCCCGATCTGCCTACACCGTGGGCGGCAGACGCCGTGACGCACTGTCGCGTAAGTTCTTGAGCAAACTCTTGAATGAGCCTACGAGCGCTCTGTGCGGCATTTCGGAGCGTACGCGCGCCGTCATTCGGCAGTTTGAGCCGCGCTTGGCCGATGCCAACGGTCTGCTAGTCAATACCGGCAGCAAGCGACGCTATCCTTCACATCGAACAATCACCGTCGAAACCGCGCTGACTCGACCGACAACAGGTTCCACCGCGAAGCGAGTATGTGGATCCGTGAGGATTCTGCTATCCCTTAGCCGACACATGCCGAGTGACCTTCCCGACCCATCGACAATCAACACAGCGAGATCCATTCGGCTGGTTCGTCCCCAATCCCGGCCGAAGGGACATACACCAATGATCCCGATTGAGATCGGTCTCTGCTATCTCAATGAAGCTATGAAGTGGGTGCATCAGTTCGGTGATGCTTTCGTCGAGTTCTACGTTCGTGTAGTCACCGTGGTTGTCAACAAGTCGCAGTCTCGTAACCTTAATGAATGGGAGATAAGAAAAATTCAGGATCAGGCGTTGCAGGACACGCCAATGCCTACGGCCCTCAAGACCGCAGGATTCGACCTGTCTGTGAGACATCCAACGACCAATTATCGTGGACTCGCAGAGCATCCCGAGCGGGTGGACATCACGCAGGCCCTTCAGGTCTGGGTTGGCGCAGTTTCCATTCTTTGCGGCATGTTCAAGCCATCGAGGGATTCCGAAGTCACTCGTTATAAGCGAAACTGCCTGGTTGGCGAAGGCCCATATTGGTTGGATGGCAAGATCGCAAAAACCGGTGTTCGAGAACATCGCGACTCGTCCGGCGGGAAACCTATCCCCTCTATAGCGGCAAGAGGTGTTCGGCAACTGCAGATATTGGGTGACGCACTGGTAAGTCTTCACAATGAAGAAAACCCAGTCCAAGCAGAACGGCTGTTCTATCTGCCGAGAAGAGGAATCGGCGTCGGCGCTGTCGCAGTAACAAACGCCGGGTTAGATCGATACATCGATGCTTTCTGTGACTACGTGAATATGCCGCTCGATAGCCTCGGTCGACGGTGGTATTTAAGAATTCACGAGATGCGAAAGTGGTTCCTGCTTCTCTTGTTCTGGAGCGGTCGATACGATGTACTCGATGCAGCGCGTGATATCGCAGGACACGGTGACATTTCCGATCTGTACGCCTATGTTGAACGAGAGTTCTCGAGTGATGATTTCTATCGGCTGGAGGCAGAGTACTCGATCGATCGCCTTCGCGACTACGATTTCACGAAAGACTCTCACCCCGAAGAACAGGGATTGGTTGAACTCTACAATTTGGTGTTGAATGAATTTAACGTTGAAGAACTTGAGTTAGTACCTGAGCGAACTTGGCAGTCCTACGTCACCGCGTTACGCCAGGAAGATGCGTTCCATCTGGAACCTCACAGCGTTTCAGACGAAAATGGCAACTCGAGGATTTGCATCTCCTTCCGCGCACGCCCCACAAACAAGACAACCATTTGATTCAGGACAGGGCATGAGGTCAACCAAACTTCAGTTGGAATCCAGCATCCGCGCTCGCGTGTCTGCACTGAAATCACTAATTGACGGTAAGCAGCCGATAGATCGATCCCTTGTGAAAGCTTGCCGAAGCGCAGCTGCCTTCCAACACTATCATCAAAACAAGCTTGGTATTACCCGATTTGGCTCGCGAAACACATTTGTGAAATACGCGAATTCAGTTCTTTCAGATGAAGTCGAAGAGGTGTCCGGCTGGCAGTACCTTAATGGTCTACGTCAAACGGTCGACAGCAAGTTTGGCAACTCTCTCAACCCGCGGTCGGCTGCTGAAGTTCACCGTCGAGATATGGCCGCCATTCAAGATCTTGAGAAACGGCTAGATCAAAATGAGCGAATGCTCCTGTCGCAGTCCAAGGCCTATATGTGGCTACTACAAGAAATCAGTGGACTCGCTCAGTCTCGTCGCTTTTCCAAGGACTTTCGCGAAAGTCTCTATGTTTTATTGAAGTCCCATTCAGATACATTCGGCTATCTGTTTGACCCTGACACGCAATCTACGGAAGACACCAACAACGTCGTCGGCTTTCGAGGTCGTTAGTGGGAAACCGTAAGAAGCAACTGTTTCGATCAGTAGATAACCTCACTTTACCTGATGGCACACGTCGCATTGCGAATCGCCAGTATAGGACCAATGAGACCATCCCCAGTACAGCGTTCGTTCGATGGCCGAACGGAAAGCCCTGTATCGCCGTAAACATGTATCTAATGGACAACGCACACAGGTGGACGGGGCACACTGCTGTATCGTACGCGGCGGAATTGACCGAACTTTTGAGGTATTGCGAGACGACCGAGCGACGCTTTTCTGACCTTGATGACAGCGACATCTTTGCATTGTCGACTGCACTCACCTCTGAAAAGCTGCCCAACGATCCATCGCGAAGGCGAAGGAACGACAATCGCGTACGTGCACTATTGGGACGATCTTTGGCGTTCCTGAGTTGGTATCAAGATAATCTACACACAGGAGTTACACCGATTGTTGGCGAGAAGCGCGATGCCGCAGCAATTTGTTGCGAGAAGAAGGTCAATTCACGTACAGGCGAATCCTATTGGAAACACCGCTACATGCCGACCAGCGTCAGCACCGACCCGAAGTTGCCCGTTGCGCTGAGCGTCATAGAAGACATTGAGTCTTCAATCGAGCAACTTGCCGATCCGAAAAATCAACCTGAGGCGGCCCGTCGGCACTTCCAGTCTTGCGCCGAAACGCAAGAGCACAGGATGAATTACCTTTACGAGCGGCGAAGGATCATGATCTGGTTGCTGAAGCGCACTGGGCTCAGGCCCGGAGAGATGGTTTCACTAAGCCTGAAGGCCAACTCTGTTCCGTTCAAGACGCACGCGCTAGTGATTCCGACACTAAAGCGACGAAGAATAGAACCGCCGCCCAGGAAGTTTGGGTTGCTTCCAAAAGATGAAACGAAACTGTTCCGCTACATCACCGCCCGCAACGCCTGGTTTGACTTTGTTTCCAACCTAGATCGAGATTTAGAACGATCCGACAGCCTGTTCCTGTCTGTAGCCCCCGGCCGCCTCGGGTATGCCATCGCCAAGACGGCCATCGAGAAGGATTTTAGAACACTCTGTATTCACGCTGGGTATCGCGATCAAGAAGCTTGTGTATCGATGTTTCGACATCGATTTATAACCTATGAAGTTATGGCGCATCTGAAAGTGTGGGAGACTCGAAAGGGTGCGGTAACTACGTTGGAGGACTATCGCTCAATCCTTGAGCGCGTCCGAATCAAGACTGGACACGCCAGTGTGGACTCGCTTTGGCACTATGTTGATCTCGCTAGAGGAATGGAAAGTCTTTGGGACGAAGCCGACGGATTCGCCAATCGGATTCATGCTGCCGATCACTTTCTTTCCGAAATTCGTAGTCTTAGACAATCTGTTCGATCCGATAGAGAAAATAGTGCCGACTTCGGCGAATTCATTGACAATGCCGTGACTACGCTTTCGTCAATCATAGGCGATGCACGTAAAAGTAGTTAGTATCGTCAGTCTAGACTTATAGATTCTAGTTCGGTTCTTTTGATATGACTGAGACCGTATCCGGGACGGAGTTCTCTTTGGATGCGAGAAAATCCAGCAACTGGCGACCCTTAGATTCATAGATTATGAGCACCGTACGTTGACAATTCGGTGTGGTTACCACGATAACATCGCTTACCCAGTATCAAACCGTCTAGTCACAAGGTTTGCATTGTAGGTACGCTTGAAATTGCCTAGTGCACGCTATCAGCGATAGCGATTCCAAGTTGTCGTCGCTGGCGGTAACGGCAAGTTTGCACCTTGACAGGAATGGGTGCGTGTTGACACTGCCTAGTGTTCGAACGCATTGGATTTCTTTGGACTGTCATAAAAACACCGTACTCGGGAGGTCAAGATTTGCTACTACCAGAATTTTACAACCACCTCGTTTCGCCGGAATTTGAGGGACGGTTGCCTCAAGAAAAGCTTGCTACGTGTGACGACTGCGCGATGTGTACTCGAGCGGACAAATCAAGCGAATCGAAACTAGTCTTTATGCCAGACAAAAAGTGCTGTACCTATCACCCTAAGCTTCCGAATTTTTCGGTCGGTGCTATCTTAAGTGATCCATCAGCCGAGGCCGCCGAAGGCAGGAAGAGAATCCTGCAGAAAATCAGCAATCAAGTTTCTATTTCACCTCTTGGAATTAGTAGGCCGGCTGACTATGAAGTCTTGTATGGCGCTGGACAGGGTTTTTTTGGGCAATCAGAGGCGCTCCTGTGCCCTTACTATATTAGAGAACGCGGGCAATGTTCGATCTGGAGATATAGAGAAGCTGTATGCGCGACGTGGTACTGCAAATATGAAAACGGTCAAGACGGCATGAATGTTTGGCAGGCCATCAGGATGCATTTGCAGCATTTGCAAAAGTTACTTTCTGGATATGCCATGTCAGAGTTGGGGTTTAGCGTGGATCCCAGCGCTTTTTATCCGGATTCACAACATACCGATTCAAAACTGCAAAGTTCTGAAATAGATGGCACGAAGCCTGATCCCAAGTTCTACAACAACCTATGGAAGGACTGGTCGGGTCGAGAGGAAGAGTACTATGTCGCTTGCTACGAAATTGTTAAGTCACTCTCAGCTAGCGAGATATCGAAAATGGGCGGTCTTTTGTTGTCAATCTACGAGAAAAAACTGGGTGATGCTTTTCGCAGTATGGAAGAGGATCTACCCCAATATTTGGCATGCAATCCGAAGATGACAATCTCGAGAAACGACGATGGGCAGTACATACTTACAACATACAACGTCTTCGACCCTAGGGCAGTAAGCGAAGAAGTGTTCAGAGCTATCTGGGAGTTTGATGGTAAAAGGTCAGTCGCTCAAACGATGGAAGCTCTTCAAGAGAAGTATGGATTCACGGTTTCTCATGGATTGCTTCGGCGGCTGTTCGAATCCCGCATTCTTATCGCTAGGTGAACCACGAGTTAACGCTTAGAAATAGGGTTGTGATTTCTTGCAAGTTTGATTATTGAGTTGGGAAATTACTGAACTTGTCGATTTGACAATGAGGCTTCTAGAAATTTATGACTAAAGCATCAAGACAAGCAATAGCCGGGATTAATAGCGGTAACCGAGTCGAATCCGTAGATGTGCTCGACATAGTCTTAAAGTCAGTTGAAGTTTGCAATATTGCCTGTACCTACTGCTACTACTATTTCAGCGGTGACGACTCCTGGAAAACGCGTCCCAAGTATCTACCGATCTCGACTGCGCAGGATATCGCCAACTGGATTGGAGCCGCCGTCAGAGATTTAGACGTTAAAAGTGTATCTATTACGTTCCACGGAGGAGAGCCGCTGTTGATGAAGCCGCACCTTTTCAGCGAGCTTTGTGGGCTTTTCCAAGACATGGCAAACGAGAATGGCGTACACCAGTCATTCGCCATTCAGACAAACGGAATGCTAGTCAGTTCGGAATGGATAGACTTGTTCGCCGAATTTGACGTATCGGTCGGCGTAAGTATCGACGGACCAAAGCAGTATCACGACCTTTACAGGGTTGACAAGCAAGGGAAAGGCACTCTACTTCGAGTTGAGGCTGGGCTAGTAAAATTAGTTGAGGCGGCCGATGCTGGTCGCATTAAGCCTCCTGGCCTACTGGCTGTAATAAACCCTGACTTTGACTACTCTGCGGTTTACAACTATTTCCGAGGTTTAGGTATTGTTTGGATGGACTTCTTGCTTCCCGCAATTAGCTATGAAGATGAGAACTACCAATCAACCTTGGATGGAGTTTACAAAGCTCAAAGGGACGTTTTCCGTTCTTGGGTATCTGAAGATAATCCTGAAGTGTATGTTCGTTTCATCGATAGCCTACTTTCATTCTTCGGCAATAACGTTACTCGACATAAAGTGGAGACGCCGGAATTCGCTTCAAGCGTCGGTGTAGCGGTTATTTCAGTTGGCTCAAATGGCGACCTCGGAGTCCGAGAGGAAATCTTCGCAACTGGGTGGCCTCAGAAGTTTGAAGTCAGGAGCATATACTCGGTTGAGGCTCGGGATTTGCTGAATTCCGCGCCATTCAAAGACGTTTTGATTGCCGCCGACCTTATTCCAGATAAGTGCTTTGATTGTGAGTTCGTAGGTTGGTGCCGCGGTGGCGAACTCAAGAACAGATATTCTTCTGATAATCTGTTCAATAACCGAAGTATTTTCTGTCAAGGCCTCAAAGAACTTTACACAGAAATCGTCGGCTATTTGTCCACTAACGGTTATCCTGCGGACGCTATTCGAAAAAAGTTGAGTTCAGCGAATTCCCAAGCCCAAGGTAGAGTTTGACTATTTCAATCTGGACCGAAAATTCTGAATCACAGCATCGAGTCTACGTGGATCCTACGGGGCTCGTCGCCCGAGAGGATCTCTTGCTGTGTGAAGACGTAACAAAAATAGTTAATGACGAAGCTTATGGTTCCAACGCAATTGTCCCAGCCGGCGATTGGCGAGAGCTTTCGCCACACGAATTGCAGGCTATTTTTCGTCCTAGAACGGAGACGAAATATTGGCAGCTAGTGGGCAAACGTCAGCTCAAGAGTACGACCGCCGATAAGCTAATGAGAGCCGTAGGAGAACGCAAAGAAACCGAACGGTCAACGCCGGATACTCGAAACCTGGCTGCAGATGCGCTTTCAATCTTGCTACGTGAAACTGACACTCATCTGAGCTTTGAGGATGACCTAACCTTTATCGGTTTTAGAGAAGCTGCAGTAGACGGTCCTACTCAAACTGTAGACTATTTCGCTGACATGAAAAAACCTGGGTTGCACCTAGATACGTGGGATGAAACTTCTAGTGAAAATCGATACCTAAGCCGGAATAGAATCTGTATAAACTTGGGGAACGTTGACAGATACTTCATATTTTTGCCGATAACGGTGGAGGGCTTCAGGCGGAAGCTGCCAATGAGTTCACGATTGGGTTCTAACGAAGCCGCGAAGAAATACTTGGCAACAGGACCAGATATGCCCGTCATAGCTATCCGTGTGAAACCGAATGAATTCTACTTCGCGCCTACCGAAAACTTAATTCACGATGGATGGTGCCCCGATGTCTCGGCCGTTGATCGTACCTTCACAATACTTGGGCGCTTCATTCCAAGATGAAAGCGTGTTCGTTGGGAACTGAATCGAAGAAGAAATCTGGCACGGAGCTTTCGAGGAGCATTGAATCAAACTCCAACGCAAAGGTTGCAGTGTTTCTTTGGAACGGGATTGGAGATTGCTGGCTGAGCGTGCCAACACTTAGGGCGCTTGCGGAAGAATTCCCAAGTCAGGTCATGTTAATCATGCCCTCCTACCTCCATAACGTCCTGCCGCAAGATTTGTATGAGCTGCCCAGCGCAAGAATTCCGGAAGAATGGGGGCGTGCAGAAAGGCGGAGCCAGTCCGAACTCCAATCCATTCTCGGGGAAGACTTTAGTATCGAGCTTTTCATTAACCTTTCTCCTTGGCGCAGTCCTTTTCTTGATCAGATTGAACATCACTTTCGTTCGAGATCAACATTCGAGATTTCAACGTTCCATCTGAGTAACGTTGCAGGAGGTATAGGCAACGAACACTACGCCGATTTTGTTTTCCAAGTAGCTAAGTACGTACAAAGAACGCAATCGGAAAAGGACTTTTTCCAGCTACAGATCGCTATGAGGGATGAATTCCGAAACAAAGCAGATCGATTAAGTCAGGTTTTTCCTGATGACTGTAAGTTACTTTGCGTCCACAACCACTCATCGGAAGAACGCAAAAGATGGGATACAGGGCGGCTCTTTTCGTGTTTGGACTCTTTCACCTCCATCAGAGAAGAATATCTCGCCATAATCGTAGACCCAACCGAGTACCAAATTCCCTTGCATTTAAACAACCGAATATTCTCCATGACTGGCCTTAGACTCGGAACTGTTGCGGCGTTCGTAGAGAAATGCGATCTATTTCTTGGCGTAGATTCCTGCATGCTTCATATGGCTGACATGTGCAAGGTGCCTTCCGTCGGGCTCTTCGGACCGACTCGCCCAGAAAACTGGGGGTTTCGATTCAGCAACGGATCAACTGTAGAGGCGAAACAGATGAACCAGATCCCAAGCCAAAAAGTTCTGAACAAACTATTATCAATTGCGCGTTAGGCTGAGTATGCGGTACCCTCTCATCGTTCGAAAAAAATACGCTATGAAGTAAAACCTGTGCAGGAGAACGTCTAATGACCGACCGAAAGACCCAGGAAATATCGAACATAGTTGGCCGTCTGCTCGAAGAAAAGGAAATAGATGCAGTATTCGGAGGCGGCATGGAGACCACGACCCCTGGCGGGTCTTTCACCCTTAAATGCGATTATCCGCCAGGATATGGAAAGAAGGGTGGAGCATTTTGGCTAAGCACGGAGTAAAAGCCACACGCTAAGCTCAATGTGCACAAGGGCCTGCCGGCCTCCACGGCTGGCAGGCCTTGACTTCGAATGTCGTGCAAGGCTTTTTCAGGGCGCACGTTACTTTCTGTAAATGCGCATGGCTAAACCCTAGCCCTCATCCAGTTCCGTTTTTTGACGTGAATTCCAATGAGTCTTTGTTTCGCTCAGAGGCAATCCGAGCCCATACCGAGCGTTTCTACTTTGATCTCTCTTTAAGGCCATCACAAAGCGCTGTTGTACTGTCCTCCATTTGCCTATCTCTGGCGGCACTACTCGCTCTTTTCTTTGTAGTGGTAAAACATCCTATCGAATACAGCTTCTATGCAAGCTTGCAAGAATCTCACTTGTGTCCACAAGTTCCAGGGTCGAAGGCATTTGAATTACAATTCACCGAAAAGCCAATCGTTCCGCTAGATGATTTCGACGGGTTGAAACTTGTGCTTTATGAGAGGAACGGCGACCCCCTAGAGCTCTCGCTTCACGAACAAAGCGACTCAGTCTGTGTAACTTCCGGTAAAGATCTCTCGCCTAGCTCTATTCAGAACAACGGCGCTGATCAAAAGATGCAGATAGTCGGCCTCGAAAAATCGCTCGCCTCTATATTGCTCGCCAAGTAACTAGCAAGCAAAGTGCTATCAAGGCGAGAAAATGTTGTCTATCAGAAAGAGAAAGCGGAATGCGGGCTGGCCTGTTTGGCGATGATTCTTAGTTCCTTTGGTCGCGAGGTCTCACTAGATGAACTTCGCGCCCTAAGCGAACAGAATCGTTTCGGACATAAACTCTCACATATTCTCGAGATCGCCAATGGATTCGGTTTAGGTGCAACGGCGGTTCGAGCATCAGTGGAAGATCTGCAAAAGCTACAGACACCAGCGCTTCTTCATTGGGACATGTCACATTTCGTTGTACTCCAAAAAGCAACGCGTCGACGGCTACGAATTCTGGATCCGGCGCTTGGTGCAAGATGGGTCTCATACCAAGCAGCTTCAAAGTCTTTCACGGGTGTTGCAGCCGAATTTGTTCGTCTCGATACTTTCACCGCCAGTGGTCAACAAAACAAAAGATCAATATTAGGATCTGTTGGCAAGGTTCGCGGCATCAGAGTTCTTGGCGCTCTGCTTATCCCAATTACGCTACTACTCTTACTCCTGAGTTTAGTCAGTCCTTTGTTTTTGAAGGTCTTGGTCGACGAGATTGTCGCTAAAGGCAGCTATGAACTTCTACATGTAATCGTTGCGTCATTCATATTAATAGGTCTGTTGTCTGCGTTAACACAATACTCTCGTGCAATACTGCTGGTTAGGCTGAGCTCAGACCTAAACAGGCAGACCAAGAATGCCTTTGTTAGGCACCTCTTTGGTCTCGAGTCTCGCTTCTTCCAAATGAGGCGGGCGTCAGATATCGGAACCCGAATCGATTCAGTTGACGCCATTAATCAATTCATTAGTTATCGAACGATCGAAATTCTTATCGATGTTGGGATGTCAGTCTTTGGCACAATTATGCTTCTAACTCTGGGAGCAAAACTGGGAATTACCCTGATAGTGGCCTTGGGATTGATAGTTATTCTGAGAACTACGTTCAATCACAAGCTCCGAGACCTTAGCAGAGCTGAGCTCATTGCTGATACGGATCAAAAAGCGTCGTTGATTGAAACTATAGGCTTTATCGAACGTTTACGCGCCACAGGAGGCGTTGGGCGTAGAGCTGAAATTTGGGCCTCAAAGAATCTTTTTGCACTAACCGCCCGAGCCAACAAGGAAAGAGTTTTAGCACGACAGTCAGCGATTGAGGCTGCAATTAGAGGTGCGGAGTATCCAATTTGGGGGCTTGTAGCTATTCTTGGTGTAATTGACGGATCTGTGTCGCTCGGGGCTGTCTACGCTGCACTTGCTTACAAAGCGATCGTGTTTAACCAAGGTCTGGCGTTAATTTCAGCTGCTCAGGAGCTTAGTCTATTAAGTGTACACAGAGAGCGAATTTCAGATGTCACAGATCAACGAGTCCCGGCGCAGGCGGCCAACGTAAGTTGGAAGAACAGTCGAATAGAGATCGAGCAGCTAGACTTTACCTACGCTAAAGATGAAAGGCCTATTTTCAGTGGGGCTAACTTAGTCGTCGATGAAGGTGAGTTTGCCGTCCTCTTGGGACATTCGGGATCCGGAAAGAGTACTCTGATGAGACTTATTTTGGGTTCTCTGGAACCCATGAGTGGAAAGGTTGAAGTCGCTGGTACAGCTGCAACACTTATCCCGAGTAGTCGGTTCTCTCATCGGGTGACCGGAATACTACAGAACGATACCAGCCTTTTTGAAGGATCTATTGCGGAGAATATTTCGCTCTTTGACTCGGATGTTGATCTCAATTGGATCGAAGAGTGCTGCAAAGTGGCAGCTTTGGGAGAATTCGTTAAAGATCTACCTGGTGGTATCCGGACAGTCATAGCGTCGCCGGAACAACTATCCGGCGGTCAACTGCAAAGGCTCATGATTGCTCGAGCCCTCTATCACAAACCCTCTGTTTTGATACTTGACGAGCCAACAGCCAACCTTGATAGCACTACTGCTAAGTCTCTTATTGGAAATTTACAGATGCTCGACGTCACTATATTAATGTCTACTCATAGAGATGATTCTTACAGCATGGCTGACACAGTCTATAAGATCCAAGGTGCCAAGATTCTACAATGAACGCTGGGAAAGAAAATCAGCAGCTTGGCAGCACAGATTCCCAGCTGACCAGGAGAGACTTGATTCATCGGCAAGTTCGAAAGAGTCTTGCTCCAACAGCGGTGATACTAATCTTCGTTACAGCTTTGCTTGTGACGTTACATTTTCTTAAGCCTCCGGACCTGAGACGTTCTTCTCTTGAAACGGCAATAGTTGAACTTGAGACAAGGTCAGAGTCATATCTCGCCTTCGGTGAGTTGCAGTCACTGAGCGACGCGTGGATGATCAGTCCAGCCGACTCAAACATAGTTGCCGTCTATTTTCGCCCCGGACAGCAGGTATCGGCCGGGGATTTGATACTTCAGTTGGATGACGAAGAACTCTCCGATCAATTTCGAAGGGCTGAGATAGCACTGCTGGACACCATTAGAGCTGAGTCTCAAGCGCGTCAAGATCTAGATCTTTTGCTTCTCCAGGCCGAAACAGACCTAAATGTGGCGACAGCTGAGGCCAAGCTTGCCGCAATCGAACTGGATGCATCGCAGGATCTAAACGAAAGAGGTGTTATATCCGAGTTACAGATGGAGAGAACTAAGGCAAGGGCCACAACCGCAGATGAAGTCGTTAACTCAACTCGTGAGTCTCTAAGACAACTTAGATCCATGGCAACAACAAGAGAATCGGAGGGAAACGAACTTGTATCGCGCCGGCAGGCTATCGTCGACGAACTGAACAGAAAACTTCAGTCTCTTGCTATACGTGCACCAATATCAGGGACTCTAGATGGACTTGACGAGGAGCGATTACGGCAAGGCCTCCCATTAGATGCGGGAGATCGAATCGGCAGGGTGGTAGATACGACCAAACTATTCGCTAGTCTTAAAGCAAACGCGAGGAATAGGTCATTAGCGAAGATCGGGGCGATCGCTAGTGTTGACATACTTGGCCAGAAAGCTGTTGGCCGTATCGTCTCTATCGACCCAACAATCGTTGATCAGAGATTTGGTATCAGAGTAGAGTTTGATGATGAATTGCCTTCTGTTGCCTATCCTAGTCTAAGAGTAGACGCTAGAATCACGATAGAGGCCGAGGCAGAAATGGCAGTAGTGAGTCGCCCGTCGTACGTTACGAATGTAGGACCGTCGCAGATTTACGTCATCGATGAGGACGCAAAGCTAGTTCGTCGTATTCCAGTAGTTGTTAGTGAGATATTTGAGGACAAGATTGTTTGCCAGTCAGGGTGTATGGAAGGCGACATCGTTGTGATCAGTCTTGAACTACAAGAACCCACATTAACGGAGTTTCGACTAATAGATGAATAATGAAACAGCGAGTGTCGCAACGCTCAAATCAACTAGTTGTGACTTGACGGCTGAAACAGTTAGGACTCGGGCGCTTGACAACGTTGATTTTCAAATTAATGAGGGAGAGTTAGTTAGCATCGTAGGCCCGTCGGGCGCTGGGAAGTCGACCCTGCTGTCGTTGCTCGGGCTGCTTCGGAAGCCGACATCTGGTGATGTTACTGTTTTCGGAAGAAACTCGAATAGCCTTACACAGCGGACAGCCGCGAGAATTCGGCTGCAGAGTATCGGGTTTGTGTTTCAAAACTTTGACCTTCTCGAATCATTGACGGTTGAACAGAACATAGCACTTCCACTTAGGCTACAACGCAAAGGACGAGACGAGATTTCACAGGCTGTTGATAGGGTGCTCGCCCAATTATCAATGAGTCATAGAGCCAAACACTTTCCGCTTCAGCTCTCTGGTGGGCAGCAACAGAGAGTGGCCATCGCCCGCGCGGCGATTACTGAACCGAAGCTTGTTCTTGCGGATGAACCAACCGGCAACCTCGACATGGAATCGACGGAGCAAGTACTAGATATGTTGAGAGCTATGTCTACTCAAGGATGCGCTGTATGCATAGTGACCCACGATCGAGAAGTAGCAGAGATCGCTGGATCACGATACTCGATGAACGACGGCAAACTATCGCGCAGTCGTCAAGTGTCATAGCGTCAATAGACTTCTAACCAAAATAAGGAGCTTATCCTTCGATGCGTAGGTTATCGATCGCGCTAATGTTCGCGATGCTGCAGATATCCTTGTATGCGGCTTATATCGGCTCGGTATTGGAAGAACAGGCGAAGGGCTCTTCGGAATTGGATGGAAAGAGCACTTTTACTGTCGCTGACTACTCTCCAAGTGGAGAGCATCGAAAATTGTCTTCTTCAGATATTTCACTGCTAACTAGTGCGACCGGCGGATGGCGGCTCATCTACGCGTCTACTCCACTTCAACTAAGTGCCACAGTCTTGGGGTCAGAGGTAAGTCTGGATATCACACAAGTCTCAGAGTCTTATTTGAGCTTTCTTGGAGACTTCAGTCAAGAATCACTTAGTCGCCTAGTCTCCGGCGACGGGATTCTAGTTAGTAAAAATTTCTTGGGCAAAACAGGCCTAACAACGAATTCGGCTATCGGAACGGTAGTCACAATTGGAGAAGTGAATCGGTACTTGATCACCGGTGTTGTGCCGGACACTGAAATTCCACCTTTCGCAGGAGGTTCTGATGCCTGGGTCGTCGAAAACGATCGGGAATTGAGCGGCACTCCCTTTATGGAAGACTTACCGCCGGATGTCGAGCGGAGCATAAGGCGAGTAAGACCAAACAAAAGTGTTGTACTTGTAGACACACAAGGTGTTGGTGAAGCGGCAATTTCAAGATACTTAGACAGTGTGCAGGCAGATCGTCAACATCTTGTAACATGGCAAAATGAAGCAGGCTTCTCCAATACGGTAGGCTTCCGAGCAGGAACTGCTTCGATGAAGATTTTTCCGGGCATGATCGAGGATTTCGAGGACCTGGGCAAAGTAGAAGCTGTACAAAAATGGGTTAATACCGCCGGAGCCGTTTTTCTCTTCGCCACGGCATTCGCATTTTGGTTTCACGTCATTGATGAAGTTCGACGAGGTTCACGCGAGTTTCGAATTCTTAGCGTACTAGGATCTCCTATACGGACAATCTTAAGCCGATCAATAAATACAAATCTTCGGTGGGGCGGCGCAGCTATTTTTTGCTGCACGATTATCTTGTTGTATACGGATCTGCCAAAAGCCGATCCCTTAAATCTGTCTAGCGAGGAGTTCGGGGCGAGAGGTGTACTCATTGCAGCCGGTCTTTCGACATTAGCTTTAGTGTTCCTATCGTTAGTAACTGCAGTATTGGTGTTTCGCCGTAAAAGTTCGAGCAGCCTCGTATACGGGATTCAGGAACCGACTGCTTATTCAAACCTTTTCAGAGACACCTTAGGAGTTGGCTTAGTCTCAGCTATGGTTACAGCAACCGTAGCTTTGGTATTGATCGTTCAAGATATGTCCGGGTTCTTAAACAGGTCCTGGGGTTTTGAAACAGAAGGTCGCACAATAGTAGAGCTACAACAGACCAAAGCATGGGATTTTAGTGCCGCCGGGCCTGAGTTTATTTCGATGCTTGACCAGTCGATTTCGAATGAGGCTGAGCGCATCTCTGTCGCGCTAACCGGAAAACTACCCCCCTTTTATTCTCCAGATATCGTTGAGGTGCATGACTGGAAGGATTTCGACCGCTCCGTATCTGCAATAGAAATTAGCGGATCCAATGACTTTTTTGAAGTTTCGGGGATCGAATTTGTAGCCGGATATTCGTTTGCTAAAGCACCTGAGTACGGTGGTGTGATAAGCAACAGTCTAGCAGAGGCACTGTTTGGCAGTGCCACAAATGCTATCGGCGCGGGTATCGAGATAGCTACGCCCCGTGAAAACTCACGTATGTATGTAACCGGAGTGGCCGAAGATATTCGTGGTCATAAAATGGTCTTCTATCGGAACACTGATCTACCGAACGGAGGACAGATCTGGACTAACAAACTACTAGTTAACTCGGCATTGCCAGTAGACACGATAGCTTCGAGAATTGGGTCTGTGTCGAAAGAGTTCGGCTACACTCCGGGAAAAGCCTATCGACTACAAAGTGCGCTCGCTGAGAGAGTACGGCCTTTCATCGCGGCAGCCGTTGTGATCGCTGGAATCACACTGGCGATGGTGGTGGTTGCCGTCCTTGCGATCACTTCTCATATCGCCAGCTTGCTAGAGAACAAGCGTCAAGAGATTCTCATTCTCTGGAAAATCGGAGCGTCAGCGTTCGCAATTGTCTCAAGCGCCTTTCGTCGAGTATTTGTAGTAGGCGTTGCGGGTATTGTAGTAGGTGTTATAGCGAGTCTGGTGGTGATTCCGCCTCTGACCGAGCTCTCATTAGTTGTAAGCGAACGTGAATCCTATTCGGCGATTGGGAAGACTGCGCTTACTGTTGCCATAACGTGGTTTACACTGGCCGCGTTGCTGACTTTACGTGGGATAAGGAATGCTACACAGACCTAGACAGCCCAGCGCACAAGGCCAGACAAAACGTGAAACTGCCGCATTTTCTTGACTCCTTGTAGTCTCCAAGATCACATTGCAGCCCAGCTAGGTAGCTTTAGACGGCTAGACTCTGGGGCTCCTAACGAGTGCTTCGCCGCCAGAGTACGATTTCTTTGTTTCAGATCAAGAAGGGGCTATTGCTTCGCCAAGCAATGTCGGAGGAGGTATGCGAAAGTTGGGTTTCGCTTTGCGGCCAACCCGCTAGTTGGAGAACGCAATTCGGCCACTCACATTACTCCAAACAGCTTCCGGGCCTTTGAGCCCCAGATTGCACTTAATCCAACTCAAGTACGACACACTGACTGCGACAGCACGGCCTTCATGTGCCTAGATACCACTAGGCGAAACGATTGCCTTGCCAAACTTGTGGAGGCTAAGAGGTATGCTCCTCAGAATGGAAGCAACCTTACGCAAAGGATGCGCACTGGATCCTAAAGGAAAGAAACCAGTATGTAGGCGAAAACTGTGATCGCTGTGTCGTGCCATCACTAATTTCGGGCTCGACGTATTAGGAGGGGAAGCAACGTTGGTACTTGACTAACTTTGACGATGTGCAAGGTAGACCATACGATCAAGATTATGTGGACTATGTGTCCTAAAATACTGGATACGCTACCAGCCTCCTTAAGCACATTGAAGAACCAACGGATAAAAGCAGTCTAGCAGACTGTCAGGAATCATCTTTGCTTGGCTAGTGGCGATTGACCCAAAAAGCCGTTTCAGAGTAGATCATTATCAGACTCTTGTGCTTGCTGAAAATGCTGATCACCATGCTTCAGCCACTAGAGCGTACCTGGATACATTAGCTTTTGGTTGTCCGTCGGTAGTTAAACTCCCACGCGCAAGTGAGTTGAGTGCCTGGGAGGCGGGGACTTCCAATCTCGAAAGCATTTTGAGATCCCGGAACAAAGAGTATCGTTTCTAAGTACACTCGAACTATTGCTGAGATAACAGTCGATAAGACAGACTAATTAGGAGTTCTAATGGCTGCAAACCTAGTTGCAACTGATAACACTAGCCAAATCTGGTCTGATCAATCAGGCCAGCTAGTCATAGTCGATTGGTTGCCCGGAAGTAACGAGATGCATCCGATCCAGTATATCGCCGCTTTGTTGAATATCTTCGGTCTGTCACTGCGGGAGAATGCTAAGAGCATAGTTTTCGACGAGCGCGAACTCTACGTTGATTTATCAGAAAATGTCGAAAGCTTGGCTCAATGCTTGAATCTATGCTTATCGCACCTTCACGAGATAAAACGAATTAGTCGCGTAGGTGTTGTGAGTCGTGATGCGCCGGAAGCAAAACTCTTGAGCGTTATTAGTAAGTCCGCGCCGGCATTTGAGATTTCTGTCCGCACAGAACCAGAAGAGTTATTTGACTGGGCAAAAGAGCACTAGACGCTAACCAGCTCATGCATTGAGCCCTCCTAAGTAGGCTCTTTCTAAAAAGGGAAAACTGACCATGAAAATCATCTTGGGCGTACTTATGCTTGCAATGACGCAGGAAATACCCGAACAACTTCAATCTGAGACTGAGCAATATCGCCTCAACTACGATATCCGAATAGATGCACCGCACGGTACTGGTATCGTCCGATCGAATACAGTCATTCACGAGTCTTCAGAGCTTGTCATAGATATGGGGAAATTTTCGACAGTTCTCACAGTCTTCACTATTTCATCGGAACAGTACAAAGTTCGAATTAGTTTTCCACTTGAGCTTGGCGGCGACGAAAGCTTGCGGGCCCAGGCAGAGTTTGAATTTGTTGGCGAGTATGGTGTTCCGAAGGAGTACAACTGGGAAGCCGTTGACGCGAAGGCTAACATCGCGTTGATTGTTGGGCATCCGTTGTGAAGCAACGCAAATGCGTTTCCATGGTGAAGCATTGTTGACTGCATGAGAGCAACGACATCGAGTCTCTCCTTGAGGATGAATTTACGCTCTCTCTTAGTTCTGGGTACGACGATTACAATTGTCCTTTGTTCAGGCTGTTCTAGCACTAGCGCGTATGAAACTGAAAGTGATAACACACTTGATGTATCGCCAGTTTCAACGGATGCACCGGTCAACGCGGAGAAGATGTTCTCCAGTAAAGCAGCGACTACGGAGGCTGGGGCCAGTTGCTCAGCGTCCACGTATGCTTGCCCAACTTGTAGCATTACTTGCCCAGTCGGAATGTCAGCAGTGTGCAAACCAGGTCTGAGTCAAGGAGTCGGATCAACTTTTAGATGCATAAGAGACCCATCCTGCTACTGCCAATAGCTCGGTAGATCGCAAGCGGCCATCGACTAAAATGAATCTGCAGCGCGGAGGTCGTCGCATCATACTATTTCCACAGTTAGGGTCTGCACTGATTACGAGATCGGTTCACGCCTCCCCTCGACTCCAGTGAGGTGGGGTGTAATAGGGTCAGCGGGCGTATACCACAGCCTTTAGCCAATCATCGAACAGAGTACGAAGCACCTAAATTTCCATGCTCCCGAACCAAGAACAAGTCAAGCTTTTGCAGACGAAGGTTTTCTAACCTGAACCTTCGACCTCGTCGTTAACAGCGACCAGTGAGTTACTGTCGGGATCATAGATGGGGCGAGGCGGATCTGGCCAAGCTTGGAGTTCCATTTCTTGACTCTTCAGATCCATCGGACAAAGAACCGCATGCCGCTTTGTCGGGTTGGACCGAAGCAGGTTCAACCGATCTCGAATTCGTTGTATCTCTTCGTCAAGAACTCGATCGAGCATTATGGGGTAGACGTACTTTAGGTAGGGTGTACTGCTTGAACCGAGCTTTTTTTCATAGGCTAAGTGAAGCACGCGAAAATGAGCGAGTGCCCGGGAAAGAAAGGGTTGCAGCTCAACGTCAATCCAACCGATGTTCTTTTCGATAATTGTGGTCAGATGCATAGCGTTGTTGCAAATCTCCTCGACGAACCTGAGATCCCCAGGAGACAAGTTATCGCGCCACTTATTGTCGAAGAGCTTGTCCAGCAGTCGATAGTCGCCAGGCTCTTTTTGGCGACTAGCAAGATCACGTGCCAAAAGGTGGTTAGTGTCACTTATGATCTTGAAAGGGCCGTAAAATTTATCCAGCTTCGACTGAAGATACGTTGACTCAGCCTGATTGGCTTTGAGCCAATGATCGGCTCGCACATTCATTCGGGTCAGAACCCCGACTAGAATCACGCCGGCCAGAGTCATCAAACCAACGAAGATTTCAGGATTCGTCAAACTGAACTCTGAGATCGGTTCAGGCGCACTGCCAACATTCGCCGATGCCGACTGCCCTCCCCATAATGAAGAGGATCCTACTGTAACAAGCAACCAAGCAATGGTTGTAGATGCGATTGCGATTTTCAATCCAAGTCTAACCCGAACAGCTGTTGTTGAGACGGCTGGCGTCCTCGTAGCCCTCTTGAAGATCTCTTCTCGAACACAAGACTGGTCCATATGATATCGGCGCGCCCGAAAACATCAGGTGTTTCCTTAAACTGCCTCATCGAGAAACCCAGTGCTGCAGCTTTATCGATCAGATCAGTTACATCTACGCGATAAAGCCCCGGGCGGTCGGCGGTGGCGCCGTTCCTAAACGTTATCAGCAGTCGGCCGCTGACCTTCAATAACCGATGTAGAGAAAGCAATGCATCTCGGTGATACGGCGGCGGCACATGCATCCAAACTGCAGAACATAGGATCAAATCGAATGAATTCTCCTCGAGTACCGAGTGTGACAGCTCGGGAAGACTGTCATCAATCCATTGTATATCCGAGGAGGAATGTCTTTGCTCGCCAATGGCTCGTAGTCGCTGCGAAGGTTCGACGGCGAAGACCTCATGACCCATTCCCTCAAGAGCGGCCGCATCTCGCCCGCTGCCGGCACCAACGTCAGCGATACGGGCCGGTGATGACGGGAGCCAAGACAATAATGAGTCATGAACGGAATCGAACGGGACAGACTCATAAGCATGAGAGAGCGTTTCTGCATTGTGATCGTAGTAGGCTACGGAGGATTCCTCCGTCAATGCCGATATTTGATCGCTTCTTTGCACCATTTCTCGAATCCTCTCAGCGGGATGCTGAGACACATGCTTCTTGCTTGGAGCTGGATAGTTTACACGCCCATTTACGAAATGGCGCTAAGTCAAACCCATGCCACATCAGTAGATTCCACAAACTGCACCTTCTCGATGGGCGAGAATCTCTAGTCAGAAAGGATCTGAACCTACTCCGACTGTGATTCCAGCTCCGAGAGCTGGCGCTGCAGTTCTAGCAAAGAAATCTGATTCTGCACCTGGATGATCTGCGACTGTAGCAGACTAGCAGCCGCAGCCACCTGGGCCGCGCTGGCTTGATCTCGATTCTGTGCCTGCTGAGTATTAAGCTGCCCTTGTGCGAACAGTAATCCGTTCTGGATGTCCAGCATCGCCGTGTTCAGTAAATCAGCCCGTCTTTGCGTAGATGCTTCTAGGTCTGTTTGCGCGGTGAGAAGATTAAGCTCTGCCTGAGCCTGCTGCAACTGTGTTTGCAGTTGTAAAAGCCTTGCCTGCTCTGGTTGCAATTCTAATGCGGCCTCGGCTTGCGCTACGGCCAGGCCTTGTTGCAGTGGCAATAGATCTAGCGCGTTCTGAGTCGTACGGATAGTTTGCACTGACGAAAGCGCGGACTGATATGCGCTCAGCCCTCCTGTCAACCCGTTGGCAACCGCCAGTGAGGCATCGGCCGCAGCTGACCCGTCATCTCGAGTCAGACCCGTCAGCCGCCCACGAGCAGAGAAAGTCAGAGTGCTATTGCGCTTTGTCCAGTTGCTGTCGCGTAGCTCGATTCCGATTATGGGCTCAGCACCTGAGATCGCCGTGACCAATTGACTGTCAAGCTTCGTCAAAGATACGTCTGGCTTACTGACAATCCACGTGCTAAGTAAGTAAGGGCGTGGGGAACGGTAAAAAACACACGGGAGCTTTTTAGCTTTGCAAACCGATTCGGCGGCGGTAGGCATATTCTGCTGACTGTTTTCGGTGGCCTCTTGTCGAGCCCCCGCCTCTCCCTGCGGCTTCTCCTGTAACTCGTCAACAGAAACCAGGAGACCCGTTTGTTTAAAGAAATCGGAGTACGGTTCGTCACTTGCAAACTCCTTTCCATCCTTTATCCGCAAGCCTACAACCTTAAGTTTCCCAGGTAGGTTCGAGTCTCCTGTTCTTACTATAGTTTTCGAAACCTCCGAAGAACTCGGTAATTCGGTCAATCTGAAGATTGCTTTACGCGTGAATGTCTCTCGCTTAGTCGCGACACCAGCCTTGACCAGAACTTGTCCTACTGATGCAAGAATCTCCGCTCGCGCATCCCTGTGTCGACCGACAGCCAGGTCGAACTCGCTTCGTAAACGTCTGAGCTTCAAGTCACGGACTCTAAGTTCCTGCTGATTATTTGAAGCCTCGAACTCGATTAAAGCAGCCTTGTAGCTTTCGCGTCGGGCCTCCACTGACTGTAAAGTTGTGCAGAATGTCTGTGTCAATTGCTTCTGATTTGGCAGTAATCCTCCGAATGCGAATTCGACCTCAATACTTCCGGCAAAAAATTCAGAGACGATTGTTTCCGTAGTGCATTCCCCGTCTGGTAAAGCAACTGCAGCGTCTGTTATCGCTAACTCGGATTCGAATGTAAGGATGCTCGCGGTTGCATTCTCTGGATCGAACCTGAACGGCACAATGCCATCTCCTGCAACCTGTTCTCTTACCCTCCGAAATTCTTCATCCCTATCCTGCTGGTATTCCTCGATTTTCTCTTGAGTGATATCCATGCTCTTTCGGATCACTTCAAGACTCAGGGTGGCTAGCCGCCCGTCTCCTAAATCAATTTCGCCACCGCCAACACCGGATCCTAGTTGCCTAAGAACGCCTGTAGGAAATTGCCGGGATCCATCATTGGTGGCTGCCTCTGCAATTCCAGCTCTCACCAGATCAACAACTGTCGAAATAGAGCCTTCGCCGAGCTCAGCGTTAATCAGGCTCGCCTCCAGGTTGGAGCCTGATATGGCTTCGTCAAGTAGATCAGCGCTGCCAGTTAGATCCTGGGGCGACGGAGCAGCGGTAGTCGCCGCGCTAATAATGGCATTTCCGCTGGTAAGATCGATGATCGGCAATGCGGTTCCGACGACGCGTAGCGCTTGCTCGACCACAATCCCAGCCGCACCTGACGTTTGGGCATTGACTGACTGTAGCAGCCCGATTTCAGAAACGGCGAAGGCCGTATTGTTTGTCCTTAGATTGGATGCATTTGCATCCAACAAAAACTCTTTGGTTTTATCTGGCACTGTCATTAGATTGACAGTTGCACCCTTAGGACGGATCGTATTAGTAGGTTCGATAAAAATGGTTCCGTCTTCCCGTCTCTTGAGTCGCCGGGCACTCACGCGCTCCAAGTTGACGACGACTTCAACCGCATCTTCCGGGAGGAAATACTTCAAAGCGAGGGACTCTTCGTCGACTCCCGCGCTTTGGCTAGATGCGCCGTGAAAGGATGTGCTGCACCCCCACAGTGTGGTAGCGAGAACAATTAGCAATGCGCATTTAATAGCTTTCGTGTCCGAGCAGAAGTTCTCGAGCGATCTTCCCCTTTGGTCTTGGGCTTGAATCGTGACTCGATCGTGACATGGTTCTAAAAAGGATAGTCGTTCTCGCATGTCGATCCCTCTTGAGTTAGCAGCCGTTCGGTGATCGAAGAAGTTAGGCATACATAAAGAAAGCACAATACAGTGCCGATTCGCCAAACTTTGGACTAAGTACAAACGTCGCGAGGCGCGCAGCGCTCGCTCTATGGTAAGACTACGCCTATTGCCAACTTACGAGCAAATGCGGACTGACGAAGTTGCAAGTTCTTTCGAGAAATTACTGTAGAAGAAATTCGCGATTGCATACTCAATCTGGTGGCTGCCGCTCAACCTAGCTACTTGTTGTCCAGTAATGGTATCGCGTTGATCATTAGCCTTTCATTGTTTGTACTACCGCCGTCGGCGTATGCGTTTTTTGCGTTCAGCGAAATTGAAACGGTTTGATCGAAATCTTGCTTCGTCTTCTTGCCTTTCTCCATTACCAGGTGATAGCTCAATAATCTTAGGGACTCCGGGCTCAAAAGAAGCTCGCCAGCCCAATCACGAACTTCTTCATCAAACCGTTCCAGGTCATTGGTAGCTTCAAGAAGATGCTCTCGAATATTTGCCGCGCAGGATTGCGAAAGCACGAGCCTAGTCACTGGTTCACTCTGCGTACCAGCATGCAGGATATAGGCATCGGGTCTATCGCCCGACTCACGTAAGAGTGCTGACTTCTTTTTCTTATCTCGTAGGAAGACTTCGACAGTCGCCGGCTCAAACTGATGTGGGGCTGCCATAGATGCCGGTCGAGACAAATGTCTAAAAAACTCCAACTGGCGATTAGCCGCCCAAGGTGATCGCAGACGCAGGACCCGTCGGAGACCGTTCTCGGTAACCGCGTCTGAAAAGTCCTCTCTTCTGATGGCGCTCCATCCCTTCGTTTGCCAATTCACCGAGTATGCCTGCCCGTCGATGCGAATCGGAAACCGATCACGTTGCGCGCGAACAGACTCAGGATCTTTGAGATCTCCTCTCAGAAGAAACGCGGAGTGCACACGGTCTCCTCTTTGCATGTCGCAATCTTGCACGATGACTAGAAATGCGACCGGCGGATTATTATCGTCTCCCGACTTCACTAAAACATCACCGAGGCCGAACTTATCAAATTCATCGAGCGGCTCCAACGCATTACCCGGTCGATACAGCGCGCTTTCGTACAACTCAAGCACAGACGGACTAGGTACGAACGCGTTCGGCGGATAGCTTTCGACGTCTAAGCCGAGTGCTTCTAGCTCGCGCAACGACTCAACGGTGTCTGACTCAGATTCAGCGAACGACGCCCACGACATAGCGTATAGATCCAGCAAATACTGCGACAATGCCATGCCATCCGGTTCGGCAACCAACGTAGACAAATCCGCATAATCGGAGAGCTCGAATGTTCTGAGTTTTCGTATGAATCGCTTGGTCGCCCGCATTGCAGCAGCATCGACACGACGAGTGAAGCGCTCAAAAGTCCTTGATGCCGAGTTGGTCCTAACTAGCTCGAACAATCGGAACGCCGCCTCGCTGGGGTTCTCCTTGAAGACCTCCTTCTTGAGAAATATGAAGCGAGAACCGGCTAGCCCAGCGTTTTCGCGAAACCGTTCGAATACTCGTTCAAGCTCCAGGGGTTGTGAGGAGATAAGAACGACCAGCGGGACCTCAGCATCGACAACATCACACTTAGGTAGGTAATGCTCAACCTTACTCGCGGCATCGTCAGCCGCCTCTTCTGGAGTGAGCCCTTCAGAAAAGTACAAATCGACAAAAATTATCTCTGCTGTAGCATCGGAGTTCTGCGCTTTAGATCCGCGTTCGAGAACGGTAAGGCCGGCGCTCATCAGCATCTCGGAAATCGGCGTCAGTCTACCTCGCTTGAGCTCCACACCATCGTCGTAGGTCTTGAAGAGTTCCCTCGCGGCAACCTCCGGTAGCTTACCGCGCGACTCGTGTAACGCGAACGCCGTTGAGTCTTGTTCAATCAGCTCTAGAAACTCATCTCTCTCAAGAGACTCGCGACCCAAGACCGCTGCAGTCGCCAACATTCCAGCGTCATCCAATAGATCTAGAAAAGACTCGCCAGCGTCTCCGATATCGGCCCCACGAGGTGGATCAAATGCGTCGTCTATAATTAGCGCTGTATGAAGTGATTGCTCGCTAATCTCTTTTTGAAGATGCTCTAGCATAGGAAACCCTTTTCAAGGTTTGCTTCTCTTCTTCCTGTCGTCGGGAAGCTCTACTACGAACGTACTTAAATTTCCGGAGGCGTTCACTGCCTCATCATCCAAATACATCGAACCGCCGTGGAATTCAGCTGTTTCGCGAGCAATAAAGAGCCCCAGTCCTTGCCGAGCCCTTTCTTCTTTAGTTGAGAAGAACGGTTCGAAGACGCGCTCACGGCGCGAAACCGGAATGCCTTTGCCACTGTCACTAAATCGAAATCCAGGTGTGGGCCCTTCAATGAGCTCGACGGTTATTGAGCTAGACGCGCTTGGCTTCAGCTCTTTTTGTATCTTCAACCAATAAACGGAATTGCTGATGAGGTTTTCCAATATCTGAATTACACGTCCCTCTATACCGAAAAGATCGATCGGCTCCGCTTTGGCCGGCGCGGTAATGACACTGATGTTGTGGCGTTCGAACTGGGCTTCGTGACTTAGAAGAACCTCGTCCACGATCCTTCTCAGGTTAAGATTCCTACGCCGCTGTCGGGCAGAAACAGACAGCGGGTCCAGGACTTTCAACCGCTTTTCTATCGACTGAAGGCTGCTCTTAAGGGAGCGGAAGAACGCGCGTACGCTTGGCGACAGTCCTTCATGCTCGTTGTCATCTAGCATTGATGCGGAGTGCTCGACTGTTCGGGTGAGTTCGTGGGCGAGTGACTCAATCATCAAACCTACGCCGGCCAAATCAATAAGTCGTTCGCGCTCATAGCTTCCCGCTTCAATACGACCTTCGGCATCCTTGTACATTGTCTCTAGGTTGCCTAGCGTTTCCGTGACCTCACGAAGTAACTGCCTGTCCTCGGATCGAGCTGGCTGGATGCGACGTATGTTTTGCTCCGCGCGCTGCCGGTATTCTTGGAACTTTGTTATCCGGAGCTTGGGGTTATCCTTTTTGGGGTCGCCTGGCTGAGTCTGTGCTCGTTTTCCCTCTTCAAGGAAGTTGTAGAGCTCACTCCAGATTGAGTATCGCAGGATCCGCAGCAAGGCTTCCTTCTCATCGCAGTCGCGTAATCCTTCACGATTCGTTTGGTCAACCAAGTATGGATTTGTGACGCGTCCAATCGCAACACGACCAACGAATTGAATTGTGTTTAGCTTGAAACCTTTTTGCCTTAGGGCTTGCGCATCCAGCTCAAGCCAGTCGTCGCCGCGATTTCCATACGGCAAAACTTGGTAGCCATCGCGATAGAGCATGATACCGAGCCAACGATCCAATAATTCTCGGAATTCAGCGACACTATCGAAGCCATTAGGCTTCTTTAGCCTCCCTCTGTTGAACCAGTAGAGATCAAATTCGAAGTCGCCAACACGTTTTAGCGCGGCCGGGGCAACGACGTTGCTCTTAACTTTCGCTGAGATAGAAAGTAGGTCAGACTCGTAGAACGTGTCTGTAAAGGATTCACGATCGTACAGTGGCGCAGAGAGTGTAAGTGTCAATTCGGGGCCTTTTGGGCCGTATGCGATGTACCGCCCCTTAACTCTGGCATGGCTTTCTTTGAGCAAAATTTTTCTTATGTAACGGTTAAACTTGACCGATCTTCCGTTGTATTTAATCCGAATCTGAAATCTAGTCCGATTCGCATCGAATGGGTCAGATAACCTCGCAAGGCTCTCGCCAGCGAGCTTCACCAAGAGACCCTCGGCCCAAGTCGAATTCAGTCGGCCAATTTTTAGGATAGTCGCGTGCTCAGAAGAGCTCTTCTTGCGCTCCGCTTTTTTCGGTTCAACCGGTATTTCCTCCAACATGGCCCCTAGGTCTTCGCGGAAATCACTCCAGTCAATATTTAACTCATTCCAATTCGATTCACCCTTCGTGGTCGTTCTCACCTTTAGGGTGTCTCCAAGTCGCATAGCAGAAAGCCTACCAACACCTTTCTCGCCCAACGGTGCAGGTTGGGGCTTCGTGTTGGGCTTTGTTTCACGTCGAGCAATAGCGTCTCTAATCAGTAAAGCCCGTTTTGGTGTACCAATTGTTAGAAACGCATCCTCCAGATCCTCCAAAGACATGCCAGTTCCGACATCAGAAATCCTAATAAAGCTTAATTCGGTGTATGCATACTCCACGACATCCCAGACTTCGTCCCACTGAGTCGCTTCCTCCAGTCGATCTGCAATCTCTTTCTTGAACGAGGCTGGTGCATCCTGCTCAAGCCCCTCAAGAATTTTCTCGCGCCAAAGGTGGATGGAACTCTCTTCAGCATCCCACTCCTCCTCAAGCTCACGATAAGTGCGATATGTCATTGTGATAATGAACTCAATATCGACACCGGTATCGGAACCAGCGTCGATTGAGTTCTTTACGAGTTCGTATAGCGCTATCGCGTCAGAGCTGATCAGCTCAGCGCCAAGTTCGAGTATCGTGCGAGCCGCAACTTTAAATGACATAGCCTAGAACTCCGGCGCCTCGATCAAACACTGCATACCAGGCAGCCTTCCTCGAACTCGGGATCCTGCTCGAATTCTTTCCGGAACACGTCTACTAGTCGAAGATCTTTGCCACGCCCATTTTGCTTTGCCGCACGTTTGGCCGCATCTTCTCTAATCTGCGCCACGCGCTCGGGCTTTCTTAGATCCGACAGCTTTTCGCCGTTAGACCAGGTGAATAGATTCCCGGTAGGCTCGAATTCTTTTTCGTATTCCTCTGCTTTAGCGTAGAGATCCGGGTGTCGCTCTAGTAAGGCAACCCACTCGATTTTCTGCTGATAGAAACAAAAGTAGCAGCCCGAACGTGTGCGTCCCCACTCAGTATAGGGAGGCAATCCGACTCCGGAATCACGCAGGATTCGTTTGATATCATCCAGCACCAGTCCGTCTTCGATGAAGGGGTAGGCAGGTGTGATATTTGCTTTGTGGCTGATGTACCCCTTGCGATTTTCATCAGCGCGGATGCCAATATAGTTCACCACCGCATCATCACCGACATACTGCTCAAACGGTTTGAGCTTGAGCATCTTGGTACACCACCGACGATGATTCGATGGGATCATTCCACCGTACATGTCATACCAGTGATCAAACGTGGTTTCAGCGTTCAGCCGCGTAACTGGCCTGCCCAAATAGTCGCCTATGCGATCCAGATACTGGTAAGTCTCGGGGAGCTCTTTGCCCGTGTCGTTGAAGATATACTCCATGTTCTCGACTCGATCTCTGAGGTATACGGCAAGCGCTGCACTGTCTTTACCGCCAGAGAGACTTAAGATGTGACGCGTTTCGGTTTGTGCCATGGAATCTCCCTTTCCTAGTCAGATTGCGCGAGTGCGAACTCGGACAACAAAGTTGCGAGAATACGTTGCGGGTCGGCCGAAGTAGCTACAACCTTACGAATTCGTTCGTAGTCTTTCTCGGCGTGCGGATCCGAGACCGCTGTGTTCACCGTTAGCATCTTGTCACGCCCCGTAACGTCGACGATATGCACACCTACGATACCCTCGGATACGGTTCCATCTTGCTTGGCGACATTTGAGATTACCGCAACTCGATTGAGTAATGTCGCCAAACGCGAGATCGAGAGCTCGAAGGCAGAAAGTGTGTCGTCTTCCCAAGCACCGGGCGCCTTAGTCGCTATAAGGTTGGCCACCGAATCGATCCATTGGGTATCCGTCCTCTGTGCGTCTGCGGTACGTAGTCTCAACGCTGACACGTCCGGCTCCGCGGGCATCGGGCCTGCAAGCTCACAAAGGGTCGATATATGTCGACGCAGATCGGACAACGATGTCGTTTCCGACAGGCCAAAGCTGGTTGCACAAACGATCTGAATGCGGCTCATCAGCTTGGGTAGCGCCGAATCGATAGCTCTGACCTGTTTTCTAAGCGCACGCTGGAGTGCGTCGCGCTGGACTTGTGTAGGCCGGGTATTCACCTTCACTCCAAGCGCCCCTGGGAGCTCCTCTTTGATTAGCTTTAGCGGCTCGGCTGCTTTGCTCATCACAGTCAACAGGTCGCGAGCAGGCTTGGGAATAGATCGCGTCTGAAGCGTGTACGCCGGCAATTCCAGATACCATCGATAGAGCACTCTTAACACGTCACCGATGTCGCTATCGACTTTCTTGGCGGCAAACACCCTCGCGTATATTTTCACTAGATCTGTATTGGCTTTGGTAGCGGGCAACAGCCGCGCATCGAAACGATCTGGCGATTTCGCCATACGATCTAAATGCGGCACCGTGAGCTCAGTAACAAATGTCCCGTCCTCCCGTAGAGCGAGCTGGTAGCGGTTGGCCATCAAGACGGCCACACACAATACAAGAGCAGGCGCCTCCCGTAGGCCTATGGGTGGTTGCTGTAGCTGCGAAACAACTCCGCGGATACTCGCCGGAGTTGTACCGGTAAGCGCGTCTACCACAGTCCGCCAAGCATCGAACCAACGACTGTCCTTTGGAGGTGGCGCAAACTGCCAGACGCCCCGGATTTCTCGATGCATCCCGGATGTGGCGAACAACGTCCAGTACAACGCCTTTTCGGGCGGCGTCTTACGAATCCCAAGCGCCTCCTGTTGTTCATTGCGCAGCATAGCCCCCAATAAACGGCCGCGCGCGGTGGCAGCCTGGGTCGACAACGAAACACGGTTTAACAGTTCGTTCTGAAACACAGGTGCGTTGGGAAACTTTTGGCTCATCAAGTTTGAGACCCAGCGGCTGAGTTCTGCTCCGCTCCCGACAGTAGAAGCTTTACCCTGATGGAATAGTTGAACGGCCGACCCACCTTTTAACGCTAAGAAGCCGGTAAGCGTGCGATCGAGACGTTCCTGGGCACGTGCCAGCGCATCAGATAACTCTGACTTGGCGATCGCATCGACCCGCAACTCTGCACAGTTTTCGAAGACCTGCTTCCACGCGCTGATGTCCCTCGCTGCATCAAGCGCATCCTGCGAAACCACCTGGATTGCACAAGCTACGCCAAATGGCTGTGTCTTACTGGCAGAACGAAGCGCCCTCGCAGTCGATTCATGGTCATCCTCCGGGTAAGTTGGGACTATCAGCAGCTTTGCATCAAATGGCTCCCCGGAACTCGACTCTCGAGTGAGCGATTGGATATCAGGAACTACCTGAACATCTAAGGTTCTGAGTGTTCCTGTTTCAATGTAGTGCCTGTGCGCCACGATCGGCCGTGCTGCTGGCAACTCGGCCAACACCGTATCCAATCGGCGCACAGGGCCCACCTGTCGGATGGCCCGCTCATACTCGCCGGTAAGGTCCACACTGCTTCTCGGCCAAAGGCAATACTCGCCAGTTGCCTGGCGTTTGAAGAGCACTCCTTTCTTTGTGAGATTCGTCGCTGCTTGAGTCACTGCGCGATCTTTACGCCGATCGGCAATGGCGAATGTGATCTGCTCAAGACTGCAAGACAATCCTGGTAAAGGCTCCAGGAGATTCAGCACGCCGACGGTCTTTAGAACTAGTAGCTCGATAGGATTGCGTAGCGGCGCACTACGAAGGCTCTCTTGGAGCATCGACCATCGTTTGTTGCGTTCACCATCTGAAAGATAGCCTCCCCCATGCCCAAGCAAATAGTCGCAAAGGTCGCTAAGCCTGTAGACGCAATTTGATGCGGGCTCTGTGGCAGCCAGAAACGATTGAAACCCACCCACGTCCTGAGAAGCCAGAAACGAGAATACTGAACGTTCGGTCTGTCCAAGACGTCGAGAGAGCACCGACAGTGCCAGCCCCGTGCTGGGATGTAGCGGATACAACGCGGTTGACGACGCCGCTCTTAACTCGGAAGGAAGAATCCCCAAGTTATCAGCAAGTCTGACTCTTGCTGTCGCGGCTTCTTGGGTGGCCGCACCGAGCTTTTCTGGCGCCAGGTCGATGGCATCGTTCATCAAGGCCAACGAGCCATCGATAGGCTCCTCCAACGTGACCTCTTCGAATCGTTCGGCAACCTTTTGCCATTCCAACGAACGATCATTGGCGTTGTTAGTGCGCGCATAGTCTTCAAACCGCTGATGCAGAATCGCGATCGTTGCTATTGACGTCTCGCGCTGCCCAGAGGCTCTTTCCGCCAGCGCCTGGAAAAAGCCGGCGTCCAGATCCGCTTGCCTGCTAGCAGCGAAATCCAAGAATCGTCCTAACTCATCGACAATTAAGATCACACCCGAGAACACACTCTTCGAGCGCCTCTCTAAATCCGCGAATTCGTCAAGAAGATTCAACACATCATCAGCCGGTACGCGGCCGTCGCCGCGCCCATTGATGAAGGTCTTCAACGCCTTGGTGAGACTCCTTCTTGCCGCACTAGCCCTTTGCGCACTGAGCTGTAACAACAGCGTCTCGGCAAGCACAGTCGATACGTCTGCGAAATGCCCCTGCAGGACGATCGGTCTATATTTTGTCGCTGTAGTTCCAAGCTTGTGAACATCTGGGGCGCTTGAGTGGAGGAGCTTTCCAGCACGTTTGTTGCGTGCGAATTGATCGCGAAACAGACAGGCGAGCAATAGAGCGAGCGACGATTTCCCGCCGCCGTAGGGGCCGGTGAGGCGCCATGCGCGCTGTGTTGACCCAGCGTGCAAACCGGAGAGAATGCGTTTGAGTACTGCCTCAGCCCGGCCGGTCAGTCGATAACCGTTCAACGCTTCTGGATCAGGTAGATCGCGCTCGATGTTCACCGCTCGAACGTACCGCTCTGCCACGCGCACGGTGTTCTGCCACGTAGCCTTCGATTTACTCACCTAGACATACCCCAGTGCATTGACCATTGCGTCTAGAGAGTCGGCTTTGCACGTTAGTGTCTGGCGTTCAATACCGTGTGTGTAAGCGAAAATCGTCGGAAATTCTTGGACCATGGCCTCTATGCTTTCAGCCAAGGCCTCTTCCTCCATACGTAACACCAACCCAGGGCTCGCAACGTCTAGCATTAAGGATGCCAACGATAACGACCGATCGGACGGCGCCCTCAAGCGCCAATAGTCCGCGATCAATCGAGCTAGGGTGATAGGTGCGAGACCGGGACGCTCACCACGTTCCAGTAGCACCACATCGTCCGCTCGACCATAGGAGCGCACACTGACCAATCCAAGCTCTTGAAGAGGACATGCGAGCACATGTTCAAGTGAGTTGGCCGAGCTTGATGCGCGTGCCGCATAGGTACTCAAGAAGATGTCGACATGCTGGCGCGCGGTAGACTGGGCCAACGTCCGACCGGCACTCTCTGAACGCTGAATCAGGCGCTCTTGGACCCGGCTGCGAAGCGACTCAGCTTCCGGAGTCTCGAATAGCAGAAGGTGCCAAGCTGCAAGGTTCGCGGTAGAAGTTAGTCGCCAGTGCAACAACCATAGACTTTGGTAGTCTTCGACATAAGGATCCTCGCCTTTCTTCGAATCAAGCAGCCAGTCCGCGAACAGGGAGGGTTTTATACTGCGAGCGGAGGTGTCGTCGACCAAGTCAAAAGCTCCGGCCCAAAAGCGCAACGACTTTGCCATGTTTTTGCCCAAACCCAGCTCGACCATCATCTTGTCAGGGTTCTGGAAAAAGTCAGGTTGGCGGCGGATTAACTGGTAAACCTTCGTGAGCCAGCCATACCGGCAAGCAAACGATTCATGCCCTGAGTAGCGCTCCGGCAACGCGCTTGAGAGGTTTTTGAGGGTGGGCGCTGCCTGCATGCTTTTTTCTCCTCGTGACAGTTTACGTCAAGTCACGAGGAGTAGCGAGCAGGTTAAGCGGCGGCGCGTAGCCTTTTGACTGCTTGGCCGATGTGATCGGCAGCAAAGAGGGCATCTTCCAAGCTTGTCGGTGCACCGAAACTCAGGCGAATAGACCCCATTACTGATTCATAATCCAGGCCCATCGCTGATAGCACGTGTGACGGCTCTGGTGCCGAACTGGTACAAGCCGAACCAAGTGAAACCGAAACTTGTGGAATCGCCCCTAGCAGGGCTTCGGCATCAACTCCAAAAAATCGGAGATTTAAGCAGCCGGCCACCCGTTTTTCGGTACTGCCGTTAATCGATGTATCTGGCACGTAGTCTCGCAACCGCTCCAAGAAGGCACCTTCTAATATGGCCAATCGTTTCGCCTCATTTGTACGCCTCCGGCTCACTAAAGACGCGGCCGCCCCAAACCCAACAGCTAACGGCACAGGAACAGTCCCAGAACGAATACCTTGTTCTTGTCCACCGCCTTGTAGCATTGGAGTGACACGTCGCTGCAAGGCCTTACTACAAAAAAGCGCACCAATCCCCATCGGCCCATAGATCTTATGAGCTGACAGACTAGCAATGCCTATTCGACTGTGGTGAACGTTTATCGGCACTCTACCGACGGCCTGTGCGAGATCTGTGTGAAAAACCACATTTCTCGCTGCGCACAACTTGGCAATCTTCTCAATAGGTTGGACGACACCGGTTTCATTGTTTACACCCATTACACTCACCAAAGATGTGTCTTCGGTGATCGCGTCAGCAATTGACACGGGGTCGACAAGTCCGTTCGAGTCGACCTCCAAGAGCGTCACAGCCGCGCCCAAGTCCGAACGAGCACGCTCCAGTGCGCCCAGCGTGGCTTTGTGTTCAGTGGCGACACTCACTATGTGTGTTGCGGCGGACTTCTCTTTGGCAAGCAAACCCAGAATGGCAATATGTATTGATTCAGTAGCGCCGGAAGTAAAAATGATCTCATCACTAGATGCGCCTATCGCGGCAGCCACTTGTTCTCGTGCGACCGTTAGAGCAGCGTCAGCTGACCATCCATATACATGACTGGTCGAGTGCGCATTGCCGAATTCTTCGGAAAAAAAGGGCAGCATCGCATCTAGCACTGACACATCTACTGGAGTTGTCGATTGATAGTCTAGGTACAGGGCCTTGCTGCCGATTTTGTTCAGGTCACTCATGTGACCTAGTGTACAAAAACGCCGAGAAAATTCTCGCAATCCGCGAGGCACCTTGTAGATCCCAGCGCGCATGACCAACTTCACGCAACACAGTGTTTAAGCACCTGATCAATGGATGTCGAGAGTGAAGTAGGGCTACTTCTTTGGATGAATTGCAAATGGCTCCGGACACTCTACGTACAGAGTTATATCTGATAGTTCGGCCTTGGTTTTCGCTTCGTTCGCATACACATATGAATCTGCATAGCGAGTTTCGAAAATGAGCGCCGAACCTCTTTGACCTTCGCCCCGATAGCCGTTGACTAAGCCGTCTTCTACGCCTGTGTACACGCGCTTAAGCGGCTCCAACTTCCAATAGCCAGTTTTGTTCAACAAACCAGGTGTTGCTATCTGAATGTCGTCTACGATCGCCAAAGGTTCATCGATAGCCTCTTTAAGATCTTGTACATCCGAAAGAAGCATTGCGACGCCATTCCGACTTACAGAATTTTTCGTGAACACGTTTAGAAGGAAGTAGGGCTGCACGAAAGGCAAAGAGACACTTCGCCAAAACTCATGGTCCGAAGTCACTGCATTAGGCTTAGTGACCCTGTCTATTCTTGTTGTGCTGAACAAAGCTTTGATCCGATTTCGAATGCCTGCGGACTATAGTCCGTCGACAGTCTGTCACACAAGCCCGAAGCTTCCGAAATGCGTAGCTCGGTCGCGAAGGATTTCGGAATTGTGCTTTCTAGAAGCAGAAAGGAATCGGGCATGTCACAGCAAGAACTCTCCCTCAACACCGGGCTTGATCGAACCTACATCTCGCTTCTTGAGCGAGGAAAACGACAGCCCACATTGAAGACTCTGTTCCTGGTGGCCTCCGCGCTTGGAGTTAGACCATCTGAATTGGTTCTATTGGTAGAGAAGAGTCACTCCCCGGACTAGAGGTGCATCATCGCCAGAAAGCAACAGCAGTTGGTGGCGCCGATATCTTGTGAGTTGTTGCGATTTATTTTTTCCTAGATAGGGCTTCAACAGCTCAATTTTGCTGCCCTCCGAAAAGGCCCGAAGTGGTTTTGGCAGTTACAAGTGTTAGTCGATAACGATTAGCGACGCAGACCTTTAATCAGATTCAGATCGCGAACGTTATGGCCAACCGCTCATACACCCTCTGCTGGCAAATGATCTTGCCCTTTTGGGTCACCGGAACTCTTAACCCTCCATCACCTCCGAGCTACTTAGACCGTCGTTGTAGTGACAGTTTTTGTTGTAGGTCTTGAAAAACAGGGATTCATTGCCGCAACCAGCTGGAAGCGCGCCGGAAACGTGACGCGGTAATTGGCTCGTGCCAGCGAGACGAGTCCGCTCTCAAGCGGCTCGCGCAAGGCCTCCAGCACATCACGCTGATACTCCGGCAATTCGTCGAGGAACAACACGCCGTTGTGGGCCCGTGAAATCTCGCCGGGACACGGACTGATCCCGCCGCCGACCAGCGCGACTGCAGACGCGCTGTGGTGTGGCGCGCGGAACGGCCTGCGCCTGAAATTGTCCGGCGCCACATCATCGCCCGCAACGGATCGAACCGCTGCAGACTCAATCGCACTTTGGCGGCTCATCGGCGGTAGCAACGACGGCAGGCGCCTTGCCAGCATGGTCTTGCCGGTACCGGGCGGTCCAATGAACAGCAGGTTGTGGCCGCCGGCCGCCGCAATCTTCAGCGCCCGCCTCGCTGCGAACTGGCCGCGTACGTCGGCGAGATCCGGGTAGGTGCCCGCCGTCGTGTCCGTCGGCTGCGTCGGTGAAATCGGCAGTTCGTCGCTGCCACGAAGCCAGCTACAGACCTCCAGCAGGTGTGTGGCGACCCGGGTCGACGCCGATACCAGCGATGCCTCTTCCGCGTTGGCCGCGGGAATCACCGCCGGTCGACTGGCTTCATCGGCTGCGACGATGGCGGGCAGGATGCCGGCCACGGTCCGCAAGCTGCCGTCGAGGGCCAGTTCACCGTAGACCTCGATGTTGTCGAGACGCTCTTCGGGAATCTGTCGGCTGGCGGCTAGGATGCCGAGCGCGATGGCGAGATCGAAACGGCCGCCGTCCTTTCGCATGTCGGCGGGCGCCAGGCTGACGGTGATGCGCTGCTGGGGAAACGTGAAACCGGCGTTAATGATGGCGCCGCGCACGCGATCCTTGCTCTCGCGAACGGCCGTCTGCGCCATGCCGACGATGGAAAACGTCGGCAACCCGCCGGACAGGAAGACTTCGATCGTCACCGGTGGTGCGCCGGTACCCAGCGACGCACGGGAATGCAGGGTGGCGACGCTCACCCGTAAACGATCTGCTGCATACGCCCTCCCTGGCGTATTGGTCTAGCGCTGTGCTTCGGCTTCGTAATCCGCCAGGCGCTTTTCCAGTTCCTCGAGCTTCTCGCGGGTCCTTGCGAGCACGGCTTCCTGCACCTCGAACTCTTCACGTGTCACGAGATCCAGCTTGCCGATACCGGACTTCAACACGGCGTTGAACGACGTTTCTATTTCATCCCTGGCCGTCCGGAGTCCTTCGGGCAGGGCATCAGCCAGCTTCCTGGCGAGACTTTCAATGCTGTCAGTGTTCATGCCGTGTTGATACCTGACTGGTCGCGCCCGCGCCAGTGGCGTTTTGCCCGAAACAGCCGGGTTTTTGCAACAGACTTCGCACCCATTTGGTGCAGAGGCCGCCTGCGGGCGCACCAGCCACGAACAGTCACGATTTTGTTACCACTGCAACCCAATGGTTTATATGGGTTTTTTCGAATTGGCACGATCCCTGCTCTATACGGCGCGAAGTGCGGCTAAAGCAGCCGAGTCTTTTAAATGGAGCATTCACAATGAAAACGATACTTAAATCTGGGGTAATCCTTTCCGCTCTGCTGCTTAGTGCAGTAGCCAACGCTCAATGGTCGGCCAATGTCGGCTACGCCAGTGAGTACCACTTCCGCGGCATCCTGCAGAAGAACTCTTCTGCCAGCGGCGGTATCGACTATGAGTCCGGCGGTTTCTATGCCGGCACCTGGGCCGCTGACGTTGGTGACGGGCTGGAAACCGACCTGTACTTCGGCTACGGCGGCGAAGTTGACGACTTCGGTTACAGCATCGGCTTCACCGGCTACTACTACACCGGCGACTTCGATGACACCTACCAGGAAATCAACCTGGGCGCCTCGTACGGCATCCTGAGTGTCGACATCGCCATCGGTGAATACGAGAACTTCGACGGCCCGACCCAGGACTACACCTTCGCAGCCATTACGCTGGCTGATGACAGTGGCCTGTACGGCACCTTCGGCACGTTCTCGCAGGACGCAGACGGTGACTACCTCGAGCTGGGCTACGGCACGACGATCTCCGAGATCGATTTCGGTGTCGCGCTGATCTTCGCCAATGACGACCTCGTCGGTGACGAAGAAGAGTCCCTGATCTTCACGATCGGCAAGTCTTTCGACCTGAACTAAAACAACGAAAACGGGGCGGCTTTATGGCCGCCCCTCCTGCACTACAAAAGGGGAAGTCCCATGAAAATGATCACTGCGATCATCAAGCCCTTCAAACTGGATGACGTCCGCCAGGCGGTGGCCGACATCGGTATCCAGGGCATCACCGTAACGGAAGTCAAAGGCTTCGGTCGCCAGCGCGGCCACACGGAGCTGTACCGCGGCGCGGAATACGTCGTCGACTTCCTGCCGAAAGCGAAGATCGAACTCGCCGTCGACGATGCCATCGCCGAACAGGTGGTTGAAGCCATCGCCAACACGGCACGTACCGGCAAGATCGGTGACGGAAAGATCTTTGTTTCCGACCTCGAGCAGGCCATTCGCATTCGCACCGGTGAAACCGGTGCCGAAGCCGTATAACTCATTCTTATAAGCGGAGGATCTTCTCGTGGAAGATATCACCCAGGTAGCTGCGCAGGTCACTGAACTGTCCTACGCGCTCGATACGTTTTACTTTCTTGTCTGTGGCGCCCTCGTCATGTGGATGGCCGCAGGCTTCACCATGCTGGAGTCCGGCCTTGTCCGGGCCAAGAACACGGCCGAAATCCTGACCAAGAACGTCGGTCTCTACTCCATCGCCTGCATCATGTACATGCTCTGTGGCTACACGATCATGTACCCGGGCGACGCAGCCAATGCCTACTTCCAGCTCGGCGGTGGCATTCTCGGTTCGTCGGACAACTCGGTTGAAGATGTGCTCGCCAGTGGCGGCGACGTCTACTACTCCGGCCTGTCGGACTTTTTCTTCCAGGTTGTGTTCGTCGCGACCGCGATGTCCATCGTCTCCGGCGCCGTTGCTGAGCGCATGAAGCTGTGGTCGTTCTTCGCCTTTGCTGTCGTGCTGACCGGCTTCATCTACCCGATGCAGGGCTTCTGGAAATGGGGCGGCGGCTGGCTCGACCAGGCCGGCTTCCTCGACTTCGCAGGTTCCGGTGTTGTCCACATGACCGGCGCTGCTGCTGCACTCGCTGGTGTGCTCCTGCTGGGCGCGCGTAAAGGCAAGTACGGTCCGGAAGGCCAGATCAACGCCATCCCGGGTTGCAACCTGCCGCTGGCTGCACTGGGCACGCTGATTCTCTGGCTCGGTTGGTTCGGCTTCAACGGCGGCTCAGAGCTGATCATCTCCAACGTCGGAGAAGCGAACGCGGTTGCCCTGATCTTCGTTAACACGAACATGGCTGCTGCCGGTGGCCTCGTCGCCGCACTGCTGCTGTCCCGCCTGTGGTTCGGCAAGGCAGACCTGACGATGGCCCTGAACGGTGCCCTGGCCGGTCTGGTTGCGATCACGGCGGAGCCGCTGACGCCGGCACCGCTGCAGGCAACCCTGATCGGCATGGTCGGTGGCCTGCTGGTCGTCGGTTCCATCGTCTTCCTCGACAAGATGAAGATCGATGACCCGGTTGGCGCGATCTCTGTTCACGGTGTCGTTGGCATCTGGGGCCTGATCGCTGTCACCTTCACCAACGGTGACGCAACCATCGGTGCACAGCTGCTCGGCATCGCGGCGATCTTCGCCTGGGTGTTTATCACCAGCTTCATCGCCTGGTTCGCGATCAAGGCAATTCTCGGCCTGCGCGTCTCTGAAGAAGAAGAGTACGAAGGTGTGGATCTCTCCGAGTGTGGCCTCGAGGCCTACCCGGAATTCACCAAGGCAGAATAAGCCTGAAAGGCCCGGGGGAGAGGGATATTCTCCCCCGGGCACTCCCCGGCAAAACGATAAAAATCAACGGGGACAACACATTAGCGGGCCGCAAGGCCCGTTTTTTATGCCCGGAAACCGTGATACAGGTCACAAACAGAGCCGTGACATGGCGGCTCGCGTTTAACCATAGCCCGTGGTTAGATACGATTACTCGGGCTGAGGAGCTACACGGACGTAGACCATCATGACCAGATTCAACGTTTTCATCTTTGCCACTGCCTACGCGATTCTCGCGACCTCCACTGTGCTGGCTAACGATATCTACCGGTACACGGACGAAAACGGCACCGTGCACTATGTTGATCGCCCGACCGGCGCTCCCTCCGAGGAACGCGTGACCGTAGCAGCCGCTCGCCCAACGCAAGCATCCCAGGCCGACCAGGGTGGTCCGGACTGGCGCGAGCGTCGTGCGAACCGTCAGAGCGCGAAGGAGGATGCGCAGGCCGCAAAGGCTGAAGAGAAAGAGCGCGAGCGACTCTGCGAGGAGTATCGCCAACGTCTGGGCACGTACGACAACGGAAGACGACTGTTTCGCATGGATGAGCAGGGGGAACGTGTTTACCTCAAACCTGAAGAAATTGAGGAAGCACGCCAGGTCGTACAGCAACGGATCGAGGAAAACTGCAGCGCCTGAGGCGGGCAATCGCTCCTCGGCAGGCGTTACAATTCGCGCTGCACTAGCGAGGAGCGGTTTGCTTGCCCGTTAAACCCACCGACGACAACCGACAGGCTTACCTGCCGGACTTCTGTTCTGCGAGTACGCTGTTTGTCGTACTGCTGATCGCCGAACTCGTCGCGATTGTCCTGACGCTCGCCGCGCAGGATGCCGACAGCAACTTCCTGCTCGGCCTGTCGAAGACCTCGTTGTTCCTTTTGTGGCTTGCACTGCTGTCCAGCAGCGTGATGTGCCTGCTGCGTGAGAAACTCGAATCGCTGGGCCCTACCCGCGCCTTCGTCAGCAGCTTTGTCCTGCTGGAGGTCGTGTGCATTGTTCTCGCCGCTTTGGCGTACAACATCACGGTGAAATTTGGCAGCGGCGTCATCATCGAAGAGTCGCAGGCCAGCTTCCTTCTGCGCACATTTGCGATCAGCACCATCGTCATCGCGCTGGCGATGCGTTACCTCTACGTCGCCAGCGAATGGCGGCGCAGCATTGTGCTGGAAGCGCAGTCGCGCATCAGTGCGTTGCAGGCACTGATACGGCCGCACTTCCTGTTCAACAGCATGAACACCATCGCGTCACTGACGCGAACCGATCCGTCACGCGCCGAGGAAGCGGTCGAGGATCTCTCCGACCTGCTGCGTGCGAACCTCGGTGCGGCGCGAGACCGCACGTCGCTGAAACAGGAATTCGAGATTGCCGCGATCTACCAGCGTATCGAGAAACTGCGACTGGGTGAGCGCCTGCATGTTCGCTGGGAGCTCGGCGAGTTGCCGATGCGCGCCATGATCCCGAGCCTGACCATCCAGCCCCTGCTCGAAAACGCGATCTATCACGGTATCGAGCAGCTGCCGGAGGGCGGCGAAGTGCTGGTCTCTGGCAAAGAGGATGGCAAGTTCCTTGAGATCGTCATCAGTAACCCGGTGGCAAAAGGCCGCCCCGGCAAGGATTCGGGCAACAAGATGGCGCTGTCCAACATTCGCCAGCGCTACGATATTGCCTATGAAGGCCGTGCGACGGTCAGCGTTGACGCGGCCGATGATTGCTACACGGTGACGCTCAGGTTCCCGATGGAGGTCGAATGAGCCTGCGCGTGCTCATCGTCGATGATGAACAACCGGCACGCGAACGGCTGCGGCAGCTGCTGGCCGACACGGATGGTTACGACGTCGTCGGCGAAGCCGCGAACGGACACGATGCGATCGAACAGGCGACGGTCGCCGATATTGTCCTGCTGGATATCCGCATGCCGGGTATGGACGGTCTTGAAGCGGCCCGACACATCAACGAACTGGAATCGCCACCGGCCATCGTGTTTGCGACCGCCTACGATGAGTACGCCATCGACGCCTTCGACGCTCGCGCCGTTGGCTATGTCCTTAAACCGGTGCGCCGTTCGCGCCTGCAGACGGCCCTGCAACAGGCCGCCCGCGTCTCGACGCCGACGCTCGACGCCATGCGGGACGACGCACCAAGGCAATCGATCTGCGCGCGTTCGCACGGCGAGCTGAAACTGATTCCGCTGGACGACATCCAGTGTTTCACAGCCGACCAGAAATACGTCAGCGTGCTGCACTCGGGGGGCACCGACCTGATCGATGAGTCACTGAAGTCGCTTGAGGCCGAGTTCAGCGATCGCTTCGTTCGCGTGCATCGCAACGCCATCGTTGCTGTCGAACAAATTGCCGGCCTCGAGAAGCAGCCCGACGGCAAGAATGTGGTGGTTTTGCGGGATCGATCCGGTGACAATGCGCTGGTCGTGAGTCGTCGCCACCTTGCGGACGTACGACGAAGGCTGAAGGGAGAGCCAGGGGTTTGAAGATACGAATTGCCACGCGCAAGAGCGCGCTGGCCCTGTGGCAGGCAGAGCACGTTGCGGAACGCCTGCAGTCACTCGATGACGTTGACACCGTCGAACTTGTGCCCATGAGTACGAAGGGCGACGAGGTGCTGGATCGCAGCCTGCAGAAGATCGGCGGCAAGGGCCTGTTCATCAAGGAACTCGAAGTCGCGATGCAGGAAGGTCGCGCTGATATCGCCGTGCACTCCATGAAGGACGTGCCGGCCGACATGCCGGAGGGTTTCTGCCTGGCCTGCGTGCTGCCGAGAGCGAACCACGCCGACGCGCTCGTGGCTCCGCAAGGCACGACGATTGAGTCGCTCAAGCAGGGCGCAAAAGTCGGCAGTTCCAGCCTGCGCCGCCAGGCACAGCTGCGAATGATTCGTCCTGACCTCGTTATCGAACCGCTTCGCGGCAACGTCAACACGCGACTTGCGAAGCTCGAAGCCGGGGACTACGACGCGATCATCCTTGCCGCCGCCGGTCTGGAACGCCTTGAACTCGATCATCACATCAGCCAGGTCTTCGCGCCGAACGAGATGCTGCCGGCCGCGGGTCAGGGTGTTGTGGGCGTTGAGTGCCTTGATTCACGTGACGACCTGAAAGCGGTTCTCGATAAACTCAACGATGACGACTCGGCGGCGACGACGACCGCGGAGCGCGCCATCGCGTTTCGCCTGCAGGCCAACTGCCAGTCACCGGTGGCCAGCTACGCGACGCTGTCCGGAAGCTCGTTGTCACTGACGGCACTGGTGGCATCACCGGACGGTGACAAAAGCCTGAAGCAGACCCTCGAGGGAAGCGCAGACGAACCCGAAGCACTGGGACTGAAACTCGCGGACCGACTGATACAAGACGGCGCGATGGATATTCTCGCGCTGTCCGCCGATGGCTGAGCTCGCCGGCCGTGGCGTGCTCATCACGCGACCCGTCGCACAAAGCGAGGAACTGGTCACTGCTATCGAAGCGGCAGGTGGTGAAGCCGTGTGTCTGCCGGCGCTGGAGATCGCCGGCCTCGACGACACGTCGGTTCGCGAACAGCTGGCAAACCTGCCGGACGCGGACATCACGCTGTTTGTCAGCCCGAACGCTGCCCGTTACGGCGTCGAATACGCACAGGGACTCGTCGGCAGTATTGGTCCCGGAACGGCCGGCACTCTTCGTGAGCTGGGCCACCGCGTCGACATCATTCCCGAGGGCGGCTACAACTCCGAACACCTGCTGATGACACCAGCGCTTGGCGACATTGACGGCAAGACGATCCGCATCGTCCGCGGCGAGAGCGGTCGCGAGCTGCTCGGCCAGACCCTGGCCCATCGTGGTGCGCGGGTGGATTACCTGTCTGTCTACACACGCCGCCGTCCTGAACACCCGCAGGCGCTGCTGGACGACGTCCTGTCGCGCTGGAAGTCGGGAGGTATCGACGCCTGGACGATCATGAGCGTCGAGACCCTGGACAATTTCCTGGCGATGACCGGCGAGGATGGGGCTGCCCTGGCGGCGCGGACGCCGCTGGTGACGCCCGCAGAACGTGTGTTAAAAGAAGCGGAAGAGCGATTACCCGGTGTGTTCGTGGCCTTGTCACAAGGCACAGCAGCGGACGACCTGGTTGATGCCGTCGACGGCGTCATCGTTCCGCAACCCTGAGAGCTATGGCATGAACGAAAAAGACCCGGACGCGACCTTTGAAGAACCCGAGCTCCTGGAGGACGACGGTACGCCTGACTCGGAGGAGAAAGCGTCGTCGCGAGGGGTCGCCTGGAATTTCATTGCAATCACCCTGTCCGTCCTCGCGCTGCCTGCGGTCGGATGGCTGCTCTGGAATGACCTGCAATCCGGTGACACCACATCAGAGAGTGACGCGGCGGTTGCCCGGCTTGAAGCTCGACTGGACTCCAGTCGCGAGACCATCACGGCCCTGGACGCCCGCGTCGCCGAACTTGCAGCCGAAAACGACGCCCTGGAACAGGCTATCGAAGGGGTCAGCGAGCGACTGATTGATCCAACGGCACTGCTCGGCAACCTGCCAACGCGAACCTCGGCACTTGAGCGCGGACTTGCGTCGCTGCAGGGCGTGTCGGCCGGCACCCGGGACAACTGGCTGCTGGCTGAAGCGGAATACTTCCTGCAGATCGCCAACGCCCAGCTGCAGCTTGCCGACAATCCGGCACTGGCGTCCGCTGCCTTGCAGCAGGCGGACCAGCGAATGGCCGACCTGTCCAACCCGGCCTACACCGAAGTGCGCGCCGCGATCTCCGACGAAATCGCACGACTTGAGGCCGTCAATACCGTCGACATCACCGGGCTCACGATGACACTGGCAAGCCTGTCGCGCGTCGTCGATACGCTACCGGTTCAACGTATCGGTGAAGCGCCGATGCCCGAGGACGTGGAGACCACGGACGAACAGGAAGGCGGAGCAGCGCGAGCCTGGTCGGCCGTCAAGGAAACCATGTCCGGTCTCGTCAAGATCACACCGCCGGAAGACGTCGGCGCACCGCTGCTGACACCAGAGGCAGAAACCCTGCTGCGAGCGAACTTGTCCCTGCAGCTGCAGTCAGCACGTCTTGCCCTGTTGAAGGGCGAACGCGAGATTTTCGACCAGAGCCTCGACGACGCAGACAACCTGCTGCAAAGCTACTTCGATATCAGCGAGATCCCGGTACAGAGCGCTCGCGAGACGATCGCCGAGATGCGCATTAATCCGGCGATGCAGGCACGGCCCGATATCTCCGGTTCGCTGAACCTCTTGCGCCAGTATCGAGTGCTGGAAGGCAACGCCGAGTGAAGTTCGGGCTCTATGTCATCCTCGCCGCGATCCTCGCGGTGTTTGCCGCGGAATTCCTGCTTGAGGACCTGGGCTACGTCTATATCGATTTTCGCGGCTATCGCATCGAGATGTCTGTCGTCATGCTCGTCGCTTTGCTGTTGGTGCTGATGTTTGGCATCTGGGCGATTCGCAAACTCCTGATCGCTCCGCGACTGGTCGGTGAAGCCGCTGGTCGCTTCCGCGCCGCACGCGCAGGCGACAAGCTGATGCGGGGCATGATCGAGGTTGCAGAAGGCAATTTTGCCAAGGGCGAGAAGCTCCTGGGTCGCGCAGCAACCACCAGCGATGCCCCGCTGTTCAACTACCTGCAGGCGGCTCGCGCCGCGCATCTGCAGGGCAACAACACACGCCGGGACGAATGGCTGAAACTGGCCTACGAGGATATCCCGGGTGCCGGCAACGCCGTGTTGCTCACACAGGCTGAGTTGCAGATCGACAGCGAGCAGTACGAAGAGGCCGTAGCCACCCTGAGGAAGCTCGACGAGAATTCGCACAATCACGGCTACGCGCTGGTCCTGCTTGGCAAGGTGTATTTCAACCTGGCGGACTGGACCAACCTCGCCGACGCGCTGCCCCGAATCCAGAAGCACGGCCGCATCGATACCGCCACGCTCGAGATGTGGACGATGAGAGTGCACTGCGAGGCGTTGCGCGGCGCTGTTGATGCCGAGGAATTGAACAAGGCGTACACCGCCGTGCCGCGCAAGCTGCTGGCGAACCCAATCATCCTCGAGGACTATTTCGAGTCCCTGATCCGCACCGGGCAGCACGACAAGGCGGAGGCCGAGCTCGGCAAAGCGATTGGCAAGGAATGGCGGGGCTTCCTGGTCCGCCTGTTTGGCAAGGTCGAGGGCAGCGACCCGACAAAGCAGCTGGCCAGGGCGGAAGGCTGGCTCGCACAGCACCCGGAAGACCCGGACCTGTTGCTGGCGGCGGCTCGTCTTTGCCTGCGAAACGAACTCTGGGGCAAGGCGCGAAGTTACCTGGAGAGCGTGATTACGCTCAGGCCCAGCCCGGAGGCCTACCAGGTTTACGGCAAGCTGCTGAACCAGCTCGGCGAGTCGGACGCAGCGGCCGAAGCATTCCGCGACGGCCTCGGCCTGGTCTCTGCCGAACCACTGCCGGCCATCCCGCACCTGGAACCGGACAAGTCATGACCACCGTTGTCGGCACCGGCTACACGGGTGCCCGGCTGCTGCGAGAAGACGCGGGCATTCGTGGTATCAGCCGGTCGGTTCCCGACGGCATCGACGCCGGGCGCATCACCGTCGTGGACCTCGATGGCAGCACGGACGCGGTTCCTGGCGACGACACGCTGATCTACACGGTACCGCCGGGTGGCGAGCAGGGTGATGAGCGACTCGCGGTGTTTATCGCCAGCCTCGACCGGCCGCCGTCACGTTTTGTCTACCTGAGCACGACAGGTGTATACGGCGATCGCGCGGGCGAGACCGTTTATGAATCAGACCCGGTGAACCCGGAGTCGGAACGCGCCAGGCGGCGCGTTGCGGCCGAAACCCTGCTCGGCGACTGGTGCGAGGAACACGGCATCTCCCTGGTCATCCTGCGTGTTCCCGGCATCTACGGACCGGGCCGGCTGATGCTCGACAGGATACGCACCGCGGAACCGATCATCGCGGCATCGGAGGCCAGTCCGGGTAATCGCATACACGTCGACGACCTGGCCGCGGCGTGCCTGCTGGCGGCCGATTCACGGCACCCTGCCGGCATTTACAATCTCGGTGACGGCGACCAGCGATCATCGACCTGGTTCGTCCAGGAGGTTGCTCGACAGTTCGGGCTGCCGCCTGTCCCCGAGATCAGCCGCCAACAGGCGGAACAGAGCTTCTCGCCGCGACGCCTGTCCTTCCTGCGCGAATCACGGCGCATCGATACGTCGAAAGCCCGGGAACAGCTCGGATTCAAGCCGCAGTACGCCGATGCAACCCACGGCATTGAAGCGAGTCTCAGGGAAGGATGATGCGAATAGCCTGTATAGCGTTTGTGTTCCTGCTCGCCGGCTGTGCGACGCAACCGCCGGAGAACGTGGAAAATATCTGCGCAATCTTCGAGGAACGAAGCAGCTGGTACAAAGCGGCGCGGAAATCGGAGAAGCGCTGGGGCACACCGATCCACGTTCAGATGTCGATCATCAAGCAGGAGTCGACCTTCAAGTTCAACGCGAGGCCGCCGCGAACGAAACTCCTGGGTGTTATTCCCTGGAAACGGCCATCGGACGCCTACGGCTACGCGCAGGCGCTCGACAGCACGTGGAAGACCTACCAGAAAGACACCGGTCGCCGCTTTGCCCAGCGCGACGACTTTGCAGACGCCATCGATTTCGTCGGCTGGTACACCAACAACTCGCAGAAGTCGGTCGGCATTTCCAAGTGGGACCCGTACAACCAGTACCTCGCGTACCACGAGGGTGCCGGGGGCTGGAAACGCGGCACCTACAAACGCAAGGGCTGGCTCAAGGACGTCGCGAAACGCGTCGACTACCGCGCGCGCGAATGGGGCGCGCAGCTCAAGCGCTGCGAGAAAGACCTCGACTCGGGATGGTGGCCGCTGGGCTAGGGTTGATCAGGGCAGGTCAGCGCCTGCCCTGTCGAATCAACCGCGCTAGGGCATGCTCCGCTTGCTGCGCAGCCATGCGTCAAACGGCTCCCATTCGTCCCAGTCCGGCCATGCCAGGTATTCCGGCAGTTCATGGATACCAAGACCACGGGAGTAGGCGCGGACGTAGTTCTGTGCTTCGCGCAACTGTGCGACGTAGGGGATACCGGCTTTCAGCAGGTAGGCATCGAGGTCGTCAAACGCAATGGTGTTGTCGCGAACCCGGTTGGCCACAGAGCCGATCTTGACCTGCTTGTTGGCAACCTTGCTTTGCTCCTTGAGCTCGTTGATAAACCGGGCCGTTGCCTGAGTATCGATCGTTGACGGCATGACCGGAACGATAATCGTGTCGGCATGCTTGACCAGGTTAGCCAGTTCCTTTCCATGAGAGCGCGCCGGCGCATCAATGACCATGACGTCTGCGCCACGCGGAGCATGACGGAGACCTTCGTCGAAACCCGCGATACCGGTAATCGCCGGTCGGTCGGCGGGACGACGATCGAGCCAGTCGAGGCTTGAACGCTGCGGATCGTAGTCCGCGAGTACGACGGATGCACCGTCTTTGGCGAAGGAGGCCGCAATGTTAGTGGCGAGCGTGGACTTGCCGCAGCCGCCTTTGGAATTAAGAACCATGATATGGCGCATGTCTCTCCCCGAGGGTTATTCAAGCAGTATCGGTTATGTAAACTACCTCGGCCGAAAAGTCCATTGAGGATAGCCTCTTACGT